>NZ_SIZZ01000001.1:600745-1201491 GCF_004322705.1 Dyella terrae | reverse complement strand
GCGGTAACGACGGAAGCCGACGGGTGGTTGGTGGCTCATGGCTCAGGCTCCCTGCGGAATGGCGACCGGCTCGATGCCGCTGACGCGGGCCGGCGCATACGTGCGCCACATGTTCCAGGCCATCACGAACATGCCGCCGACGATGAGTCCGCCGCCCATGGCGCGGATGATGTAGAAGGGATGGATGGCGCGCAGGCTGTCCATGAAGCTGTAGGCCAGCGAGCCGGTGGGCAGCGTTTTGCGCCACATCACGCCTTCGGTCACGCCCGCGGTCCACATGGCGAACACATACATGATTGTGCCGCCGACGTGCAGCCAGAAATGCACGTTGATCAGGCGAGTGGAGTACATCTCGCTTTGGCCGAACACGCGCGGACCCATGGCGTAAAGCGATCCGATGGTGATCATCGCCACCCAGCCGAGCGCACCCGAATGCACGTGGGCGATGGTCCAGTCGGTGTAGTGCGACAGCGCATTGACCGACTTGATCGCCATCATCGAGCCTTCGAAGGTGGCCGCGGCGTAGAACACCAGGGCCATCACCATGAAGCGCGTGATCGGATCGGTCTTGAGCTTGTACCAGACGCCGTTGTAGGTCATCAGGCCGTTCGCCGCCGAGCCCCAGCTGGGCATCAGCAGGATCAGCGAGAAGATCATGCCGACCGACTGCACCCAGTCCGGCAGCGCCGTGTACAGCAGGTGGTGCGAGCCCGCCCACATGTACATCGAGATCAGCGCCCAGAAGTTGACGATCGAGAAGCGGTAGCTCCACAGCGGGCGTTCGGCCTGGCGCGGCACGAAGTAGTACATCATCGCCAGGAAGCCGGCGGTCAGGAAGAACGCCACCGCGTTGTGCCCGTACCACCACTGCACCATCGCGTCGACCGCGCCGGAGTAGACGATGTACGACTTGCCCAGCGACACCGGGATGGCGATGTTGTTGACGATATGCAGCAGGCCGACCGCGATGATGAAGGCGCCGTAGTACCAGTTCGCCACGTAGATATGGCGGATGCGGCGCTTGACCAGCGTGCCGAAGAAGTTGACGCCGAAGGCCACCCAGACGATGGCGATCAGCAGATCGATCGGCCATTCCAGCTCGGCGTATTCCTTGCTCTGGGTGATGCCCAGCGGCAGCGTGATCACCGCCGACACCAGCACGGCCTGCCAGCCCCAGAAGGTGAAGGTGGCGATCTTGTCCGAGAACACGCGCGTGTGGCAGGTGCGCTGCACGACGTAATAGCAGCTGGCCATCAGCGCGCTGCCGCCGAAGGCGAAGATCACGCCGTTGGTATGCAAGGGGCGGATGCGGCTGTAGGTCAGCCACGGAATGTCGAAGTTGAGTGCCGGCCACGCCAGCTGTGCCGCGGCGAGCACGCCGACCGCCATGCCGACGATGCCCCAGAACACGGCCGCGGCAAGGAACTGCCGGACGACCTTGTCGTTATAGGTGGTTGGAACGAGTGCGCTGCCCATGGGCCCCTGCTGCCTCCTTGAAATTGAGCGCAGCGTAGGAATCGGCCCATCGGTTGGCGTTGACGTGAGTCAGCGTGGTGTGTCGTTCTGCCGCGGCTGGATGGGCATTGCGTCGTTATGTCGCGAAGATGCGGTGAATAAGGTCGAAAACGATAGCGATGGAGTGTCATGCCGCCGCAAACAAAAAAGCCCCGACGAAGGTCGGGGCTTTTAGCGGGTCCGGCGATCAGACGCCGGGGCGTTTACCGCTCAAGCACGTGCCGCGCGACCTCGCGCAACCCGCGAAGATCGTTCAAATGAACGACATGACGCTCGATGCGAACGAAACCCGCATCTCGGAAACGCGCGAAGAGGCGACTGACCGTTTCCGTCGCCAGGCGCAGGTGATTCCCGATGTCGGCACGCGACATCGGCAGTGGCAGGTGATCGGTCGCCAGGCCCAGCGATGCCCGGCGATCAACCAGATCCACCAGGAAAGCGGCCATGCGCTCTTCGGCGGGATAGTCGCCGCTGCTCAGGCTCTGGTGATGAATCTGCCGGCTCATCGTGTTGATGAGGTGCCACTGCACCTCCGGTTCACGGTTGGCGAGGCAGCGCAGGGCTTCGAACGGGAAGCGGCAGAACTGGGTGCGGCCAAGCGAGATCACGGCGTTGTCATGGTAGCCAAGGCAGATCGCATCCAGCCCGAACAATTCACCGGGAAGATGGAACGCCAGCACCATTTCGCGACCGGCCGAATCCACCGATACCGTCTTGGCCATGCCGCTCTGCACCGCGTAGAGCGAGCGGAAGGGCGAGCGGGGGCGGTAGAGATACTCGCCATCGCGAAGCAGGCCGGCGCGTTCGACGATGCTGCGCATGCCGCTCAGCTCGTCGCGCCCGTAGCCGCCAGCCTGGCAGGCCGACACATGGGCGCAGCCGGCGCATCCGGGCGCGTGGATGCCGCGATGGGACGGTCGGATCGAATCGGAGGGGGCGTAGGCCACGGACATGTCGGACTCCTTGTACCGGAACATGCGAAATCATCGCTCGCCCGGGGCCGTTATCAGCGTTCTGCGCGGTTATGCCGCATCAAGAAAAGGCCGCAAGGAAGTGTCCTAAGTCGCGGCAGTCACAGGAACGACCGGTCGCGTGCCCAGGCCCAGGAAATCCGGCTTTCGCCATCGTTCCAGGCCGCCGCCCCGTGTCAGTCAGCAACCCTGTCACAGGCATGAAGTATCCTTAGGGCATTGCCGCGCAAGGGCGCGGACCGGTGTCTGGTTTCTTCATGAGCGACAAGCGTTCTTCTTCCCCCCGTCCGGCTGAGCCGGGCCAGCGTCGCCCCAGCGTGGGCGTGCAGATCGGCAAGATCACCGTGGGCGGCGGCGCCCCCATCGTGGTCCAGTCGATGACCAATACGGATACCGAGGACCCGGTCAGCACGGCCAAACAGATCGCCGAGCTGGCCCGCGCCGGCTCCGAACTGGTGCGCATCACGGTGAACACGCCCGCTGCCGCGGCTGCCGTGCCGCGTATCCGCGAGCGCCTGGAGATGATGGGCGTGGACGTGCCGATCATTGGCGACTTCCACTACAACGGCCACCAGCTGCTGGAAGGCGAGCCGGCCTGTGCCGAAGCTCTGGCGAAATACCGCATCAATCCGGGCAACGTCGGCTTCGGCAAAAAGAAAGACAGCCAGTTTGCCGCGATCATCGAAAAGGCCATCCAGTACGGCAAGCCGGTGCGCATCGGCGCCAACTGGGGTTCGCTGGACCAGAGCATGGTGGCCATGCTGATGGACGAGAACCACCAGCGGGCTGAGCCGTGGGATGCGAGCCATGTAGCCCGCGAGGCGCTCATCCGCTCGGCGCTGGATTCGGCCATTCGCGCCGAGGAGATCGGCCTGCCGCGCGACCGCATCATCCTGTCCTGCAAGGTGTCGGGCGTGCAGGAGCTGATTGCCGTGTATCGCGATATCGCGCATCGCTGCGATTACGCCCTGCACCTGGGTCTCACTGAGGCCGGCATGGGTTCGAAGGGCATCACGGCGTCCAGCGCGGCCCTGGCCGTGCTGCTGCAGGAAGGCATCGGCGACACCATCCGCATCTCGCTGACCCCGGAACCGGGTGCCTCGCGTACCGGTGAAGTGGTGGTGGCGCAGGAACTACTGCAGACCATGGGCCTGCGCGCATTCACGCCGCTGGTCACGGCATGCCCCGGCTGCGGCCGGACCACCAGCGAGTTCTTCCAGGAGCTGGCCAAGTCGGTGCAGGCGCATGTGCGCGAAAAGATGCCCGAGTGGCGGGTCAAGTACGACGGCGTGGAAAACCTCACCCTGGCGGTCATGGGGTGCGTGGTCAACGGCCCGGGCGAATCCAAGCACGCCAATATTGGCATCTCCCTGCCGGGCAATGGCGAGGCCCCCTCGGCGCCCGTGTTTATCGACGGCGAGAAGGCGATGACCTTGCGCGGCGACCGCATCGCGGACGAATTCATCGCCATCCTGGACAACTACGTGGCCACCAAATACGTGGGCCGGGGCGCCTGAGACAGCCCGCCTACGCAAAATCAACAACACCTGTGCAGACTACGGCGCGGGCATCCCGCTACGGAGCGTCATGGACAGCCGCACGCAGTCTCTGGAAGAAGCGATCCTCAGCGCCTGGCACCTGAATGCGCAACCCTGGACCTCCGCCGTCCAGGAGCAACGCATCGAAAGCCGCCGGCTGGCCACTGACCGCGCCATCATCGAAGCTGTGCTCGCTTGCGCGCCACGGCAGGTGATCGATATCGGGTGTGGCGAGGGTTGGCTGGCCCGGGTGCTTTCGGCCCAGGGACTGGACGTCATGGGCGTCGATGCCGTTTCTGCGCTCGTTGACCAGGCCCGCGCCCTCGGGCGGGGCCGTTTCGAATGCCTGTCCTACGCGGAACTCGCCGCTGGCGCGCTGGATGAGCGCGCCGACGTGGCAGTCTGCAATTTCTCGTTGCTGGGGAAAGCATCGGTCGAGGCCTTGCTCACGGCGGTCCCCGGCATGCTCAACCATGGCGGTGTGCTGATCGTTCAGACCCTGCATCCGCTGATGGCGTGTGGCGATGCGCCGTATCGCGACGGTTGGCGGGATGGTTCCTGGGCCGGCTGCGGCGAAGGCTTCAGCACGCCTGCGCCCTGGTATTTCCGCACGCTCGGCGGATGGCTGGACACCTTCACCGCCAGCGGTTTGCGGGTCATTCGCGTCGATGAACCGCTGCACCCGGAAACAGGCCGGCCCGCCTCGATCATCTTCGTGCTGGCGCCCGCCCACGCCTAGGACTTTTTCGTCCAGTACTTGTGGCACACATGGCCGGAAAAACCACAACCCCGTGACACAAATGACGCTAAGCTCCAACCGTCATCTTCCGGGGGGAAGGGTGCTCGTGTACAGGGAGTCGATCCAGGACGGAATGGTCGCGGAGGCTTCATGCGAGTGAAGCCGCAGACGCGTGCATTCCTGATGTATCTGGCCGTTGCCGGTCTCTGGATCTGGCTGTCGGATCGTGCGCTCAGTCACCTGATCAGCGATCCGAACCTGCTGGCTCTGTTGCAGAGCATCAAGGGTTTCGTCTTTGTCCTGGCGACCGGCATCCTGCTTTATCTCCTGATCGATCGCGAAATGCGCCGGCTGGCGCAGGCCAACAAGATGTTGCTGCGTGGCCATGAACAATCGCTGCGCGTGCTGGTATCGGCGATGGATATCCGCCACAAGGAGACCCGCGACCATTCCGAACGCGTGATGCGCATGACCGTCGCCCTGGCGCGACTGGCCGGCATGGGCGAGCTGGAACTGCAGCACGCCAAGTTCGGTGCGCTGCTGCATGACATCGGCAAGCTGGCGCTGCCCGATGCCATCCTGATCAAGCCTGGCCCGCTCGATGCGCAGGAAACCCGGGTGATGCGCACGCATCCGCAGATCGGGCATGACTTGCTGCAACGGGTGGATTTCCTTCGGCCCGTCGTCGATATCCCTTTCAATCATCATGAGCGCTGGGACGGCACGGGTTACCCGCGCGGGTTGCGGGGCGAAGCCATTCCGCTGGCGGCGCGCGTGTTCAGCGTGGTGGACGTGTGGGACGCGCTGAGTTTTCCGCGCGTCTATAAACCAGCGTGGCCCGAGCCCAAGGTGCTCGCTTACCTGCGCGACGCGGCCGGCACGCAGCTCGATCCGCGGATGGTCGCGTTATTCCTCGATCACTACGCCGAGCTCAAGCACATTGGCCTCGCCGCCAGTTCGGTGGCGCCGGTCACGCCGCTCCACGCGCCTGAGCCCGCTCACCATTGAAAGTGCGGCGATAGTTCATCGGCGAAGTGCGAAACGCCCGCTGGAACTGCTGGCGCAGCGTGACGGGTGAACCCAGGCCGATGTCCTGAGCGATGCGTTCCAGCGGCAGACTCGTGGTCTCAAGCAGGTGTTGCGCGTGGCCGAGTCGTTGCGCCATCAGCCAGTCGCCGAAGCTGCTGCCCGTGAGTTGTCGGAAGTGACGGGTAAAACTGCGTCGACTCATGGCGACGCGGTCCGCGATGTCGTCCAGCAGGTGAGGCAGGTGAAGCTGGCGCCGGATGTCCTCCAGGAGCCGTGCCATGCGCTCATCGGCAGGTAGCACGGGCACGGGCTGGTCGATGAACTGCGCTTGCCCGCCCGTACGGAAGGGCGAAACGACCATGCGCCGGGCAATCGTGTTGGCCTGTTCGGCGCCGAGCATCTGGCGCACCAGGTGAAGGCAACAATCGATGCCTGCCGCGACGCCCGCGGACGTAACCATCTGGCCTTCGTCCACATACAGCACATCGCGATCGACGGTGATGGCCGGAAACGCGGTGGCCAAATGCTCGGTGGCGAACCAGTGCGTGGTCGCCCGATGGTCATTCAGCAAACCCGCATGGGCGAGGACAAACGCGCCCAGGCAAAGTCCAACGATGCGCTTGCCGCGTTTGGCCGCACGTTGCAGTGCGGCGAGGAGCGCTTCTGGCGGGCGTTCGTCGGCGTCGCGCCAGGACGGCACGATCACCACGTCGGCGCGGCCGATTTCATCCAGGCCGTAGGGCGTGGCGATGTCGAAGCCAGCGTCGCTGTGCAGGCGCTTGCCTTCGGCGGAACACACGCGCAGGCGGAAGGGCGAGGCTCCCTCGCGAGGCGGCGCCGAGAAGACGGCGCATGGGACGGACAGATGGAATGGCGAGATGCGGTCGAAGGCGACGACCACGATACGGATCTTGCGCACGGCGACAGCCTGCTGGCATCGGTTGGCCCGATGCCATCGATGATTGTCCTTCGGGCCACTCCCGCGCAAGTGCCTCCGCCATCACCATGTGCCCACCCCAACACCACCAGGAAGGTCCCATGAACGTGTCGAATCCGCGTCGCGCCCTGATCGTCATTGACGTCCAGAACGAGTATTTCAGCGGTAACCTTCAGATTGAATTTCCCCCGGTCGAAGACAGCCTGCCGAAGATCACCCGCGCCATGGACGCCGCGACGGCCGCTGGCATCCCGGTGATCGTCATCCAGCAGAACTCACCCGCCGACGCGCCGGCCTTTGCCGAGGGCTCGCAGGGTTGGGAACTGCATCCGGAGATCGCGCGCCGCCCTCGTGACGCTTACTTCGGCAAGGCGCTACCGAGCGCGTTTTCAGGGACGGGCCTGGCCGAATGGCTCGATCAGCGCGGGATCGATACGCTGAGCGTCGTGGGCTACATGACCCACAACTGCAACGACACCACCATCAAGCACGCCTTCGATCGCGGTATTGCGGTGGAACTCCTGCACGATGCCTCGGGCGCGGTGTCGTACGCGAACCGTGCGGGCCATGCGACCGCGGAGGAGATTCACCGTGTATTTGCCGTGGTCGAGCAGTCGCGCTTTGCCGCCGTGCTGACGACGGATGAGTGGTTGCACGGCTTGGCCACCGGTGCGGTACCGGTGCGCGAGACCATTCTCGATTCTTATCGGAACGCGAAGGCGTTGCGCGCTGCGAAAGCCGCGTGAACTTCAGCTTCCGCGAATGCGTTCCCAGCTTTCCGCCAGCAGGGGCGTGAAGCGACGCCAGGTGCCGGGCTGTCCCGGCACCTGGACCAGTTGTTCGACCATGCGCAGGAACTCTCCGCGCGGGTACTCCACGGCGCCCATGCTCATAAGGTGACTGTTGGTCACCTGCGCATCGATCAACGGGAATCCCCAGCGATGCAGCAGGTCGGCCAGGGCCAGCAGGGCCACCTTCGACCCGCCGCTCTCGACGCTGAACATGGATTCGCCGCAAAACAGGCGGCCGATGGCCACGCCATAGATCCCCCCAATCAGACGATCGTCATCCCACACTTCGATGCTGTGCGCGTGCCCCATGGCGTGCAGGCCGACATAGGCGTCGAGCATGGCCGGCGAAATCCACGTGCCGGACTGGCGCGGCCGTGGCGCGGCGCAGGCTTCCACCACGTCACGGAAGGCCTGATCGGCGCTGATCCACCAGGATTTGCCAGCCAGCTGGCGTCGCAGGCTTCGATTGGGCTGAAGTCGTTCCGTGTGGAAGACGCAGCGCGGATCGGGTGACCACCACAGGATGGGTTCGTCCTCGTTGAACCACGGGAAGATACCCCGCGCGTAAGCGGCCAACAGGCGTCGGGGCGACAGATCGCCACCGAAGGCCAGCAAGCCGTTCGGTTCGGCCATGGCGCGGCGCGGGTCCGGGAAATGCTCCGGGCGGCTGGCGTCGAGCAGGGGCAGGCGGATCATGGGATTCAGTCGCGGCCGTGAGCGTAGGGGCTGTGGTCGAGCAGGTCGTGGCGATAAGCGTCAATGTGTTCGGCCTCGCGCGCAAGCGCCGTTCGTACCGCGGCGCGAAATCCCTTGTCGGCGAGATAGTGGCGCGAGTGCGTCGTGATCGGCAGGAAACCGCGCGCGAGCTTGTGCTCGCCCTGGGCGCCGGGTTCGAACCGGCTCAGGCCGTGGCGGATGGCGTGCTCGATGCCCTGGTAATAGCAAAGTTCGAAATGCAGCCCGGGAATATCCGCCTCGCAGCCCCAATAGCGGCCATACAGGCACTGGCTGCTTTGCAGGAACAGCGCCATGGCGATCAGGCGGTCGCCATCCCAGGCAAGCGAGGCTTGCACATGCCGGCCCATCTCTTGACCGAGATAGTCGAAGAACGCGCGCGTCAGGGCCGCGTGATTGCCTTTGGCATCGAACGTGCTCTCGTACAGCGCATGGATGCGTCGCCACGCATCCGCGCTCAGTGAATCACCATCGCGCATCTCGACGCGCAGTCCGCTGCGCGCGACTTGGGCGCGTTCATGGCGGATGTTCTTCCGCTTCTTGTGATTGAGCGTAGTGAGGAACTGGTCGAAGTCGGCGTAGTCGCGATTGGGCCAGTGGAACTGCACGTCGGTGCGTACAAGCCAGTGATCGCCAAAGGCGGGCAGGTCGTTCGCGTCGAGGAAGTTGGCGTGCACGGATGACAAGCCGGCCTCATCGGCCAGCGCGCGCATGGCCTCGACCAGCGCCTCGCGGATGTCTGCGCTGCGTGGGGTGTTTCCCGCAAGCAATCGTGTGCCCGGCACGGGAGAGTAGGGCACGGCATTGAGCAGCTTCGGGTAGTAGTCCCTACCCGCGCGTTCCCACGCGCTGGCCCAGCTCCAGTCGAAAACGAACTCGCCGTGCGAATTGCCCTTGAGGTACAGCGGCGCAGCGCCGATCAGCACACCACTGTCGTAGATGCCCAGATGGTGCGCGCGCCACCCCCAATCCTCCCGGATGCAGCCGGTCTGCTCCAGGCCAAGCAGGAAAGCGTGGGAGAGAAAGGGGTTGTCATCGGTGCGAAGCGCGTCCCAGGCCTGGGCGGGAATCTCGCACATGCCCGCGTGGAATCGCGCTTCGATCACGGTCAATGGACCGCAGGCAAGCGTGCCGCGAGACGCTCCACGAAGGCTTCGGGCTTGCCGTAATCGAGATGATGCGGCAGCACCTGTCGCTTGCCGTGGACTTCGAGCACCAGAGTGGGAAAGCCGTGGCCATGCACTTCGTTGAGCAGGCGGCGGCTGGCTTCGATATGTTCGAGCAGATCAGTGCTGCGCACGCGCGCATACGACTGGCGGAACGTGTCGCCATCGATGGCCAGTTCTTCTGCCATCTCCACCAGAATGTCCGGATCGACCACGCGCAGGCCCCGCTGGTAATGCGCCGCCTGGATCGCGACCAGCATCGGATAGGCCAGAGACGCATCGATCGACCGTGCGGCAAGGATGGCCGTGATGGGTGGCAGGGAGAACAGCACCGTCGTTGGGTCGGCGAGCAGGCCCTCGAGATAAGGCTTGCCGAAGAACTGCCCGCTGAGCTGCGCGATGCGCTCGTCGGAATGGGCGATGTGCTCGCCCAGTTCGTGATCGAGCGTACGGGGCTCGGCGAAAAGGCCGCCGGCATGCAGTATCAGGTCAACTCGCGCACCCAGCTGCCGCATGGCCGCGCTCACCAAAGGCTGCGCGGCGTAACACCAACCGCACAGCGGGTCGTGGATGTAATGCAGCGTTGCGTGATGCGACGACATCAAGCCGATTAGCTCGCCGGGCCCTGCTGGTCGAGCCAGCGCTCGGCGTCGAGGGCGGCCATGCAGCCGAAACCCGCCGACGTAATGGCCTGGCGATACACGTGATCGGCCACGTCGCCGGCGGCGAACACGCCCGGCACCGAGGTCATCGTCGCCATGCCGGTCTGGCCGCTGCGGATCTTCAGGTAGCCGTCGTGCATTTCCACCTGGCCCTCGAAGATGCCGGTGTTCGGCGTGTGACCGATGGCCACGAAGAAGCCGGTGGCGGCGATGTCACGCGTCACGCCGGTGTTCACTTCCTTCACGCGCACGCCGGTGACGCCCATATTGTCGCCGAGCACTTCGTCGATGGTGTGGTTCCACACCAGTTCAATCTTGCCGGCGGCGGCCTTCTCGAACAGCTTGTCCTGCATGATCTTTTCGGCGCGCAGCTTGTCGCGGCGATGCACCAGGGTGACCTTGCTGCAGATGTTGGACAGGTACAGGGCTTCTTCGACGGCGGTATTGCCGCCACCGACCACGACCACTTCCTGTTCGCGGAAGAAGAATCCGTCACAGGTGGCGCAGGCCGACACGCCCTTGCCCTTGAAGTGCTCTTCGCTGGCGATGCCCAGGTACTTGGCCGTGGCGCCGGTCGAGATGATCAGCGCGTCGGCGGTGTACTCGCCCGAGTCGCCCTTCAGACGGAACGGGCGCTGCTGCAGATCCACCGAATGGATGTGGTCGAAGATCATTTCCGTGTGGAAACGCTCGGCGTGCTCGGCCATGCGCTGCATCAGCGCCGGCCCCTGCAGACCTTCCACGTCACCCGGCCAGTTGTCCACGTCGGTGGTGGTCATCAGCTGGCCACCCTGCTGCAGGCCGGTGATCAGCGTCGGCTTCAGGTTGGCGCGGGCGGCATACACAGCGGCGGTATAGCCGGCGGGGCCGGAACCAAGGATGAGCAGGCGGCTGTGTTTGGTGGAGGCGGTCATGTGGTGTCCTTGTTGCTGCCTTGCAGCGATTTCTTGTGAAGGGGCAGGGTGGGTGCGTTCGGGAGGAGATCACGCGGTGGATGGGCAAAAAGCCGCCACATCAACGAAGTTCTCCGTCCGTCTCACCATGCTCCGGCGTATCGTCATTGTGCAGTCGCACAGCGGTTGAGGCGAAGGTTAACCGGTTTCGACCCGGGCCCTTGCATGTGACCCCTGGGATGGGTTCGGGCTCAGGCTCATGGTTATAATCGACAGGGTTTGCTCACGGCTTGTCTCTGTTTTCGCTGCACCTTGGTCAAAGGTTTCCTTCCAGGCCTTGCAGCTGTCTGAACCCGCAAGAATGGGGAGGACAGGGGACCGATTCAAGGCGCCGGCCGACACCCCTTTTCGCCACGGCGCTGCGCCGCGGTACTTGATTCGACCCACAGGATTTTCATCCCCATGCGTATTGGTATTCCGTCTGAAACCAAGACCCTCGAAGGTCGCGTTGCCCTGGTTCCCGCTGCTGCCGCCGATCTGGTCCGCCGCGGCCACGAGGTGTTCATCCAGGCTGGCGCCGGTCTCAAGAGCGGCTTCTCCGATGAGGCCTATGCCAAGGTTGGCGTGAAGGTGGTTCCCGATGCCGCGGCGCTGTATGACGCCGGCGAGCTGATCGTCAAGGTGAAGGAGCCGATTGCCGGCGACCTCGCCCTCCTCAAGAAGCATCACCTGCTGTTCTGCTACCTGCATCTTGCCGCCGAGCCGGATCTCACCAAGACACTGCTCGACATCGGCCTGACCGGCGTGGCGTTCGAGTCGGTGGAAGAAAACGGCAACCTGCCGCTGCTGCTGCCGATGTCCGTCATCGCCGGCCGCATTGCAACGCAGATGGGCACCACGCTCCTGCATCGTCCGCAGGGTGGCAAGGGCAAGCTGCTGGGCGGCATGGCTTCGACGCCGCGTGGCAAGGTCGTCGTGCTCGGCGCCGGCGCCGCCGGTGGCAACGCTGCCGCGCTCGCCGCTGCGGCCGGTGCCAACGTGGTCGTGTTCGACAAGCGTCAGGATCGCCTGGCCGAAATGATGGCCATGGGTCCGAACGTCACCGCGCTGTACGCCTATGAGTCGTCGGTGGCCGAGGAAGTGCAGGACGCTGACATCGTGGTCGGTGCCGTGCTGATCCCCAGCGCCAAGGCGCCGCGCGTTGTCACCGAAGAAATGGTCAAGACCATGGAGAAGGGCAGCGTGCTGGTGGACATCTCCATCGACCAGGGCGGTTGCTTCGAAACCTCGCGTCCGACCACCTGGAAGGAGCCGACCTACGACGTTCACGGCGTGACGCACTTCTGCGTGACCAACATGCCGGGCGCCGTGCCGCAGACCTCGTCGGTGGCCATCTCCGCCGCCATCCTGCCGTACGTGCAGCGCCTTGCCGCCGGTAACGAATGGCGCGAGTTCAAGCCGCTCAACGGCGGCATCAACGTCGACGCCGGTCAGCTCGTTCATCCGGCACTCAAGGGCATGTTCTGATAGATGCTCTATGCTTTGCCCCATCACCCCGGCCAAGGCCGGGGTGATGGTTTTCGCGGCCTGGAACCTGGCTGCTGGCTTTTAGCGGTCCAACGCGTTAGAAGCTTTCTTCACTTTCTACCCCTGAAGGACAAGGAACACGGTGGCGCGTAGCGCGAACGTCAAGAAAGCCAAGGAACCGAGCGGCCTCAGCGAGGAGCTCAAGCGCCGCCTGCGTGAAGCCGGTGCGTTGCTGTTGCTGCCGCTGGCGCTTTATCTGCTGGTCTGCCTGTTCAGCTACAACGACCAGGACCCCAGCTGGGGTCATGCAAGCACGGTCGATATCACCCGCAATTTCGGCGGGCAGGTGGGCGCGAATATCGCGAACCTGCTGCGCTACATCTTTGGCCTGGTGTCGTACTGTTTTCCGTTGCTGCTGCTGATCCTGGGCATCCAGGTGCTGCGCCATCGCGGCGTGCGCACCGTGCAGCCCTGGGAGCCGTCGCTGCGCCTGATTGGCTTCGTGTTCTTCTTCATCACCACGCCGGCGTTGCTTTATCTCAACGTCCACACGCCCGTGCAGCCGCAGGGCGTGGGCGGCATTATCGGCAAATGGGTCGGTGATGGCGTGCTGCATGCGTTCGGCGACAAGGGTGCGCCGTTGCTGTTGCTGGCGGTGTTCCTGATTGCCGTGACGCTGGCAACGGGTCTGTCCTGGTTCAAGCTGATGGATGTCACGGGCCAGGGCGTGCTGAAGATCGCCAGCTGGTTCGGCGGCAAGTTGCGCGAGGCACCCGAAGTGCTGGCTGCGCGCCAGGCCCGTGCCGAGCGCGAAGTGGTCAAGAAAACCGAGGCCGTCAAGCAGGCCAGGCGCGAGCCGGTGCGCATCGAGCCGCAGCCGGCGCCGGTGGTGAAGAGCGAGCGCGCCAAGGTCGAAACGCAGATTCCTCTGTTCACCGGTGCCTCCTCGCCGGGCGAACTGCCGCCGCTTTCTCTGCTGGATGAAGCACCGCCGCAGGGCCCGGGCTATTCGGAAGAGACGCTCGAAGTGCTCTCGCGCCAGGTCGAGCTGAAGCTAAAGGATTTCCGCATCGAGGCGAAGGTCGTCGGCGTCTATCCCGGCCCGGTGATCACCCGCTTCGAGCTGGAGCCCGCCGCGGGTGTGCGCGGCTCGCAGGTGTCGAGCCTGGACAAGGACATTGCGCGTGGCCTCTCCGTGGTCAGCGTGCGCGTGGTGGACGTGATTCCGGGCAAGAACGTCATCGGCCTGGAAATCCCGAACAGCAAGAAGCAGATCGTGTATCTGTCGGAGATCCTGCGTTCGGACAAGTACGACCAGCTCAAGTCACCGCTCTCGCTGGCGCTGGGCAAGGACATTGCCGGACGTCCGGCGGTGGCCGATCTGGCCAAGATGCCGCATTTGCTCGTGGCCGGTACCACCGGTTCGGGTAAGTCCGTGGCGGTGAACGCCATGGTGCTGAGCCTGCTCTACAAGGCCAGCGCCAAGGACGTGCGCATGATCATGATCGATCCGAAGATGCTGGAGCTTTCGGTTTACGAAGGCATTCCGCATCTGCTGGCGCCGGTCGTCACCGATATGAAGGAAGCCGCCAACGCGCTGCGCTGGTGCGTGGCCGAGATGGAGCGCCGCTACAAGCTGATGGCGGCCGTGGGTGTGCGTAACCTGGCCGGCTTCAACAAGAAGGTGCGCGACGCGGAGAATTCGGGCCAGCCCTTGCTCGATCCGCTGTTCCGCCCGAATCCCGAGATGCCCAATCTCGCTGCCGAGCCGCTGGAGCCCTTGCCGTACATCGTCGTGATCATCGACGAGTTCGCCGACATGATGATGATCGTCGGCAAGAAGGTGGAAGAACTCATCGCCCGCCTGGCGCAGAAGGCCCGTGCGGCCGGCGTGCACCTGGTGCTGGCGACGCAGCGCCCGTCCGTGGATGTGATCACCGGCCTGATCAAGGCCAATATCCCCACGCGCATCGCGTTCCAGGTCTCGAGCAAGATCGACTCGCGCACCATCCTCGACCAGTCCGGCGCCGAAACCCTGCTGGGCCACGGCGACATGCTTTACCTGCCCCCTGGCACCGCCACGCCTGACCGCGTGCATGGTGCCTTCGTGGACGATCACGAGGTGCACAACGTGGTCAACTGGCTGCGTTCCCAGGGCGCGCCGCAGTACATCGAGGGCGTGCTGGAAGAAGTGCAGGCCACGTCGGACGGGAAGTTCATCAACGACGCCGGACTGCCGCAGGATGGCGAAGAAGGCGGCGATGCCGACGCCCAGCTTTACGACAAGGCCGTGCGCATCGTGACCGAAAGCCGTCGCGCCTCGATTTCCGGCGTCCAGCGCCATCTGCGCATCGGCTACAACCGCGCCGCCCGCCTCATCGAGCAGATGGAGCAGGACGGCGTGGTGAGCGCGCCGCAGCACAATGGCAATCGCGAAGTGCTTGCACCCCCTCCACCGAAGCATTGAGGTGGGGCCGGCGGCTGACGCCGCCTGTGAATGGTGAATGGTGAATGGAAAAAGCGGAGCGCACCTTCACCCAGGCCGGCTCTTCCCATTTACCATTCACGGCCCGCGCAGCGGGCGGATTCACGGGACGTGCCGCGCCCAGCCTCACCGCGCCCGGCCTCACTCCGCCACCATTAAGCCCATGGGCGCCACAATGCGGCACCCGCGCACCACGGAACAGGGATCCCATGAACCGCTTCATCGCTTTCACTGCCACGCTCGCGCTGACGCTGTGCGCCACCGCCCAGGCCGCCAGTGGCCCGGCCCGCGCGCGGCTGGACGTCTTTGCCCAGGGCCTGCACTCGCTCACCGGCAAGTTTACCCAGACCCTGACTGACGCGACCGGCCATCCCGGCAAGGCCAGCAGCGGCACGCTGGCGCTCGAAGCGCCGCGCCAGTTCCGTTGGGACACGACCACGCCCTACAAGCAGACCATCGTGGCCGATGGCAGCCGCGTGTGGCTGTACGACCCGGAACTCGAGCAGGTCACCGTGCGCGTCCAGAGCACTGAAGAGGCCCACAGCCCGCTCACCGTGCTGACCGATCTCAAGCAGATGGATCGCGACTTCAAGGTGGTGGAGCAGGGCGAGCGCGATGGCCTGGTCTGGCTGCGTCTGACGTCGACGGGCAAGGATCCGCAGTTCGATTACGCCGACCTGGGATTCGATGCCAATGGCCTGGCCCGCATGACGTTCCGCGACCAGCTCGGGGCCGTCACCGATATCCGCTTTTCCGCCTGGCAGCGCAATCCGTCCATCCCGCCGGCCACGTTCAATTTCGTGCCGCCGAAGGGCGCCGATGTGATCGGCGATGCGCCGGTGATGCAGACGGCGCCGCTGAAGAACTGAGCCCGCCCCGCCACGGTCATTCCCCGGCCGCGTTATGATCGGGGAATGTCCTTGAGCAGCTCCTCCCCCGGTCTCTTCCCCGAACCCGACGATCTCAAGCCTCTCGCCGAGCGCATGCGTCCGCGCAGCCTTGACGAGATTGTCGGCCAGCAGCGCGTGCTGGCGCCGGGCAAGGCCCTGCGTCGCGCGCTGGAAGCCGGGCGCGTGCATTCGATGATCCTGTGGGGGCCACCCGGTTGCGGCAAGACCACGCTGGCGTTGCTGGTGGCGCGCTACGCCGATGCCGATTTTCGCGCCATCTCCGCCGTGCTTTCCGGCCTGCCTGAGGTGCGCAAGGCGCTGGCTGAGGCTGAAGCCAATTTTGCCCAGGGTCGGCGCACCGTGCTTTTCGTCGACGAAGTGCATCGGTTCAACAAGGCCCAGCAGGATGCGTTCCTGCCGCATATCGAGCGCGGCGTGATCATCTTCGTCGGCGCCACCACCGAAAACCCGTCCTTCGAACTCAACTCCGCGTTGCTGTCGCGCTGCCGCGTGCATGTGCTCGAAGCGGTATCCGGGGGCGACATCGTTGCGGCGTTGCGGCGGGCGCTCGAAGATACCGAGCGTGGCCTGGGCGACCAGCAACTGCAGATATCTGACGCATCCCTGCACCTGATCGGTCGTGCCGCCGATGGCGATGTACGTCGTGCGCTGACCTTGCTCGAGATTGCGGCCGAGCTGGCCCAGGACAACACCATCGATGACGCCACGCTCGAACAGGTGCTGGCCGATCGCACGCGTCGTTTCGACAAGGGCGGTGAGCAGTTCTACGACCAGATCTCGGCGCTGCATAAGTCCGTCCGCTCGTCCGACCCGGATGCCGCGATCTACTGGCTGTGCCGCATGCTCGATGGCGGCGTCGATCCCCTTTATCTGGCGCGCCGCATGACGCGCATGGCGGTCGAAGACGTGGGCCTTGCCGAGCCGCGCGCCTGGCGCATGGCGCTGGATGCCTGGGATACCTACGAGCGCCTCGGTAGCCCCGAGGGCGAGCTTGGCCTGGCCCAGCTGGCGATCTGGCTGGCGATCGCGCCCAAAAGCAATGCGGCCTACAAGGCGTACAACCAGGCCTGCGCCGTCGTATCGGAAACCGGCACGCTGGACGTTCCGATGCACCTGCGCAATGCGCCGACACGCCTGATGAAGGGGCTGGGCTACGGTAAGGATTACCAGTACGACCACGACGCCGAAGGTGGTATCGCGCTGGGACAGCAATGCCTGCCCGACGCACTCGACGGCACGGTGTTTTACGAGCCTGTCGAACGTGGCCTCGAACTCAAGTTGCGCGAGAAGTTGCTGAGCCTGCGCGAAGCGCGCAAGCAGGCGCGCGAGAAATAGACGTCCATATCTTCAAGGGAAGCCTGCATGAGCGTGATCTGGTATTTCGACTTCATCTCGCCCTTTGCGTGGCTGCAATGGCCGAAGATCAAGGCGCTGGCGCAAACGCAGCAGGTGACGCTTCACCCGATCCTGTTTGCCAGCGTGCTCGATCACGTCGGTCAGAAAGGGCCCGCCGAGATCCCCGCCAAACGCGAATTCAGCTACCGCTTCGTGCTGTGGCGTGCACGCGAGGCCGGCCAACCGCTGCGCTTTCCCCCGCAGCATCCGTTCAACCCCCTGGCCTCGCTTCGGCTGAGTATTGCAGCGGGCAATACGATTGAGGCAGTCGACGCGATCTTCAGCTGGATATGGGCGCAGGGTCAGGTTGCCGATACCGCTGAGTCGCTGCAATCGGTCGCCGCCCCCTTGGGGATCGCCGATCCCGTCGCGGCGCTGGCCGACCCGCTCGTGAAGCAGCAACTGCGCGAGAACACCGAAGCGGCCATTGCCGCGGGTGTCTATGGCGTGCCCACCTTGTCCATCGATGGCCAGCTCTTCTGGGGTGGCGACGCCCACGACTTCGCGATGGCCTATCTTCGCGACCGCGGCCTGTTCGACGATTCGGAAATGAAGCGCATTACCGGACTTCCCATAGGCGTCGCTCGCAAGGCCTGAGCCCTGTTGCGCATGACCTTGCGAGCGGCGCGCAGCCCGGCATAGGCTCGACCCACCTTTGGGAGAGGAGGGGAAGGACATGCGTGTACTCGTTGCAGGCATTATCGGCGGCATCGTGATGTTCATCTGGGGCGCCGTCGCGCACATGGTGCTGGGCCTTGGTATGATGGGAATGCAATTCCCGACGGCCGAAGACAAGGTACTGACCAGCCTGCATGAAGGGCTGGGGCCGCAGGCGGGCATCTACATCCTGCCGTCGTTCGATCCGGCCAAAATGTCCGACAAGGCGGCCACGGCGGCTTACGCGGAAAAAACCAAGAGCAATCCCTACGCCTTCATGGTCTATCTGCCGCAGGGCGATGACATGACGCAGATGGGCCCGCAACTCGCGCGTCAGTGGGCGTCGGACACGTTGTCGGCCTTGGCGCTGGCCTTCGTGATGGGCCTGGCCGCATGGAGCTTCAGTCGGCGCGTCACCGTGGCGGCAGTGCTGGCGATCTTCGGCTGGCTGTCCAATCTGTTGCCGTACTGGAACTGGTACCGGTTCCCGACCGACTTCACCCTGGCGGCGCTGATCGAGCAACTGGTTGGCTGGATCATTGCCGGCGCGGCGATGGCCTGGTGGATGGGACGGGCCGAGCGCCGTTCGCTCTGAGCCCCGAAGCCGCTCTTCCCTCGGGTAGAGCGGCTTTATGCATTGCAGCATCAGGACCCCCGCAGCGATAATCCCCGGTCCAAGCCCTGAATCGGACCCCACCATGCTGGACCCCGCACTGTTGCGCTCGCGCCTGGCCGAAACGGCCGCCCGCCTTAAGGAAACCCGTGGTTTCGAGGTCAACGTGTCCGAGGTCGAGCGCCTGGAGAGCGACCGCAAGCGGCTGGCGACCGAGACCCAGGAGCTCCAGAACCTGCGCAACACCCGCTCCAAGGCCATCGGCATGGCCAAGGCCAAGGGTGAGGACGTCGCGCCGCTGATGGCCGAAGTGGCCGGCATCGGCGACAAGCTGGCGGCCAACGAGCATGCTCTGGCCCGCGTCCAGGAAGCACTGGCGGCCATCGCGCTGGAAATCCCGAACATTCCGCACGAGTCAGTCCCGCAGGGCAAGGACGAGAACGACAACGCCGAAATCCTCCGCTGGGGCACCCCGCGCGAGTTCGCCTTCGAAGTGAAAGATCACGTTGACCTCGGCGCCCGTCACGGCTGGCTCGACGGCGAGGCCGGCTCGAAGTTGTCCGGTGCGCGATTCACCGTGCTTCGCGGCCAGCTGGCGCACCTGCATCGTGCGCTGGCGCAGTTCATGATCAACCTGCACACCGGCGAGCATGCTTACCTGGAGTGCAACGTCCCGCTGCTCGTCAATGGCGAGACCATGCAGGGCACCGGCCAGTTGCCGAAGTTCGAGGAAGACCTGTTCGCCACCCAGGTGGGCGATACCAAGCGTTACCTCATTCCCACGGCCGAAGTGGCGCTGACCAATCTCGTTGCCGACAGCATCGTCGAAGCCGGCGAACTGCCGATGCGCCTCACCGCGCATTCGATGTGCTTCCGCGCGGAAGCCGGTAGCTACGGTCGCGATACGCGCGGCATGATTCGCCAGCACCAGTTCGAAAAAGTCGAGATGGTGCAGATCGCTTCGCCCGAACAATCACACGCCCAGCTCGACGAAATGGTCGGCCACGCCGAGAAGGTGCTTCAGCTGCTGAACCTGCCGTATCGCAAAGTGTTGCTCTGCACGGGCGACATGGGCTTCGCGGCGATCAAGACGTACGACCTGGAAGTCTGGCTGCCCAGCCAGAACACCTATCGCGAAATTTCCTCGTGCTCCAACTGCGGCGACTTCCAGGCGCGCCGCATGCAGGCCCGCTGGCGCAATCCCGCCACCGGCAAGCCGGAACTGGTGCACACCCTCAACGGTTCCGGCCTGGCCGTGGGCCGCACCCTCGTCGCCGTGATGGAGAATTACCAGAACGCCGACGGTTCCATTTCGGTGCCGGACGTCCTGCATCCCTACATGCGCAATCTCGAATTGATCGCCTGATTTCGTTGAAGATCGTATCGATGGCGACCCATTGAGGTACGATGGGCCACTTGCCTCACGATCACTGAAAGTTACGGAAGAGTGGCCGAGCGGTTTAAGGCACCGGTCTTGAAAACTTTGTGAGTTAAAAATCACCAGCAAAAACAAGTAGTTATCTTTAATGCATCAGTTTCCAAAACTGTTGTTTGCGAAGAAAAATCCACGGACGTTGCAATGGCGTCCCGCGCACCTCGGAAGGGTGGCAGAGTGGTCGATTGCAACGGTCTTGAAAACCGTCGGAAGGGAGACCTTCCCGTGGGTTCGAATCCCACCCCTTCCGCCAAATTAGCCTTCTGCATTTGGTTCTCAACGTCGAACCAACTTAGTTCCCAATCCTTTCGTCTAGTTCCTGCTGCCCCACCCGGGGTGCGAGTTCTGCCGTCGGAATGACAGATTTTCTGTCGCGCGCATATCACCTATATTCGGTCGAACTAGGGATAGTGTGAATAAGGGGGATTTAATGAACGAAGTACTTCAAAAGGTTAAGGCAGAACTCGAGCATGTTGTCAGCGCGCTTGAGTCGGCACTACCCAATGACGAGCCGCTCGGAAATATACACAACAATTGGTCATTTCCTGGTCTTACAAGAGCAGAGTTAGCCGCTGAGGCGGAGTCGATCGTCGAGCTGATTGATGAGAAGGGTGTGGAAGATCTTGGTGATGCCGAATCTAAGATAAACGATTACGTCCGTAGACTAGCCCATCTGCGCGGCCAGACGATCCCGAACATGTGGTCCAATGCTGGTCTGGCAGTTCCCGCCTACATGCTGACTCTGCAAGGATTGAGGAATGTCCTCGCACCGGCTCTGGTACGAGATCTTCAATCGGAAGCTTCAGAAAAACTGCGCAAGACTACTCAGCAACTGCGTGGCCTCGAAGCCCGGCTCAAGTCGCTGGAACCAAAATCAATCTCGTTGACTTCGATGGTCGAGCGAATTGAAAAGGCATATGAAGCCGCAGACCAATTGCCAACTGATCTAGAGTCGCTATCAGATGCGCGCCAACAGATATCAGATCTACTGCTTGGCGCGAATGAGGATATCGGGCTTCTTTCAGGTCTTCGGGATAAGGCTAATGCTGCTGAATATAGTCTCAGCCAAAGTTCCCAGGAGGCGATTGCAGTGCTTCAGCGCTGTGAGACAGCTTACTCAGCTGCCACAAGCGTAGGTTTGGCTGCAGCATTCAATGAACGCTCAGACACATTGTCTAAGTCAATGTGGGTTTGGGTCCTGGGATTGTTGGTTGCGCTGGGGGCTGGTAGCTATTTCGGATCTCATCAGCTCCATGCATTGTCTGATTTGATAAAACTGCCAAGTGCGTCCAGCGCAGTGATTATCTTGAATCTACTATTGTCTCTGCTTTCGGTGGGCGCGCCGGTTTGGTTTGCCTGGTTGGCAACAAAGCAGATCGGGCAGAGATTCAGGCTCGCTGAAGATTACGCATTCAAGGCGTCCATCTCGCGGGCTTACGAGGGCTTCCGTCGTGAGGCCGCTCGATTTGACAAGGACATGGAGGCGCGCCTTCTCGCATCTGCTCTTAATCGACTAGATGAATTGCCTCTGAGGCTTGTAGAAACCGAGACACATGGAAGTCCGTGGCACGAGCTGCTGTCTTCAAGCGCAGTAAAAGAAGCGTTAAGGGTTGTGCCCGGGTTTGCCGAGCAGATGAAAGATTTTGCTGGTCGTGCCCTATCGGTCGCGAAAACAATAAAGACGGCACCTGCGGCAGCTGCAGCTGCCGCTGTTGCGGGAGCCTCTGAAGATCCAGAGTGAAGTTAACTGCGGACTCTTTCAGATCGCTTGTGCGCAAATTTTCGAGCTGACATACGTTCGGTAGTGCGGGCGTTGCCAAGGGATCTAATGGCGGCCGATTGCCAATCATCGGAGAGTCTCACCATTACTACCCTATTCAACTGGGGCTCGCAGATACGACAGTATCCCTCAATGCTGTGCGAGGGATGTTGCTGAAAGTAACGCATATACCGTGAGTCAGTTCGGGTCAGGGCGGGATCGCACGCAATGATTTGAATCAATCGATGGGACTATCGACGACACAGTTATCAGCAAGCGCCCGTCAGAAAGTCGTGATGAGGCACTTGAGCTATTCTCGAAAGAGCAAGTTCAAAAGGAAGTTGACCTTACTGAGGTGCAGCTCCTGTCGGGCTTGATATCGTTCGCAAGCTTGGCATTCCTTCATGGACCATGAAATGAGCAAAGACGGCCGATTGACTGCTCCCGATTCTCGTGCGACCGCCGGCGATGTGATTCACTCAATGGCTGTCAAAGCAGGCCTTGGATCGGTGCCCCTTGTTGGCCCGTTTCTGTCCGAGGCTGTGCAGCTCGCCATCGTTAGCCCTGCGCAGCGCCGCACTCAAGAATTTCTTGAGCAAGTTGCGAACGCTATCAATGCGCTTGAGCAACGCGGAATTTCCGCAACGAGCCTTGCAAATGACGAGGGCTTCCAGGACGTTGTATTTGCGGCCATCGAATCTGGCAGGCGTTCGGCTTCCAGCGAAAAGAGAACGCGTCTACTTGCATGCGTAGCAAACTCGGCTGTACTAGATGCACCGGCTGAACGGAAACGTCTTTTCATTCGGTTAGTCGATGAACTGGACGCATCGCACTTTGTTGTTCTGAAAATTTACGGCGACAAGTTGTTCGGGGTTGACGCAGGCATGGTGGACATGTCGGATGACAAGGCACTGGAGCGACTCGCTCAGCTGGTGGCCCTCGATGGGGTTGACCGCGAATACCTTGCGCTAGTTCTCAGGGACCTTAACTCGCGCGGCTTGCTCACTAACGACTATCGTGCCGGAACTCGTCTAGCTTCCAGTAATTTTCAGCGGATGATCATTTCACTGGTTGGGCGTGAACTATTGGAATTCGTGACCGAACCTGCGGGGTAAGTGGCAGGGGATTGCAGGTTCAATCCCTCACTTAAGCACCGCCGGTCACGCGCAGCTTACGCTATCCATGCATCGGGCCGAGACGTGCCGCGTGCGGTCCATCAACTCGGCCCAACAGCATGTGCGCTGAATTATCGAAGCAGCTGTTCGGTGTTGTGATGGAAGAATCTAGGATCACAAGTGGTGCGATCATATGGAGATTGATAAGAACGAACCGTTCTATTGCATGACTTATTCTTCAGGGCGTTTACTGAGCCATTCGATCAGGAGGTTATTCACTTCGTCGGATTCCCAGGCCAGCACTTCGTCAAGTGTTGCTATGAAGAGAGTGGTGTCTGCAAAGTAGTTCGGAAAAGCCTTGCGAAGGGCGTTCACGTTTTCCACTGATACAAGAACGACGTCGCCGTTCTCCCCAAGGCGCTTTTCCGCCTCCGTGTACTCCTTCTGCGCTTTGTCACGCTCTTTGGCGGTAAACCCCCTTACGCGGAGTTCATCGTTCACCAGATCGAGCTCCAAGAGATATTGGCTCGCTTCTTTGATCTGCTCGACGAGCTGAACGGCTTCACTGTAGCGATGCAGGCGATTGAAGACGTCAAGTTGACTGGAAAGGTCAACTAACAAGGCTTTTATGCGAGACCTCTCCTCCATTGGCATTGGCTCGGAGTGTTCCAAAACTGAGAACGCTTCACTTGCGACGCAAAAGAATTCTCGCCATTGCACTTGCCCCTGACCGGCTTTGATCGCCTGCCTTGTAAATAGATCAACAGTCTCAACAGCTGTCGCCCAGGCATGCTGAATTTGGGTGCGCAGCTGCACTTCGATGCGGAGTCCGTTATAGACGCTGCCGTTGCCGCGACCCACGTACTTGTATATGAGGTGTATGCCGCGATAGCCGTCTTCCTTCGGCTCTTCTATGTAGTCCTTGAAGTCGTCAAGGATATGGCGATGCCGTCCTGTATCAAACGCGTGCCACAGTTGGTACACCGCGGGGATGTCTCGGACGATTGCCCTGCAGCCTCCGATATCTTGCATACGAGCAAGGTCCATATTCTCGAATCGCCGCAGCTTTGCGATTATCGATGGTGAGCGTTTGAGTCGCTGAGCGGTGAGCGCTTCTTGGTCAACGCGCCTTGCCCTGTCGCGTAGAGTGACTTTGAAGGTATTTAGGGGGTACGCATGCGCAGAACGCCAGTTATTGAAAACGACCTGTGCGTTAAGTTCGCGAAAGAGATCGGCTGCGCGTTCTATGTGTCCATCCACGTCAATATGGAAGGGAACTGGGTCCTCAAAGGCGAGGAGTTTGCCAGCTCGTCGAACTACTTTGCGACTGTAGCGAGGCCTTTCCCATTGCATGTGGAACTCCCAAAGTCCCTGGTTCATCGGCCACGGAAGCCGCCAAAATCTCTCAGCCTCTTAGTTCAAGCACTGTTCTTCTTCCCAGGCGTTTTGCGGCGTAACAAGTCTTCGGTATCGCGAACAAGGTCTGCTGCGTGCACATCAAGCGCTTGAGCTACCGCAAATAAAGTGGTGATCGTGGGCTGCCTAATGCCGCGCTCTAGCCTGGAGACAAAAGTTCTGTCCAAATCGGCTCGTAGCGCAAGCTCCTCTTGAGTGATTTCAGCACGGGTCCGATAGCGGGTAAGAACCTCGCCGAAGAGGGGGCCGATGTCTGGTATTGGCGCTATAGTCACGCCGGAAATTTCGTGGCATTGTAGCCTATAGTCCACGGCCTATAGGCACGTACCTGTCATGACAAATAAGGTGCGATCCAGAAAGACGCGGGTGGCGGCATCGCAGGAACTGCGCGAGTTAGGGGAGGGCTTCGGTGCTCCGCAATTGCCTCCGGTTGCGCAAGACGAGCTGCTTACCACCAAGGATGCCGTAGCTCTAACCAAGATGAGCAAGGCTTGGTTCGAGAAGCAGCGCTGGATCGGGCAAGGGCCTCCCTACAGAAAGCGGGGCCGGGCAGTGCGCTACTTGAGGAGTGAACTTCTAGCTTGGTTCACCGAATTGAGGCCTGGTGATTTCCCCGGCGAGGGACATTAGTGCGGAGGAATGCGTTTAGTGCATCGGTCCTTTTGGCGCCTCGATCTATAAGTTTCCGTCAAACGCCGGTCAAACATGCAAAAGAATAGTCAGTGGTGACTGAGATTGGTTGATACAACAACATTTCTCGGCGAATCATGTGGTTGAGAATTTGGTGCGTCCAACCTATTGATCGAAAAGGGGCAAAATTTCTAGGACTAAAAGTCTTGAAAACCGGCGAAGGGTCAAACCTTCCGTGGGTTCGAATCCCACCTCTTCCGCCACCTGTGAAAAAGCCCGCCATGCGCGGGCTTTTTCGTATCAAGGTGTAACGGGGTCCGCAAGGATCGCCGCTTCCGTTCCAGCGCCGCCTGATGGCGCTGTCGAAGAGGCCACGGCCGGGTTGGTTCGTACGCTTCCGACGTGGCGATGGCCTGGCATGGATCCGGCCTCCCGACTTGCCACGGTGGTCGACCGGTAAATACCCACCAGCGCCATCACGATGAGGACGAACGCGAAGACCAGTAGCGATATCACCGACAGCGGAACGAAGCGCCGTTCCATTCTTGGCGCACGCCAGATCACCACCATGACCGATGCAACGACGATGAACGCAAAGACGGCCAGCAGATAGGGCGGCGTGGCGACGTGCAGGGTTGGCCTTGAAGTCCCGATCATCGAGCGGTTTCCCGGATTGCCGTGGGCGGCGAAATGGAAGAACTATCGGCAGATCGGCGGAAGGCTTGAGCAGGGGTTCCGATGGGGCCCCCGCAGGACAGGGCCTCGGCCGCGAGCGTCAGGTGATCATGTTCTTCGAGCAAATCGATGTCTGCGATCCCTGGGTTGCTGGCGACTACGGCTTCGCGCGTTGACGATGACTGAAGAAAATTCAGTGCCGCAGCCGAAACTCCTTGGCCAAGTTCGGAAAGACGGCGCGAATGCATCTGCTTTCGAAAAGCGTCCTTCGAAGCCCGGCTGGCCGATCCAAAGGGCATAGTGTCGTAGTCGTGCAGTCGAACCATGCTGAAGGTGATCTGTCGAAGGCTCTCGACATAATCCTTCAGGTCACCAGCACGGCCTTCGTGGTCATCGCAGGGCGGGGCGGTGGCGAGAAACAGGCAACGCCTGAAATGGATGTCCAGCTGAATGAGTGCCGCTTGCTTCCTGCCCTTGATGTTGGCCTGCACGGCGCGTGCTCCCGCATCGATGTCCATGGCCTCGAGGCTGTCACGAAGCCGGAGAATGTCGGCATCCGGGCAAACGGACAAATCGTCGACGCTCGTCCACAGGCCGAATTCCGCGAACCAGCCCTGCCAGCGCTCGCGCAGTGCCGGCTCATCAATAGCCTGTCCGACACCCTGGGTTTGCAGCGAGACCGCCATCTCAATGAACGCCCGGATCTCCCGAAGGCGATGGGATTCCATATCGAAATCTTCGGGTGGGGCGACCTCCAGTTGCAGGAGGTGGCCGAGCTTGGCATGCGCATGCATAAGGCGATCGGTGGCGACTCTCGTCAGTGTGGCAGCAAGGCGCGAGCCGCCAGCGCTCTCGCTGTCGTGGAGCCGGTCCGACATCTCGCGCAACTCCGTCGCGCTGAGGCACTCAACGAAGCGACGCACGTCCCTTGCGCTGGCCACGCCCGCGTCGATTGCGGCGGCGCACACGGCCGCCACGCGCTCCAGCATGGACGTGCCCGGCGCGTCCTCGCCGCCAGCTAGCGACGCAGCAGCGAGTTGCTCACACAGCGCCGCGAATCCGGCCCGCTGCCTGACGGTATCCGGTTCCCGGGCGATCGACACCATCGTGTGTTCGAGCGCGCGGCAGGGTGCTGCTGATGCGGCGAGCGGGCCATCCGGCGTTCCCGTCTCGTTCGGCCGTGAACCCGGTGGTCGCCAGCGCGGCAATCGGGAGGTGAGGCTTCTGACAAAGCGACCGGTCGGGGGCGTTGGCGTGCTTGCGACCGCTCGGCTGGGGATAAGGCTTCGCGTATGCGATGCTGTCACTGTAGGCATGGGTGTTGATGTGTTTGACGTGGGAGCGCAAGTTTCATGGTTCATCCATGAGCCTCATCACGCGACCGCATGAGGACATCATGATTCATGGTGGAATGGGCCCCGATCTTGGCTCGCTGTCTGACCCAGGGGAGTTCGCGTTTTCATGTCCGTTGCCATCGTCTGGTTTCGTCGCGATCTTCGTCTCGCCGATAACCCCGCGTTGACCGAAGCCTGCAAGCGCCACGACCAGGTGCTGCCGGTGTATATCCATGCGCCGGACGACGAAGGCGCCTGGAAGGCCGGCGGTGCAAGTCGCTGGTGGCTGCATCGATCGCTCGATCAGCTCGGCCGCTCGCTGGCGCAACACAAGGCGCATCTTCACGTAGCGCAGGGCACGGGCGCCGACGTGCTCGCGCGCCTGGTCAAAGCCACCGGCGCCGAGGCCGTTTACTGGAATCGTTGCTATGAGCCCCGGGCCATTAAGCGCGATGCCGCGATAAAGAAAGCGCTACGCGGTGCAGGCATGGTGGCGGAGAGTTTCAGTGCGTCCCTGTGGCGCGAACCCTGGCAGGTCGCGACCCAACAAGGCGAGCCCTATCGCGTGTTCACGCCGTTCTGGCGCAACCTGCGGACGCAGATTCAGCCGGATTGCCCGCTGTCGATACCCCTCATGAGTTCGGTCAAAGCCGCCGGAGACGTGCCGCTCGAGACGCTTGGCCTGATGCCGGGGATCCGGTGGCACGAAGGCCTCGACGACACCTGGCAGCCCGGTGAGCGCGGTGCCCACGAGGCGCTGGAGCTTTTCATCGATGACGCCCTGAAGGGCTATGAGAGACTTCGTGACTTGCCGGCGCGCCATGGTACGTCGCGCCTCTCTCCCCATCTCCATTTCGGTGAGGTATCCCCGCGACAGATCCACTGGATCTTGCATGAGCGCACCCAGCAGGGCATCGCCAGGCGTCGTCCCGACCTGGAGCCTTTCCTGCGCGAGCTCGGCTGGCGCGAATTCGCCCACCACTTGCTCTACCACTTCCCGAAGACACCGCGCGAACCGTTCCAGCCTTCGTTTACAGGTTTTCCCTGGGCCGATGACCACGACGGCGCGCTGCGCCGCTGGCAGCAGGGAAGAACGGGTATTCCGATCGTCGACGCCGGCATGCGCGAGCTATGGCGCACCGGCTGGATGCACAACCGCGTGCGCATGATCGTGGCGAGTTTTCTCACCAAGAACCTCCGCCTGCACTGGCATCATGGCGCACGCTGGTTCTGGGATACGCTGGTCGATGCCGATCTGGCCAACAACACGCTGGGTTGGCAGTGGGTGGCTGGCAGTGGGGCTGATGCAGCCCCTTACTTTCGCGTGTTCAATCCGGTCACGCAGGCGAAGAAGTTCGATCCGGAAGGCGAGTATCTGCGGCGCTGGTTGCCCGAGCTGGCTGACGCACCGCTGCCGCTGCTGCATGAACCCTGGAAAGATCCCGCGCTTCTGGACCGCACAGGCTACCCCGCGCCACTGGTTGACCTGGGTGAATCGCGCGAAGCGGCGCTGGCTGCGTATCAGGCGATGCGCCGCCAGCGCTGATGTCCTAGCTCCGGGTCGTCAAGGTGACGGGAAACTCGCGCGCGAACACCAACCGTTCCACCACCTTGGGCTGGGTAATGTTGAAGGGCGCCACCTTGACCTGGTCGTCGGAGAAATGCCGTTCGTACTCTCGCAACATCAGGCGCAGGCGTTTGCCCCGCACATCGGCCGGCAGGCTGATACGCCCGGTCCAGACACAGGTGTCGAGGGCGACCAGCTGTGCAAGGAAGTCCGGCGTCAGATGCGTGAGCTGCATCGCTTGATTGGCCGCGCTCGCGGTACTGCGTGTCAATGCGACCTGGGGAGATGTCTCTGCCGTGGCCCGGACGTGATCGAAGCCGGTGAGCGCCGTGGCGCCAATCTGATGGAGGAAGTCCACCGCGGCCTGTTGCGGCGTGGCATCGGCGCTGGGATGCGGCGCGTTGGGTACGTCAAACCAGTCGAGATCGGTGGCATGGGTCGTGTTCTGCCACTGCAGCACCACTTCGATGCGGTTGTGGCCGGGGCCCGGGCCGAATACATCGCGGACAAAGGCGCTGAATGCTGGCGAGGGATAAAGTCCCCAGCTCGAGGCCGGCCCCTGCAGTGGAACCGGGCCATACACATTAAACAGGTAGGTGTCGCGTGCATGCGTGACGTCGACGCGGCGGCGTGGAAGCAGCTGCGCAAAGGGCGCAGGCACCGGCGTTGAAATGTGCGCGTTGTCGATGGCCCAGGGCTGGAAACGCACCAGGCTCAAACGCACGAAGGGCATGTAGCTGTCACCGGCGTCGATGCGGATATCGGCGAACCATTGATTGCGCTCACCGTCGAAGTACACGCGGTGTCCAGCCACGACAACATCATGGTTGGCATCCGGCAAGCGCACATTCTGGACGCAGACCGCCTGCGGAAAGGCTGAAGCCGTCAGCGTGCCACGCGGTAGCGTGGAGTCGAACAGCGGATCCAGTCCCCACTGCGTGACATAGCTTTCGCTGGGATCGCCCTTCAATTCGGCCAGCTTGCGCGCATCGGGCGGAGCGGCCGTGACGATCACGCCCAGCAACTCACCGTCCCCCGACGTGAACCATGGGCGTTCGAGATAGACGCGCAGGGTGCCGCCATCGCGAATCACCCGATGCACGCCGTTGCTGTCCGTATCCGTCCAGTGTTGCGTGGGAACGATGTAGGCGATCTGCGGTGGCTGCGGGCGACCCGATGCCGGCACCACGTAGCCCTGTGGCGCGCTCTGCGACGCCAGGAGTGGCGCGGCGCATTCGATGCTGGCCGCGTCGATGGTCTCGTCGTAGTAGCCCGGCGGCAGGCTGAGTGCATCTCGGAGGTACGGCGCGCCCTGGCGGGTGATTTGTTCCAGATCGGCGGTGATGGACGGAGGCAGGTATTCCCGGAACCGGGTGGTGGCCAGCAGGCTGTAGCGCAGGAAGCGAAACTTCTGGTCACCGAAGTCGTGGCGGATATGCGGGCGTGCCTGGTCCAGCGCGGGCTCTGGGCCGAGGATGGCGTAGTCGGACAGGTGCGGCTCGCTTTCGTCGATTCCTGGTTGCGCCAGGGCGACGGGCTTGAGTCGTGCCGTCATGTGTCGGCGATACGGCGACTTGCCGGACGTCGGATCATCCACCCATTCCATCCACTCGCCCAGCACCTCCAGCTGGCCCGTGCTGCGCGCGTGATATCGCACGAAGGTTTCGCGACCGAAGTCGGCGAAGGTGGCACCCTCGGGGCGTCGGACGCTGATGTTCCTGAATGTCGGTTCGCAGACGGGATGCTGCGTGGCGTGGACGAGTGTCAGCGTGCGATCGGGCGTCATCATCCAGTTTGAGCCGCAGATCGCCAGGATCGCGGTCCAGATGCCCGCATAGGCATTCGCCGTCCATGCGGGCAAGGCCATGTGCGTCATCATGTCCAGTCGCACGGCGCTGGCGTAGCGCACTGGCGCGATCTCGCCTTTGCGCAAGTAAATCGTCAGCACGCGATCGCCACCGCTCCACGTCGGCACCGCGCGATTCGGGTCGATGGCGTCCACGCAGGGCACGGCATCGATGGCCTCGGGCAATTCAGCCATGGCGATGCGGAATCCATCGATGTCCGGCCAGCTGCCCTTTAGCGGAACGTAAAGCACCAGTTCCTTGGTAAACGGGATGTAGTCGGCGTGGACGTTGTCCGTCGCGTCGAGCACGGTTGGGCCGGTGAGGCCGGGCACGCCACGGAGCACGATAGCCGCGGCGAGCGGATCGGGCAGGTAAGGCGTGGCGAGGTGCTTCTCGCTGTGCACCACGTACTGGCCCGGTTGCAGCCGAAAACCCTCGGGTGGCGCGGGATCGAGCGGTTGCTCAGTGGAGACGTTGTCCACCGGTGGCGTGATGAGTTTGACGCTTGCGCCGCCGTCGTAGAGTGTTCCGGCTTCACGCTTGGTGATCAGTTCGTATGCCTGCCGAATGATGGCGGCGCCTCCGCTCTGACTGGCGGCATCGAAAGCCTTGTCGAAACACCCGTGGTGTTCGGCCAGCGTCTGCGATCCCTTGGGTGGCACGACATGGCGAATGTTCGTATCGACGTAAGCGAAGCCGCTCTTGCCCGGATCGTTGGTCGCGTAAGCGCCTTGCTGGATGTACTGGCTGGTCGAGAGGCTCTGGTAACCGCTGTCGGTCTTGATCACATCGGAGCGAATGACCGCGCGTTCCAGCGACTCGCCTTCGGACAGTCGCCCGAACAGGGCCAGGGCAGGCGGATCGAGCGGCTCGAGGCGACGGTAGGTGATTTCTTCGGTTGCCTGTTCCAGGTCGCCGAGTGAACCGTCGTCGAGTCCCAGGCTGTTGCCGGCAAGGTCCACCAGGCGTGCGCGCAATCGGTAGGTTTCCCCAAAGCGCAACCGCGGCAGGGTGCCGGGCTGCCACGTCGTCGTGGTGAGTACGGGGCTTGCGCCTCCGACCGAGTCGTCGTCCGACTGCGCTTTGACCGTTTCTTCCTGGATCAGGCCATGCTCATTGACTGGCACGATACGGCGTCCCGGCCGCGCCGCCACCAGACTCCAGCCGGTCCACTTGAACAGTGCTTCGTGCAGATAGTGATCCTGCGTGCCCTTGTTCTGGTTGACGTCGTCGGGCGCCGCCTGCGTCGTGGTCGACGTGGCATGCACGAAACCTTCGTCGTGCACGTCGCCGCCGAGCGAGCTTCGATCCTTCGTCGCACGGTACGTAGCGACGCGGGCACAGAGCGAGCGCCACTTCGCCGTGCGGTTCTCGCGCACGTCGACGCGATAGCCGCGCAGTACGTCTTCGGCAAAAAGCACGACCTGTGCGGACTGGCCTGCGTCGTCCAGCGCGTCGCTTTTCAATGCGTTCGATGCCAGATCCTGCGCCGTATCGCTGGCCCGGTTGTGGCGCGTCAGCGTAAGGCCGCCCGACCTCAACGCGGGGACGGATTCCTGGTTTTCGTTGGTGGTGTAGGTGGCGCCTCCGGCCCGCTCCAGCGCTTCGGCGGCGTCGGGATACGGCGTGCTTTGCAGCAGCGTCAGGGTGCTGTTGACGAAGTTGATCGTTTTCACCGACGAGCCATCGGCGTCGACCTGGACCACGTTGAATGGCAGGCGATCGTTGCCACCCTTGGCATCGTCCGTGCGCACGACTTCGGTGACGTTCTGCAGGGCCAGCAAGCCGTCGCGATGATCGTGGTTGTCGCGACTGCGCACCACGAAGCGCGTGCCCGACATTTGCCAGGCCGTTTGCGGCGTCGAATCGGCGCCGTGGACGCGCGAGCGGCGCTGGATGGCGAGCTGCATCAGGCCCTGCGTGCCGCCAGCGGTCGTCTTGGCCTTGGTGACCAGATCACCGCTGGCCTCGACCGTCGCGTCGATAACCAGGCCCAGGCGACGCATCAGGCTGGGCGCATCGCTAAACGACGCCACGACCTGATGAAAGTCGTATGCCGGTGGCTTGATCGGCTGGGACTTCGATGCCGGGTCGGGTTGCTCGCGATACGGCGCCGCCTTCGTCTCCGGCCGTGAATAGAAGCGGTTCGCCTGGTACAGCGCATAGGCGGGCGCGCTTGCATTGAACAGGGGCGACAGCGAGCCGGGCAGGTCGGCCGGGAGCGCGCGGATGGGCGTGTGCTTCTTGTTGGCCGTTGGTTTGCCATCAATGCCACGGACGGTAGGCGGCACTTCCTTGATGTCTTTGCCGAAGTACATGCCACGCACGCGTTCGTCGATCGCTCCGTTGACCAACAAATCGCCGATGCCGTTGGGGCGCCGCTGCAGATAAATGCGCGGGTTGTATTGCTCGCCCCCTGCGGCGGACTTGATCATGGGGCCAAGCGGACTGCCATCGATCGGAAACAGCGATGGTCGCTGCAATCCCTGCTGCGCGGCCAGGTCGCCGTAATGATCCTTCAGAAAGCGCACGACGTGGCGCACCGGAAAGGAGTTGAGGTTGTGCTGGCTCATGTCCGTGAACACGAAGGGCGCGACGCTCATGTCGGGCGTAAACAGCCGGGTCCACAACGCGCTCTCGGCCACCTGGTCGAGCTTGAGCTTGTAGGTGATGCCATCGATCTTCAGCTGGAAACCGATCTGCGCCAGGGCTTTGGGCCAGTCCAGGAAATCGGGCCAGCCTGACAGGAGCGCCTGCTGGTTTTCGTGTCCGGCGTCGGGTGTCAGGCGGGGTGACATCACGATGGAGACACGCAGTTGTCCGCGTGCATCGAAGCCATGCGGGAGCACGGTCCAGACGATCTTCTCGGCCATGGTGTTCTCCTTGGGACGCGCTGCTCAGGCGAAGGCTTCGACGTAGTCGCGCCAGGGGTAGGTCGTGGTGTCGGTGACGGGGCCACTGTCCGGTCCCATCAGTGCGGCGAACGAAGGGTCGCCGTTGGAGCCGGCGAACTTGCGCTCGCAGTGGATCGACGCGCTGACGGAGAACATGAAGACGCTCACCGAGATCGTCAGCGTGGCCTCACCCTTGGCTTTGCCGGTGTCCGACTCATAACTGAGTGCGAGATAGAGTTCGATGGACACCGAAATGATGCCCAGCACGCTGACTTCGCCACCCATGCGGAAATAGCCGGTGAGCGTGCACTTGTCCTGCTCCATGCGGAAGTAAATGCCTGCCATCACGTGCACGCCGCCGGAGGCTACGCCGAAGTCGACAGCGATGGCGGCACCGAACTCGAAGGCGGCTTCCATCAACTGCACGCCGTGCGGATCGATGGTGATGCCGAAGAAGCCGCCACCACCGAACATCGACACCGTCAGGCAGAACGGCTGCTCGCGCGTGCAGAAGTTGAAGCGAACGGACAGCGGCTGGCCGATGAACGGCACGGTGAAGCCGGCGCCGAGGCTGAGGTTACTCAGGTTCAGCACGCCGACCGCAAGGCTGGGCAAGGCCATCGAGAAACTGGCATCGATGCCTTTCTCCGAAATGCTCAGGGCGGGTGGATCCGAGAAGCCGTCGAGCGGGATCAGGTCCTTGAGCGTTTCAACGAACTTCAGCGGCCCCAGGAAATGGATGCCATCGAACTTCACGTCGACGTCCATCTTGGCGGACGAGTCAGCGCGGAACTCGATTTTCTCGAACACCAGCTTCATGAACGAGTGCTTGTCGCCGAGGAGGATCAGATCGAAGGCCTTCAGCCCGCACAAGACATTGACCTTCGCCTCGCCCGAACTTTTCTTGATCTTCGCTTCCACGCCCACGACGAAGGCATCGGGGTTATGCGGGAGAAACAGGGTGCCGAGGCCGCTGTAAAGCGCGTTACCCGGTTGCGGCCACGACTGGATGGTCGGATTCCAGTCGAACTTGATCGTGATCTCGTCGCCGAGCAGGGACGAAAGCAGTTGCGCGATGTCGGCCGCCTTGTCCGTGATGGCGCGCAGGGTTGTGGCGATTTTGACGATGGTGCCGCGCACTGCGCCGGCAAAGAGCTGGATCGTGTCGAACGCCGTTTGGAAGGTGCCGAGCGCCGTGCCGACAGCCTGGATCTTCGACTGCAGCTGTCCCTCGTCCTTGAGCAGGTCCGCCAATTGATCCGGCGGCACGAGGAAGGCGCTGATGGCATCGTAAAGCTGGCCCGCCGGCCCCAGCAGGGCAGGGATCTGCTTGAGGTCATCGACGATGGCCTGGATCTGCGCGATGCGCGTGCGGATCGGCACCAGTTGCTGCGACACCACGTTCTGCACGGCGGTGGAGAGGCCGCTGGCGGGAAGCTGCGAGATGCGCTGGTTGACCGCATTGAGCAGGCCGTCGAGCGTGCTTTCGACATTGCCGATCACGCCATTGAGCGTCGCATGGGGCGGCTCGAAGATCTTCTCGGTGGTATGGATGGCGTTGATCAGAGCGTCAGCCGCGTTGCTGACCTGATCGATCTGGTTGGAGATGGCCGACGTCGCGGCATCCAGCGCCTGGATCTGGGGCTTGAGCTGATCGAGCGCGATCTTGATGGCTTGCTGCAACGCGGCTTCCGCCGCCGCACGCGCCATGGTCTCCAGCTGACCGACCAGGTCATTGGCCTGGCCCAGCGCGCTGAAGAAAGTTTGCGCCGCATCCATCGCCTCGGTGACGAACTTTGGCAGTTTGTCGAGCTTGCTGGTGTCGAACGAGAGCGCCTTGAGCAGTTCGCCAAGAGGAATGCAGCCAAACAGCAAGGGGCTGACGCTCTCGAAGAACTTGCCACCGTCGAAGGTGCCGGTGTTGAAATCCGACGCCAGGCCGGAGATTGGCCCCGCCAGTCGCGACAAACCGGTCGGTGCCAGATTGGGTTGCACGAAGCCGCCCGATCGATTGCCCTGCGACGTGAAGTCCAGCACCGGACCGTTGGGTTTTACGTCGGCAAACACCTCGCCGATGTCGAAATCCTTCCTGCGGGCGATGAACTGCCCGTTCATCGAGATAACGCTCGGCTTCTTGTTGCTGGTGAGATAGGCCAGCGACGGGATGAGTGTTTCGGCCGTGTCGACCATGGGATAAATCAGCGGTCCGGTGCGCGTCGCCGGGTCAAGGCGCAGCTGCTCGACTTCCGCGCCGAACATCACTTTGCCCAGTTCGACGACGGTATCGCCGGACTTCAGGCTTGGCGCCACCGTCACGCGTTGCTGCTTGAAGTCGGCGCCGCGGTAGTCGGGGCCCTTGGCCCAGTACGCCGTCTGCGCTTCCTTGAAATAGTTCTCGGCCAGATGCCGGTCCTGGTCATTGGCCGGATTCGCCAATCCGTTGCCGATGAACATGGCTGCAAGATCAAACTGCTGTTCGTGTCCGTCGAGGTCTGTTCCGACATAGCTGAACTTGAAGGGGAAAGCACCGCTGGCTGACGGGATGCACGGCCAGAACATAAGTTGCCGGTGCGCGTTGACATCGGTGGAGGCCGCGTCCATCAGGTCCGGCGTGACGTGCGTGAGGCATTTGATCTGAGTGAAGAAGAACTGGCGATGGTAGTAACGGGTGAAATTCTGCGGACGGTCTGGTCGAGGACCCGTGGCCGGAAGCGTCATGGTCGGAAAGGTGACGAGCGGCTCGCGCACGATCAGGAACTGGCGCTGCCTCAGGTATGCGGGATTGCCGGGCTTGTCGTGATGGAATTTGCGTTCGGTTACTTTGACCAGGGACGCAGGGTGGCCGAAAGGCAACAGGTAACCCTTGTAGACCACCTTGACGTAGTGATCGCGCGCCTGCGTGGCCTGATGGACCCACTGCTCCACGCTGAAGCCGGCGGGCACTTTCCAGCCGCCATGGACATCGAGCCATCCGCCGAGCGCGGAGAGCATCAGTCGATTGCAGGCGATGGGTTCCTGCAGGCCATCGCGAATGCGGAAATTGCTCGATTCGTGGACGATCTCGAAACGATCGAAGTCGTCCATGACCTGGCGGAACGGCGTGTTGCCGGGCTGCGGACGATCACCCTGAGGGTAGTTGCCGTTGAAGGTCTTCGGGATGGACTCCGGACCGACCCGCGCCCAGATGGCGCGCAATTCGGTACCGCTGCCCGGCCCTTCGGTGGTGACGCCGGTCTTGTCGTCGAAATAGGCGAGCCGCGAATGCCACAAAGGCGTGTTGCCGGTGGGCGCAAAAACCCTGGCCGTCGACGCATGGAGCATGCGACCGGTTTCGTTGGGCGAAAGCAGGAGGCGATACGGGAGCTCAAGCGCGGTTTGCGTGGCCGTAGGTGCGACGGGTCCAGGCGCGATGCGCCATGTGACCGACGGGGTTTTTACCACTTGTAGTCCCGCCGCGCCGATGACGCCATACGTCGCCATCGCCGAACTGCTGTGCAGCGACTGGTGTTGCGCGGTAGCGGGCGACACCGCGTTGGCGAGGTTGTCGATCGCGCCGTCGCTGGGGTTGAGCGTCAGCGCATCCGCGCGCAATTCGGCGCGCCGCATCAACAAATGGGCTGCGCCGGCACCCGCGTTCTGGACGATGCGCAGATTGCGCAATGCTGCTGAAAGCGTGCGAGCCTGTTCGCCGGGAGAGAGCCTTGCATACGCGGCGCGCTGCCGCTTCAGCAATACGCCTGACAGTGGCCCGATCACCAGGCGCCTGACGGGTGCGCGTGCCGCATTGGCCGTAATGCTCAGCGGCAAATGCATGCAGGCGTCGAGAATGCCCTGCAGCGTATAGGGCACGGATGCCATGTTCGCCGCGGCCAGTGCCTTGGCGTCGAATCGGAACACGGCGCGGCTGCCGTTGGCAATGCGCGACTTCACCGGCGGTTTGCGCGGGTCTTCCTGGCCCGCATTCGGGTCGGAAGGCCCGACGAAGTTGGGATCGATCGGCGGATCCGACGGCAGGATCTGATAGAAGGCTTCTTCCGAAATCGATTGCGGCGCGAAGCGCAGCACGATGTACGCCGTCTTGCCAGCCTTGGGTTGCAGGGTGGCGGGACCGCCATCTTGCGCGGCGACGACGTCGAGGTTGATCAACGAGAAGTTGATCGAGAGAAAGTCGTCCGAGCGGATGACCGCTTGCCCGAGATCGACAATCGCAGCGACGCCACCGGGCGTCAGGTCGACGCGCGACAGTGATGCGCGATCGAAGCCTTCGAGAAACGTCGGGTCGCTGGCCAGTTTGGCCAGATCGCCCTGGGTCTTGATGGTGCCGCGCCGAATGTTGCTGGCCATGTCCCAACCCTCCGTCGTGAAGCGCTGCAAGCGAGTCACGCATCGGGTGGCGCTACGGAGTGGCGCTCGACAGAACGCATGCGCCCATGCGTCGAAGACGCACAAGGGACGCGCGTAACAGGCCCGATGTATCAGGCTTGTTACATGCTTGCCGAAACTCTCCCCACCTGGTGTCGCAGCCCGATGGCATGGGCCGGCATCGTTCGTCGGCAGGTGATGCAAGGCAGGGGATCCTGCCGTCCTGGCGGACAGTGCGGTGCCGGTAGATCCAGAATCACCAACGTCGCGGCAGCCGTTATCGGCTGCTTACCCCAGCGATGACGGTACGTTCAGTACCCCATCGCGCGAACACCCCGGCCGCGGAGTGTCGTGTAGCTCACGTGAAAAATGTGTGGAACTTGCGCCGAAAAGCGTAGCTATTCGCGGCGACAGTCTGGCGTAAGCCGAAGGCTCATGCTTCCTTGCGGGCAGGCTCGGGCCAGCGGCGCAGCAGCCACGCAAGAACCGGCGGCGTCACCATGGCGGTAAGCAGCGACATCGCCACGATGATCGCGTACATGCGATCGCTGAAGACGCCTGCTGCGAGGCCCAGGCTGGCGATGACCACGCCTACTTCGCCACGCGGCACCATGCCGAATCCGACAATGGTGGCGCTGCGCCTGCCAAGGGCCATCGAACCCAGGAAGCCACCGACCAGCTTCGACACGATGGCGATGAGCGTCACCACGCCAAGCGCCATCAGTGCGCTCGCATTACCCAGCTGGCCCAGGTCGATCTTGCTGCCGGTGATCACGAAGAAGAACGGCGTGAGCAGGGCGAGCAGGGGCTGTACTTGTTTTTCCAGCGTGTGCTGCTGACGGGTTTCCGAGGCGATCATGCCGGCGAGGAAGGCACCGATGATGGCCGCCAGGCCAAACAGGGTGGAGACGTAGGCCAGGCCCAGGCATAGCGCGAGCACGATGGCGAGGGCCGAGTGCTGGCTGTGCGGCTTGTCCAGCCAGCCCGAATTCCAGCGCATCACGCGCGAGCCGCCCCAGCCGATCACGGCAATGAAGGCGACGGCGCTGCCCATGACGGTCAGCAGGTGAACCGGATTGACACCCTGGCCGCCCTGCAGCGATACCACGACGCCCAGCAGCAACATCGCGAGAATGTCATCGATGACCGCGGCACCGAGAATCACCTTGCTCTCGGTACGCTGCAGCGCGTTGAGCTCCTGCAACACGCGCGCCGTAATGCCAGCTGACGTTGCAACGAACGCCGCCGCGACGAACAGCGACTTGCCCCAGTCGAAGCCACTCGCGTGCGCCCACGTGCCGCCCATGGCGAAAGGCACGATGACGCCGAGCACGCCGACGAGGAACGCCACCTTGCCGACGCGCTTGAGATCTTCCAGCCGCGTTTCCAGGCCCACGGCAAACAACAGCAGCACCACACCGATTTCCGCGAGCACATCGAGAGGCGTACCGACGGCGATCTGATCGGGCGTAATCCAGCCAAGCACGGAGGGGCCGACGATGCAGCCCGCGGCAATCTCACCGACAACGCCAGGAAGCTTCAGGCGTTGCGCGATCTCGCCACCGATCTGGGCGGCGACGAAAACGATGAACAAGGTGAGCAGAATATCGCTGGCGTGGTGCATGCGGGTCCCGGTGAGCGCGGTATCCTTGCATGCTACATCCTCGATCCGGCAAATGCTGCCGGATGCGGCTTACGCCCTCGCGCGTTTGGGATGATCCCGAGACAGCCGGCTGAACACCCAGCTCGCCGTGGCCGTCACGATGCCCAGCAGGACGACTGTCCAGCGGAACGACACGACATAGTCTTCGTGGGCGTGGCCCTGCAGCAGCGCTTCCATCAGCAATGAAGCCAGCGCAATGCCGAAGCTCATCGACAGATATTGCGCGGTCGACGCCATGGACGACGCCATCGAGGCGTACTTCACGTCGAGGTCGTTGTAGATGAGCGTGTTCATGGCGGTGTACTGCAGGCCCATGAAGCCGCCATACGTAAATACCATCAATGCGATGAGCCACATCGGCGATCCGCGGCCGAGCAGCCCGAATGAGCACAGCAGAACCGCGACGATCAGCGTGTTGGTCAACAGGAAGCGTCGATAACCCATGCTCACCAGCAGGCGATTGATCACCCATTTCGCCGCGATCGAACCCAGCGCCTGCGGCACCATCATCAGACCGGCCATCGTAGGCGACCAGCCGCACCCCACCTGCAGGAACAGCACCAGCAGCAGGAACATGCCCGACACGCCCAGGCGCGTGAACAAGTTGCCCGCCAATGCGACCCACACGCTGCGCACGCGCAGGAGGTTCAGATCGGCCACCGGGTGATCGGTGCGGCGGCTGTGCCACACGTAGATGCTGCCGAACACCAGCGCCAGCACGCCGCTGATGGCGATATTGAGCCATTTGCCGCCACCACCGCTGGCCACTTCCGACGCGGTGAGCAGCATCGCCGACGCGGCGGCGAACAGAAGGAAGCCCACCAGGTCGAAACGATGCGGATCGTCGAGCCGGTAATCGGGCATCTCGCGGCGATTCATCCACATGCCGATCAGGCCCACGGGCACGTTGATCAGGAAGATCAGTCGCCAGGAGGTGTACTGCGCCAGGATGCCACCGAGCAGTGGACCGAGGACCGAGCCGAGGAGGCCGACCGTAGCCACCGTGCTCATCGATCGCACGAAGTCGCGCTTGTCGATGCTGCGCACCAGGACGTAGCGGCCCACGGGCATGAGCGCTGCGCCGCCAAGGCCTTGCAGCACGCGCGCGGCCACGAGCTGGGGCAAGGTCTGCGACATGCCGCACAGCAGCGAGCCCACGGTGAACACGCCGATAGCCACGGCAAAGACGCGCCGGGTGCCGAAGCGGTCGCACACCCATGGGCTGGCGGGAATGAAAATCGCGAGGGTCAGCACGTAGCTGGTCAGCGCAATTCGCATGCCCAATGGCGTGACATCCAGCGCTTCGGCCATCGCCGGCACAGCGGTGTTGACGATGGTCGAATCCAGCGCCTGCATGAAAAAGGCGGCAGCCACCAGCCAGATCAGTCCGCGGTGCTGGTGGTGCGAAGGCATGCGCTCGGGCGTGTCCGTGGGCGCGTCCTGGCCGGGAAGTTCGGAAGCCGGGGGCACTTCCGTAGCGACAATGTGCTGGGGCATGGCCGCACATGTTACTGGTTTCGACCCTGCGAAACGCTGAAACATCTGTCATTTGACATGGATGTTGCGGGTATCGCAGCGAACGGGTGATGGCTGCGGGGGACGCGAACGCCCCGCAAGCCCTTGCTTTTCGCGTTCCACGCCCCCAAAGTCCTCAACACGGGCCTGCAGGTCCGCGATCGCGCGAGCGATCCGCCCAACATCGCCGCGCCGGGGTCCTCGCCCCGGCGCGAATTTTTTGTGTAGATGGCGCCGGGCGGCGCCACCGGACAGGACACCGCTATGAGCAGCAAGCCATCCATCACTGTTTCCCGCCTGGATCTCGAGCGCATCGAGGCCTTGCTCGAGCGCATGACCCCGGCACAGGCAGAAACGTACGCGCCGCTGGTGGCCGAGCTCGTTCGCGCGGAAGTGGTGGAGCCGGCGCAGATGCCGCCGAATGTCGTCACCATGAATTCGCGCGTGACGTTCCTCGACGAATCCGATGGCGAGCAGCTGAGCCTGACCCTTGTCTACCCGACGAATGCCGGTGCCACGGGTACGGTGTCGATCCTTGCTCCCGTGGGCAGCGCCTTGCTGGGCCTGGCGGTGGGCCAGCAGATCGCATGGCCCACGCCGGACGGTCGCAGCCGCACGCTCAAGGTGCTGGGCATCGAGTACCAGCCGGAAGCCGCCGGCGACCTGCACCGCTGAGAAACACGTCGGGCAGGGAGGCTCTTCACAATCGTGCGATAGGTCATCCGCGGCGAAGAGCCTACACTGCGCGCCACGAGGAGCCCGCATGAGCCAACGCACCGTACCCGCCGACATCCAGGCACGCGCCGCCGATCTGCGCGAGCGCATCGAGCAGGCCAACCACCAGTACCACGTACTCGACGATCCCACGATCACGGACGCCGAGTACGACCGCCTGATGCGTGACCTGGAATCGCTGGAAGCCGAGCATCCCGAGCTGCAGACGCCCGATTCGCCGACGCGCAAGGTCGGCGCCCGGGCCAGCGGCGGCTTCAACGAAGTGCGCCATGCCATCCCCATGCTTTCGCTCAACAACGCTTTCGGGACCGAAGGCGAATCCGAGCAGGAGCGTTTCCGCGAAGTGGCCGAATTCGAGCGCCGCATCGAGCAGACGCTGGATCGTCGCGAACCCGTGTTTTCGGTCGAGCCCAAGCTCGATGGCCTGGCGATCAGCCTGCGCTACGAAGACGGCGTCTTCGTACAGGGCGCGACCCGCGGCGATGGCGAAACTGGCGAAGACGTAACGGCCAACCTCCGCACGGTACGCGCTATTCCACTGCGCCTGCGCGGCAAGGACTGGCCGCGCGTGCTCGAAGTGCGTGGCGAAGTGATCATGCTGCGCAAGGATTTCGAGGCCTTCAACGACTACGCACGCAAGCACGACGAAAAAACGCTGGCCAATCCGCGCAATGGTGCGGCCGGCTCGCTGCGTCAGCTTGATCCTGCCATCACCGCTAGGCGGAAGCTGAGTTTCTTCGCCTACGCCGTCGGCGTGGTGGAAGGCGCGAGCCTGCCGTCGACGCATTCGGCCACGTTGCAGAAACTGCGCGACTGGGGTTTCCCCGTATCGCCGGAAGTGGGCACGGCGAAGGGCTTCAAGGGCCTGATCGCGTACTACCACCGCATCGGCGAGAAGCGCGACGCGCTGCCGTACGACATCGACGGTGTCGTCTACAAGCTGGACGACTACGCCGGCCAGCAGGAAATGGGTTTTGTCTCGCGCGCGCCGCGCTGGGCCATTGCGCACAAATTCCCGGCACAGGAACAGACCACCACCGTCGAAGCCATCGAAATCCAGATCGGTCGCACGGGCGCTGCCACGCCGGTGGCGCGACTCGCGCCGGTACAGGTGGCTGGCGTGACGGTGACCAATGCCACGCTGCACAACGCCGACCAGGTTGCACGGCTCGACGTGCGCGTGGGCGACACCGTGATTGTCCGGCGCGCGGGCGACGTCATTCCCGAAGTGGTGCGCGTGATAGCGGAGCAACGGCCCGCGCACACCAAGGCCTGGCACATGCCGTCGCATTGCCCGGTGTGCGGCTCCGAGCTGCTGCGCGAGGAAGGGCAGGCGGCATGGCGTTGTTCCGGTGGCTTGATTTGCCCGGCGCAGCGCAAGGAGGCCCTGATCCATTTCGCGGGACGTCGCGCGATGGACATCGAGGGTCTTGGCGAGCGATTCGTCGATGCCCTGGTGGATTTCGGGTACGTGCATACGCCTGCCGATCTGTACAAGCTCACCCTCGACGATTTCCTCGAGATGAAGCGTCGCGCTGATGAGCGCGATGGCAGCACGCCCGAAACCGTCAAGCAGGGCAAGGTCGCGACCAAGTGGGCCGAGAATCTGATCGAGGCGATCCAAGCAAGCAAGCGCACGACGCTGCCGCGCTTCCTGTTTGGCCTGGGCATCATGCATATCGGCGAAAGCACGGCCAAGACGCTGGCCGCCTGGCTGGGCCGCCTTGAGTTCGTGCGCACGACGCCGGAAATGGTGCTGCGCGTGCTGCCTGACATCGGCGGTGAAGTCGCGCAGTCGATCGATGGGTTCTTCGAACAGGAAGGGAACCAGAAGGTAGTCGATGCCTTGCTTGCTTCGGGCATCACGTTTACCGACGAAGCCGATCCTTCACCGAGGCTGCGTCAGAAGCTCGGCCTTGACGTGCTCCTTGATATGGCGAACGTCCCGAAGCTGGGTCCCAAGAGCACAAAGCAGCTGGCATCGCATTTCGGCGATCTGAAGTCGCTGCAGGACGCTGGCGAGGCGAAGTGGATCACCGCAGGCATGCCCAGTGCGGCGGCCAGCAATCTCAAGGCGTTCCTTGCCGATCCCAAAGCGTCGGCGCCCCTTCATGAAGCCGAAGCGGCCATGCAGCGCCTGGTCGATGCGATCCCGCAAACAGCGAAGGCGCAGACGGCACCACTCGACGGTCAGACCTATGTGCTCACCGGCACCTTGACGTCACTTGGTCGCGATGCGGCAACGGAACGGCTGGAAGCATTGGGCGCCAAGGTCTCCGGTTCAGTGTCGAAGAAGACGAGCGTCGTCGTCGCTGGCGAAGCGGCGGGTTCAAAGCTCGACAAGGCGAAAGAGCTGGGCATCCCCGTATGGGATGAGGGCCAGCTCCTGGCCCTTCTCGCCGAACACGAGGGTGGGGCGTGAAGCTGGTCTCGCAAGCGCCACCCCTGCGGCCTGGCCTGGCCTCGCTGGCGCTGCGTGCGCGCCTTTACGCGCTCATTCGCAGCTTCTTCGCCGCGCGTGCGGTGCTCGAAGTCGAGACACCGATCATGTCCGCCGCCGGTAACACCGATCCCAACATCGAAAGTTTCCAGGTCCGGTTCAGTGGCCATGTCGATGCCGGTGCGCGCGAGCGCTGGTTGCGCACCTCGCCGGAGTACCCGCTCAAGCGTTTGCTCGCCGAGGGCGTGGGCGATTGTTACGAGCTCGGCCGTGTCTTTCGCAATGGCGAGGCCGGCGGCCGCCACAATCCCGAGTTCACGATGCTCGAGTGGTACCGCGTCGGCTGGGACCATCGCAAGCTGATGGAAGAAACCGTCGGCCTGGTCGAAGCGGCGATGGCCCTGGTGGGTCAGCGCGTCGAGGTGGTCGTGGAGAGCTATCGCCAGCTGTTCCTCGATGAGCTCGGCATCGACCCGATGCACGACAGCGAAGCCAAGCTGCGGGAACCCCTGGCGCCATTCAATATCGATCCGCAGGGCCTGCATCGCGACGATTGGCTCGACCTGCTCATCACGCATTTGCTGCAGCCGGGATTTCCGTCGGACCGCATCACCGTGATTCACGATTACCCCGCCAGTCAGTGCGCGCTCGCACGGATTCGCCCCGGCGAGCCGCCGATGGCCGAGCGCTTCGAGCTGTATCTGGGCAAGTACGAACTGGCCAACGGGTATCACGAACTCAACGATGCAAACGAGCAGCGCGCGCGATTCGAACGCGACAACGCGGTGCGGAGTGCGCGTGGGATCCAGGAAGTGCCGGTCGACCAGCGTCTGCTGGCCGTGCTCGACGCCATGCCCGATTGCGCGGGCGTCGCCCTGGGTGTGGAGCGCCTGCTGATGTGCATGGCCGGCACCGACGCCATCGCCGATGTGCTGGCCTATCCGTTCGCCGAGGCGTAACTGAACAGGGTGGCGACGCGCCTGCCTGCAAGATTGACGACTGGCGCCCGAACTCCCACAGTGGCGCCCGTCCACCTACAGCGAGACTGCAATGAAACCGAGCGTTCCCGGCATCATCCTGATCGTGATCGGCGTGCTGTTCCTGCTGCGAAATCTTGGCTTTGACCTGCACCTGGGTCAGTTGTTCGCCACGTGGTGGCCCGTGGTGCTGATCGCGCTGGGCATTGGCATGTTCTTTCGCGGCAGCGCCCGCAGCTGACGATTCGCTGGCATGAGCGAGCCCCTGCTTGCTGCGATTCATCATGTGGCGCTGATCTGTTCCGACTATCAGCGTTCGCGCCATTTCTATAGCGAGGTGCTGGGCCTGCGCATCGTGCGCGAGGTCTATCGCGAGGCGCGGCAATCCTGGAAGTGCGATCTGGAGATCAGCCCCGGCGTGCAGCTGGAGCTGTTTTCCTTTCCCTCGCCGCCGCCGCGCCCATCGCGACCGGAAGCGCAGGGCCTTCGCCATCTGGCTTTCGCCGTGCCAGATGTCGACGCGGCAGTGCGCAGCCTGAACGCGCGCGGCGTCGAATGCGAGCCGATTCGCATCGACGAGTACACCGGTCGACGCTTCACGTTCTTTGCCGATCCGGACGATCTGCCCATCGAACTCTACGAAGCCTGATGGATGCACCCGGCGAGCCGGGTGCATCGCGATCACGTCAGTCCCGCGTTTCCAGCAGGTGGCGATAGATCAACCCGCCAATGGCACCGCCAATCAACGGCACCAGCCAGAACACCCACAACTGCCCGATCGCCCAGCTTCCCTGGAACAGGGCTACGCCGGTGCTGCGCGCCGGATTGACCGAGGTGTTCGTTACCGGGATCGAGATCAGATGGATCAGCGTCAGCGTCAGGCCGATCGCCAGCGGGGCGAAACCGGCCGGCGCCCGCTTGTCCGTTGCGCCATGGATGACGATCAGGAAGAGCGCCGTGAGCACCAGTTCCGCCACGATGGCGGCATGCAGCGAATAGCCGCCCGGTGAATGGTCGCCATAACCGTTGGAAGCGAAGCCCGCGCTGGCATCGAAGCCGGCCTTGCCGCTGGCAATGACGTAAAGCACCGCGCCCGCCGCGATACCGCCAATCACCTGGGCCACGATATACGGGATGACATCTTTGGCCGGGAAGCGCCCGCCCGCGCAGAGGCCAACAGTAACGGCCGGGTTGAAATGGCCGCCGGAAATATGGCCGACCGCGTAGGCCATGGTGACCACGGTAAGGCCGAAGGCGAGGGCGACGCCCGCGAAGCCAATGCCCAGGTCAGGGAAGGCCGCAGCCAGCACCGCGCTGCCGCAACCACCGAAAACCAACCAGAACGTGCCGAACAATTCAGCCGTGAAACGCTTGCCCATGCTCATGAACAGGTCTCCTTGCGTTGCGGGAAGAGAAGCGTGAACGTCTAACCCCTGATGGCGCACAGCTCGCCGCTGGCGTCCGGCCAGCGTGGGCGTAGCCTAGCAAAGGCCTTTGTGGAAGGGATGTGGCGGCGCGGCAGCGGGCCGGGTGGCCGGAACATGAAAAATCGCTCATCGGCGGGCGTGCGCCTGGAGGCGTTGGCAGTGCTATGTTTCGACCTTCGCCACGATCAAGCCAGCCCGGTCCATGACGCAAGTTGCTCCTGCCGTTCCGCCGCTCGGCGCCGCACCGCTGTCCCGCAATGACATTCGTACGCTGTTTCTGGCGGCCCTCGGTGGAGCGCTGGAGTTCTACGACTTCGTGGTGTTTGTCTTCTTCGCGCTGCCGCTGAGCGAGTTGTTCTTTCCGAAGGACACACCGGCCTGGCTTGCCACGATGCAGGTATACGGCATTTTTGCAGCGGGTTATCTGGCGCGTCCCCTTGGTGGCATCGTGATGGCGCACTTCGGCGATCGCCTTGGGCGCAAGCGCATGTTCGCGCTCAGCGTGTTCCTGATGGCATTGCCCACCCTGGCGATAGGTCTCTTGCCCATCTATGCCCAGGTTGGCCTGTTGGCGCCGATGCTCCTGTTGTTCCTGCGCATCGTGCAGGGCGTGGCGATTGGCGGCGAAGTGCCGGGTGCCTGGGTATTCGTGGCCGAACATGCGCCGCGCGGCAAGGTGGGTTTCGCCTGCGCCAGTCTGACCTCGGGTCTTACCGTGGGCATCCTGATCGGCTCGCTGTCGGCCGCCTGGATCAATCATCACCTGACGCACGATGAGATCCTCGCCTGGGGTTGGCGCCTGCCGTTCCTGCTTGGCGGCGTATTTGGCTTCGTTGCCGTGTGGCTGCGTCGCTGGCTGAGCGAAACGCCGGTATTCACGGCGCTGCGCGAACGCAAGGAGCTCAGTCGCGGGTTGCCTCTGCGCACCGTGTTTGCCGAACATCGCAGCGGCGTGGTGGTTTCGATGCTCGTAACCTGGATGCTGACGGCCGCCATCCTGGTGTTGATCCTGGTGTTGCCGAACATGGTGCAGAAGCAATTCGGCATATCGGCCGATGCCGCCTTCCTTGGCAACAGCCTTGCGGCGTTGTGCCTGTGCGTGGGCTGCCTGGCCTACGGCTTGCTGGTTGACCGTATCGGTGACCGTCTTGCGTTGCTCGTCGGTGCGGTCGCGCTGACGATCGGTACCTATCTGCTGTTCTTTGACCTGGCGGCCGGCGGTGCACGGTTCCTGTGGCTGTATCCGCTGGTCGGCTTCCTGGTTGGCGCGGTTGGCGTCGTGCCTACCGTGATGGTGAAGGCATTTCCGGCGCCGGTGCGGTTTTCGGGGCTCTCGTTTGGATACAACGTGGCCTATGCTCTGTTCGGTGCCACGACGGCCCTTGTGATTGAAACGCTGGCCCAGTGGCTGGGGCGCATGGCCCCTGCACACTACGTGGCGTTCACGGCGCTGGTCGCCGTCGTCGTCGCGATCTGGCTGATGCGCAAGCCGGAGCCTGAGTCCTAGAACTCAAGCTCCATCGCCGCGCACAGGTAATCGTTCATGGGGGCGAGGCGCTTGTAGGTATCGACCACCCAGGGCAGCAGCTCGGCGGAGCAGGCGAGCTTCTCGTCGAAGTTTTCGCCAGCCGCGAAATCCTTGCGCTTGATGTCCTCGATCAGCTCATGGCTGGCGTCGTAACCGCGCGGTGGACGGCTCAGGGTTTCGCCCCAGAACGTGAAGTGATCGCGGAACGTCTTGCTCTGCGTCGCCCGCTTCCATGCCGCGGGATTGTCGTGCAGAAACTCGCGGATCTTCTTCAGCGCGTCTGATTCGGGATGCCACATGCCGCCGCCCGCAAAACAATCGCCGGGCTGGATATGGATGTAGAACGACGGTGCGGGAATTTCATGCCGACGCTCGTGGAAGAATCGCGCGCCTTGCCACGGCTTGTACGGCAGCTTGTTGTTGGAGAAGCGCGTGTCGCGATAGATGCGGAACAGTGAGCCGCCGTTCTTGCGCGGGTCGGCGCGGTAGTGCGCGCTGATCTTCGACAACGGTGCCTGCATATCGGTGATGAATTGCAGGGACGGGTCGCGCACGTCGCGCTCGTACTGTGCCTTGTGTTCCTGGAACCACTCGCGGCTGTTGTTGCGATCGAGTGCGCGCAGGAAACGAAACGTAGCGGGCGAAAAGTAACTTTGGGCCATGGTGGGTTGGTGTCAGGCAGGCAGTGAGATGAATTCGGCGCCAAGCTCGTCGCCCCAGGCGAGGAGCTGGTCGAGGAGGTCGATTTTCGACGGATCGCTGGCGTGCTCCTGGCGGAGTTGAGTGATGCGCTCGCGATACTCCGGCAGGGTCAGGCCGGTCAGTGGCGTGTGCTCGAACAGGCGGGCCCGGCGGAACGCGTGCCAGCGCGCCTGTTCGTCGGCGGAGAGCGTGTGCGGCCAGTTGCGCGCGCGATATCGGAACAACAGCTCCGGGTAGCGCGGATCGCGGAAGGGCATCGGACGCGCGGCGAGCTGTTCGGGCGGGGTGCCGCGGACGTCGGCCAGGAGGCGTTTGTCGGCATCGGGCAGAAAGCTGCCGTAGATCGCCAGTTCGGGATCGGCGGCGGGCGGCAGGTCGCTGGCACGCTCGAATACGCGCCGCAGCTTGGCCGGCAAGCCTTCCGCAGCGGCCAGCGCATTCCTGCGCTCCATGGCCAGTTCCACGTCCAGTTGCAGGCGGCCCAGGTCGGCGCCCTTCAGCACGGATAGCGGTGCCAGGGCGGGGGATTTGTTGGCCCGGATGGTGCGCAGGGGAATGCGCTCGACGCCTTCCGGCAGGTCGTCCCGAGACGTGAATACGCGCTCGGCAATGCCGTCCTCGTCCAGGGCGAGCAAGGGCGCCGGATCGACGCCGAGGTCATAGACGATGACCTCGCCCGCGCGGCTCGGATGAGGCGCGATGGGCAACACGATGGCGATGCAATGGCGACTGGCCGGATAGCGTGACGACACGTGCACGACCGGCGTCATGTTCACCACGTCCAGCAGCTCGAACACCTTCTGCTTGCGCCGCAGCGCGAAGTGCCAGTCCCACAGGCGCGGCTGGCGAACGCGGATCAGGCGTGCCAGATCGATCAGGGCATGCACGTCGGAAAGCGCGTCGTGCGCGCGTTCCTGCGTGAGCTGGTTCGCGCTCGCAAGGTGCTCCAGCTTGAAGCTGGGCGTGCCGTCTTCACGCATGGGCCAATGGATGCCTTCCGGGCGCAGGGCCTGGCACATGCGCACCAGGTCGATCAGGTCCCAGCGCGAATTGCCGTTCTCCCATTCGCGCCCGTAGGGGTCGAAGAAATTGCGGTACAGCATCTGGCGGGTGATTTCATCGTCGAAGCGCAGCGAGTTGTAGCCCACGCCGCAGGTGCCCGGGGCACCCAGCTGCTCGTGCACGCGCGCGGCAAAATCCGCTTCGATCAGGCCTTCACGCTCGGCCCGCTGGGGCGTAATGCCCGTGATCAGGCAGGCTTCCGGGTGGGGCGGCATCTCGCGGGGCGGCTTGCCGTAGAACATCACGGGCTCGCCGATGATCTGCAGGTCCATGTCGGTACGGATGCCCGCGAACTGCAGGGGGCGGTCGCGCCAGGGGTCAGCGCCGCTGGTTTCGTAGTCGTGCCAGAAGAAAGTCTGCATGGGCCTGATGATCGCACGACAAACGGACTATGACGCCCGTCGGCCTCATGTAAGGGGCGCTGCTGCTAGACTCCGCCGCCAGGAGGGCGCATGAGCCAAGCGAACGACGACAATCTAATCTGGATCGACCTGGAAATGACCGGTCTGGATACCGACAACGATTCCGTTCTCGAAATCGCCACCATCGTGACCGACAAGGATCTGAACATCCTGGCCGAAGGCCCCGTGTTCGCCATCCGGCACACGCTGGAGCAGCTTGAAGCGATGGACGCATGGAATCGCAACCAGCACCGCAAGTCCGGCCTGTGGGATCAGGTGCTGGCCTCGACCGACGATCACGCGATCGCCGAGCAGGCCACGCTGGAATTCCTCAAGCAGTGGGTAGGACCGGGCAAGTCGCCGATGTGCGGCAATTCGATCTGCCAGGATCGCCGCTTCCTGCATCGCCAGATGTCGCGCCTGGAGCGCTTCTTCCATTACCGCAACCTCGACGTATCGACGCTCAAGGAGCTGTCGCGCCGATGGTCGCCGAGCATCGGCAAGGGTTTCAGCAAGGAATCGGCGCATACGGCGCTGTCCGACATTCGCGACTCGATCGACGAATTGCGCTATTACCGCCAGTACATGGGCGCCCTCGGCGGCGCTGGTTGAGCTCGCTTCGGCACGCTCGTTACAACAAGGGAATCCGGCATGTCCGTCGATCTGTTCGCGCCCGTTCTTGACTGCGCCGGCCGTCCGCTCCGCCTCGATCGCGCGCGTGTAGTCGGCATCGTCAATGTCACGCCTGACTCCTTCTCCGACGGCGGCAGCCACGCCACCACCGAAGCGGCCGTGGCCCACGGCCTGAAGCTGGCGGAGGAGGGCGCGGACATGCTCGACGTTGGTGGCGAGTCGACCCGGCCCGGCGCCGCGGATGTGTCGGTCGAGGATGAGTTGCGCCGCGTCATCCCGGTCATTGAACAGCTGGCCGCGCGCACGACGCTGCCCATTGCCGTGGACACGTCCAAGCCCGAAGTCATGCGCGCTGCCGTGGCCGCGGGCGCGGGCATGATCAACGACGTCTATGCGCTGCGCCGCGAAGGCGCGCTCGATGCCGTGGCGGAACTTCGCGTGGCCGTGTGCCTCATGCACATGCAGGGTGAGCCGCGCAGCATGCAGGACGAGCCTCATTACGACGACGTGGTAGGCGACGTGCATCGCTTCCTCACCGATCGCCTGTTTGCCTGCGAACTGGCGGGTATCGACAAGCGGCAGGTGATGGTCGACCCGGGCTTCGGCTTCGGCAAGAACCTCGAACACAACCTCGCGCTGCTGCGCGCGACCGAACGCTTCGCGAATCTTGGCAGCGGCGTGTATATCGGTCTCTCGCGCAAATCAATGATCGGCGAGATCACCGGGCGCAAGGCGCCGCAGGATCGCGCCGCCGGCTCGGTGGCTGCGGCGATGATTGCGGTGCAACGCGGCGCACGCATCGTGCGTGTACACGATGTGGCCGCCACCGTAGATGCGTTGGCCGTATGGCAAGCCGTGGCGAAAGGCGATGCGGCACCGCGCCGCGACGACCGTCCCGCCATGCCGCGCTGGCCCGACGACGAATAAGACAGCCCGCGCATTGGCGCGGCTCGAAAAGGACGTATCAAGATGACGGCACGCAAGTACTTCGGCACGGATGGCATTCGCGGTCCCGTCGGTCAATGGCCGATCAGCGCGGATTTCATGCTGCGACTCGGCCGCGCTGCCGGTGTGGCACTCGCGCGGGAAGGCAAGCGCCCGAAGGTGCTGATCGGCAAGGACACCCGCGTGTCAGGCTACATGTTCGAATCCGCGCTTGAAGCGGGCCTCGTGGCCGCGGGCGTCGACGTCGGGCTGCTCGGCCCCATGCCGACCCCGGCCGTGGCCTTCCTCACGCGCTCGCTGCGCGCGCAGGCCGGCATCGTCATCAGCGCCTCGCATAACCCGCACCAGGACAACGGCATCAAGTTCTTCTCGGCCTCGGGCGAAAAGCTGTCCGACGAGCTGGAGCACGCGATCGAGATCGAGCTCGATGCGGAATTCACCACCGTCTCCTCGGAAAAACTCGGCAAGGCCATCCGAATCGACGATGCGGTGACGCGCTACACCGAATTCTGCAAGGCCACCGTCGACGAGCATTTCAGCCTCAACGGCGCGCGCATCGTGCTCGACTGCGCGAACGGCGCCACGTATCAGGTGGCGCCCAAGGTATTCCGTGAGTTGGGTGCCGAGGTGATCGCCATCGGCGACAAGCCCGATGGCTTCAACATCAACCGCAACGTCGGTTCCACCCATCCGCAGGCGCTGCGCGAAGCGGTGCTGGAGCATCGCGCGGACCTGGGTATTGCCTTCGACGGCGATGGCGATCGCGTGCAGATGGTCGACCGCAACGGCGAGATCGCCGACGGCGACGACCTGATGTACGTCATCGCGCTCAGCTGGCTGGAGCAGGGGCGCCTCACCGGTCCCGTCGTCGGCACCCTGATGAGCAACTACGGCCTGCAGAAGGTGCTGGGCGAGCTGGGCGTGGAGTTCATCCGCGCCAATGTCGGCGACCGCTACGTCATGCAGCAGCTCAAGCAGTTCGGCGGCCTGCTCGGCGGTGAGACGTCCGGCCACATCCTGTGCCTGGATCGCGCCACCACCGGCGACGGCATCGTGTCGGCCCTGGCCGTGATGGAGGCGCTCAACGGCCGGGATCTGGCCGACGCCCGCAAGGGCCTTCACAAAATGCCCCAGCTGATGATCAACGTCCGGGCCGACGGTGCCCGGGAATCCCTGCAAAGCGACGAAGTGAAACAGGCCCTGGCCCACGCCGAAAAGACCCTCGAAGGCCGTGGCCGCGTGGTGTTGCGGGCCTCCGGCACCGAGCCCCTGGTGCGCGTGACGGTGGAGGCGGCCGACGAGGCCGAAGTGCGGCACGTGGCAGAAACCCTGGCAGACGTCGTAAAATCCGTCGCCGAACGCTCGTGAACCGGTAGAAGAGGCTTCTACCCAGGTCGCCATGGAATGGCCCGACGTGCCCGCCCCTGCGGTGACGGAATCGAATCGACCGCACGCCAACCTGGATCACGACAATGAAAAAAGTACCTACCCTCGACATCCGTCGTTACGAGACTGATCGCGACGCTTTTGTCGCCGAAATCGGCGCCGCCTACCGTGAATATGGCTTCTGCTGCATCTCCGGCCACGGCATCCCGCGCGAACTGATCGACGGCGCCTACGAGGCTTTCCAGACATTCTTCGCCCTGCCTGCCGAAACCAAGCTCCAGTACCACCTCAAGGGCACCGGCGGCGCGCGAGGCTACACGCCGTTCAAGGTCGAAACCGCCAAGGACAGCAAGTACGCCGACCTCAAGGAGTTCTGGCACGTCGGTCGCGAAATCCCGCGCGATTCGCGCTTCGCGGACGTGATGGCGCCGAACGTGTGGCCGAAGGAAGTGCCCCAGTTCGAAAAGTACGGCTACGGCCTGTTCGATGCGCTGGACCAGCTCGGCTCGCGCGTGCTGCGCGCCCTGGCCCTGCACATCAACCTCCCGGAGAACTACTTCCAGGACAAGACCGACCAGGGCAACTCGATCCTGCGTCCGATCCACTACCCGCCGATCACCGAAGAAAACGTCCCGAACGTTCGCGCCGGCGCGCATGAAGACATCAACTTCATCACGCTGCTCGTCGGTGCCAGCGCCGAAGGTCTGGAAGTGCTGACGCGCGAAGGCGACTGGCTGCCGATCACCACCGAAGGCGACGCCATCGTGGTGAACATCGGCGACATGCTGCAGCGCCTCACCAACCACGTGTACCCGTCCACCACCCACCGCGTGGTGAACCCGCAGAACGACAACGCCCGCAAGCCGCGCTACTCGGTCCCGTACTTCCTGCACCCGAACCCCGACGTCGTCCTCGACCCGGTCGCCGAGTGCATCACCCCGGACAACCCGAGCCGCTACGACACCTCCATCACCTCGCACGAGTACCTGCTCGAGCGCCTGCGTGAGATCAAGCTGATCTGACGTTCGCGAGAAACTGGGCAACGTGCAAATGAAACGGCCTGAGCAATCAGGCCGTTTTTCGTTACGGCGCGGCTTCCAGCTGCCGATACCGCCGCGATTCCCGCGCCGACAGCCACAGCGTCAGCCGATCCGGCAGCAACTTCATCAAGGCCTTGATGAAACGATTCACCGAGCCCGTGACATGCACGATCTCGCCACGCTCAACCGCTTCGACGCCTTCGCTCACGACCACCTCGGCCGTCTGCCACATGAAGCCCGGCAGCTTGTTCATCAGTTCGCGCGTGCCGGTGACATCGTGGAACTCGGACCACGTAAAGCCCGGGCAGAGCGCGCAGACGTGCACGCCGAGCATCTGGTTTTCCAGCGCCAGTGACTGCGAGAACTTGATCAGGTAAGCCTTGGATGCCGCATACAACGTATGTCCCGCCGAGCCCGGCACATGCCCGGCCAGCGAAGCGACGTTGATGATCCGGCCATAGCGGCGCTCGCGCATGCCCGGCAGCAGGCGCCAGGCCAGTTCCGCGGGCGCCGTCATCAGCACCTGGATAAAGTCCGCATGCGTTTGCCAGGCATTGGCCTCGAAGGTGCCGGGCACGCCATAACCGGCATTGTTCACCAGCCAGTCGACATGCAGGCCGAGCGCCTCAATATCCGCACAAAGCTTCTCCGACGCATCCGGATTGGCAAGATCGCAAGGCAGGATCGTGACCTTGCCGCCATGCGCGTCACGCAGCTCCGTCGCCAGCGCTTCCAGGCGATCCGCGCGACGCGCGGTCAGGATCAAGTCATGTCCGCGTTTGGCGAGATCGCGTGCAAACGCAGCGCCAATGCCAGCAGAAGCGCCTGTAATCAGCGACGTAGGACGAGCAGGAGTCATGGTGTTGTGCACAAAAGTGGGCGGTCCGTCGATCTTGCCTAGCGGCAACGCTTCGCGCCAGCGGATTCCGGATTTCCGCCGGGTTCGCTAAGCTCTCGCGCTTTGGAACGAACCCAAGGAAGTCGCCATGCGCAGAAAGCTCGTCGCCGGAAACTGGAAGATGCACGGCAGCCGCTCGATGGCGCAGGCGCTGGTCGTCGAGATCGTGGCCGGCAAGCCTGCCGACGTCGACGTGGCCGTCTTTCCGCCGTTCCCCTACATCGCGGGCCTCAGCGATGCCCATGCCAGCTCCGGTGTCGCCATCGGCGGCCAGGACGTCAGCGAGCACGAGGGGCAGGGCGCCTACACGGGTGAAGTCTCCGCCGCGATGCTGGCCGACGTCGGCGCGCAGTGGGCTCTGGTCGGCCACTCCGAGCGCCGCCAGTATCACGGCGAGAGCGACGAGCTGGTGGCGCGCAAGTTCGCCGCCGCCCGCGCCGGTGGCCTGACCCCCATCCTCTGCCTCGGCGAAACCCTGGAACAGCGCGAAGCCGGCGAAACCGAGCAGGTTATCGCCCGTCAGCTGGCCGCCGTGCTGGCCGTCAACGGCATCGGCAGCTTCGATACCGCCGTGATCGCGTATGAGCCGGTCTGGGCCATCGGCACCGGTCGCACCGCCTCGCCGGAGCAGGCCCAGGAGGTCCACGCGTTCATCCGTAGCCAACTGGCAAAAGAAGATGCTATGATCGCCCGTCTGACTCGACTGCTTTACGGCGGAAGTGTCAAAGCGGCAAATGCCGCGGAATTGTTCGCGCAAGCGGACGTGGACGGGGGGTTGATCGGCGGCGCTTCATTGACCGCAACCGATTTTCTCGCCATCTGCGCTGCAGCGCACTGAGCGCACGGACTCCTGGGAACCCATGTTCGTCATTTTCAGCGTCTTCTACATCCTGATCGCTGCGGCGATGATCGTGCTGATCCTTATGCAGCGCGGCGCTGGCGCCGACGCAGGCTCTGGCTTCGGCGGCGGTGCTTCCGCCACGGTCTTCGGTGCACGCGGCTCGTCCAGCTTCATGACCCGTGCCACGGGCGTGCTCGCCGGCCTGTTCTTCCTGCTCAGCCTCGGCATGGGTATCTACCTGAGCCGCCACGGCGCGCCGCAGGCAACAAATACCGATCTGGGTGTGATGTCGGGGCTTGCTAATCCGACCGCTCCCACGCAGAATGCGCAGCCCGCCGCACCGGCCAACGCGGAAATCCCGCAGGCCACCAAACCGGCCGCCGCCCCCGCCAGCGAAGTTCCCACTGCTACCCAGCAGCCGGCAACCACCAACGGCGACGTCCCGGCAGCGACCGAACCGGCGAAGAAGTAACAGCAAAACGTAAAACACTTGCCCAGGTGGCGGAATTGGTAGACGCACTACCTTGAGGTGGTAGCGACGAGAGTCGTGGGGGTTCGAGTCCCCCCTTGGGCACCAATACTGGTTTCAGAGAGTCAGGATTGACTCGATGGGACAATCAAAAAAACCCGCATGTTGCGGGTTTTTTTGTGCCCTAAGAAATCTAGATCAGGGTTGAAACCATACCTAAGACTTATCGGCGACAAACTCGAACTGGCATTTGGTGCCATTGGCTTCAAGACTATGCAGGAGCGCAAAGTTTGCCTTCGCTGCAAAGTCACTCGACTGTTCCTCCGTCGGTGGGGCAGTGCGCTGATGAGTGTCGTAGACCGGTCGTACCGGAATGCTGACGCTTCCGCATTTGATCTTCGTGCCGACGTAGCTGCCACTGATTTTCCCGACACCCCAAATGGTGTGCACCGTCCAGCCGTTATACCAAGACAAAAATTCTCTGTGATCCTGGGCGAGTGCAGGCATCGACGGGACTGATAGGAGAGCGGCGAGCAGCAATGCCTTCATGAGTTCAAATGCCCAAGTTGAGCGACGCAGATGTATACGCTTAGATGAGTATTTGGGTTGATAACGACAAGCCGTGCGCTCCCTTGCGGCCACCCTCTCAGACTGTGAGTTCGGCCCCCCCCATCAAAGTAAGGCAAGGCTGCCTCCGGTAAAAGATGCTGTACGCGTGCGTGGGGACTAATTCTGGAGCTGCGAGCCTTCTCCGTCACTTAGTGGCGTGGGAACTAGAAAAGTGTTCTGACCTCAAAAGACCCCTAACTCGGTAGTGAGTAGACCTGGGGCGGCTCTGATTGCTTGGCCTACAATTAGCGGCAGAAGAGTGTTCTGACCCCAAAAGATTGGCCCAAAAGTTTGCTGCGAGAGTGTCGCGAACCCATTGCAATCCAAGAATTGTCTTTGCCTAATGGAGCCGCTGAAGAGGAATCTTGGTCAGTTATGCGTGACGAAGTCTTCAAAATAATAGTCGGTCATGGTCTGGCTGACTGGGGCGTCGCCTACCATGGAGTAGCCGGCGTACCTGGTTTTTCCTGTCGCCTCAGCGACCAAGCGCTGAACCGCTTTGCCTCGGAAACATTGACGGACCTCGATATTGACGATCCGTTGTTGGTTCCCATTGTCGAGATTGCGACTGGGGCGAACATGGATACGCGAGAGATTGAGCCAATCTTGTGGAAGATTTGTCAGTCGCTTTCCACTGATTTGATTCATTCAATGCGTGTCTGGCGCGCGGGATCGTTGGAGGCGGTTATTTCAACCCTTGAAAGCGATCCGATCTATGGGCTAAGTGAATTGTCAGGCTTCTGGAGCAATTGGGGGTGGCCATATGACTCGCCAGATTGCATGAGCTTCGAAGGTTCGGGGCTAAGCGTGAACGAGTACTACTCGGATTCAAATTTTGCTCGCGTGCTTAAAGAGCATGAGGCCTGGCTTGATTCCGAAATTTCGATTCTTAGAACGCTTGGGGTGAGCAGGTAGAGCTTTCTTCGGCGGGGGCGCCCAGCGCGGAGTCTCGCAGTACTCGCGGTGATTACTCTTGTCACCCAGCCTCTGCGGCCGACTCAGCATCCATCGTCCATATCTGAGATAGTGCCAACGCATCACTATTGGTGCTTGGAGCGCTGGCGCATGACCCAAGTGCTGGGGAGCCTCAATCACACGCCTGCACCCCATGCTGCCGCCAGCACGGGCCGCGTCCTCATGTGGCGTGGCGGCAGCGTCTGGATCAGCCGCGGTACCGGGCAGGTCGCCCCACACGCGCATCACGCGATCCAGCTGACTTTGGCACCTGGGCATCCCATCCGGATTCGCTCTGGTAACTCAGGCGAGTGGCTTGAGACGCGCGCCGCCATAATTCGCCACGATCGAACGCATCAGATCGATGGTGGTGGGCACGATGCTTTGATCATCTTTATTGAGCCCGAAACAAGGGTAGGGCGCGCCATCGCAGGAAGGTGTGGGGAGCGGGACATTACCGTTACGGCGGCGCCCGCCATTCAAGAAGGGGCGCGCGAGCTTCTCGATCAATTCGAAGCCGACGCGGCAGACGACGTGCTTGTGACGCAAGCGCAAGCCCTGGCACAGCTCTTTGCCGGCCAACCAGAACACGTGGCCATCGTCGATCCACGCATCACCCGCGCCCTCGAGTGGATTCAAGACCACCTTGGTGACGAGCTGTCGCTTTCAGACGTCGCCGCAACGACCCACCTCTCCCCAGGCCGCTTCCGCCACCTCTTCGTCGCCCAAACCGGCATTTCATTCCGCGCCTACGTTCTTTGGGCACGCGTAAATCAAGCTGTCGTCCTGGGCCTTTCCGGCACCTCCTGGACCAACGCAGCACAAGAGGTCGGGTTTGCCGATGCGGCGCACTTGAGCCGCACGTTCCGCCGGATGTTCGGTTTCGCCCCGACCATGCTCGGCAAATCCGAATAGGGCGATCCCGGGCGAAGTCAGCCCTTACGTTCAAGCCTTTCCCCAGGGCCCTGAGCAGAATGCGCTCCGTTACTCACCACAGACTGGAGCGAAACCATGAACGAAGCGAATGAAACAAACTGCGGCTGCGTGGCTTGCAGCGGGGCGGATTGCACCTGCGGATGTCAGCGGGTTGAGGTGGCGCCGCCGCAGGGTTGTCAGTGCGGGTGCCAGCGTGGCGCTGCGTGCGGTTGCGGGACGGATTGAGGTCGGTCATCTGGCAGTGGGGGCTCGGAACACTTTGGCTTTTTCGTGGAGCCCAGGGTGTTCCGAGCGCAGCTGTGCCTCGGGTGTCAGGTAATTCGTCCATTCGGGCGAAGTGGCCTAACCCTCGCAGGGGCAGCAAATCCTCCGTTGCAGCTCCTCATCATCCATCTTCCCCCGCGCCTCCCGCACGCACTGCAATGTCATCCGCACAAAGATAAACAAGTTGCTCAGCCGACACCGCAGCATGGCGGCTTCTTCCAGGCTGTTGTCCGAGGCGTTGTGCTGGGCGTCTTCCGCGATGATCCACGCATGCATCAGCCACTCAATCGAATCATTGAGTAGCGTTTCGATGGTGGCTTCCTTGTTGATGACATGGCTGCCGTCGCCGATGGCCCAGTGTTCGCATGAGTCCGTCATGAAGTGCTCCTTGTTGTTGGATGAGGTGTGGCACGCCGTACGTCCACGGACGTGCCACGAGTGAAGCGACTACGCATCGCGTGAGCAATGAAGTCTCGTCGGCCTGCTCGTGTCCGAGCGCCGGGTGGTTTGGTCTTGAACGTTGGGCAGCACGGGGCGCTGGCGCTCCTAGTACGCCAGCATGTGGTCCAGACACACGCTTCGGAAGCGCCCGAAAGGCTGCGCTCTATTCGTCAACCGTGCCTGGATGTATCGCAGACGGCCCGGGGACTTCCGAGTGGTTTGTCGCAGGGGATGCGACGGGGAGGGGATGACGTACAATCCGTCATAGCCATTTCAACTTACTCTCAGTTGGTGATGGTCAGCGGGCCTTGTGGTGTTGCTGCACCCTTGGCCCGCGCTTCTTCGCTTCGGCGATGACTGCTTGCGTGGCCGTTGCAATGACGAGCAAGCAGTGGTGCGACCCTACCAAAAACGATTCGTCGATGTCTGTAAGGGTTGAGCGTTTCGTGAATCGCGTGCTCTGAGCATCTGAATAGTCGCGCTGCGCCCTCCATCTCTAATGCGTATGGATGGTGCATGACCGTCGTGGGGTTGTTCTGAAGTCGCACGCGCGACGCTGAAAAGCGCTGAATTTTTGGTATCCGCGATGCGTGAAGCGAGCTCTGTCTTCGGTGATTCGGAGCTTGACGCTTGATGTTGCTGCCCTGTCGCCTGAGGCGATCCACTAGGAAGCGTCGCAAAATCCGTGACGATCGTTCGCCGACCGGCTAGCCGGGCAGGATTCTTCCGATGCCCTTTGTGAAGCATCGCTAACGCCGCAGGGTGCTCGTCCGATCCCATCCTGACGGGAATGCGTTCAAGCTGTGTTGGTGTTGTTCGTGGCGTGTTCGTTTGATGAACGTCGCCCCGGTTTCACCACCAGACATTGTTTCATTTGAGTCCTGGTCGGCATGCACTCCATGGATGGTTACAGCGATCACGATGATCGCATCAAGCAAGTATCCAACGGCGTGCCGGCTCCTTCTGCGTTCCGGAGAATTGCTTTGAAGTGCTTTCAACTTGCCTCGTCATCCCTCGTCGCACTGATCATGTTGGCGTTACCTGCGGCCCATGCGGAGATGCGTGTCAACGCCACGGCCACCGCCAACTTCAATGTCACTCTCACCCTGACGGCCGGCTGCACGATCGCGGCCAATCCCCTGAATTTCGGTTCGGCCGGTGTACTGGGCACGGCAATCAATCAGCAGACGACGCTGTCGATCACCTGTACGAATACAACGCCCTATAACGTCGGCCTTGATGCGGGTTCGGTGCCGACGTCGACGATTGCGAATCGACTCATGGCAGGTACGGCGGCGGGCAACACGGGCTCCACGGTGCAGTTCCAGTTGTTTACGGATGTGGCGCGTACGACGATCTGGGGCAATACGCCAGGCACGGACACGGTGACCGGTACGGGTACGGGCGTCACGCAGACACTCACCGTCTACGGTCAGGTGCCGGTGCAGGCGTTTACGCCGCGACCGGATAACTACCTGACCAGTATCACTGCGACGGTGAATTTCTAAGCCGATGCGATTCGCGCGAAAGGCGGCAGGGATCGTCGCCCTGGGCGTCGGGGTGTTGGCTACCGATGCGCTGGCGACGTCCTTGCAGATATCGCCGGTCCTGATCGAGATGCCGGCCCACGCCAATGCGGTGGGCATGACCTTGACCAATCCGGGCGATGAGCCGGTTTACGGGCAGGTGCGGGTGTACCGCTGGGACCAGAGTGTCCTGGACGACACATTGGAACCGACGCAGGAAATCGTCGCCAGCCCGCCGCTGGTCAAGGTGCCACCGCACGGGGAACAGCTGATCAGGTTGATTCGCCCGGTGCGGGAGCCGGTGTCGGTCGAGCGCAGCTTTCGCGTCTTGATCGATGAGATCCCGCAGCCCGGTACGGTCGCCAGCGACAGCATCACGATTCGTTTGCGCTACTCCGTGCCTGTTTTCGTCCAACCGCCGGCATTGGCAGGTGCGCCGGTGCTGTCGTGGCAACTGAAGCGTGCTGGCGAAGGCTGGCTGCTCTGCGCGACGAACTCGGGCGAGCGCCACGGCCAGGTGGGCGAGGTGACGGTGGTGACAGACCGCGGCGAACAGGCATTGAACCAGGGGCTGCTTGGTTACGTGCTGCCCGGTCACGAACGGCACTGGAAGGTACCGCTGGCGGATGCATCGATCCGGGGGCCATTGCGCCTTCGCGCGAAGATCAACGGCCAGTCGGAAGAGGCAACGGTTCAGGTGTTGCCGTCGGAATGAAGGGTGCGTGTTGCGTGGTGAGGTCGCCTCCGGCGGTCGCGCGACACGCCGCCCGTTTGGAGCATGGATCGCGAAGTGCAGGAAACCCCCGCCGCCATCCGCTGCATGGTCCTGGCCATGCTGGCGATACCCACTGCGGATGCAGAGACGCCCAGTCAGCCGATCGATGCCGTGGACGCCATGGCATTTGAGCAGGCGAGCGTGCATTCGCAGTCGGTCTATCTCGAGGTGATGCTCAACGGCGAGCCGCTACCTTCGTTGCTCCGGTTCTCCGATCTTGGCGGCCGGCTGTTTGTCGACCGGTCGACGCTCGACGCCATGGGACTGGACATGAGCAAGGTGGATACGGGCCGCATGGATGAAGTGGCCCTCGATGCGCTGCAGGGTCTGACGTATCGCTACGACGCCGCCAGCCAGCGCGTGGATATCGATGCAGATTGGCGCCTGCGTGGCACGCATACGGTCAACGCGAGACAGGTTCAGGAGGCGCCGTCGGCAACATCGGGTCGCGGATTTCTCGTGAACTACGACGCGCTTGTCCAATCGGATGCCCATTCGCGCGCAGCCTTGTGGTCCGAACAACGCTACTTTGATCAGCGTGGCGTGTTCAGCAACATTGGCGTGGCGTATGTCAACACGACGCGTCGCCGATATATCCGCTTCGACACGTCGTGGAGTCACTCCGATCCCGCGTCGCTAACGACCATCCAGCTAGGCGATTTCATTTCGACGTCGCTGACATGGTCGCGATCGGTTCGCATGGCGGGCTGGCAGTGGCGCAGCAATTTCGCGTTGCGGCCGGATCTGGTCACCTTTCCCCTGCCGACGTTGTCAGGTTCGGCGGCGGTGCCGTCATCGGTGGATGTCTATATCAACAACGTGCGCCAGATGCAGACCGAAGTGCCCTCGGGCCCGTTCGATGTCATCCAGGTGCCCGGTATCACGGGCGCGGGGCAGGCGACGCTGGTCACTCGCGATGCGCTGGGTCGATTGTCGACCACGGTATTGCCGCTGTATGTGGATTCGCGTTTGCTGACCAAGGGACTGTCCAGCCATTCGATGGAGGTGGGTTTGGTGCGTCGGCGTTATGGCTGGGTTTCCAACGACTACGCGTCGAGTCCGTCGGGTAGCGGTTCCGTGCGTTACGGCGTGAGTAATCGCCTGACGCTCGAAGGCCACGCGGAAGGAGCGTCTGGCCTGTTCAACGGCGGCGCAGGCGCACTGCTTGGCCTGGGGTCGGTTGGCGTGGTCAATGGCGCGCTGGCTGTCAGTCGCGGTCGCTGGCGGGGCAGCCAGCTCAACCTGGGCTACCAGTGGATTTCGCCAAGGCTTTCGATCAGCGTCGAAGCGACGCGCAGCTTCGGACGTTATGGCGATCTGGCCGTTCGTGAAGGTGCGCCTGTGCTGGCCTCCACCGAGCAAGTGAGTTTCGCCTTGCCATTTGGCGGCCAGCAGACCTGGGCGGTGAGCTATATCGGTTACAAGTTGCCGGGCCGGGCGAAGTCGCGCGTGGGTTCCATGTCGTACAACGTGACCCTGTCTCGGCGCATGTCGATGTTTGTCAGTGGCTACCGGGACTTCGCGCGTTCGCGGGATCAGGGCTTCTTCGCAGGCTTCAACATCGCGCTGGACGATCGCATCTCCGTGAACCTGGCGGCGGGGCGCCAGGACGGGCGTCCCTATACCCATGCAAGTGCCTTGCGCTCGCCGGACTATGACGGTGGGTGGGGTTGGTCGTTGCAGTCCGGTGGCAGCAGTGGGTCGACGTATCGACAGGCGCAGCTGCAGCGCCTTGGCAGCGTTGGGCAATGGAACACCACGGTGGATGCCATGGCAGGGCGGCGCACGGCGTCGATGGAATGGCTTGGTGCCGTGGTTTTCATGGATGGCCGCATGAAGCCCGCGCGCACCGTGCAGGACGCATTTGCGCTGGTCTCGACCAGTGGCCAGGCCGGCGTTCCGGTGCTGCATGACAATCGGGTCATCGGTACGACGGATGGGGGAGGGCATTTCCTTGTTCCCGATTTGAATGCGTACCAGATCAACCGTGTCTCCATCGATGCGATGAACATTCCCCTTGGGGCGCAGATCGAACAGACGCGCATGGCGGTGGTGCCGCAGGCGCAGTCGGGCGTGCTTGCTCGCTTTGGCATTACGCATCGCCCCGGAGCATATCTCCTGCTGCGGGACGTGGATGGCAAGCCGCTGCCGCCGGGTCTTCGCGTAAGACACGCGGAGAGTGGCGCGGAGACGGTGACCGGATACGACGGAGCGACCTACGTGGAAGACGTGCATGCTTCGAATCGGCTGATTGTCGAAGGGCCGGGGCGCCACTGCATCGTTCGGTTCGATGCGTCCCCGCTGAATGGGCCGGGCACGCAATCAGCGGAGCACCTCACGTGTCATTCGCCATGAGTCGCTGTGCCGCCAAGTGGTTGGTGTGCCTTTCCGTTGCGCTGGCCTGGTTGTTGTTCGGTGAGAGTGTCCGCGCAGAAACCTGCTCGGCCACCGCGACATCGATCGACTTTGGCAATGTCAGTCCTGTCTCAGGGGCTTCGGTCGATGCGGCAGGAACCGTCACCGTTCAGTGCACGTGGTCGGCGATCACGCTGACACCTTCCGCGCTCGTCTGCCTCAACCTGGGTGGCGGTACGAGCCCGCGCTCGCTGACGCACGCCAGTCGGGGCATGACTTACGATCTTTACCAGGACGCCGCGCGCAGCCTGATCTGGGGATCGGTCTACAACGCAAGTAATCCGATGCCGGTCATTCTCACCAAGCCCGCCACGGGCACCACGGCGAGCGTGACGGTCCCTTATTACGGACGCATAGCGGCAAATCAGCCAACGATTCCCATCGAGGCGAGCGCCAATACGGTCTATAGCCAGGGTTTTCAGGGCAACCAGACATCGCTCAATGTCGCCTTCTACGCGCTTATCGCCCCTACGTGCGGGACGCTGACCATATCGAACGGTACGTTTCCATTCACGGCCAGTGCAACGGTGGTCAGCAACTGTCTGATCTCCGCGACGAACGTCAGCTTCGGCACGGCGGCATCGCTACGCAGCAACCTGAGCGCCAAGGGTACCGTATCCGCGCGCTGTACCAACGGAGGTGCATACCGCATATCGCTCAATGGCGGAAGCAGTGGCAATGTCGCCGCAAGGACCATGAGGAAGACGGGCGGTAGTGCGGTGAGTTACCAGCTATATCTCGACAGCGCCCTGACGACGCCATGGGGCGATGGAACATCCGGTACGAGTCGCGCTACGGGCACGGGGACCGGTCTGGCGCAAAGTCTCAGCGTGTACGGAAGGGTGCCGGCGCAAACCGCTCCTGCGCCGGGAAGTTACAGTGACACCATCATTGCCACCATTGAGTTCTGAGCGAGTCGCTTTAATCCTCGGTACCCCGGAGGCTCTGGCTCGGTGCGTGCGGTCTTGGGCGTTGGCATGGGGCCGATTGCGGCGCACAGCGTGAGTCAGTCGTTGCGCGTTGTCTTTGCGTCAGATGCCTTGACGAACTTCAGCACGTGGCGGCATCAGAACTCGACGAGCCAATAGTCGACGCTCGGCTCGTCGGGTGCTGAAGGTTCATCGACGGGTAGTCCGCGTGACACAAAGCGGATCTGCGCGGCCGCGTGGTGCAGGCATGAAACATCGGGACGTTCTTTCGGGCTGACAGCGGGCGCTGGCCGCTCAATCAGGCAACTCTCGCGAATGGTCAGGCTAACCGGCACGGCGGCAGATTCTTTCCCGTGCGCGGTCCAGGGCAGCGCACACAACGACAATCCAAGGGCAATGGCGAGATTGCGCATGTCTGCTGATCAAGTGGTGGTCTCTGCTTGATTGACGGCAGTTGCGGGGAAAGCTTTAACGTCAGGGTGGGGGAAGGACTGAGTAAGGGCCGTGAATGCGGGGAGAGTAGTGAACGGTGAACTGTGAACGGTGAACGGTGAACGGTGAACGGTGAACGGTGAACGGTGAACGGTGAACGGCGAACAGCGAACAGCGAACAGCGAACAGCGAACAGCGAACAGCGAACAGCGAACAGTGAATAGTGAATAGTGAATAGTGAACAGCCAACAGCCAACAGCCAACAGCCAACAGCCAACAGCCAACAGCCAACAGCCAACAGCCAACAGCCAACAGCCAACAGCCAACAGCCAACAGCCAACAGCCAACAGCCAACAGCCAACAGCCAACAGCCAACAGCCAACAGCCAACCGCCAACAGCCAACCGCCAACAGCCAACCGCCAACAGCCAACAGCCAACCGCTAACCGCTAACCGCTAACCGCTAACCGCCAACCGCTAACCGTTGACTGTTCACTGTTCACTGTTCACTGTTATCTGCTAACTGCGCCTCCTCAGCTGTCGCGCTTGAGTTCTTCGAAGAACGCCATCGGATGCAGGCAAAGCATGTCCAGGTTGCTGGCGTCGAAGTTGATGAAGATGCGGTCACCCTTGGTTGGATGCTGCGTCGTTCGCACCTTGGGAGTCGCATAAACGAAAGCAAGCACGGGCTTCTTGCCTTCTGCGGCTTCACGCAGCTGGGGTTCGAGCAGGCGTTGGGTCCGGTAGCTTTCGAGGCTTGATTTGTCGACGAAGATGGCGGGCTTTTCGTGGGCGAGTGGGGCACCTGCATCGTCTTGCAGCTCGATGCCGGAATGGAAGGCGATGCGATAGTCGCCGTTGTTCATGGCGGTGACCCACGCTTTGCCCCAATAAACGCGAGGACGCACCAGGATGGGCGCTTTCCGGTTTGGGTAGATGGATTCGAAGAGCGTGTTGTAGGGAACGCCTTCCGCTTCACCGACGCTCACCGTCGCCCGGGTGTCGGTATCGGACTGCCGGTGCTTGACCCATCGGGTGACCAGACTGCGCACGGTAAACAGTTGGCGTCGAACCGGGCCGCGAGTGCGATTGCGTGCAGGCGAAGTGCCCTGGCCGATGCGGAAGCCGCTGCCAGCAGGCTCACCCTTGTCTCGGGCGTCGTGGCTCGCGGGGCGGGAAAGCTGGAAGACGTCTTCGCCCAGGCCCTCTGCCGTTGGGTCGCCGCCTTCTGCTGCCTGGTCGCGGGACTGCTCGGCCAAGAGGATCGGGCAGGCAGGTGAGTGCGAGTAAGCCTTGAAGTATGGCTGCACCTTAAGGCTCTGCTCGGGTTTGTCCATGTTGGCGCAGGTCACCTGGCCGTCGCACACGTCTTCAGGGCACTGAAAGGCGCGTTTGTCCTTGATGTGGGCTGACCAGAAGAGCTCGTAGGCCTCTTCGGCCGTGATGTAGTCCTTCCACTCCAGGCTGTAGGCGACATCAAGGTGCATGGGGGCTCCTGGCCGTCAGTCGTGTCCGCATCCCAAAAGCATAGCGGACCGGACGAACGTTGCTTGAGCTGGGTCAGGCGCGTGGTTCTCTTACACGCTGGTCGGCGCGCACCCTCCTGCAGGTTGGCTGAATCAGCCCTCGACCTTCGCATTTTGCCGACTGACGGCGGTGCCATACTGATAAGGCATTTTCCTCCGGAGACGACACATGCAGACGATGCGTTACTGGGTGCTGGCCCTGGCCCTGGGTGCGGCGATGCCGGTCATGGCGCAGAGCGGCTATGGTGCCATTGCGAACAAGATGGCCAACGCGGCGAAGAATTTCGACGTCGCCGACAAGGATCACGACGGCTTCCTGACCAAGGAAGAAGCGAACTCCGGTTCGACGCCCTTTATCGGCGCGCACTTCGACAAGATCGACAAGAACCACGCTGGCAAGGTGTCCAAGGAAGACGTCGTCGAATACATCAAGTCCGTGCGCAAGCCCGCTCCCGCGGCCGCACCGGCAGCGGCTGGATCAACGGCCAAGCCATGAGGCAGGGCAACTCCACGGATGACTGACATCCGTGGAGCTGCGTCTGTCGGCCCGCGCTGATCGTCGCGCCTTCAGTTGATGGATTTCGAGCTCGTTTTGTAAGTCGTCCATGTCGAAAGAATTTGTGCCGGGAGAAACACAGTTTCACTGGGTTTTCCTCACAAAGTCTCCACACAGATCAGAATTCCCCTACATGACCTGACGGGGATGCCTGCTTGGTCGGAATATTCGTTGAGAGCATTCTGATCATGCCCCGTGAGTCAGGCGGTGTATCCCACGATTCACGTCAGCCGATGACCGGGGCGTTCTTCATGCATGGCTCATGCCCCTGAGCCTCTGCTTTGGCGCCTCGCCCCCCGAGGCGCTTTTTTCATTCTGGGCCCCTGGCTTTCTGCGGTGTTGCACTTCCGATACATGCGCGCGTTGAAGTAGTCGTTCGCCTACATGCGTAAGTGTCTGTGTCCGATAGGCGGATATGGCAATACACGTCAGTATTTACTTGCTCAGTTGTAAGGACACAGCTGCATTCGAGCAAAGGGTCATGTCCGAGCAATTGGCTCCTTCCCTACAAAGGACCCACTGATGATCGTGTACTCGCTCAAGCAGTCCCCTGAAGGTCATTGGAGCGTTTGTCGTTCCGGCTTTTCCCTTTTCAGCAATCTTCGCCTTGGTGCGGCGATCAACCTCGCCCGCGAAGTCGCGCGTGATGAACACGCCCGCTCGGGTCGCGCCGTGTGCGTGGAGATGCCTGGCCTGGAATCGAGCATTCGTCTTGCGCAGTACGCACGGCCGGAGATGATGCTGCAGGCGGCGGCGGCCTGAGAGCTTGCACGTGACGTCAGCGGCCCGATGCCGGTCGCTCCGTCATCGCTGCATTTTCCGTTCTCCCGAAGTGCTGAGCTTTTTCCGCCACGCAGCGCCGCGCTGCCAGCGCGAAGCTGCCGACCATCCGGTCAGCTCCCGAGCATCCTCACTTTCCAGGCTTCGCGACGCACCTGTTATCGAAACGGCGCATTCGGGTTTTCGATCCTTCATTCGCCCTCAGTTCGAGTCAGCTGACTGCAGAGCCTTCCCTTGCGGGTAGGCCACCCGATGATCCGGCGCCGTGCATGACCGTGTTGCACAGCACCATGGGCCGCAGACGGCACATCGGCTTCCACGACACCCTCCGAATCTTGTTTCACCGATATGAAGTCGGCAAAGTGCGACGGTCCTTTGTCGGAATCCGCCCATGAATGTGTCGCTTCGTCGTGCTGTCCTGTCCGCTCTTGCCTTTGCCGTGCTGCCGTTGCACGCCACCACCTTGCTGTACAACGCACGCATCCACACGATGGATCCCGACAAACCGCAGGTCTCGGCCATGGTGTGGGGTAACGACGGCCGCCTGGAGGCCCTGGGCGACGCCAAGGACCTGACGGCGAAATTTGCCGACGCCACCAAGATCGATGCTCAGGGCGCCACCATCATTCCAGGGCTGATTGACGCCCACGGCCACTTGTTGGGTCTGGGCATGGCACGTAGCCAGGTGGATCTGGTGGGCGCCAATTCGCGGGCCGAAGTGCTGCAGCGTTTGAAGGATTGGGCGGCCAAGTTGCCCAAGGACGCGTGGCTGATCGGTCGCGGCTGGGATCAGAACCGCTGGCCGGAAAAGCACTTCCCGACGGCCGCCGATCTCGACGCCGCCTTCCCGGATCGCCCGGTCTACCTGGAGCGCATCGACGGACACGCCGCATGGGTGAACACCGCCGCCATGAAGAAGGCCGTCAAGCCGCTGGATGGCGACTGGCAGCCGGACGGCGGTCGTATCCTGCGTGTCGGCAAGCGCGCGAATGGCATCCTGGTCGACGGAGCCGTGTTACTGGTCTCCGACGCCATTCCGCCGATGACCCCGGCGCAGACGCGCGAGGCATACCAGCTCGCCTTCAAGGAGGCTATCTCCTACGGTCTGACGGGCGTGCACGACGCGGGCGTCAGCCTGAAGGACTTCAAGGTCCTGCAGGCCATGGCGAAGGATGGCGAAATCCCGCTGCGCCTGTACGAAATGGCTGACGGCAACCACGAGGCACTCGCGTGGCTTTGCTCACAGGGCGGTCACTGGGCCGATCCTACGGCACGACTGCGCATGCAGACGGTCAAGCTCTATATGGACGGCGCGCTCGGCAGCCGTGGCGCCGCACTGCTCACGGACTACAGCGACGATCACGGCAACAAAGGCATCTTCGTGACTTCGCCGGAGGACTATCGCGTCGCCGTCGAAAAGGCGCACGGTTGCCATGTCCAGGTAGCGACGCATGCGATCGGCGACCGCGGGAATCGCATGGTGCTGGATACCTACCAGGCCGTGCTGGGCAAGGATTCGGCGACCGACCATCGCTGGCGTGTTGAGCACGCGCAGATCGTGGCGCTGGACGATATTCCGCGCTTCGCTCAGTTGGGTCTGATCGCTTCGATGCAGCCGACGCATGCCACCTCGGACATGCCGTGGGCCGAACAGCGCCTGGGCAAGGATCGCCTCAAGGGCGCATACGCCTGGCAGCGCTTCCTGCATGAAAAAGTGCCGCTCGCCTTTGGTTCGGACTTCCCGGTGGAAAGCGCCAACCCGATGCTTGGCTTGTATGCCGCAGTGACGCGTCAGGATCTGGCAGGTCATCCGCCGGGTGGTTGGTATCCGGACCAGCGCGTCAGCCGCATTCAGGCCATCGCCGGCTTCACGCGCACGGCCGCCTATGCGGCCTTCATGGAGAACGAAGTAGGCATGCTGAAGGCCGGCATGCGCGCTGACTTCGTGATGCTCAATGCCGATCCGCTGACCATCGAGCCGCGCCAGATTGCCGAGCTGAAGCCGCTCAGTACCTGGGTCGACGGTCAGGTCGTTTACAAGGCCGGTCAGGCAAGCACGAGCAAGTAAGCGACAACACCGACACGGCTGACGGCAAAGTCGTCGGCCATGTCAGGCCCGTGCTGTCAGGTCATGCCGAGCTGAAGAGTCGGTCCACGCAGGCCAACAACAGAAAGCTCCCCCTGCAAGCAGGGGGAGTCCGTCATCGTCCGGCCAACCGTCTTACGCGGCCTTGCGAATCACGCCACCGATGGCGGCTTGCGCCGACTGCAACGCTTCGTTCTTGTGATCGGCGCTGACGTTCACGCCTTCGGCGCGGACGAATTCAACGTCGGTGATGCCGATAAAGCCCAACACGGCGCGCAGGTAGCTTTCCTGGAAATCCATGGCGGCAGCGGCACCGGCGCTATAGAAGCCACCGCGGCTGGAAGCCACGATCACGCGCTTGCCCTTGGCCAGGCCTTCCGGGCCTTCGGCGGTGTAGCGGAAGGTCTTGCCGGCGACGGCGATGCGATCGATCCACGCCTTCAGCGCGCTGGGGATACCGAAGTTGTACATCGGGGCGCCGATGACGACGACGTCGGCGGCCAGGAATTCGTCCATCACGTCGGCGCCCATGGTGGCGGCCGGGTCGGCGGCGTCGGCTACGGGGGCCCAGTGCGGCAGGGGATTGGCGGCCACGTCGCGGTAGGTCACGTTCAGGCCCGGCTGTTCATGCTTCAGCTCAGTTACGATGGCTGCGGTCAGGCCGCGCGACACAGAGTGGGCACCCAGGGCGCTGGAGTCGATGTGCAGGACGTTCATGGCTATTCCTCGATGACGAGCCGGCGGGGCCGGCGACGTGAATAAGGATGCTCCTTGAACAATCAGGCGATAAGTCGGGTATTCTTGAACGTATTGTTCGCACAAGAGAACACTAATGACGGTATTGGACGGCGCCCTGCAGGACCTCAATGACCTGTATTTCTTCGCCTCCGTGGTGGAATACGGTGGTTTCTCGGCTGCCGGGCGCGCCCTTGGCATCCCCAAGTCGCGCCTGAGCAAGCGTATCGCGCAGTTGGAAGATCGCCTGGGCGTCCGACTGCTCCAGCGCACCACGCGCCGTTTCGTGGTCACCGAGGTCGGCGAACGCTTTTATACGCACTGCCGGGCGGTGCTCGAAGAGGCCCGGGCTGCCCAGGATGCCGTCGATGAGCTGCGCGCCGAGCCGCGTGGCGTGGTCCGCGTCAGTTGCCCCAATTCACTCGCCCAGACCGTCGTGGGGCACGTGCTGCCAGAGTTCCTGGCTAAGTACCCCAAGGTCCAGGTGCGCCTGCAGGCCACCAATCGTCGTGTCGACGTGATCGGCGAAGGCTTCGACGTCTCCATTCGCGTGCGCAACAAGCTCGACACCGACGCCATGCTGGTCGTGCGCACTTTTGGCCAGTCGCGCGTACTGCCGGTGGCAAGCCCCGAGCTGCTCAAGCGCCTGGGGCACCCCAAGTCGCCCGACGAGCTGGCCACGATGCCCGCCCTGACCATGAACGAGCACGAAGGCGCCCACAACTGGGAACTGATCGATGCGCAAGGCCAGCGCGTGGTGGTGGATATCCAGCCCCGGCTCATCTGCGGTGAATTTGCGGCTCTGCTGCAGGCGGCCATCTATGGCATCGGTGTGACGCTGCTGCCGGAATTTGTCTGCGCGCCCGCGATCAAGGCCGGTCAGCTTGAGGTGGTGCTTCCGGACTGGAGCGTGCCCCAGGGCACCATGCATTTTGTCTACCCCAGCCGTCGCGGCCTGCTGCCGGGCGTGCGCGCCTTCGTGGACTTCCTGGCCGAGCGGTTGCCTGAAGCGACACGTGAAAAACACGAGCAATGCAGCAAGCGGCCCGAGCCGGCAGCCTGAGCGGCGCGGCGTGCTAGCATCCTTGGTTTAGCCTTCCATACCCCCAAATCCCATGCATATCGATACCAAGCTCCCGAAGGTGGGAACCACCATCTTCAGCGTCATGAGCCAGCTCGCGGTCGAGCACAAGGCCGTCAATCTCGGCCAGGGCTTTCCGGATTTCGAGCCGCCGCAGGCGCTGCGCGATGCGGTGGCCCGCGCGATGGGCGAGGGCAAGAATCAATACGCGCCGGGTATCGGCCTGCAATCGCTGCGCGAGCAGATCGCGCTGAAGACCGAGCGCATGTACGGTCGCCGCATCAACGCCGATACGGACGTGACGGTGACCTCGGGCGCGACCGAGGCCCTGTTCGCCGCCATCGCAGCCGTCGTGAGCGCGGGCGACGAAGTGATCGTGTTCGATCCGGCGTATGACAGCTACGAGCCGGCGATTGATCTGCAGGGCGCGAAAGCGGTGCACATCCCGCTGACGGTGCCGAGCTTCGGCATCGATTGGCAGCAGGTACGCGACGCGATTACGCCGCGCACGCGCATGATCCTGGTGAACAGCCCGCACAATCCGTCTGGCGCGGTGCTGTCTTCCGGCGACCTGGATGAACTGGCCGCCATTGTGCGCGATACGAACATCATCGTGCTGTCGGACGAAGTGTACGAACACATCGTGTTTGACGGCGCGCTGCATCAGAGCGTGCTGCGCCACGCGGAGCTGGCCGAGCGCAGCATCGTGGTGTCTTCGTTTGGCAAGACCTATCACTGCACCGGTTGGAAGGTCGGCTATGCGGTGGCGCCAAAGGCCTTGTCGGCGGAGTTCCGCAAGGTGCACCAGTACCTCACGTTCTGCACCTTCCATCCCGCGCAGGTCGCCTTTGCCGAATTCATGGCGAGCACGCCGGAGCATTACCTCGAACTGCCGGCGTTCTACCAGGCCAAGCGCGATCGTTTTCGTGATCTGATCAAGCCCTCGCGTCTGAAGCTGCTGGACGTGCCCGGCGGCTACTTCCAGCTGGTCGATTACTCGGCCATTCGCGACGAGTCCGACGTGGCCTTCTGCGAGTGGCTGGTGAAGGAAGGCGGCGTAGCGGCGATTCCGCTGACACCGTTCTACGACAAGGCGCCGAACACGCGCCTGGTGCGCCTGTGCTTCGCCAAGAGCGATGCCACGATGGAAGCCGCTGCGGAGCGCCTATGCAAGCTCTGAGAGTCTCGCTGATTCAGGGCGCCACGCGTTGGCATGACGCGCCGGCGAACCGCGATTACTACGGCAAGCTGGCGCGCAGCGTGGCAGGGCAGAGCGATCTGATCGTGCTGCCGGAAACACTGTTGTCAGGCTTCAGCAACGACACGCGTGCAAGTGCGGACACGATGGATGGCGAAGGCGTGGCGTGGATTCGCGCGCTGGCCCAGGAAGTGGATGCCGTGATCTGCGGCAGCCTGGCCATTCGCGAAGGCGGCACGGTTTACAACCGTCTGATCTGGGCGCGTCCCGACGGCACGTTCGCGCAGTACGACAAGCGACATCTGTTTCGCATGGCCGGCGAGCACACGCGTTACGGCGGTGGCAACGAGCGCCTGGTCGTGGAGCTGAAGGGGTGGCGCATTCTTCCGCAGGTTTGCTATGACCTGCGCTTCCCCGTGTGGCTGCGCAATCGTCGGCTTGAGAGTGCAGCCGGTGGCATGGATTACGACCTGGCGATTTTCGTCGCCAACTGGCCGGCGCCGCGTCGCCAGCCGTGGCGCACATTGTTGCGGGCACGCGCGATCGAAAACCTCAGTTACGTCGTGGGCGTCAACCGCGTCGGCGTGGATGGCAATGATTTGCCGTATGCGGGCGACAGCGCAGTGATCGACCCAGTGGGTGAAGCGCTGGTCGAACTGGGTTCGCAGGAGCAGGTCACCACGGTGACGCTGGATCCGGCACCGCTGTTGGCACATCGCGAGCGCTTCCCGGCGTGGATGGATGCGGACGAGTTTTCGCTGTCGCTCGACTGACGCGTTATCGAAGCTGGAAAAGAAAAGGCCGGGCATTTGCCCGGCCTTTTTCGTGCAGCGACCCGCGCGTCATCAAAGAATCGACAGCACCGCTTCCGGCGGACGACCGATGGCCGCCTTGCCGTTCGACACCACAATGGGTCGCTCGATCAGGTGCGGGTGCTCGGCCATCGCGGTGATCAGCAGGGTGTCGCTGAGCGTCGGATCATCGAGACCCAGCTCAGCGTACTCGGCCTCACCTTTGCGGATCAGTTCGCGCGGCGTCATGCCCAGCTGCGTCAGCAGCTGGGTGAGTTCCTCAATGCTCGGAGGCGTTTCGAGATAATTGACGACGTCGCACACGCAGCCGCGTTCTTCCAGCAACGCCAGCGTGGCACGCGATTTGGAACAACGGGCGTTGTGGTAGATCCGAACGTGGTTCATCGCTGGGGCAACTTAAAAGTTGCCGCCACGATTGCCGCCGCCGCTGCGTCCACCGCGACCGCCACCGCCGCCGCCATGGGGGCGACCGCCGCCGTGACCCTGGGGACGATTGCCGCCGCGCTGCTGCGGACGACCACCCTGGCCACCGGCGCTGCGATTGCCGCCGCCGGCACCGCCGCCACGCGAACGATTGCCTTCGCCGCCGCCGAAGCCGCCGTAGGGGCTACCGCCGCCCTGGCCCTGCGGCTTGCCGCCACGACCACCGGCACGATTGCCATCGCGGGCCTGACCGCCGCCGAAGCCGCCGCGGTTGCCATCGCGCTGCTGACCGCCGCCGAAACCACCACGGCCGCCTTCGCGCTGACCGCCACCGAAGCCGCCGCGATTACCTTCGCGCTGGCCGCCGCCGAAGCCGCCACGACCGCCTTCACGCTGGCCGCCGCCGAAACCACCACGACCGCCATCACGCTGACCACCGCCAAAGCCGCCGCGACCACCGCCGCCGGCACCGCCTTCGCGCGTCTCACCCGCGAACCAGGTGCGCACCGACGGCAGCTCCTGACCCGGCGCCACGCCGCGCTTGCCACCACCCTTGCGACCACGACCGGGGCCGCCTGCTCCGCCCGCGCGCTCGGGGCGTGCGACGTTACCGTTCACTTCCTTGCCCGGCTTGCGGCGCTGCTGCTTGCCGCGCGCGGGTTCTTCGCGAATACGATCGAAGGCGCGAATTTCGCGGGCTTCGTCGTGGTACGAACCGCTCCAGTTGGCACCGGCGCCGCGCTCGGGGCGGTACTCGGTGACGTTGCGGTTGGCGCGGCGCTGATGCAGCACCGGGCTCAGCGTCAGCACCGGCTGGGGTGCGCCCAGGCCGCTGGTCTGGCGCAACTGCTTGACGGCTTCTTCGCCCAGCGCTTCGCAGTCGCCGCGACGGAGCATGCGCGGGAGTTCCACGCTGCCGTAGCGGATGCGCTTGAGGCGGCTGACCAGGAAACCCTGCGAGTCCCACAAACGACGGACTTCGCGGTTGCGACCTTCGCGGATGACGACGCGGAACCAGCTGTGGCTGCCGCCGCGGCTGATGATGCCGATTTCGTCGAAGCGGGCGGGGCCGTCTTCCAGCTCCACGCCCGCCTTGAGCTTTTCGATCATCTCGTCGGGCACTTCACCGTGGACGCGGCAAAGGTATTCACGTTCGAGGCCGCTCTTCGGATGCATCAGCGCGTTGGCGAGTTCGCCATCGGTGGTGAGCAGGAGCAGGCCGGTGGTGTTGATGTCCAGGCGACCGACGGCGACCCAGCGCGCGCCCTTCAGTCGCGGTAGCTGTTCAAACACCGTGGGACGGCCTTCGGGATCTTCGCGGGTGGTCACCACGCCTTCGGGCTTGTGGTAGACCAGCACTTCGGTTTCGTCGCGGTTATCGGTGGCGACGACGAACTGCTTGCTGTCGATGACCACGCGGTCGCCGGCATGGACGCTGGCGCCGATGGTGGCGGGCGTGCCGTTGACTTCGACTTCGCCATTCTGGATGCGCTGTTCGAGCATGCGACGCGAGCCGAGGCCGGCATTGGCAAGCACCTTGTGCAGGCGCTCTTCCAGGGCGGGGGCGGCGGTTTCGGTGCGCGCTTCGCGCTTAAGGGTCAAAACGGATTTCTGTGGCGCATTCATGCGCGGTACTCCTCAGTGTCTTCTGTCGCGTCGCCTTCGTCGGCGTCCGCGGCGGTCTCTGCCTCGGCGGCAGTGATGGTTTGATTCTCGGCGAGTGCGTCGCCGGGTTCGGTCGATTCGCTGGCATCACTGGCCAGCTCGGGTTCTTCGATGGGTTCGACGGAATGGGGGGCTTCGTCGACCTCGGCGTCGGCGACGGCGATGCCGCCAACGTGGAATTCGGAGTCTTCTTCTTCCGTGGTGTTGTCCGATGATTCGTCATCGGGCGTCATGGCTGCGTCTTCGCCGGATTCGGTGTGCGTGATGCTGGCTTCGCCGGCTTCCGATGTTTCCCCGGCTTCCGCCTCGGCTGCCGCACGGGCCAGCGCTTCGGCTTCTGCTTCGGCATCGCCATCCGGATCGATCGGAAGATCCTTCGCCTTGGGCGGGACGCTTTCATCCGCAAAGCGCATCTGCGGATCTTCCATGTCGCGGATTTCGGCCAGCGGCGGCAGCTCGTCCAGCGACTTCAGGTTGAAGTAGTCGAGGAAGGCGCGCGTGGTGCCAAAAAGGGCGGGCTTGCCCGGCACGTCGCGGTAGCCCACCACGCGGATCCACTCGCGCTCTTCCAGGGTCTTGATGATGTTGGACGACACCACCACGCCACGAATCTGTTCGATTTCAGGTCGGGTGATCGGTTGGCGGTAAGCGATCAGCGACAGGGTTTCCAGCAGAGCGCGCGAGTAGCGGCTGGGCTTTTCCGTCCACATGCGCGAAATCCACGGATGGACGTCGAAGCGCACCTGGTAGCGGAAACCCGAGGCGACCTCCCGCAGCTCGACGCCGCGACCGGTGCAATCCGCGGCCAGCGCTTCGAGCGCCTTGGCGATCTGCTCGCGGTCGACTTCGTCTTCTTCGACGAAAAGATCGCCCAGCTGCTGCACCGTCATGGGCTGGCTGGCGGCAAGCAGGGCTGCCTCGATGATGTTCTTCAGTAGCTCGATCTGCATGGCTGATCGGATGCGGTTGCCTGGTGGAGAGCCGGCTTATTCGCCGGCGGAAGCCCGTTCGGGCGTGTCTTCTTCGATGGACTCGTCGGCCTGGGTGACCTTGGCTTTCACGTAGATCGGGCCCAGTGATTCTTCCTGCACGATTTCCACCAGCATTTCCTTGGCCAGCTCCAGCATGGCCAGGAAGGTGACCACGACGCCAAGGCGGCCTTCGGTGACGTCAAACAGCGTCTCGAAGCGATGGAAACTGGCGTCGTTGAGCTTGCCCAGCAACTCGCCCATGCGCTGGCGGACGCTGAGGGCCTCACGTTTGATCGCGTGGTGGCCGAACAGCTCTGCCCGGTGCATGACGTCCTTGAGCGCGAGCAACAGCTCCTTGAGGTCCAGCGGCGGCGGCAACTTGATGACCGTGCGCTCACCCGAATCGGCGTGCACCGGCACCGTGTCGCGCTCGACGCGGGGCAGGGCTTCGATGTCCTCGGCGGCTTTCTTGAACCGCTCGTATTCCTGCAACCGGCGGACCAGCTCGGCGCGGGGATCTTCTTCCACCCCTTCTTCCGCGGGTGGACGCGGCAACAGCAGGCGCGATTTGATCTCGGCCAGGATCGCGGCCATGAGCAAATACTCAGCCGCCAGTTCCAGTCGCATGACGTCGCGCATCATGTCGATGTATTCCATGTACTGCCGGGTGATCTCGGCGATCGGAATATCGAGGATGTCGAGGTTCTGTCGACGGATCAGGTAGAGCAGCAGATCCAGGGGACCTTCAAACGCCTCCAGGATGACCTCGAGGGCATCCGGGGGGATATACAGGTCTTGCGGCATCTGCAGCAGCGGTTCGCCGCGCACGATGGCCAGCGGCATTTCCTGCTGTTGCGGAATGGACGCAAACGCGTCCATCGATGCTGCTACGGGCTGAGGCTCGACTGGCTCAGTGCTCATCAATAATGTCGTTGGGCCGCTCAAAGTCGGCTTGCTGTGCGTTCAACACGTTCGGAACGTTTCGTTCCACCGGCATTCGCTCAGGAATGTCCCCGCTCAGGTGAGGGCCGTCAGGCGACACCCGTATAGCTACTTGCGCGATGCCCAGCCGTTGCGCCGATTGCGCCAACGTCACGGAACGCCATGATGAAAACGCGCTGCGGCGATTTCAGGTCATGCTGGCCGAGAGGGACCTTTGTGCGTCGTTGCCGAAACTGCGGGCAGGGCGCAAGCCGAGGCGCGTGATAGCTGCGTCACGGACGATACAAGAGGTCTGCTGAGTGCATCGGGCGGGTGCTCAAGGCGCCGGGGCTAAACCGACGCGTGTGCACCCTCTGACCCACGCGATTCCAAGATTAACGGCTACATGGGCTTAAGTCCAGTGTGTGGGCATGAACGCTTCCAGTACACAGCGGCGTAAGGCCTAGGCAAAATGTCTCCGATGGCAGCCTCTGAACGATCGATCATCCACGTCGACATGGACGCGTTCTACGCGTCAGTGGAGCAGCTTGATCGCCCGGAGCTGCGGGGGAGGCCGGTGATCGTGGGCGGCCTCGGGCCGCGCGGGGTGGTCTCGACCTGCAGCTACGAGGCCCGACCGTACGGTGTCCGCTCGGCCATGCCGACAGCGCAAGCCCGGCGGCTGTGCCCGGACGGGGTCTACCTGGTGCCCCGGATTGAGCGCTACAGCGAGGCGTCGGCCATCGTATTCGAGGTGTTCCATGAGGTGACGCCCCAGGTCGAGGGCTTGTCCCTGGACGAAGCGTTCCTGGACGTCACCGCCAGTCTCAAGCTGCTTGGGACCGTTGAGTCGATCGGACGGCGGATCAAGCGGTCCATTCTTGAGCGCACCGGGCTGGTGGCGTCCGTCGGCATGGGACCGAACAAGCTGGTGGCCAAACTGGCCAGTGAAATGTCGAAGCCCGACGGTTTCCTGCGCATCCGCGGAGGCGAGGCGCGTACGAAACTGGCGCCGCTGCCGGTGGGGCGCCTGTGGACTGTGGGCAAGGTCACCGAGCAGACCCTGCATCGCATCGGCATCCATACGATCGGCGAATTGGCAGCATGTGACCCTTCGCGTCTGACCCGTGCGCTGGGACGTCAGGCGCCGGTATTGCAGGCGCTGGCGCGAGGCGAAGACAGCCGTGCCGTGGAGTCGGAGCGGGCCGAGCAGTCCATCGGTTCGGAGCACACGTTTGACACCGATGTGGCCGACCGCAACCTTGCCGAAGCGTGGCTGCTCAAGCAATGCGAGCGCGTTGCGGCGCGCGTACGAGCCCGCAACTTGCGCGGCGCCACCGTGACAGTGAAGCTACGCGAACCGCCCTTCACGACGTACACGCGGCAGGCCTCGCTGGCTGCGCCAAGCGCATCGGCCAGCGAGATTTTCGAGGTGGCACGACGCTTGCTTGGTGCTTGGTGGCAGACGCAGCCCAAGCCGCGCCTGCGCCTGCTCGGTGTCAGTCTCTCGGGGTTTGATCGGCTGCCACAGGAGGACATGTTCGTCGAAGGCGCCAGGGGAGCGGCGACCGATCAGGTGCAGGACCGGATCAATCTGCGCTTTGGCAACGGCAGCCTGGTTCGCGCGGGGAGTCTTCGCACCCGCGAGCCGGAATGAGACCCGACCCATCTGGCATGGTGGGCGGGGGTACGAAAAGCATCGCGGGAAGGCGTTGCGACGGGAGGAACAGCATGACCAAAACCGATGGCAAGACCAGCAGTGGTCAAGAACCGGAGCACCTGCGCCCCGCGCGCATGCGCATCGAGACCACTGTGCTCATGAGCCGTGGCAGTCAGTCACAGCCCACAGAGCTGGTCGATATCTCCGCCACCGGTGCACTTCTGCGCCGCCCCTTGGGCTGGCAAGGCGAAGTGGGACAGAGCTGGGTGCTGGACATCATTTTCGGCCACGACCTCCATATCCATCTGGAAGCACAGGTGGCCCGCGTCTCCGATCGCCATATCGGGCTGGCCTATACCCGGATCCCCGAAGACAAGCAGGTGCCGTTGTGGAACCTGCTCGGGGGCTACGCCGACATCCTGGAGATGTGGCGGGACGACTAAGGGAGGAACGGTAAACGGTCAACAGTAAACGGTAAAAGCTCTGCTCTTACTGTTTACCGTTTACGGTTCACAAAAAAAGCGCCCCGAAGGGCGCTTTTTTTACTCAGGCGCTAGCCTTCTTCTCGTCGCGCAGTTCGCGACGAAGGATCTTGCCGACGTTCGTCTTGGGCAGGCTGTCGCGGAACTCGATCACCTTCGGGCGCTTGTAGCCGGTAAGGTTTTCGCGGGCGAATTCCTTGATCTGCTCCACCGTCAGCGACGGGTCCTTGCGGACCACGAAGAGCTTCACGACTTCGCCTGAATGCTCATCCTGCACGCCGACGGCGGCCACTTCGGCCACGCCGGGGTGCTGCATGATGATGTCTTCGACTTCATTGGGGTACACGTTGAAGCCGGACACCAGGATCATGTCCTTCTTGCGATCGACGATATAGACGTAGCCGCGCTCGTCCATGCGGGCGATATCGCCGGTGTGCAGCCAGCCGCTGGGCTCGAGCACCTTGGCGGTTTCATCGGGACGCTGCCAGTAGCCCTTCATGACCTGCGGGCCGCGCACCATCAGCTCACCCACTTCGCCGATCGGCAGCGGCTGGCCTTCTTCGGACCAGATGGCGACGTCGGTGGACGGGATCGGCAGGCCGATGGAGCTGTTGTAGTCGGGGATATCCAGCGGATTGATGCAGACCGCCGGCGAGGTTTCGGTAAGGCCGTAAGCCTCGGCGAGCGTCACACCGGTGACCTTCTTCCAGCGTTCGGCCACGGCGCGCTGCACGGCCATGCCACCACCGAGGGTCAGATGCACCTTGGAGAAATCGACCTCGGCAAAGCCGGGCGTATTGAGCAGGCCATTGAAGAGTGTGTTCACGCCGGTCATGGCGGTGAAGCCGGACTGCTTCAACTCCTTGACGAACTTCGGCATGTCGCGCGGGTTGGTGATGAGCCAGTTCAGGCCACCGAGGCGCATGAAGACCAGGCCGTTCGCCGTCAGCGAGAAGATGTGATACAGCGGCAGGGCCGTGATGATCACTTCTTCACCCGGCTTGGCGCTGGCGCCGATCCAGGCACTGGCCTGCAGCATGTTGGCGATCATGTTGCCGTGCGTGAGCATCGCGCCCTTGGCGACGCCGGTGGTGCCGCCGGTGTACTGCAGGAAGGCGATGTCGTCGTGGGTCAGCTCGACCGATGGCAGCGCGTGCGATGCCCCCTGGCTGAGCGCATCACGGAAGCGCACGGCCTGCGGCAGCGAGTACGCCGGCACCATCTTCTGCACATGCTTGACAACAAAGTTGTAGACCAGGCTCTTCGGGAAGCCGAGCAGGTCGCCGATGCCGGTGGTGACGATGTGCTTGACCTTCGTCTCCGCGACGACTTCCTGCAGCGTGGCGGCGAAGTTGTCGAGCACCACGATGGCCTTGGCGCCGGAGTCTTCAAGCTGGTGCTTAAGCTCGCGCGCGGTGTACATCGGGTTGGTATTGACCACCACGAGGCCAGCGCGCAGCGCGCCGAACAGGGCGATCGGATACTGCAGGACGTTGGGCATCATGATCGCGACGCGATCGCCCTTGGCGAGCTTGAGGACGCCGGTGAGGTAGCCGGCGAACTGACGACTGGCGGCATCGATCTCGGCGTAGGTCAGCGCCGTGCCGAAATTGGAGAAAGCAGGGCGACCGCTGAAGCGCTCAAAGGCTTCATCCAGCACCGCGGCAACCGAGGCGTAGGCGTTGATGTCGATCTGCGCGGGTACGCCTGCCGGGTAGTGGGCCAGCCACGGACGCTCATTGCTCATGTTGGATCCTTAGCTCCTGTTTCGACTGCCGGGCGCGCCCTGTGACGCGCATGGCATGATGTTGTCACGGCATTGGAGCATACGCCCGCGTATAGCGGCAAGCCGCGCTGCAACGAGGAAATTTCCATGCCCCGATGGACGCAAGTGCTTCATCGCCTTCTGTTTGTTTCGCTGGCCCTGACGGCGCTCGCCGCCTGTCGCGGCACGCCTGACGAAACCCGCATCCGCGAAGCGATCGCCGAATCGGCCAAAGCGGCGGGCGCGGTTGACGCTTCCGGCACGCTCGCGCATCTCACCGACGATTTCGATGGCAATGGTGGCGAGCTGGTCCCCAAGGACTTCGCCAACATGCTCCGCCTGGCGAAGCTTCGCGGGGAGACGCTGCATGTGCTGATGGGGCCGGTCGAGGTGGAGCCCCGGGGCGATCGGTACGTGGCGCGTTTCACCGTCACGCTCGGAAGCGGCGGCAAGCTGCTGCCGTCGAGCATCGGCATGTACAAAGTGGAGACGGCGTGGCGGAAAGACGGCAAAGAATGGAAGTGCTTCTCCGCGACGTGGGAACGTCTTGGCGATGGCTAGCCGCTCGCATCGTCCATAGAAGAACGCCGCCCTCGGGCGGCGTTCTTCGTTGAGCCTCAGGCCGCCTTCTTGCTGGCGAGCTGGCGCAGCACGTACTGCAGGATGCCGCCGTGGCGGAAGAACTCCCGCTCCTTCGGCGTCAGCAGCAACACCTTCACCGTGAACTGCTTCTTGCTGCCATCCGGGCTGGTCGCCGTGACCTTGGCTTCCCGCGACTCGCCGCCGTTGAGGCCGAAGATGTCGAAGGTTTCGTTGCCCGTGAGGCCCAGGCTCTGCGCGTTCTCGCCATCCTGGAACATGCACGGCAGCACGCCCATGCCGACCAGGTTGGAGCGATGGATGCGCTCGAAGCTCTCGGCGATCACAGCCTTCACGCCGAGCAACAAGGTGCCCTTGGCCGCCCAGTCACGCGATGAGCCGGTGCCGTATTCCTTGCCGGCGATCACCACCAGCGGGGTCTTGTCGGCCTTGTATTTCATGGCCGCGTCGTAGATGGCCATCTGTTCGCCGGTCGGCACGTACTTGGTGTAGCCGCCCTCGACGCCATCGAGCATCAGGTTCTTGATGCGGATGTTGGCGAAGGTGCCGCGCACCATGACGTCATCGTTGCCGCGACGCGAACCGTAGGAATTGAAGTCCTTCGCATCGACGCCCTTGCTGATCAGGAAGCGGCCGGCGGGGCTGTCCTTCTTGATCGAGCCGGCGGGCGAGATGTGGTCCGTCGTGATCGAGTCGCCGAACAGGCCCAGCACCTTGGCGCCGTGGATGTCCTCGATGCTGCCCGGCTCCTTGGTCATGCCGTCGAAGTAGGGCGGGTTCTTGATGTAAGTGGAGTCGTCCCACTTGTAGACCGAGCCGTCCGGCGAGGCGATCTGGTTCCAGCGACTGTCACCCTTGAACACGTCGGCGTAGTTCTTCTCGAACATGGCCGGATTGATGGCGCCGGCGATGGTGTCCGAGATTTCCTTGTTGGTCGGCCAGATATCCTTGAGGTAGACCGGGTTGCCTTGCTGGTCGTTACCCAGCGGATCCTTGGTGAGATCGATATCCAACGTGCCGGCAATCGAGTAGGCCACGACCAGCGGCGGCGAAGCGAGATAGTTCATCTTCACTTCCGGGTGCACGCGGCCTTCGAAGTTGCGGTTGCCCGACAACACCGATGCCACGGCGAGATCGCCCTCGGCAATGCCCTTGCTGATTTCCGGCGGCAGCGGGCCGGAGTTGCCGATGCAAGTGGTGCAGCCGTAGCCGACGATGTAGAAGCCGACCTTTTCCAGTTCCTTCAACAGGCCGGTCTTTTCGAGGTAATCGGTGACCACCAGCGAGCCCGGGCCGAGCGAGGGCTTCACCCACGGCTGCGCCTTGAGGCCCTTGGCCGCGGCCTTCTTCGCCAGCAGGCCCGCGCCCAGCATCACCGCCGGATTGGAGGTGTTGGTGCACGAAGTGATCGCGGCGATCACCACGGCGCCATCGCCGAGCTTGAAGGTTTCACCGTTGCGCTCCACGCGCACGCCGCTGTCGGTGATGTCGTTCGCCGGATTGCCGATGGCGGCCGTGCCACCTTCGCTGATGAAGTTCGACGTGTCCTGATTGCGCGGCTTGCGATGCGAGGTGAGCGGGCCGACGGCGTCTTCGAAACTCTTCTGCACGCCTTCGAGCAGCACGCGATCCTGCGGGCGCTTCGGGCCGGCGAGCGAGGGACGCACGTCGCCAAGATTGAGTTCCAGCGTGGTGGTGTACGTCGCATGCGGCGTGCTGTCGTCATGCCACAGGTTCTGCGCCTGCGCGTACGCTTTGACTAGCTGGATCTGCTCGTCGCTGCGGCCGGACAGGTGCAGGTAGTTGAGCGCTTCCTGGTCGATCGGGAAAATGCCGCAGGTTGCGCCGTATTCCGGCGCCATGTTGGCAATGGTGGCGCGATCGGCCAGCGGCAGATGCTTGAGGCCATCGCCGAAGAATTCGACGAACTTGCCCACCACGCCCAGCTTGCGCAGCATCTGCGTGACGGTAAGCACGAGGTCCGTTGCGGTGACGCCTTCGGACAACTTGCCACTGAGCTTGAAGCCCACCACCTGCGGAATCAGCATCGACGACGGCTGGCCGAGCATGGCCGCCTCGGCCTCGATGCCACCCACGCCCCAGCCCAGCACGCCGATGCCGTTGATCATGGTGGTGTGCGAGTCGGTGCCGAAGACGGTGTCCGGATACGCCCAGGGCTGGCCGTCCTTGTCCGCGGTAAACACGACGCGTGCGAGATGCTCCAGGTTCACCTGATGCACGATGCCGGTACGCGGTGGCACGACCTTGAAATTGTTGAAGGCCTTCTGGCCCCAGCGCAGGAACGAGTAACGCTCCTGATTGCGATGGAATTCGATCTCGACGTTCTTCTCGAGCGCGGCTTCGGAGCCGAACACGTCGACCTGCACGGAGTGGTCGATCACCAGTTCGGCGGGTGCCAGAGGGTTGATCTGGTTGGCGTCGCCGCCGAGCTTGACCACGGCGTCGCGCATCGCGGCCAGGTCCACCACGCAGGGCACGCCGGTGAAATCCTGCAACACCACGCGCGCCGGCATGAACGCGATTTCGACGTCAGGCTCCGCCTTGGGGTCCCACGTCGCCACGGCCTCGATTTCTTTCGACGTGACGTTGAGCCCGTCCTCGTGCCGCAACAGGTTCTCCAGGAGGATCTTCATGGAGTAGGGGAGTTGCTTGAGGTCGAAGCGTTGGCCGAGCTTGGCCAGGCTGGCGATCTGATAGGAGCTGCCGTTGACGGTGAGGGTGTCGCGGGTGGCGAATGAATCCAGCATGGGGATAACTCCTGTTGCGTAAGTCTGGCGGACGCCCCGGGGGGAGCGAAGCAGAACGATCCTAGAAGACCGAACGTGAGAGTTATTGCAAGGAAAGGCAACCCCTCCCTTCGTATTCCGGCGAGTTTGCGCCTTCGTCGTGACCGTTCAAGCGCTCAGGTCCGCAATTTGGCCCTGTCCCCATGCAAGATTTCGAACGCAGGCGGAAACGGCGTCTCGGATTGCGGCCGTTTGGGCCCGGCTGGCAAAATAGGCAGCTGTAACAACGCCGGGAAACCGCATGGCGGCGGGCTTCGCGCCCCGTCCGACCCACGCAAGGTCCACACGCGACGCTGCACAAGCACCGTCCTGCCGAGGGCTGGATGACCGGCGATGTCATCCTCGAGTTCAACCATCAGGACGAGAACATGCTCAACGCTTATCGCCAACACGTCGCCGAACGCGCCGCCCAGGGTATCCCCGCGCTGCCGCTGTCGGCCCAGCAGACTGCCGACCTGATCGAACTGCTGAAGAACCCGCCGGCTGGCGAAGAGACTTTCCTGGTCGACCTGATCACCCACCGCGTGCCGGCTGGCGTGGACGATGCCGCCAAGGTCAAGGCGTCCTACCTCGCCGCCGTGGCATTCGGTACCGAAAAGTGCGCGCTGATTTCGCGCGAGAAGGCGACCGAGCTGCTGGGCACCATGCTCGGCGGCTACAACATCCACCCGCTGATCGAGCTGCTCGACGACGCGCAGGTCGGTGGCATCGCCGCCACGGCGCTCAAGAGCACGCTGCTGATGTTCGACGCGTTCCACGACGTCAAGGACAAGGCCGACAAGGGCAATGCCAACGCCAAGGCCGTGCTGCAGAGCTGGGCCGATGCCGAGTGGTTCACCAGCCGCCCGGAAGTGCCCGAGAGCCTGACCATCACCGTGTTCAAGGTGCCGGGCGAAACCAACACCGACGACCTGTCGCCGGCCCCCGATGCCACCACGCGTCCGGACATCCCGCTGCACGCCCTGGCGATGCTCAAGAACAAGCGCGACGGCGCGCCGTTCCAGCCGGAAGAAGACGGCAAGCGCGGTCCGATCCAGCAGATCCTCGATCTGAAGAACCAGGGTCACCTCGTGGCTTACGTCGGCGACGTCGTCGGCACGGGTTCCAGCCGCAAGTCGGCCACCAACTCGGTGCTGTGGTGGACGGGTGAGGACATCCCCTTCATTCCGAACAAGCGCTTCGGTGGCGTGTGCCTGGGCAGCAAGATTGCCCCGATTTTCTACAACACGATGGAAGACGCCGGCGCGCTGCCGATTGAACTCGACGTGTCGAAGATGGACATGGGCGATGTGATTGAGCTGCGTCCGTACGACGGCAAGGCGCTGAAGAACGGTGAAGTGATCGCCGAGTTCCAGGTGAAGTCCGACGTGCTGTTCGACGAAGTGCGCGCCGGTGGCCGCATTCCGCTGATCATTGGCCGTGGCCTCACCGCCAAGGCGCGTGAAGCGCTGGGCCTGGCTCCTTCGGAGCTGTTCCGCCTGCCGCAGAACCCGGCCGATACCGGCAAGGGCTACACGCTGGCGCAGAAGATGGTCGGTCGTGCATGCGGCCTGCCGGAAGGCGAGGGCGTGCGTCCGGGCACCTATTGCGAGCCGAAGATGACCTCGGTGGGTTCGCAGGACACCACCGGCCCGATGACCCGCGACGAGCTGAAGGACCTGGCCTGCCTGGGCTTCTCGTCTGACCTCGTGATGCAGTCGTTCTGCCACACCGCCGCCTATCCGAAGCCCGTGGACGTGAAGACCCACCACGAGCTGCCGGCCTTCATCTCGACCCGTGGCGGCATCTCGCTGCGTCCGGGCGACGGCGTGATCCACTCCTGGCTCAACCGCATGCTGCTGCCCGACACCGTCGGCACCGGCGGCGACAGCCACACGCGTTTCCCGATTGGCATTTCGTTCCCGGCCGGCTCGGGCCTGGTGGCCTTCGCCGCTGCCACGGGCGTGATGCCGCTGGACATGCCCGAATCCGTGCTGGTGCGCTTCAAGGGCGAACTGCAGCCAGGCGTCACGCTGCGTGACCTGGTCAACGCCATTCCGCTTTACGCCATCAAGCAGGGCCTGCTGACGGTGGCCAAGCAGGGCAAGCAGAACATCTTCTCGGGCCGCATTCTGGAAATCGAAGGCCTGCCGAACCTGAAGGTGGAGCAGGCGTTCGAGCTGTCCGATGCGTCGGCCGAGCGTTCGGCCGCCGGCTGCACCGTGCATCTGGACAAGGCGCCGATCATTGAATACCTCAACAGCAACATCACGCTGCTGAAGGTCATGATCGCCCAGGGTTACCAGGACGCGCGTTCGCTGGCACGTCGCATCAAGAAGATGGAAGAGTGGCTCGCCAACCCGCAGCTGCTTGAGCCGGATGCCGATGCCGAATACGCCGCCGTCATCGAGATCGACCTGGCTGACGTGCATGAGCCGATCGTGGCCTGCCCGAACGACCCGGATGACGTGAAGACGCTCTCCGACGTCGCCGGTGCCAAGATCGACGAAGTGTTCATCGGCTCGTGCATGACCAACATCGGCCACTTCCGCGCCGCTTCGAAGCTGCTCGAAGGCAAGCGCGACATCCCGACCCGCCTGTGGGTGGCCCCGCCGACGAAGATGGACCAGCAGCAGCTGACCGAGGAAGGCCACTACGGCGTGCTCGGTACCGCCGGCGCGCGCATGGAAATGCCGGGCTGCTCGCTGTGCATGGGCAACCAGGCACAGGTGCGCGAAGGCGCCACCGTGATGTCGACCAGCACCCGCAACTTCCCGAACCGCCTGGGCAAGAACACCAACGTGTACCTCGGTTCGGCCGAACTCGCCGCCATCTGCTCGCGCCTCGGCCGCATCCCGACCAAGGACGAGTACATGACCGACATCGGCGTGATCAACGCCAATGGCGAGAAGATCTACCGCTACATGAACTTCGACCAGATTGCCGAGTTCAAGGATGTGGCGGATTCGGTGACGGCATGACGGCATGACGGCCTGTAAACGGGAAACGGGGAACGGTAAGAGCTCGTTTCCCCAACCCCTGAGGCAACTAAGAGAGCCCGGCTTCGGCCGGGCTCTTTTTTTGGGGAAGTGAAAGCCACAAGGTGAAGTCACGGCTTCACCCCATTCACCATTCACCATTGACCGCTCTTCCGTTCCCCGTTCCTCCGTTCCCCGTTTCTCCCTACTATGCCCCCATGATTTCCTCCCACCTCTCCGTCGTCTCCCTCCGCGACCTCATGCTGGTCCAGGCCGTGCGGCGGCATGGCAGCTTCAACAGCGCGGCGCGTGCCATGCACATCAGCCCCTCGGGCTTGTCGCACCAGGTGCAGAAAGTGGAGCAGGCGCTCGGGACGCCCTTGTTCGAGCGTGGTGGCCGACGTGTCGTGCCGACCGCCGGTGGGCAGCGGCTCCTTGAGCAGATCGATGCGGTGCTGCTGGCCGCCGAGCATCTGCAGCAGGCGGCGAAGGCAGGAGAAACCGCCTTTGGGGGCGAGTTGCGACTGGGTGTGCTGGCCACGCTTGGGCCGTATCTGCTGCCGCATCTGATCGCGCCGTTCCCGCAGCATTTTCCCGGCGCGCGCCTGAGCATTTCCGAAGGCAAGCCACGCGGATTGATCCGGCGTCTGCAGGAGGGTGAGCTGGATGCGGTGTTGGCACCGCCGTCCGCGGCGGTCAGCGGTATCGCGATGCGCCCGCTGTTTTTCGAGCCCTGGGAGATCATGCTTCGCACCGATCATCCGCTGGCATCGCGCAAGACGATTGCGCTTGATCAGCTGGACGCAGGCGAGGCGACGCTGATGACCGAAAGCCACGCCGACCATGTGCTTGGTGGCGGTCACGTGCAGGATGTGAGTCTCGAGAGCCTTGCGGCGCTGGTGGGATTGCGTGGCGGTTACGCGCTCGTCCCGGCGCTGGCTCATGATCGACTGGCATCCATGCCCGACGTGGCACTGGCCAAGATTCGAGGGCAGGCGCCTGGGCGCGAAATTGCGCTCTATTGGCGTGAAGCTTCGCCGTGGCACACCGATCTGCAGGCTTTCGCCGATCTGCTTCGCAAAGTGGCCCGGCAGCGCCCGGGCCTGCGCGTTATCGAGACAGGCTGAAGAACTCAGCCGTTATCCAGCGTCGATCCCGTCAGCAATCCACGTGCAATCATGCTGCACTGTTTGCGATTGATCAGCAGCTGCCACTGGCGGCCACCGACCTGACGCCAGAGCACGGCCGAGCGAACTGCGGCGAGCAGACTCGCGCGCACCTTCTCGACAACGGCCGGTTGCTGAAGCTGCTGCGGATTGCCGGTCACCATGACGCGCGGCTTGAGCGTGGACAGCGTGGACGCATACAGATCGGCCAGTCGCTTGGTGACCTGGGCCGAATTCTGACCGAAATGCTCGACCTGGCGCTGGGCCGACACGATGCCTTTCTGCAGGTCGTCAGTCAGCGCGCGATTGCGCGAGAGGCTGCGCTCGAGTCGCATCACCGTGACGGCCATGCGCGTGATGGCCATGTCGCGCGCGTTGTCATCCAGCTGGGCAATCAACTGGCGCAGGCCAAGGCGAACCGCCGAGACATGTCCATAAACGCCAACGACTGACGGCGCATCGATGCGAAACACGCTGGCGATGCTGGCGTCGAAGGCCGTCTCGTCGCAGCGTCCTTCGCTGGCGAGTTGTTGGGTGAGGGCGGTGGCCTGGAAGAGGCCGGCCAGCGCGACAACGCGCTCCTCGGTCATGGTGAAGGCATCAAACACGATCGGGCAACTCGTTGGCGAGGGGGGATTCGATGGCTTTCCAGCCACCGTAGGGAGCATCGGTCACGGCAATGACGGCACCACCGAGACAGGCCTCGCCATCGTAGAACACGACGGACTGGCCGGGTGTCACGGCACGCTGGGGTTCGTCGAAATGGACCTCCAGCAAGCCCGGATACACGGTAACCGTGCATGCCTGGTCCTGCTGGCGATAGCGCGTCTTGGCGGTGCAGCGGAACGACGTGGCGGGCGGGCGCCCGGCCACCCAGGTCGGTGCCTCCGTGCGCAGGCGGGTCGAGTACAGCCACTCGTTCTCGCCACCCTGCGCCACGAACAACACGTTGGCTTCGACATCCTTGCCAACGACATACCAGGCTTCACCGCTGGCGCCGTGACGGCCGCCGATGCCCAGGCCGTTTCGCTGGCCCAGCGTGTAATACATCGCACCCTGGTGGTGTCCGATCAGTTCGCCGTCGGGGCTGCGCATCTCGCCGGGACGGGCGGGGATGTACTGCCCCAGGAATTCACGGAAGTCGCGCTCGCCGATAAAGCAGATGCCGGTGGAATCCTTTTTGGCGTGCGTCGGCAGGGCCGCTTCCTGGGCGATCTGGCGAACTTGCGACTTTTCGATCTCGCCGACGGGAAACAGCGTAAAGGCGAGTTGCTCCTGTCCCAGCGCGTGCAGGAAATAGGTCTGGTCCTTGGACGCGTCGACCGCACGCAGCAGGCGATATTCGCCATCGACGCCGTCGACGCGCGCGTAATGGCCCGTGGCGATCTTTTCGGCGCCCAGCGTGCGCGCTTCATCCAGGAAGGTCTTGAACTTGATCTCGCGATTGCACAGCACGTCGGGATTGGGCGTGCGGCCCGCGCGGTATTCGGCCAGGAAATGCTCGAAGACGCCGTCCCAATACTCGGAGGCGAAATTGCGCGCGTGGAAGGGAATGCCCAGGCGCCCGCATACGGCAACGGCATCCTTGCGATCGGCATCGGCCGTGCAGGGGCCGTTGCGATCGTCTTCTTCCCAGTTCTGCATGAACAGGCCTTCGACCTGATGGCCGGCCTGCTGCAACAGCAAGGCAGCCACCGAGGAATCGACGCCGCCGGAGACGCCAAGCATGACCTTCACGAGGAGGGATCCTCCGGAAGCAGGCTGGCGATCGCGGACAGCGGCAGGCGCTGGCCGGCAAGCCAGGTGTCGATGCTTTGCAGGACGAGAGGGCTGCGTAGCCTGTCGCCCAGGGCGGCAATCTCGGCGCGGGTCATCCAGAGCGCGCGGCAAATGCCGTCGTCCAGGCGTCGGCCGGGGTCGTGGCTGACGGGGCGGGCGGAGAAACTGAAGCGGATGACCCCGTCACCGTGTTCGGTGCTTTGCCACTGGTGCACGCCGATCAGATGTTCCAGTTCGACCGTCCAGCCGGTTTCTTCCAGGGTCTCGCGCACGGCAGCTCGCAACAGGCTTTCGCCGTCATCCAGATGACCGGCCGGCTGGTTGTAGGCGATGCGGCCACCGACCTCTTCCTCGACCATGAGGTAGCGATCGCCGTCCGCTACGACGCAGGCGACGGTCACATGGGGGCACCAGATGGGGGCGGGGGTGTCGTTCATGGGCGTGTATATGGCGCCGGTGACGGCACTGGAAAAGGCGTCATTGTGCCACTACCTGAAGGGTCAGCGCCCGGGCGGGGTCGATCCACCTGCCCGGCGTTATACTGCCCACCAGGATCTGAAACCTCGAAACCATGGCGCACGAACCCGAACACGAGCAAGGAAATCAACACGGCCTGGCACTGGAAGTGTCCCGCCCGGAGGTGGCACGGCCACCGCTGTTCCAGGTGGTGCTGCTCAACGACGATTTCACCCCGATGGATTTCGTGGTCGAAGTGCTGCGCAGCTTCTTTAGCCTGGACCAGGAAAGAGCGGTGCAGGTGATGCTCCATGTACATACCCGTGGCAAAGGTGTGTGCGGCGTCTTTACGCGGGAGGTAGCCGAAACCAAGGTGACCCAGGTGAACGAATATTCACGTGCTCATCAGCACCCTTTGTTGTGCACTATGGAAAAGCTCTGAGCGCCCCCATTTCGTGGTCATCGCGGCCTTAGCGCCGCCCTGCCATTCAAGCGGAGAAGGTCCGGATGTTCAGCAAGGATCTCGAAGTCACCATAGGCCAGTGCTACAAGCAGGCCCGCGAGCAGCGCCACGAGTTCATGACGGTGGAGCACCTGCTGCTGGCGCTTACCGACAACCAGTCCGCCCTGGGTGCCTTGCGCGCCTGCGGGGTGGACCTGCCGCGCCTGACGCACGAGCTGGAAAAGATCATCGCCGAGACCGTACCGGTCCTTCCCCATGGCGATGAGCGCGATACGCAGCCGACGCTGGGCTTCCAGCGCGTCCTGCAGCGCGCGGTCTACCACGTGCAGTCCTCGGGTCGAAAGGAAGTGACTGGCGCCAACGTGCTGGTGGCCATTTTCGGCGAGAAGGACTCCCACGCCGTCTACTTCCTGCACCAGCAGGAAATCACGCGTCTGGACGTGGTCAATTACATTTCGCACGGCATCGCCAAGATCGGCGACGAGCCGAGCGCCGGCATGTCCGGTGCGGAGCGTGAAGGCGAGGAAGGCGGCGAGTCGCGGGGCAACCCCCTGAGCGAGTACGCCAGCAACCTCAATGAGCTGGCGCTCGAAGGCAAGATCGATCCGCTGATCGGTCGTCAGGACGAGATCGAGCGCACGATCCAGGTCCTTTGCCGCCGCCGCAAGAACAACCCGCTTTACGTGGGCGAGGCTGGCGTGGGCAAGACGGCCCTGGCAGAGGGCCTGGCCAAGCGGATCGTCGACGGCGACGTCCCGGAAGTGCTGGAAAACGCCACCATCTGGTCGCTCGACCTGGGCGCGCTGGTGGCTGGCACCAAGTATCGTGGCGACTTCGAGAAGCGCCTGAAGGCGGTCATTTCCCAGCTGAAGAAACAGCAGGGCGCGATCCTCTTCATTGATGAGATCCACACCATCATCGGTGCCGGTTCGGCGTCGGGCGGCACCATGGATGCCTCCAATCTGATCAAGCCGATGCTGGCGTCGGGCGAGCTGCGTTGCATCGGGTCCACCACGTTCCAGGAGTTCCGCGGGATCTTCGAGAAGGATCGCGCGCTGGCCCGTCGCTTCCAGAAGATCGACGTGGTCGAGCCGACCGTGGCCGACAGCATCGAAATCCTCAAGGGCCTGCGTTCGCGCTTCGAGGAACACCACAACGTGGTGTACACCAATGAGTCGCTGAAGGCGGCAGTGGACCTGTCGGTCAAGCACATCCCCGACCGCCTGCTGCCGGACAAGGCCATCGACATCATCGATGAAGCGGGTGCCCGCCAGCGTCTGCTGCCGGCGGACCAGCGCACGGGCAAGATCGACGTGCCTGAGGTCGAGTACATCGTTGCCAAGATGGCGCGTATCCCGGCCAAGCAGGTCTCGGCATCGGATCGTGACGTCCTCAGGAACCTTGAGCGCAACCTGAAAATGGTGGTGTTCGGGCAGGATGCCGCGATCGAGGCGCTGGCCGCGTCGATCAAGATGGCCCGCTCCGGTCTGGCCGACCCGGCCAAGCCGATCGGCTCTTTCCTGCTGGCCGGCCCCACCGGCGTGGGCAAGACCGAAGTCACCCGTCAGCTTGCCATGCAGCTGGGCATCGAAATGATCCGTTTCGACATGTCCGAGTACATGGAGGCGCATTCGGTGTCCCGCCTGGTCGGCGCACCTCCGGGTTACGTGGGTTTCGACCAGGGTGGTTTGTTGACCGAGGCGGTCACCAAGCACCCGCATGCCGTGCTCCTGCTCGATGAAATCGAGAAGGCGCATCCGGACGTCTACAACATCCTGTTGCAGGTGATGGACCGCGGCGTGCTGACCGACACCAACGGTCGCGAGGCGAACTTCAAGAACGTGGTGGTGGTGATGACCACGAATGCCGGCGCCCAGCAGGCATCGCGTCGCGGCATCGGCTTCGTCAAGCAGAGCCACCAGATGGACGCGATGGAAGTCATCCGTCGCACGTTCACGCCGGAGTTCCGCAACCGCCTGGACGCCATCATCCAGTTCAATGCGCTGGACTTCGACCACATCCTGCGTGTGGTGGACAAGTTCATCATCGAGCTGGAGTCGCAGCTGTCGGAGAAGCACGTCACGCTCGACGTGGATGCCGATGCCCGTCGCTGGCTGGCCGAGCATGGCTTCGATCCGCAGATGGGTGCCCGCCCGATGGCGCGCGTCATCCAGGAGAAGGTCAAGCGTGCGCTTGCGGACGAACTGCTGTTCGGCAAGCTGGCCGAGGGTGGCAAGGTGCACCTGAGCGTCGCCGACGGCGAGCTTAAGGTGGATACGGAAGCCGCTGCACCGGTCCCGGCCGAGGTCTCCTGACCTCGGCGCCTGGACCACAGGCATGCAAAAAGGCCGCGCCTGGTGCGCGGCCTTTTTTGTTTGTACCGCCAGCCCGGCGACAAGCGCCCTGAGCTGGAATTACTTCATGCGGTACGTGATACGACCCTTGGTCAGGTCGTAGGGGGTCATCTCCACCTTGACCTTGTCGCCGGTCAGGATGCGGATGTAATGCTTGCGCATACGGCCGGAGATATGGGCGGTGATGACATGCCCATTTTCCAGCTGCACGCGGAACATGGTGTTGGGCAGGGTCTCCTGGACCGTGCCTTCCATTTCGATGACGTCGTCTTTGGCCATGCGTTCCGGTCGGTAGGGAGGCGGCCGTCATGGCCGCGTAAGCCTTCGATTATGCCACGGATGCGGCCGTGGTTAAAGATTCATCATGCGAAGTATTCATCCAGCTTCCGGCGGATTTCCTGTTCCACCATGCCCTTGAGGGGCGCCAGCATCATCCCGAGCTCTGCATGGACCTGGATCTGGGCGGGTTCGACGGCGATCGAGCCGTTCACGCCCGGACGGGAAAAGCTCAGGACGTCGCCGTTCCAGGTCCCATCCATCCCAAATTTCTCACGCATGCGGTCGGCGACCTTGTCGACCACGGCACGTGCCTCGGCCACGGAGAGCTGATGCGGGCGGCGGATGTCGATTTTGGGCATGACGTGAAGACCTCGCAGTAAAAGTCGGGATATTAAGCGAATTATGGTCAGACAAGTCTCAATGTTCTGCTAGAGTCCTGCCCGTCAATCGACTGGTTCACAGATGCGTATCGAGTTTCCCAATTCGGCCCGTGAAGACTTCCGTTGGGATCAGGCGCAACTGCGGATTGGCAGCGCGCCGGACAACGATCTGATCCTGGCCGCGCATCAGGCCGGACCGCATCACCTTCGCATCCAGCAGGACAAGCGTGGCTGGGTGCTCCAGGTCCTTCCCGCCGGCAATCGCATTTATCTCAATGCCCGCCCCGTGCGCGAGCGCGCCATCCTGCGGGCGGGCGACATCCTCAGCGTCGGCGACTGCCGCATGGTGCTGTGCGCCGATGAGCCGCCCCAGGGGCGCAAACCGCTGACCGTGCCCGCGCTGGAGCGCTGCACGGTGGGGCTGCGCGTCGTGGCAGGGCCGCACTCCGGTCGCGTGTTCCCGCTTCAGGAAAAGCTTGAACTGGGGCCGCATGGCCGCATCCCGCTGGAACTGCCCCAGGGTGAGCAAGCGGCCCTTCGGGTCGTCTGGCGCGCCAGCCAGCTGTGGTTGGAGTCGGCACAGCAATCCGAGCGCTACCCGCTGCGGGTCAACGGCGTGGTGACCGACGAAGTGGCCCTGTTGCCTGGTGACCAGATCGGCCTGGCCATGCACCGTTTCGTTGTGGATGCGCCGGGCATGGAGCCCGAGCCCGAGATCGTCGCTCCGCCTGCCATGCCGGAGCACTTGCCCGAGGAGGACGCCGGTCCTCGCGGGGAGGTGTGGTGGCTGATCGTGACAGCGGCCGTTCTGGCGCTCGGCATTGCCCTGATCTTGCTCGTTCGTTTCTGACGTAACCGTTGACGCAGGCTTGTTGCGACGCGGCATAATGCGGCGTTTCAGCCCTCCGCGAGGCAGTGTCAGTGAGCAGGCTTTGGAATTTCAGTGCAGGTCCGGCGGCCATCCCCACGGCCGTGCTCGAGCAGGCGCAGCGCGAGCTGCTCGAATGGAATGGAAGCGGTGCATCGGTGATGGAGCTTTCCCATCGCGGCAAACGCTTCATTGCATTGGCAGCCCAGGCTGAAGCTGACCTTCGCGAACTGATGAGCATACCGGCGGACTATGCCGTGCTGTTCCTCCAGGGGGGTGCCACCCAGCATTTCGCCCAGATTCCGATGAATCTCGCCGCCGAAGGCGCCCGCGCTGACTACATGGTCGCTGGCCACTGGGGTGAAAAGGCCGCCAGCGAGGCGGCGCCCTATGTGCGCGTGAACATCGCGGCGAGCAGTAAGTCGGACCAGTACCTGCACCTGCCGTCGCCCGAGTCGTGGACGCTCGACCCCGGCGCGGCCTACGTTCACTACACGCCCAATGAAACGATCCACGGCGTCGAGTACCACGACATTCCGGACGTGGGTGAGGTACCGCTGGTGGCCGACATGTCGTCGAACATCCTGTCCGGGCCGGTCGACGTATCGCGCTTCGGCCTGATCTATGCTGGCGCCCAGAAAAACATCGGCCCATCGGGCCTCGTGGTGATGATCATTCGCCGCGATCTGCTGCAGCGCGCCACGCGCCCGATGGCCAGGATCTTCCGCTATGCCGAGCATGCCGCGGCCGACTCCATGCTCAACACACCCAATACCTGGGGCTGGTACCTGGCCGGGCTGACGTTCCAGTGGCTCAAGGATCAGGGCGGCCTCGTGGCGATGGCTGAGCGCAACCGCGCCAAGGCCGACCTGCTTTACAACGCCATCGACGGCTCTGGCGGTTTCTATCGCAATCCGATCGCCGTGGCCGACCGGTCGCGCATGAACGTGCCTTTCACGTTGCACGACAGTGCGCTGGATGCGGCATTCCTCCAGGCGTCGGAGGCTGCCGGCTTGCTGGCGCTGAAAGGTCACAAGGCACTCGGCGGCATGCGCGCGTCGCTGTACAACGCGGTGCCGCTGGAGGCCGTGCAGGCACTTGTCGGCTTCATGGCGGATTTCGCCCAACGTCACGGATAGGCTTGGCAAGGGTAGGCAGGGGTGCCGATCAAAGGCACACTGCGACCATCATTTGGACATCTAGACATCCAGACACTCATGACCGAATCAGGCAAGACCGAACCTTCCAACCCGCTGGGCCAGGTGCGCGAGCGAATCGACAGCATTGACCGGCAGATCCAGGAGCTCATTTCCGAACGCGCCAACTGGGCGCAGGAAGTGGCGCGCGTGAAGGGCGAGGGTCTTTCCGCCATCGACTATTACCGCCCCGAGCGCGAAGCGCACGTGCTGCGCATGGTGGTTGATCGCAACCACGGCCCGTTGTCGGACACGGAGATGGTGCGCCTGTTTCGCGAAATCATGTCCTCCTGTCTCGCGCAGGAAGATCCTCTCAAGGTGGGCTTCCTCGGGCCGGAGGGCACCTTCAGCGAGCAGGCCGTGCGCAAGCATTTCGGCCATGCCGCCTATGGCCTGCCACTGGGCAGCATCGAGGAAGTTTTCCAGGAAGTCGCCGCCGGTCACGCCGATTTCGGCGTCGTGCCGGTGGAGAACTCCGGGCAGGGCATGATCCAGGTCACCCTGGACATGTTCCTGACATCCGAAGCCACCATCTGCGGTGAAGTCGAACTTCGCGTGCACCAGTGCCTGCATTCGCTCAATGGTCGTCTGGAAGACATCAAGCGCGTTTACGCGCACGCGCAGTCACTGCAGCAGTGCAAGACCTGGCTTCGCATCAACCTGCCGGGTGTCGAGTGCATCGCCGTCAACAGCAATGCGGAAGCCGCGCGCCTTGCCCGCCATGCTGACGATGCGGCGGCCATTGCCGGCGAAACGGCCGGTCGCGTCTATGGACTCAAGACGCTCGCCAAGGGCATTGAGGATCGCGCGGACAACACGACCCGCTTCCTCGTCATCGGTCGCTCACTGTTTCCGCCGTCGGGCAACGATCGCACGTCGCTGTTGATTACCGTCAACGACAAGCCTGGCGCGCTGTACGACGTGCTGAGTCCGTTCGCCAAGCATGGCGTCAGCATGAACCGCATTGAGTCTCGCCCGGCGCATACCGGCAAGTGGCAGTACGCGTTCTTCATCGATGTGTCCGGCCATGTGCAGGACGTGCCGATCCAGGCCGCGATGCAGGAAATGGGTGGTGCGGCGGCGACGGTGCGCGTGCTCGGTTCCTACCCGGTGGCCTTGCCCTGATTTGAAGCCGTGGGCGCGGCCCGGGCTGTGGAGAATGGTTTCGTGAAACAGTTGGATTGGATCAGCCGGCCCGGACATGGCCTTCACGGCGTCGTGCGCGTGCCGGGCGACAAGTCGGTGTCCCATCGCGCCATGATGCTGGGCGCCCTGGCGAACGGTCGCTCGCACGTGCGTGGTTTTCTCGAAGGCGAAGACACGCGCGCAACGGCAGCGGTGTTGCAGCAACTTGGCGTGCGCATCGAGACGGTTGGCGATGGCGAGCGCATCGTGCACGGCGTGGGCTTGCATGGTTTGCGCGGCGCGGATACGCCGTTGGACTGCGGCAATGCCGGTACCGGCATGCGCCTGCTTGCCGGTCTGCTGGCCGGTCAGTCGTTTGACAGCGTCCTCGTAGGCGACGAGTCGTTGTCGAAGCGCCCGATGCGTCGCGTCACCGAGCCGCTCGCGGCCATGGGTGCAAGCATCGATACGCAGGATGGCCTGCCACCCTTGCAGGTGCACGGCGGGAAAAACCTTCGTGGCATTCGCTACACCTTGCCGGTGGCCAGTGCCCAGGTGAAGTCGGCCCTCTTGCTGGCGGGACTTTACGCCGAGGGCGAAACGGAAGTCATCGAACCGCATCCGACGCGCGATTACACGGAGCGCATGCTGGCGGCCTTTGGTTGGCCCATTGCGTTCGAGCCGGGTCGCGCACGCTTGTCCGGTCGTCATGAAATGAAGGCGACTGATATTGATGTGCCGGCCGATTTTTCATCCGCGGCATTCTTCCTCGTCGCTGCCAGCGTGGTGCCGGGCTCGGAGCTGCGGTTGCCGGCCGTCGGACTCAATCCGCGCCGCACGGGCTTGCTGCACGCGTTGCGCCTCATGGGGGCCGACATTCGTGTGGAGAACGAGCGTGAAAGTGGCGGTGAGCCGGTGGGCGACCTGATCGTTTGCCACGCGCCGCTGCACGGCATCGAACTTCCGGTCGAGTGGGTCCCGGACATGATCGATGAGTTCCCGGCGTTGTTTGTCGCCGCGTCCGTGGCTTCGGGCCGCACCGTGGTGCGTGGCGCCGCGGAATTGCGGGTCAAGGAATCCGATCGCATTGCCACGATGGCGGCAGGCCTTCGCGCCATTGGCGCACGCATCGAGGAAACGCCCGATGGCGCCATGATTGATGGCGGTTCGCTCGCCGGTGGCACGGTCGAAAGCCATGGCGATCATCGCATCGCCATGAGCTTCGCCATCGCGGGACTGTTGTCGCGCGACGGCATTCGGATCGGTGATTGCGCCAATGTGGCGACGTCGTTTCCGGGATTCGTCGAGTTGGCCAGTGCCTGCGGTTTCCAGCTCGGCATTGCCGACTGACACCCTCGTGTGGCGGGGCGCGAACCGTTAGGCTTGGCTCCTTGCAGAGAGGTCGCCATGTCCGAACGCGTTCCGCCCTTTATCGTCGCCATTCCTGCCCGCTTTGGGTCCACCCGCCTGCCGGGCAAGCCACTGCGTTTGATCGACGGTGTGCCGATGGTGGTGCGTGTGGCGCACCGGGCCCTGCAGGCAGGCGCGACCGATGTGGTAGTGGCCACGGATGACGAGCGCATTGTCCAGGCGCTGGACGGGCAGGGCGTCAGGGTCTGCATGACGCGCGCCGACCATGCCTCCGGCAGCGATCGCCTGGCGGAAGTGGTCGCGCACTACGGCTGGCCCGATGATGCCATCGTGGTGAACCTGCAGGGCGACGAGCCGTTTGCACCGGCCGCGGGTATTCGCGAAGTGGCGCGTGCGCTGGCCGAAGACGATGCGCCCATGGCGACGCTGGCGACGCCGATCGAAAGCGCCCATGAGCTGTTCGATCCGAACGCGGTGAAACTGGTGCGCGCAGCCAATGGTCGCGCCCTCTACTTCAGCCGCTCGCCGCTACCGTGGGCGCGCGACGCCTTTGCCATCGACCGCGACCGGTTGCCGGCCGACGTGCCGTTCCTCAGGCACATCGGCATCTATGCCTATCGCGCCGGTTTCCTGCATCGCTACACCAGCCTGTCCCGCACGCCCCTGGAGCATGCCGAGTCACTGGAGCAGTTGCGCGTCATGGAGCATGGCTTTCCCATCGCGGTCCGCCTGACGCCTGAGCCGTTCCCACCTGGCATCGACACGGAAGCCGATCTCATTCGCGCCGAGCAATGGCTGGCCAGCCAGGGATGAGCGCACCGCGCCTGCTGTTTCTTTGCCTGGGTAACATCTGTCGTTCGCCGCTGGTGGAGGCCGTAGCGCGGCAGCGCATGGCGGAAGCAGGTCTGGATGTGGAGGTGGCTTCCCGGGGGACGGGCAACTGGCACGCAGGCAACCCTGCCGATGCGCGCATGTGTGAGGTGGCGCACGTTGCCGGAATTGACCTTTCCCCCCATCGCGCGCGCCAGCTTTCCCGCGCGGACGGGAACCACTTTGACCTGGTTTTCGCCATGGACGAAGACAACCTGCGTGAAGGACAGGCCATCGTCGACGCAGTCCGTCGGGACAACGTCGTGCTCTACCTGCCGTGGGCCGGCGTCTCCGAGCCGCGCGAGTTCCCTGATCCCTATTACGGCGGCCTCGAGAGTTTTACCCGGTGCGTCGCGCTGGCCGAGCGTTCGGTTCAGGGCCTGATCGAGCGGTTGAAGCGGGACGGCCTGGTCTGAACACGGCCAGGGTGTCGCAAAACCGCTAGAATTAAGGGCATGCAGCCCGATCCGATGCCGGCCTTCGATGGAAAGGCCTTCGTTCGTACCCTCACCACGTCACCCGGCGTTTACCGCTACTTCGATGCGGACGGTGAGCTGCTGTACGTGGGCAAGGCGGGCAATCTCAAGAAGCGTGTCGGCAGCTATTTTCTCAAGCCACGGATGGAGCCGCGCATTGCGGCGATGGTGGCTCAGATCGCACGCGCCGAAATCACCATCACGCGCACGGAAGGCGAGGCGCTGCTGCTCGAATCGCAGCTGATCAAGTCGCTCAAGCCGCGTTACAACATCCTGCTGCGCGACGACAAAAGCTATCCGTACATTTATCTGTCGGGTGGCGAGGACTATCCGCGACTGGCTTTCCATCGCGGCGCGAAGAACATGCCGGGGCGCTACTTCGGGCCGTATCCGAGTACGTTCGCCGTGCGCGAAAGTCTCAATCTGATGCAAAAGCTGTTCAAGGTGCGGCAGTGCGAGGACAGCTATTTCCGCAATCGCTCGCGCCCGTGTCTCCAGCATCAGATCGGCCGTTGCACGGCGCCATGCGTCCAGTTGATTACCGTCGAGGATTACCGCAACGACGTGCGTCATGCGGAGATGTTCCTCGAAGGACGGAGCAGCGCCGTCATCGATGAGCTGGCCGGGGACATGGACAAGGCCGCCAGGGCGCTGGAGTTCGAGCGCGCAGCCGCCATGCGCGACCAGGTGGCCTCGCTGCGTCAGCTGCAGGCACAGCACCACGTCCAGGGCGCAAGCGCGGACATGGACGTGATTGCCTGCCGCATCGAGTCGGGCATGGCATGTGTGAGCGTGCTGTTTTTCCGCAACGGCATCAGTCTGGGCACGCGCGACTTCTTTCCGCGCCTGCCGCTGGACGCCGAGCCCGCCGATGTCCTGTCCCAGTTTGTCGCGCAGTATTACCTCGACCGTCCGGTACCGCGGGAGCTGATCCTGGGCGAACCCATTTCCGATCAGGACATTCTTGCGGATCTGCTGACGCAACAATCCGGTCGGACCGTTGAGCTGAAGCACAGCGTGCGGGGCGAGCGCGCGCGCTTCCTGCAGATGGCAGAGCGCAATGCGCAGGCGTCGCTGACGGCTCGTCTCGCCAGCCGGCAGACCCTGGGCGCCCGCTTCGACGATTTGCAGAAGCTGCTCGAGCTGGACGAATCGCCGCGGCGCATCGAGTGCTTCGATATCAGCCATACCATGGGTGAGGCAACGGTGGCCTCGTGTGTGGTCTTCGGTCCGGAAGGTCCTGAGAAGTCCCATTACCGTCGCTTCAACATCACCGGCATCACACCGGGCGACGACTACGCGGCTATGCACCAGGCGCTGACGCGCCGGTTCCGCAAAGTGGCCGAAGGCGAGGGTGCTTCACCGGATGTCTTGCTCATCGATGGCGGTAGCGGCCAGGTGGCACAGGCGCTGGGCGTCCTGAAGGAGCTGGGCGTTGCAGGCATTCACGTGGTCGGTGTCGCAAAAGGGCCCGGTCGTCGCGCGGGTGAGGAAACCCTCGTGCTGGCGGATTCGGGCCGGAATCTGCACCCCGGTCCGGCTTCGCCCGCGTTGCATCTCGTCGCGGCGGTGCGTGACGAAGCGCACCGGTTTGCCATCAGCGGGCATCGCAAGCGGCGTGAAAAGGCGCGCGAACGAAGCGTGCTGGAGGACGTGCCTGGCATTGGCGCGCGTCGGCGCTCGGCGCTGCTCAAGGCCTTTGGTGGTCTGGCGGGCGTGGAAGCCGCGGGCGTCGAAGAACTGATGCGCATCAAGGGGATTGATCGCGGCCTGGCTGAACGCATTTATGCGGCATTGCATGGCTGAGGACGCAGGTTGCCACGTTCGCCTTCGCAAGATTGTTGCGGTATCGCACGGATGGCCAGCGGCAATTCCTCACCCCCGACCAGGCTCGGGCGTGCGACACTGCTCCCACTGGATTTGAAGAACGACATGCACATCAATCTCCCCACCTGGCTGACCCTGTTCCGCGTCGCGTTGCTGCCGGTGATGGTGGTGGTGTTTTACTGGCAGTTCCCCGGGCACAACATCACGGCGGCGATCGTATTCATACTGGCTGCCATCACCGACTGGCTCGATGGCTATCTTGCGCGACGCCTCAACCAGACCTCGGCTTTCGGCGCGTTCCTGGATCCCGTCGCTGACAAGCTGATGGTGGCGGTGACGTTGTTCCTGCTGGTCGAAGCCCATCGCGGTGGGTGGCCGGGTATCGTGATGGCGGTGACTGCGGCGATCATTGTCGGTCGCGAAATCAGCGTGTCGGCCTTGCGTGAATGGATGGCCGAGATCGGCATGCGGGCGGCCGTGAAAGTCGCTTTTGTCGGCAAGCTGAAAACCGCCATGCAGATGGTCGCCCTGGTGGTGTTGATCGTGCAGCACGAAAAGAGTGCAGAAGCGCTTCGCCTTTATCACATTGGTGAAGGACTTCTGGTGATTGCCGGCGTGCTTACGATCTGGTCCGGTTTCTACTACCTGCGCGCCGCATGGCCCATGATGCGCGGCGAGCCGCCTCATCGTGATGGCGTGGAAACGGATTCCACGTCGCATTCAACGAATGCTTGACGACTGTCATTTAGCCATTACAATGCGCGACTCCGATGCGGGAATAGCTCAGTTGGTAGAGCACGACCTTGCCAAGGTCGGGGTCGCGAGTTCGAGTCTCGTTTCCCGCTCCAGATTCAAACAAAGCCCTGGACCCTGTCCGGGGCTTTGTTTTTCCGGTCTCCGGAACACCGCGATCAGGGCGCGTCTCAGCGGTGAAATGTGAAAAAAAGTTGTCGCAGGGTCTTCACAAAGTCAGATTTGCTGCTATTATTTCTGACTCCGATGCGGGAATAGCTCAGTTGGTAGAGCACGACCTTGCCAAGGTCGGGGTCGCGAGTTCGAGTCTCGTTTCCCGCTCCAGATTCTGCAAAACCTCGGTTTTCCGGGGTTTTGTTTTTTAAGGCGAAGCGTAATTTTTTTGGTTACGATTCGTGCGTCATCGGCCAGATGGCAGAGTGGTTATGCAGCGGCCTGCAAAGCCGTGTACGCCGGTTCGATTCCGACTCTGGCCTCCAATGACGATCATCAAAGCGCCCATGGGCGCTTTTTTGTTGCATGTCGCTCAGACGACGGGCGAAGCTCATAACGGCGGTCATGCCGCATGTTTTGATGCGTCAGGGCCGGGGCAATCTCACATGTTAGGATGCGCCGCGATCGCAGCTCCGTGCCCGGATGGCGAAACTGGTAGACGCAAGGGACTTAAAATCCCTCAGCCGCAAGGCTATGTGGGTTCGATCCCCACTCCGGGCACCATATCTGCAAGATGCGATGGAGACGCCAGCGGCGTGCGTATCACTTCACCTCGGCGAAGTGCGCGGATTTGCCGCTTCTGTCGAAAGCTGATTGTTGCGGCCCCTGCACACGGAAATATACAGATCATCCTTGGCGGGAAATCGTCTTGATCCCGTGTGATTCCTGGCCCGCGAGCGCCTTCGGTCCCACACAGAGATCGGCGGATCCGGATGTGGCGGCATTCTTCAGTTCAAGCAACGAGCGCCATGCCGCCTTGCCTTGATCGTGAGGACCTGACTGCGGGTTTCGACGTCATGCACGATGACTGACCAGGACAATTTGTCCGGCGCGGGCGGGGGCACGCTGAGCATGCAGGTCTTCCCGGCTTCGAGACACATGCCCTTGTCATAAGGTAGTGCCCGGCCGCAGTCGGAGCTCGCTTCGGCGCCACGGCGGAACATGGTGGGCGAGGCGCCGAAGGCATGGCAGAACCATAGGCCACGTGCTTCGAGGTCGGTGCTGGGCGCGGCGTCGAAATGACCGTTGTCCAAAATCAGGCCCGCCCATTCCTGCTTGCGATCGGACCACACGGTGCGATCAGGCTGTCGATCGGCGAAGTCCCGACGTGGCTCTTCCGAAGAATTACTGCAACGGATCAAGGGGTTCGACGCTGTGCGCCGAGTGTTAGCTGGGCCAACCGCCTTGGTCTGAGGTGGGTGGCGTCGCATCGGATGCTCCTATTGCTGCGCCGCAGCTTGGCCTTGTGGATAGATTTCGCTCAAATTTGCGAACCAGCGCACATTTTTGCTGGTATTCCTGTAGGGGGAATCCGTGCTCTTCAAAATTGCGTGCTACAGCGCCTCGGTGGCGTTTCCTATTTTCCTGGCTGTTCGATCAGCCATCGACGGTCCTTTCATGCGCCACCGCGACGCCCGGCGTGATGCGGAGATGCATCGCCGTCGTTGAAATTTGGCAAGGCGCGTTTCCGTGCACATGGCGGCACGATCTTAGGGATTCGTCGCGACTTGGGATCGGTGGCTGGCATCAGGGTGCCTGGGCGGATGTCGATCGGCCCCGATGCGGTGTACTGCTGAAAAAACAAGGCTCTTTTGCGCTCATGATTGGCTCATGAGGCGCCAAGTAACCGTAGGTCCGCGCTGACAGACCCCCTTGGGGGGATGAAACATACTTAGGACGCCTCAGACGAAACCCAGCGGTAGTGGGCATGAGGGAAGGTCTCAACCAGACGGGTGCGACTTTCGGTGCTTGCATTGGACTAATGCATGCAGCCTAATTTCCTAATAGTTTCCCAAGGAGGGTGGCCGGGTGATCAATCTGGTCTTGATCGACGATCACGAACTCGTTCGCACGGGCTTTCGGATGATCCTGCAGCAGCAGCCAGATATTCGGGTTTGCGGTGAGGCGGGCACGGCCGAAGAGGGTCTGAAGCTGATTCGAGCACATGAGCCGCACATCGCCCTCGTGGATGTTCATATGCCCGGCATGAGTGGCATCGAGCTGACAGAGCGCGTGGCACGCAGCAAGCTGGCGACCCACATCATCATCATTACGGTGGTTGATGACGCGCGTTTTCCGAAGCGTCTGCTTGACGCCGGCGCCCTGGGTTACCTCACCAAGGGCTGCACGGCTGAGGAGCTGGTGAATGCGGTTCGCCAGGTCGCAGGCGGTCGACGCTATCTCGCGCCGACGGTGGCACAACAGCTGGCTCTGGCAACCCTCGATGGTGAGGGCTCGCCGTTCGACGCGTTGTCGAGCCGTGAGCTGGAGGTCGCGATGATGCTGGTCAGGGGCAAAGCCCTCACCATCATTGGTGAGCAACTCAATCTGAGTCCGAAAACAGTGTCCACCTACAAGCAGCGGCTGATGGAAAAGCTCCAGGTCGACCATGTGGTGGGGTTGGCCCATCTGATGACCATCCACGGTCTGCTCGATACGCATAACAATCAGGTGGGCGGATAGCCCCCGACAACGGATAACAGCTACAAAAAAAGCCGGACGCAAGGTCCGGCTTTTTCATGCGTCAGTACAGGCTGGATCAGCCGCCGGAATGACGATGCTGGTCCTGCTTGTCGCTTTCGCTGTCCACCGCGGGTTCCTCGGATGCGGCAGGCTCGGCATCGTGGTGATGCAGGCCTGCATGGGCCAGGAGGTCACCCTGCTTGGGCAGGATGGCCGGAGCCGTCTCGGCCGGCTGCTCGACCGGGGCGGGGACGTCCTGTCCGGTCTGCACCGTGGAAGCTTCCGGTTCGACGGCGGCCACCGACGTCTCCTGCGCCGGAGCAGCGACCACGTGGGTCACAACAGGCTCAGGCGTCTCGGCCAGGGCTTCCGCTGGCGCAGACACGATTTCCTTCAGCGCAGGAGCTTCGAAGACGGGCTGCTCGAAGTGCGTAACCACGGCTTCGGCCTGCTGGGCCTCAAGGACCGGGCTCGCGTCCGTCGTGACGACTGTGGCGGCCTCGACAATGGTATCGACCACCGGAATCGCACGCGACGATTCGGTTACGTCGGAAGCGACGTGCTCGACATGCGTTTCGACCGCGTGGGTTGCATGGGCGACCACGGCAGCCGGTGCCTCCGCAGCTTCCGCCGGTTCCTCGTTGCGCGCCGGAATCGGCGGCAGCACGGGCAGGTTGAAGGCGGCCGGGACGGGGGCGGCGGTTTCGATCACGGGCGCCGGCTCAACCGGGCCGGCAATGGGCATGACCGGTTGCGCGGCTTCAGCCACGGCAATGCTGGCGGCGGCCGTGGCCACCGTTGCTGCCATCACGCTATCGGCTGACTTCGCCGTCGGCGCGACTTCCGCATGAGGCGCGGCCGAGGCATGGCTGTCCGTGATGTCTTCCTCACGATCTTCATCGTCCAGATCGACGCCGTCTTCCGACGCGTCCGTCTGGGCATGGGCCGGATTGGCATCGTCATGACGGCGGCGGCGGCGACCACCACGACGGCCACGGCGACGACGCGGCTGACTGCCGTCGCCTTCCGTGGAGGTTGCAGGTGCGCCGCCCTCGACCGTGACGTCGGTCGCGGCCTGGGCCAGTTCCAGTTCCTTCGCTTCATCGGCCACGGGCGCCGCCGGGATCGGGCGGGGCTGCTGGGCTTCTGCGGCAGGCTGCGAGGCCGCGGCCTGGCGCTGCTGGCGCGGTTCCTGCGCCTGCTTCTGTGCCTGTTCCTGCTTCGGCTGCTGCGGATTCTGCTGCTTGCGTTCGTTCGGCTGGCCCTGTTCCTGCCGGGGCTGACGCGGCTGCTGATCCTGCTTGCCCTGATCCTGCTTGGGCTGCTGCTGGCGCGCGTTCTGCTGCTCGTTGCCGCGCTGGCCCTTTTTGCCCTGCTGCTGTTGCTGGTTTTGCTTGGGCTGCTGCTCGCGCGGTTCACGCGGCTCACGGCGCTGCTGTTGCTGCTGGCGACCCTGGCCCGAGCCCTGCTGACCGCGACCACGTTCGTCGCGGCGCTGGTTGCGCTGTTGCGGCTGCGAGGACTCGCGCTTGGTTTCGACCGGGGCCGGAGCCGGCTCGGAAGCGCCACGGAACCAGCCGAGGAGGCGCGAAACAATGCCGCCCGACGGCGCCGGGGCGGCGGCCGGACGAGCAGCCGGCTGTGTTGCTGCGGCAGCAGCGGCGACTTCTTCGCGCAGCGGGGCCGGCGAGGCCGGGACCACGCCGCTGACGGCTGGCTGTTCGCTGCTACCCAGTGTCTGGCCCATCTTCGGCAGCGGCGAGGCTTCGACCGCCGTCAGGCGCTCGTAGCTCGGCTTGCTGTGGTCGCCCATGTCCGCTTCGCGGATGCGCTGGATTTCGATGTGCGGCGTTTCAAGCTTGTCATCGGCCACGATCACCACATGGACCTTGTTGCGCAGCTCGATCTCAACGACGCTGGCGCGCTTCTCGTTGAGCATGAAGTTGGCCACGGTCGCAGGGGCCTGCACCAGCACCTGGCCGGTGTTGTCCTTCATGGCGTGCTCTTCGATCAGACGAAGGGTCGACAGCGCCAGCGACTCGACGCTGCGGATATGGCCGTGGCCATCGCAACGCGGGCAGACATTCTGAGTGGCTTCGCCCAGCGAAGGACGCAGGCGCTGGCGCGACATCTCCAGCAGGCCGAAGCGCGAGATACGACCGATCTGCACGCGGGCGCGGTCCAGCTTGAGGGCCTCCTTGAGGCGCTCTTCGACTTCGCGCTGGTGCTTGGGGCTGTCCATGTCGATGAAGTCGATCACGATCAGGCCGCCGGCATCGCGGATGCGCAGCTGGCGGGCGATTTCCACCGCCGCTTCCAGGTTGGTGTTGAACGCCGTTTCCTCGATGTCGCTGCCCTTGGTGGCCTTCGAGGAGTTGATGTCAACGGCGGTCAGCGCTTCGGTCTGGTCGATGACGATCGAGCCGCCGGAGGGCAGGCGCACCTGGCGGTCGAACGCGCTCTCGATCTGTGTTTCGATTTGGTAGCGCGAGAACAGCGGGGTGTCGTCCCTGTACAGCTTGAGCTTGCGCAGGGCATTGGGCATGACCTGCTGCATAAACTCACGGGCGTCCTGGTACAGCGATTCCTCGTCGATGAGGATCTCGCCGATGTCATTGCGCAGGTAGTCGCGCAGGGCGCGGATGAAGAGCTTCGATTCCTGATAGATCAGGAAGGGCGCCTTCTGGGCGCTGGCGGCGGCCGAGATGGCCTTCCACAGCTGCAGCAGGTAATCGAGGTCCCACTGGAGCTCTTCGGCGTCGCGGCCCATGCCGGCGGTGCGCACGATGAGACCGACGTCGTCCGGCACGGTGAGGTGCTCGAGCGCCTCCTTGAGGGCCTGGCGATCTTCACCCTCGATGCGACGGGAGACACCGCCGGCCTTCGGGTTGTTCGGCATCAGGACCATGTAGCGGCCGGCCAGGCTGATGAACGTGGTCAGGGCGGCGCCCTTGTTGCCACGCTCTTCCTTTTCGACCTGCACGACCACTTCCTGACCTTCCTTGATGAGGTCACGGATGTTGGCCTTGTTGGGATCCAGGCCCGGCGTGAAGTACTCGCGGGCCACTTCCTTCAGCGGCAGGAAGCCATGGCGCTCGGCGCCATAGTCGATGAAGCAGGCTTCCAGGGAGGGTTCGACGCGAGTGATGCGGCCTTTGTAAATATTGGCCTTTTTCTGTTCGCGAGAGGGGATTTCGATATCGAGATCGTAAAGAGTCTGGCCATCGACGATGGCCACACGCAACTCTTCCCGCTGAGTTGCGTTGATCAACATGCGCTTCATTGTGAGATTCCCTTGGCTTGCCGCGCGTCGCGTGCCGCGGTGGCGCCGAAAGGGCGGCCTGCCGGGGATCGCGCCGCTGCGGTTAAGCGGCAAAATGACGGCACCGTTTCCGGTTCCGGGGTATTCGTGGCATTGCGCCAGCCGCCCCGGCACGTCATTCGAGCCGGACAAACGACAACCCGAACCGTTACGATGAAAGGGAGCAGCGACCGGCTGCCGGGGTGGCGAACCGTCGCTATCCTCGCCGGCGTCACGGGCGGGCGTCCTCGCAACCGCCGAACATCGGCGGGCAGGACATAGCGCTGGCCGAGTATCCTATCTAGTCAGGTTTTTTTCAATGCAGACGGTAACTTCCCATGACGCACCTCAAGGTGTGCGTCAAGTTGAGATCGGCCCCGAGCGGGACGGCCAGCGCATCGACAACGCGCTCATGACCATCCTCAAGGGCGTGCCCAAGAGCATGATTTACCGGCTCCTGCGCACCGGGCAGGTGCGTGTGAATGGCAAGCGCGCCAAGCCGGATCACCGTCTCGTGGCGGGTGATACGCTGCGAATTCCGCCGGTTCGCGTCGCCGAACGACCGGTGGACAAGGGGCCGCCGCCGTCCATGGTTCAGGCTGTCCTGGATGCAGTCATCTTCGAGGACAAGCATTTCATCGTCATCGACAAGCCGGCCGGGATTGCCAGCCACGGTGGCAGCGGCGTGAGCCACGGCGCGATCGAGCTTATCCGCGCGGGTCGCCCCAAAGACCACATCGAACTGGTCCACCGCCTCGATCGCGACACCAGCGGGGTATTGGTGTTCGCCAAGACCCGGGCTGGCCTGACCGGCCTGCAGGCCGCGATTCGCGAAGGCACGGTCACCAAGCAGTACCTCTGCCTGATGACCGGTCATCCGGGCAAGGCCAAGTTCGACGTTAACGCACCCCTGCTCAAATCCATCCTCCAGGGTGGCGAGCGCATGGTAAGAGTGGCGGATAACGGCAAGCCCTCACTCACTTTTTTCCGCGAGATGGAGCAGTACACCGGCGCGCGCCTGATGCAGGCGACGCTGGGCACCGGCCGCACGCATCAGATCCGCGTGCATGCGCAACATGTCGGCCATCCGCTGGCAGGTGACGAGAAGTACGGCGATCGTGATGCGAACAAGCGCTTTAAAGCCAAGGGCCTGCAGCGCTTGTTCCTGCACGCCGCGCACATGAGCTTCGAGCTGGATGGCAGGGCTTACGGGTTTTCCGCGCCGCTGCCAGATGACTTGAAGACATTCCTGGATCGGCTTGGAACTAAAGGAAAAAGCGCGCGCTGACCTCGAGCGAGCGGATTAGTCCGCCGGTCAGGCCCGCCTCAACGATCAGGGCGCACAGCGCGTGTGCGACGGCGATGGGCAGGATGCTGCGCCAGCGCAGGAAGCACGCCGCCCAGGCCAGCTCAGCCAGGAAGCACAGCTGCATGACCGCCCCATTGGGGGTGTGCAGCAGGGCAAAGACCAGGGCGGTGGCAATCCAGGCCACCGGCTTCGGTGTTCGCCACGCCTCGGCGCGTGGCAGCACCACGGCCAGCATCAGCCACTGTTGTAGCGCGGCCCAGCCGAGGTAGGTCAGGGCGTGCCGCCACAGGGGCGCCGTCCATCCGGATCCTTCCAGCCAGGCGAGCAATACGGCCACCGGCACCAGTGCCAGCGGTGACAGCCATGCCGGAAATGACGATCCGAGCCAGCGCCAGGGATGCGGCCGTGTCCGCCAGCCTCGCCAGGCCGCGAAGAGCACGGCAGCCAGAAAGGCGAGTGCGGCAGGTCGGGCGAAGTCCGTGCCCCATTGCAGCCCGGCGATCAGCCAAAGCAAGCCGAAGAGGATGGCCGGAAGTTCCCATCGGGGACGGGGACGCCATGCGAGCCAGGCCAGCACGGCCAGATAAGCGGCGCAGAGCGCAGCAGCCCCGTGTTCCAGGTGACCTTCCGCCGGGGCGGGCTGCGCATGATCGCCATCGACGGTGATGACGGCCGAGGGCGCCCGGGGCAGGAGGCGATCACGCGTGGCCAGCCAGTCATTGGCTCCCTGTCGCCCATCGAGATGGACGCGCGCCAGCGGAGGTAGCGCCAGCATGTCGCCCGGCTTCATCCCGGAGGCGCTGGCGGGCTGGCTCGGCGTGACGGGCGGGGCGCGCGTGATCAGCGCTGCGCGACGAAAGGCGACGCTGGCCTGGGCGGGCATCGTCATCCGTAACCGAAGCAGCCAGGCGATCACCGTCGGGCGTGGGCAGGCGCTGCCATCGGCTTGTCTGCCCGTGACGTCGTCCAGGGGGATGGCAAGCATCGGTTCATCGGCATCGACGTCGTAGGACTGATCGGAGGTGCAGATGGCGGCGGTGCGATCAACCTGCCAGAGGACTCGCACCTGCGTCGGTGCTGAGACATGCAGGACAACCTGCAGCAGCGGCCAGTGCGCGACGTCCATGGGCGAGCGAACAGGCAAGCCCACTTCAAATGCCGAGCCATCGGTCGAGGTGGCAAGCAGGCCTTCGTCATCGGTCGACAGCTGCACATGGCCGAAGATTTTCTGCGCCACCAGGTCGCGTGGCTTACGCAGCTCCCACGACCACAAGGGGTCACCGTACTCAGCGACCCAAAGACGATGCTCGGCCTCGTGCAGGAGATGCGCGCGCGTGGTTTCCCTGCCGATCCAACCCAGCAGCCACAGGCACGCCAGCACGGCCGCCACGCAGCTTGCCGCGATAAGCCAGCGGCGTGTGGAGGTGTCGGTCATGCGGGCTGCGGGTAAGGGGCGATCAGTGGGCGAGGAGGGTTTCGACGCGCGCGGCGCAGATGAAGTCATTCAACGAGAGACCGCCGACATCGTGCGTGGACCACAGCACCTGGCAGTGGCCGTAACCCGCCTCCAGGTCCGGATGGTGATCTTCCTGGTTGGCCATGAATCCCACCGCATTGATGAAGCCCAGCGTGTGGTGAAAATCCTTGAACTTGAAGTCCTTGACCATCGCCTTGCCATCGGCCGTCACAGTCCAGCCCGGAAGCTCGGCCAGCAGTGCCTTGACCTGGGTGGCATTGAGCGCGTTTTCGGGGCCCTTGCGCGGGATGCAATGCTGGTTGGCGAGGTCGGCGATCGTCATGGCAGTTCCTGGAGCGAGGCAAAGGTCGCAAGGGTCGAAGTTGCCCGATAAAAAGTAAAGCGATGGATCGTTTGCCGAAATAGGACTAAAATGGTGCTGTTTCGGTCGCCGGAGTCAGACGGCACCTGGATCAGACGTGGAGCAGGCATGATCGACATTTCCGAACGCGCGCAGCAACACTTCCTGCGCCTTCTTTCCCAGCAAGGCATCGAGGGGCTGAGCATTCGCTTGTCAGTAACCTCGCCGGGTACGCCTGCAGCCAATTGCGAACTCGAATTCTGTGAGCCCAACGAGCTCTCCGGCAACGAATGGACGGTCGAGTGCGAGGGCTTTCTGTTCCACATCGACGGCAACAGCGCCTCGTGGCTGGACGGTGCCAGCATCGACTACGAGCCCAATCTGACCGGTGGCCAGCTCAATATCAGCGCCCCACGCATCAAGGGCGAACTGCCGGGCCTGGAGTCTGGCCTGGTCGAGCGCGTGCGCTATGTGCTTGAGGCGGAAGTGAATCCACGCGTCGCTTCCCATGGTGGCCGGATCACGTTGCTTGAAGTGAGTGCGGACGGCGTGGTGCTTCTTCAGTTCGGCGGGGGTTGCCACGGGTGCGGCATGGTCGATGTCACGCTCAAGCACGGCGTGGAGAAGACCCTGCGCGAGCGCGTGCCGGAGATTACCGAGGTACGCGATGTTACGGATCACCAGGGCGGCGAAAATCCCTACTACCGCAAGAAAGAAGGACAGTCCGCGCTGGGCTGAGCACCACGAAGTCGCCCACAAAAAAGCCCGCCGATCGGCGGGCTTTTCGCATCCGGGCTGGACGAATTACTTGTCGCCCTGGATATGACCGTTGAGCGTATCGAGCTTGGTCGGCAGGCTCGAGAAGTAAGCCGCGACGTCTTCGATGTCCTGCTCGGACAGCGTGGCGACAAAGCCCTTCATGATGGCGTTGTTGCGGTGGCCGTCCTTGTACTCATGCAGCACCTGCTGCAGGTACACGTTGTACTGACCCGCCAGTCGCGGGTACTGCGGATCAACCGCATTGCCGTCGGTGCCGTGGCAGGCAAAGCACGTGGCGGCCTTGTTCTTGCCGGCTTCGATGTTGCCCGAGGCCATGGACTGGGTGGAAGCGAACGCCAGGATGGCGCCGAATGAAATCAGGGTAAGAGCGCGATTCATGCGGGTGAGATCCTTGGCGGCTTACTTGGTAAGGCTGGAGAGATAGGCGGCGATGTCTTCGATGTCCTTGTCGGACAGACTCTGCGCCTGAGCCACCATGGTCGGGTGGGTGCGGTCGCCGCTCTTGTAGCCATGCAGCGCATTGACGATGTACTGCTCATTCTGGCCGGCGATCTTCGGCACCGGGTAGCGCGGGTAGGCGTTCTCGTAACCTGGCACGCCGTGGCAGCCGTTGCAGGTGTACACGAGTTTGCGGCCAGCGGCCTTGTCGCCTGCGGCATGAGCGTTGCCAGTGACGAGTAGTGCGGCGGCGACGGTCAGGCCGAGCAGTTGCAGTCGATTCATCGAGATCATTCCCACGATTCCGGCGGGTACATGGCGGTAAGTCGCGGAAGTATAGTGTCTGGGTCCAAGCAGGAACAACTTTTCGTCCGAGCCCTCCCCAAAACCGGGCCCGGCCCTCACGACTGTGCGAAAGAGGATGGCCATGCAGAAACTGATCCGAACGGGCCGGAAGGCCTTGGCTTGGCTGGTATTTGCAATGCTTGCGGGCGCCGCTCAGGCCCAGCCGGCCGGCGCGCCAGCGCACCCTTACCGGATCGTCGGCTACGTGGCCGACGCCAGGCCGCTGCCGCCCATCAGCGCAAACAAGCTGGACGTGATCAATTACGCCTTTGCGACGCTCGATCCCAAGGGCGACATCGTGCTGCAGAGCCCCAACGCCGCTGAATCCCTCGCGGCGCTGACGGCGCTTCGCAAGATCAACCCGCAGCTGAAGATCGTGGTGTCCGTGGGCGGTTGGGGCGCGGATCATTTCTCCGAGGCTGCCCTGACTGACGCCTCGCGCACCAGGTTTGCCGACGACGGCGCGCAGCTCATAGAGAAGTACGACCTCGACGGCATCGACATCGATTGGGAATACCCAACGCTCCCCGGCGACAACATCAGTCATCGCCCTGAAGACAAGCGCAATTTCAGTCTGATGCTCGAAGCGCTGCGCGCGCGACTGGACAAGCTCGGTGCCACGCATGGAGGTCGTCATTACCTGCTGACCATTGCCGCGGCTGACAGCGAATTCGTCGCCGGCATCGAGATCGAGCGTGTGTCGCGCTCGCTCGACTGGATCAACTTGATGACCTACGACTTCCACAACGGCCTCACGCCAACCACCGGGCATCACGCGGGGCTGCATCCTTCGGCGCTGGATCCGGCGAATGATCGCGCCGCAGACAAGGCGGTCAAGCAGTTCCTCGATGCAGGCGTCCCGGCGAAGAAGCTCAATCTGGGCGTGCCGTTCTACGGTCGCGCATTTACCGACGTAACCGCGACACACAACGGCCTGCAGCAGAAGTACGGCAGATTCCTCTCTGCACCCACCTGGGATGAGCTCAAGGCGAACTTCATCGGCAAAAACGGCTATGTGCGTTTCTGGGATGCCAGGGCTCAGGTGCCCTATCTCTGGAATGCCAGCACGCGCACCTTCGTGACCTACGAAGATCCGCAGTCGCTCAAGCTCAAGATGGACTACGTGAAGCGGCACAAGCTCGGCGGTGCCATGTACTGGGAGCAGGGCCTCGATAAGCAAGAAGAGTTGCTTGACGTGATGGACAAAGCGCTCCGTCACTGAGTTTGCGGCAACAGATACCACATCGCCCCGTCAAGGACGGGGCGATGTAAGCCAGCCAGCCGGACCCTGCAGGATCAGAACAGGCTTTTGAAGATGTGGATGCCCGCGATGTACTCAGCGGCCACCGTGCCGATGCATACGAGGAAGAAATTCAGCAGCGTGCGGGCGATGCGATTGCGCCACCAGCCGCGCCAGTGACCGATGTCGTCGCGCAACGTGTCGAAGTCCGCCACGCGCGGCTTGCGCACCCAGGCCTCGACCATCGCGCTGATGCCGCCGGAAGGAATGCCGGGGCGGAATGGCTTGATCGGTCCGGCAATGGCGGCCGCAAGCACGCTCAGCGGATGGCCGCCTGCGACGATGGCGCCCAGGGCCGAGAGGCCCGCTGTCCACATCACCCAGTCGCGCAGTGCCTGAGCCCCGAGCGCCGCATTGCGATGAAACGCAAAAGCAATGGCGGCGAACACGGCCAGCACCAGGCCGATCGCCAGGTACTTCGGCCACTTTGACTTGGGAGGCGACTTCGCGAGCTCCGCAGCGAGCGTTGCCGGATCGTCCTGCTGCGAACGCAGGGCTTCGCACATTCCTTTGAGATGGCCCGCGCCGATGACCACCAGGACGCGACGCTGCTCGGCAAATCCTGAGCGTTTTGCCTCCTCGCGCAGGCGCGCCGCCATGTAGGCGTCACGTTCGGCGATCAGTGCCTGGTAAAGCGGTGCGGAGTCGCGGGCAAACTCGCCGAATGCACTCTCCAGCATGTCGCCCTGCTTGAGCTTTTCGATCTCCTGCTCTTCGATGTTCTCGCGTTCGAAGACACTGGCAATCAGGCCACCCAACAGGCCAAAGCGCTGCATGAAACTTACGCCGCGCCATGCGCGCTTGAGCGTCGTGCCGACTTCGCGATCAACCAGCCACACCGGAACGCCGCGCAGGTCCGCGCCGTCCATGGCCGCCTTCATTTCCGCGCCGGGCTGGATGCCGTACTGGTCGGCCAGGCGCTTCTGGAACGAGGAAAGCACCAGGCTGGCGCCCACCATGCCGGCCTTGCCCTGGCGGATGACCTGGAACAGGTCCATCTGCTTGATGGCGTCGGGATGGCGCATGCCCTGCGCGCGACTTGGGCAAAGCTCCACGGCAACCGCGTCGAAATGCTCGAGATCCAGCAGGGCGTCGACCGCTTCCACGCTGGTACGCGACACGTGCGCTGTGCCGAGCACCACGTACTCCACGCCATCGCGGAACACCCGCTCGATCGGCTGGCCCTGCAGGGCCGCTGGCAAGGTGTCGGCAGGCAACGTGTCGTCCAGGCTCATGCGTTCGTCATCGTGGGGTGGAAAGTCCTGCATGGGGGCAATGCCGTTCCGGGCAAGACCGGGGTGTCATCAGACACCCCGTTTAGGAAATTTCGTTCGGCTCAGTCGCGGAAACGCTTCAGCAGATCGCCGTAGGCGTCGATGCGGCGGTCACGGAGGAACGGCCAGATGCGGCGAACGTGCTCGCTACGCGCCATGTCGACATCCACGATCAGCAACTGACGACCTTCCGTCCCGGCCTGGGCCAGGAACTCGCCCTGGGGACCGGCAACGAAACTACTGCCCCAGAACTGAATGCCGGCGCCCACGCCGGACACATCCGGCTCATAGCCCGTGCGATTGACCGACAGCAGCGGCAGGCCATTGGCGACGGCATGGCCGCGCTGGACGGTAACCCAGGCCTCGCGCTGGCGTTCCTTCTCGGACGGCTCGTCGTTCGGATCCCAGCCGATGGCGGTCGGATAGAGCAGCAGGTCCGCGCCAGCCAGCGCCATCAGGCGGGCGGCTTCCGGGTACCACTGATCCCAGCACACCAGCACGCCAAGCCGGCCCACGGAGGTTTCGATGGGATCGAATCCCAGGTCGCCCGGCGTGAAGTAAAACTTCTCGTAGAAAGCCGGATCGTCGGGGATATGCATCTTGCGATATTTGCCCGCGATCGCCGCCGAACGATCAAAGACCACGGCAGTATTGTGGTACAGGCCGGTCGCGCGCTTCTCGAACAGCGAGGCGACGACCACCAGCTTGAGTTCCTCGGCCAGCTTGCCCAGACGCTCGGTGCTCGGGCCGGGAATCGTTTCAGCAAGGTCGAATTCCGTCACCGACTCGTGCTGGCAGAAATACGGGCCGTTGTGCAGCTCCTGCAGCAGCACCAGTTCCACGCCCGCCTTGGCCGCTTCGCGCAGCCCGGCTTCGATGGCGTCGAGATTGGCGTCGCGGCTGCCGCGATCGGTTTCCTGCAGCAGCGCAACTTTGAGAGTCTTGCGGGTCATGCCGATATTCCTGTTCGCCCCCAAAGGGATGGAGATGGGGATGGGGAAGAGTCTAGCGGACGGGCGTCAGGGCCCTGTCCATGCGCCCGAGATGTGCGGGCGCAAGGGGCTTCAATCAATGCGCGATGCCGGCTGGCAGCTGCATGGTGATGCAATGCAGGCTGCCGTTCTGCCAGATCAGCGGGCGGCAGGGCACCTGCACGATTTCGCGGCCCGGATGGGCCTGGCCAATGATGCGCGCGGCTTCGTCATCCGCCTTGTCGCCATAGGCCGGTACCAGCACGGCACCGTTGACGATCAGGTAATTGGCGTAGGACGCGGCGAGGCGTCGACCTTCGTCGAGAATCGGTTGGGCCCAGGGCAACGGATACAGCGTGTAAGCCTGGCCGTCCCTGGTGCGCAGGGCGGCAAGCTCGTCGCCCATTCGCTTGAGTTCGTCGAAGTGCGGGTCGCTCGCGTCGTCGCAGGCCTGGAACACGATGCGATGGCCTGGTGCGAAGCGGGCCAGCGTGTCGATATGGGCGTCGGTGTCGTCGCCTTCCAGATAGCCGTAGTCCAGCCACAGGATGCGATCGGCGTGCAGGCCATCGCGCAGGATCGCGCTCATGTCCTCGCGCGACTGCTCCGGATGGCGCTGGGTCAGGCACTTCCACGTCGTCAGCACCGTGCCTTCGCCGTCGCTCTCGATGCCGCCGCCTTCCAGCGCCCAATCGATACGCTTGTGGCCGGCCTGGCCAAAAATGCCGGCCTGCACCAGGCCCGCGACCAGCGCGTCATCCTGTTCCGCGCCGAACTTGCCGCCCCAGCCGGTGAAGCGGAAATCTGTCAGCTGGAAGGCACCGTGGCCGTCGTTGAGGGTGATGGGGCCGGAGTCGCGCAGCCATGTGTCGTCGTAGGGCAATTCGACCAGGCGCACGCGCGACAGATCGACCCTGGCCTCGCGCAACAGGGCTTCGACGTGGGCGCGAAGCGCCGCATCGGCCACCACGATGATCAGCGGCTGGAAACGGGTCACGGCGCCAGCCAGGGCCACATAAGTGGTTTCCACCTCGGCCAGGCGGTCGGCCCAGTCGGTATCGGCGTGCGGCCAGGCGATCAGAACCGCAGACTGCGGTTCCCATTCCGCCGGCAGGCGCAGGGAAGAAGTGGTCATGGGGAAACTCGCGCTGCAGAAGGGCAAACGCGAATTGTAGGGGAGGGGGGGAGGGTTGAGTAGCGCTCCCCCTGGAAAACGGCTTAGTTCACCAAGGCAGGATTGGTGTTATTGCCCGCCGGGGTGTTCAGCACGGCGTGAATCACGTGGCTGTGCTCGAAATACACGATGAAGGTCGAGTATTCCCAGCGGTTGATCGTCGGGTGCTTGGAGGTGTCGCCGCCGCGCGGCGTGAGCTTGCGCTCCGGAGCGCCGTATTTCTTCTCCACCTGGCCCATCGACATGCCGCGCTGGGGCAGATCCATGCCCTTTTCCTGCTGCACGCGGTTGACCAGCAGGTTATCCGCGTGGGCAACGGGCGAGGCCGACAGGCCGGCCAGGGCCAGCAAGGCAACGACGGGCAGGCTGATGCTGAACTTGTTCATGGTCCCCTCTCCACGCGACAGGGCGCAGTCACACTGCGCGTCTGCTGGTTAATCCGGCGTCCCGGCGGTGTATCCCCTAGGTCTGCGTCGCCGGGCCATTCAGCCGCAGCGTGCAATGCCGCGACGTTGTATCAGATGACCGGCTACCGCGCCATGTGGTGTCGCGACTTGTGCGATGGGTTACTCAGTTGGCCGACCGTGGCGCTACGGTGGAGCGCCAGCCTTGAGCGCCCATCCCCGCTATCATTCCCCCTTTGGGCGAAGCCCGCCCCGCCAAGACGTCCCTTCATCATGATCTCCTTCCGCCATTTCGCGCTTCGCCGCGGCAGCCGGCTGCTGCTCTCCGACATCGACCTGGTCATCCAGAGTGGGTGGCGCCTGGGCGTGGTGGGGCGCAACGGCTGCGGTAAGTCCAGTCTCTTCGCGGCCCTGCAGGGTCAGGTGGAAGCCGACTCCGGCGACCTGGACATGCCCGCCCGCCTGCGCATGGCCTCGGTGGCCCAGGAAACCCCGGCCCTCCCTGATCCGGCCATCGAATATGTGATGGCCGGCGACGTTGAGCTGGCCGCGGCCCTGCGTGACGAACTGGATGCGGAGGCGCGCGGTGATACCGAAGCCATGGCCAGGGCGCACCACCGGATCGAGGAGCTGAACGGTTACGACGCCCGTGCGCGTGCCGGTCGCTTGCTGCATGGCCTGGGTTTCACGGCCGATACGCACGAACGCGCGGTCAAGGAGTTCTCCGGCGGCTGGCGCGTGCGTCTGAACCTGGCCCGCGCGCTGATGGCGCCGTCCGAACTGCTCCTGCTCGACGAACCGACCAACCATCTGGATCTGGACGCTGTGCTGTGGCTGGAAGAATGGCTGCGCCGCTACCAGGGCACCTTGCTGGTGATCTCGCATGACCGCGAATTCCTCGACGGCGTGATCACCCATACGCTTCACCTCAACGAAGGTCGCGGCAAGCTCTACACCGGAAACTACAGCGCCTTCGAGCGCCAGCGGGCCGAGCAGTTGCGCCTGCAGCAGATCGCGCATGATCGCGAACAGGCTGAGCGCGCGCATTTGCAGTCTTTCATCGATCGCTTCAAGGCCAAGGCCAGCAAGGCCAAACAGGCACAGTCGCGCATGAAGCGACTGGAGAAGATGGAGGGCACCGAAGCGGTGCGCGCCGAGCGTGCGTTCCACTTCCAGTTCGCCAAGCCCGACCGCCTGCCTGATTCCATGCTGCAGCTGGAAGAAGTCACCGCCGGCTACGCCGATCCTGAGGGCGGCCCACCGGCCGAGATTCTGGTTGACGTGCGTTTTCGCCTGGAAGCGGGCGAGCGTATCGGTCTGCTCGGCCCCAACGGCGCCGGTAAGTCCACGCTGGTCAAGACGCTGGTAGGCGAGCTGACGCCGCTCGCCGGCGAGCGCAAGGCGCACAAGGATCTGAAGATCGGTTACTTCGCCCAGCACACCGTTGAAAGCCTGCATGAGGGCTCCAGTCCCTTCAACCACCTGCAGGAAAAGGCGCCGGGCGTCGCCGCCCAGGTGCTGCGCGACTTCCTCGGTGGCTGGAATTTCGCTGGCGATCGCGCCTTCGAATCGGTCGATGGATTCTCCGGCGGAGAACGTGCGCGCCTGGCGCTGGCGCTGATTGCGTGGGACAAGCCGAACCTCCTGCTGCTCGACGAACCGACCAACCACCTGGATCTCGACATGCGCGAGGCCCTGGCCGACGCCCTGGCGGATTTCGATGGCGCGCTGGTGCTGGTGTCGCACGACCGCCACCTGCTCGGCATGGTGTCCGACAGTTTCTGGCGCGTCGCCGACGGCAAGGTCGAAGCTTTCGACGGCGATCTGGACGACTATGCGCGCTGGCTGAAATCGCGCAACAGCGAGGCGAAGAAGCGCAACAAGACGGTCGACAAGACCGTCGAAACGCCGGTTGAGTCGGCCGCTGATCGCCGTCGCGCCGATGCAGTGCAGCGCGAGAACGAAAAGGCCGCACGTCAGAAGGTCAGGAAGCTCGAAACACGCATCGCCACCATCGACAGCGAATTGAAGGCGCTGGAGGCGAAACTCGCCGACCCCGCGACTTACAACGGTTCCACGGCAGAGATGATGAAACTCGGCCAGCGCCAGACCGAGCTTCGCCGCGAAAAGGAAACGCTCGAGGGTGAATGGATGGAACTGTATGAGACGCTCGACGCATGAGCGCCGTTGATGGCCGCCCTCCGCTGACCTGGTGGCTGCCGTCCCTGCAGCGATTCGACATCCGTTCGCCCGTCCGGGCCTGGTTGCGTCGCGCGGACCGGCTTGCCGATGGCGCGGTCGGCTATATCGATGGATTGAGGGCAGCGTTTCCGCTTGAGGGTGAACTTCCCGCCGCTGCACTGACGCGTGAGCTGCTTGCCGGTGACGCGGGCACCGATGTCTGGCTGAGCGCCGACCCGGCGTGGATCCAGCCCGATATCAACGGTGCCCGTCTGCTTGCCTGCGGGCGGCTCGGGCTGACGATGGACGACGCGCTGGCGCTGGCCGAGGCCTTGTATCCCACGTTTGCCGAGGTCGGCATGGCGCTGGAGGTCACCTCACCCGACCGCTGGCACGTTCGCGTCGATGCGGACGATGTGCCCGCCTTTGCTGCACCCGAGCAAGCGCTGGGTGAAGACCTCTACATGCATCTGCCGCAAGGTCCGCAGGGGCGTCGATGGCGCGCGCTGATCACGGAAGTGCAGGTTGTCCTTCACCAGCATCCGCTCAATGAACAGCGCCGCGAGCGAGGCATGCCGCCGGTCAACAGCCTCTGGCTGTGGGGTGGTGGTGTCTTGCCACCCCGTGTCCGGACATCCTTTGAAGGCGTGGTCACTGACGATGTCCTGATGCGTGCATTGGCGCAGCGCGCAGGGGTGTCCGCCATGGCATGGAAGGACGCTGATGTCGAGCGGCTGCAAACCGGATGGCTGATGGACCTGCAGGGCTTGCCCTGGCAGGACATCGAAACGAACTGGCTTTCTCGCATCGAGGCATCCGGCCGTCGCCAACCGGTGAAGGTTCATTTCGCCAGCGGCGAAATCTGGCTCCGCAAGCCCTGGCATCAGCTGCGATTCTGGCGAGGCAGCGCGACATGAGCGCGAGCGAAGTCCGGCGTCGCGTGGCTGCGGGCGTGCCAAGCGGGTGGGGGCATGAGGTCCATCCCGTGCTGCAGGCGATCTATGCGGCGCGCGGCGTGCTGACGCCCGCACAAGCGGATCATCGCCTGGCCTGCCTGCTCACGCCGACCATGCTGGGTGGCATGGAGCGGGCCGTCGAGCTGCTGATGAAGGCCGTGGCGGAAGACTGGTCGATTCTCGTTGCGGGCGACTACGACTGCGATGGCGCCACCGGTACAGCTGTGGCTGTGCGTGGCCTGCGTCTGCTGGGCGCGCGTCACGTGAACTACGCCGTGCCCAATCGGTTCTTGCATGGCTACGGACTCAGCCCGGCGCTGGTGGAATCGCTGGAGCCCAAGCCAAGGCTGATCATCACGGTCGACAACGGCGTGGCCAGTATCGCAGGCGTGGCTTGTGCGCAGGCGCTCGGCATCAAGGTGATCGTCACCGATCATCACTTGCCTGGCGAACAGTTGCCGGCGGCCGATGCGATGGTCAATCCCAACCTGACCGACGACACATTTCCCAGCAAAGCACTGGCGGGCGTCGGCGTCGTGTTCTACCTGTTGCTGTCCTTGCGCGCCGCCTTGCGTGAACGCCAGGCCTACGCGGATGGCCCGGAGCCGGATCTTTCGAGTCTGCTTGATCTGGTGGCCCTCGGTACCGTCGCGGATCTGGTTCCACTGGATTACAACAATCGCGTGCTGGTCGAGGGCGGACTCAAGCGCATCCGCTCGGGACGCGCTTGCGCCGGCATTCGTGCATTGATCGAGACCGGCAAGCGCAGTGTGTCCACGCTATGCGCGAGCGACATGGCCTTTTCGGTGGGTCCGCGCCTCAATGCCGCAGGCCGACTCGAAGACATGCGCCTTGGCGTGGAATGCCTGCTGACTGACGAGCCGGCCATGGCTCGTCGCTATGCCGAGCAGTTGAGCGCGATCAACCAGGAGCGCCGCGACCTGCAGGCGTCGATGGTCGCCGAGGCTGAGGTGATGGTCGGCGTCGCCACCAGCAGCGACGCTGTGGGCGTGGCCTTGTATGAGCCCACCTGGCATGCAGGTGTCGTCGGCCTGGTTGCCTCCAAACTGAAAGAGCGGCTGCATCGGCCGATCTTCGCCTTTGCGCCGGCAAGCGAAGACAACGTCGACGAGCTGCGTGGATCGGGGCGCTCCATCGCAGGATTCCATATCCGCGATGCGCTGGCGGCCATCGATGCGCGCGAGCCGGGCCTGATTGAGCGCTTCGGCGGCCATGCAATGGCCGCCGGGCTGAGCCTGAAGGCGGTCGATTTCCCCCGCTTTGCAGCGGCATTCGATGCCATCGCGCGACAGTGGCTGAGCGAAGAGCAACTGCAGGCGGCGCTCTACACCGATGGTGAGCTGCCCATGGGCTCGGCGACGCTGGACCTGGCGCGCCAGATCCGCTTTGGCGGCCCGTGGGGTCAGGCCTTCCCGGAGCCGTTGTTCGACAACGAGTTCGAATGCGTGAGCTGGCGCGTCATGGGCGAAACGCATCTGCGCTTCGATCTGCGTGACCCTCGCGATGGCTCACGCCTGGAAGCCGTGATGTTCAACGCTTACAAGGGGACGCCGCCCCCGGCGCGGATGCGTGCCGTCTTCGAACTGGGCATCAACGACTGGCAGGGGCGTGAAAGCGTGCGGCTTCTGCTGCGGCAGATCGAAGCCGTGTGAGGGTTCAGGCCTGACGGGCCTGGATCACTTCGTTACGCCCCTGGGATTTTGCCTGGTACAGCGCTTCGTCGGCGCGCGCCACGATGGCCTGAAATGTTTGCCCGTCCAGCGCCGTCGCCACGCCGATGCTGGTCGTCATGGCGATGGACTTGCCACGATAGGCGAACGGTACATCGGCCAGTTCCGCGCGCAGTTGCTCGGCCATGGACGACGCCTCATGCATGGACCAGCCAGGCAGGCCCACCACGAATTCTTCGCCGCCATAACGGCCGGCGACCGCATCGCCTTCGGGCAGGTGGCGACGAATCATGCGCGCCACGTGGCACAGCGCGGCATCACCCGCATCATGGCCCCAGGTGTCGTTGACCTGCTTGAAGTAATCGAGGTCGATGACCAGCAGGGAAAACGGCTGGCCGGCCTGCCGTGCGCGCCCCAGGCTGAGGACGCCGTCGTTGATGACCGCGCCGCGATTGAGCAGGCCGGTAAGCGAATCCATGCGCGCCGTGCGCCGTAGATCGACCATCAGTCGCTCCGTCACCATCAGCAGCAGCGAGAAATAGCCGGCCAGGCCCACCACGATGCCGGCGACGTAAGTGATGATGATGGGCGAGCCCGCCGCGAAGGCGTTCTGTCCGGCGTCGGGATTGAGCGGCAGCGTCGCGCGATAGGCGAAGTGCAGGGCGTCGGCCACCATGATGGCGGCGGCGATGCGGCAGCTGAGCCGGACATCGCGCGGCGCGTAGCGAAGCAGATAGGTGACCGTCCATGCATCCCATGCGACGGACACCGCGCTGAAAAGAACAACGCGCGTTCGAAGGTCGGGCGTGACGTAGGTGAACCAGATATTGAGCGCCGAGTAGAGGGCGACCAGCATGAGTGGCCAGCGCCACCGAAGCGGGCGGCCGACATGCAGTGCCACGCCTTTCAGCAGCAGTGCCGACGCCAGGGTGACCGTGACGTTGGCGACGCTGATCGACAGCCAGTCGGGGATCTGGTTGCGCAGCCCGAGCAGGATGATGCCGATCGTGCCGATCCACAGGCTGGTCACCCACCAGCGCAATACCGGCAACCCGCGCAGCACCAGCATCAGGGACGTGAACCCGATGCACGCGCCAAGGCTGCAAAGGAATCCGACGATGGCGAGAGTGGGTAGATCCAGTTGCATGTCTGCTCCTGCGGAGCCGCCCGCCAGCCATGCGTGCGAAATGAAGACCTTGGGGGGTTCTGCTTGGGTTGTATTGCGCCGGGAAGCGCCTGACGAGCGTACACGGCCCGCCCCGACATCGCATCCCACGGCATGCCAGAAGGAGGATCGGCCGTCTTCGGGAAAACTTGAGCGCACGGCTTAGCATGCATTTCACATGATGTTTCCGTCGCATGCGCGAGCGTGGCAGTCAGGTTTCCAGCGCGAAGGGCCCCCGCCATGATCGTTCAGATGACCGGCCTGCCTCCGGGTGTGATCGGCTTTACGGCCCACAACCAGGTTACGGCAGCGGATTACGAACGGGTGATCATCCCGGATATCGAGGCCGCATTCGCCATCAATCGAAAACTGCGCGTGATCTTCCACATCGACCAGGACTTCACCGGTTTCGACGCCGCGGCCATGTGGGATGACGCCAAACTCGGCATGCGTCACTTCAGTGGCTGGGAACGCGCTGCGCTGGTGACGGACGTGGGCTGGCTGCGCACGTTGTCCAAAACGCTGGGCTTTCTTTCGCCCGGGGAGTTTCGCCTTTTCAGCACGGCGCAACTCGATGAGGCGCGCGCCTGGGTGTGCGAGGCGGAAGGCGGTTGATCTTAAGGGTCGGTAAGAACGGTGGTGGTGGATGCGTGAGGTCGCGGTGACAGGGCCAGCAATCGCCACGCACCCAGCCCGCCGTACAGTACGACCAGCAACGCCATCTGCCCCAGTTCGGGCGCAATGTCACGCAGGCTCGCTCCCATCTGATTGAGCTTCACCATGGCCTGGATGCCCGGTGTGCTCGGTGCCAGTTTGCCTAGCCACCCCATGGCCGTTGGCATGGCGTCGAGTGGCCAGGAAATGCCACTCAGGAAAAAGATCGGAACGGAAGTCACCGACAGTGACTGCAGCACGCGTGCCTCGCGCATGAAAAAGCTGCCCGTGAACAAGGCCAGCGCCACGATCGATGCAATGAACAGCGGCATCGCGACGAGCAGTCCCGGCAGGTTGCCTCCGCGCGGATAATCCTGGATCCAGAAATTGAGGCCATTGAAGTACAGGCCGTTGATCGTGCCAACGAGCAGGAAAAACAGCACCCAGCCCAGCAACTCCCCGCCGCTGGTGAAACCGCCCTGGCTGCGCCGCACGGCAATCAGCATCGCGGCGCCGAACCACAGTGTCTGCTGCACGATCAGCTGGGCCACGGCCGGCACCACGTAAGAGCCGTAACCTTCGCGCTTGTTGAACATCGGGCGCTCGATGGCGGTCAGCGGCTGCGCCACCTGGGCCATTCGGGGTCCGGCAATGCCTGCTGCCAACAGTTTGCCGCCAACAATATCGAGGCCGGCGCTGGTAACGGCCTTCGCCAGGGATTCGAGGACAGTCTGGTTGCGAATCAGATAGGCGCCGTTGCTGTAGAGCCCGAGCTCACCGGCTTCGCCGCGCCGCACGTCGCGCTCGTAGTCTTTGGGGATGTACAGGTAGCCGTCGATATCGGAGCGCGCAAGCGCATGCTGCGCCGCGTAGACATCTGAAAGTTCATCCACGACCTGCACGCCGTCGACGGCACGGACCTTGCGGATCAGGGCTCGGCTCAGCGCCGAGTGGTCGCCATCGACAATGGCGATCGGCAGTTCGCTTGCTACCTGGTGTCGATAAGCGAGCGGGTAGTAGAACGAGTACAAGATGGTGGCGCCCAGGAGGATCAGCGCCGCCGAGGCATGATGTCGAAGCGTCCGCCACACGCCGCGGAAGCCATCGCGCGCGCTCATGTCGCTACCACGCCGGTTTTGTGGCGGGCGCGGCTCATCAGCCACAGGCACGGCAGCGCCAGCACGATGGGAAAGGCGAGCAGGGCAGCGATCTGGGGCAACGAATCGGCGATCGACGAACCCATCTGCCACTGCTGGTTTTGCAGTCGCATATAGGCGGTGTAAGGCAAGGCATGCGTCCAGACCTGGACAAACATCGGCGCGCCGATGGTCGGGAACAGGGTATTGGCGTAAGCCAGCGACGGCCCGGCGAAGAGGCTGCCCGCGCTGAGCGCCCGCGCAGTTTCGCCCGCCGCACCGGCAAACAGCACGGCGAAGGCCGCGTAGGCCACGTACATGAGCCACTGCGCCAGCGCGATGAGCCAGACGCTGCCTTCGACCGTCCAGCCGCGAATGCCGCTGAGCCACGCCAGGGCAACCAGGTTCCAGGCGGTGTAGACCAAAATGTATGGCAGCAACTTGCCAGCCAGTGCGGCCGCCACCGATCCATCGCCGATCCAGTCGTCCATGCGGCCATCGTCCGCCTCCCGGCAGATCGCGCCGATCATCGCGCACAGGGCTAGCAGGTGAAGCACCGCCGGATGCACCATCGATACCAGCGCCTGCTCGAAGCTCACCTGCGGGTTGAACAACGACACAGCCTGCACGTTAAGCGGCGACGTCGCCGCAACGGGGCGCTGCCCCGCACGCTTGTCGGTCAGGCGGGCTCCTGCCAGCTCGCCCGACAGGCTCTGGATCGCGCCTTCGACGGCGCGGCGGACCTGGTTGCCCGAGCTGTAGAAGCTGTCGTTGAAGAAGATGTAGATCTTCGCACTGAGTCCCCGGTTGATCTCCCGTTCGGTGTTTTGCGGAATGTCGACGATGGCGTAAGCCTCCGCGCGACGGAACAGGCGGCGTGCGGCTTCGTCATCGCTGGTGCTGAGCACGACATGTGCTGACGAGGTGGCATCGATCCGGCGTACCAGCGCGCGACTTACCGGGGAGGCGTCATGGTCGATGACCGCCACCGGAAGCTCGGTCGCCACGCTTGGGGTGAAAATCCACGCAATCACGACGACAAGGATCAACGGAAAACCAAACAGCAAGAACTGGTCCCAGCGACTTCGCGCCACATGCTGCCACTCGCGCCGCCAGCAGCGCACGATGGGCGAGGGCTGTCGCGCGCTCATGTCGGCCAGTCGAACAGGACGCTCATGCCGGGGCGAAGCTCGGGCGGGGCGTTGTCCGGGCGAACGCGGACCTCGAAGGTCTTGATGTCATAGCCCGAGGATTCGCGCGTCGCGCGCCAGGTGGCGAAATCGCCAAGTGGCGCGATGTAGTACACCTTGAAGCGCAGCCGCTTGTCATTGAGCGCCGGAACGGTGCCGCTCAGCTCCTGACCGATCCTGAGCCCATGAAACTGGTTTTCCCGCACATTGAGCGACACCCACAGCTTGTCCGGTTCGAACATGCTGATCACCGGAAGCGTGGGCGGCACGACCTCGCCGACATTTGCGTTGCGCCGGCTGATTTCACCGGCCACCGGTGCCGTAATCCGTAATTCGGCCTGCAAGGCGGCGACTTCACGCACGCCTGCTTCGGCCTGGCTCGCCAGGGATTCGGCGCTCTTGATGTCTTCCGGTCGTGCGCCGCCAAGGGCCTTTTCATACTGTGCCTTGGCGGCTGCCGCCGCATTCGCGGTGGCTTTCGCCATGGCGACGGCTTCATCCCGCCTCTGCAGGGAAACGACGCCTTCGGCATAGAGGTTGGCGACGCGCGTCACTGTCCTGGCGGCCAGCGCGGCGTTGGCCTCGGAGGCCTGCCACGCGGAACGCGCGCTCTGGATGTCTTCGCTTTGCGCACCATGACGCGCCTTGGCCGCCTGCGATTCGGCTGCCACTTGTTGGGCCTGTACCTGCGCCAGCTTGGCGTCGAGTTCCGGGCTGCTGAGCACGAACAACAACTGGCCCGCTTTGACGCGATCGCCTTCGTGCACCATCACCGCCTCCAGTCGTCCGGGGACCTTGGCGGCCACCTGGATCTGGTCGGTGTCGACCATGCCCTGGATCATCGGTTTGGGCGGTCGGGCTGCGAGCCACAGGCCGAGCACGACGATGGCGACGACGATCACCACGGCCGTCACCACCGCGGCCCGTGGAATCTGCGTCGAACGAGGTGCGGTCATGGCGACGTCTCCGCGAGCACTTTGTCCGCCCCGCGCATCAGTGCAGGGTATTGGTCCATCTGGCCCGTGGCGTCGAGCAGTTGCGCCAGGGTGACATCGAAGTTGTAAGCAGCTGCCGCGCGCTCCACGAGCGCTGCGGCGAGGAGATTTTCCGCGTCAATCATTTCTGTCGCAGTCCCCTGACCTTCGCGGAAGGCCAGTGCCTGGATGCGCACGTTTTCGCGTGCCAGCGCCTCGCTCGATTGCAGCAGTTCGTACTGTTCTCTTGCACCCATCAGCATTTCGTAGGCCGTGGCAACAGCCGTGCGGACCTGGGTTCGCGCTTCATGGGTGGCATCCTGTGCCGCTTCGCGCGCTCGCCGGGCGGCACTGATGCTGCGCTGGCGGTCAACATTGGACAGCAGCTCGTAGCGTACGCCGATACCGACGATCCAGTCCGGATCAATGACCAGCTGGTCGCTGCGCTTGAGGTTGTATTCACCCAGCAGCACAACCGTGGGTTTCCACTGCGAACGCGCGGCACGCTCGACCTGCGCAGCGGCGTCGGAGGCCGCATCGAGGCTGCGAACTTGCGCATTGCGGTTGTCTGCGCGCTCGACATAGGCCTGCTTGGTGTCCAGTGGCGTCGTGATGAGGAACAGCGGGCTGGCGAGCGTGAGCGTCTGCTCGGTACGAAGCAGGTTGGAAAGTGCGATGCGCGCCGATTCGAACGTGCGCGCCGCGGCCTGGCAGCCGCGCAAGGAAGCGTCGCGAGCCACTTCCACCTGCATGCGCTGCGCGCGCGTCGCCATGCCTTGTCGTTCCATGGCCTGGGCGTTTTTGAGGTGCTGCTCCATGCCGTCGCGAACCTGACAACGCACGGTCTGCATCTGCTCGGCCAGCGCCTGGCCAAAGTAGAGCGTAGCCAGTTTCACGCGCTCAGCGTCGTGCGCGTGTTCGGCCAGCGCTTCCGCCTGACGCTGCATGGCGCGTGCGCCTTCCTGTGCCGACGTGATCTTGCCGCCGGTGTAGACCGGCCACAGCGCCGAAACGACCGGGCGCAGCACGTCTTGCGTGTAGCTGAACTTGACGTCGGGCAGGGAGCCGAAAAAATCCTGGATCGGCGGAGGGATCGGCTTGCCATTGGCAGTTACGTCGTTCAGCGCCGGCAGGCTCGCCGAGTCCAGCGTCTTTTGGTATCGAAAGGCCTGGACCGCAAGCGATACGGTCGGCAGGTTCAGCGAATCCAGCGATGCCGCCGTATCCGCGCGACTGTCGCGAAATGCGTCGGCCGCCTTGATGGCGTCAGAGACTGTATCCAGCCGGCTTGACGCATCGGCGTACGTCAGTGGCTTCTGAGGCAGTTCAGTGGCCTGTACGCAAGCGGATCCCGCAAGCCAGAGCCCCGTCGCAAGACCGGTGAGCATTCCCCCGCGCCGCAAACCCATCCCGACTGGCCCATCCCGTTGCGATGGGCTTAGTGAACGCAGGCACAGGTGAAATGGACGCCAAGACCGGGCTCATCAAAAAGCGCTTGCGCGCGGCACAGGCTTCTGCTCAACTCAGATGCCATGTACATCCGCGCCATCAATGCCGCTCTGAACTCTGCTGCCGCCAAGGCGCCGTCGGTGTTGGTCGCCCGTAATAATCGTTCGAACAATAACGCCCCCAATCCTGGGTGGGCCGGCGCGTAGCCGAAGTTCGACGAATCAACTACGCGACGAAGGCCCGCCCAGTGCGGGCCTTCGTCGTTTCCGGGCCCTGAAAAAACCGACGCGACGAGGAAATCCACCATGTGTTCAATATTCGGCATGTTCGATCTGCAACCGGGCGACGACCTTGCCGCCCTGCGGCGCCAGGCGCTGGAGCTGTCCCAGCGCCAGCGACACCGCGGCCCCGACTGGAGTGGCGTGTTCGTGGATGCGGGGGTGATCCTCGTGCACGAGCGACTGGCCATCGTTGACCCGGCGAGCGGTGCGCAGCCGCTACGCTCTCGCGACGGTTCGCTCGCACTCGCCGTCAACGGTGAGATCTACAACCATCGCGAATTGCGTGCCGCCAGTGATTACGATTTCACCACTGGCTCCGATTGCGAAGTGATCAACGCGTTGTACCGGTCACGGGGAGCGGACTTCCTCGGCCAGCTCAATGGCATCTTCGCCTTCGCCCTGTGGGACAGCGAGTCGCAGCGTTACCTGATTGCCCGCGATCCGCTGGGCGTGTGTCCGCTGTACTGGGGGCACGATGCGCAGGGGCGCCTGTGCGTGGCTTCGGAAATGAAAGCCATCGCCGACCTTTGCCCGGACGTCGCCATCTTCCCGCCCGGCCACGTTTACGACAGCGCGACCGGCGAGCTGACGCGCTACTACAGCAAGCCATGGCGCGACTACCGTGCGACCCGGGGCAGCGAGATCTCACCGGTCGAGCTGAAGCAAGCTTTCGAACAGGCGGTCCACCGGCAGCTGATGACCGACGTGCCCTACGGTGTCTTGCTTTCCGGCGGACTGGACTCGTCGCTGGTGACAGCCTGTGCCGCCCGTTTCGCCCGTGAACGCATCGAGGATGACGATCGCAGCGAAGCCTGGTGGCCGCGGCTGCATTCGTTCGCCATTGGCCTGGACGGCTCACCTGATCTGGCCGCAGCGCAGATCGCGGCCGAAGCGCTGGGAACGGTGCACCATGGTTTCGTTTACACCTTCTGGGAAGGGCTGGATGCGTTGCCCGAAGTGATCCGCCACATCGAAACCTACGACGTCACCACCATTCGCGCTTCGACGCCGATGTATCTGCTGGCCCGGCGCATCAAGGCCATGGGCGTGAAAATGGTGCTCTCTGGCGAAGGTTCGGACGAAATCTTTGGCGGGTACCTGTACTTCCACAAAGCACCGTCGCCCGAGGCCTTCCACGAGGAAACCGTGCGCAAGCTCGATGCCCTGCACAGCTTCGACTGCCTGCGCGCGAACAAGGCCATGATGGCCTGGGGCGTGGAGGCGCGCGTGCCGTTCCTGGACCTGGCGTTCATCGATACGGCCATGGGTTTCGACGCCCGGCAGAAGATGGCGTGCGCAGGGCGCATCGAGAAGGCCATCTTGCGCGAAGCGTTCCAGGGCGCCTTGCCGGACTCGATCCTGTGGCGGCAGAAAGAGCAGTTCAGCGATGGCGTCGGCTATGGCTGGATCGACGGGCTCAAGGCGCACGCCGAGCAGGCCGTGACCGATCGCGAATTTGCCGCGGCGGCCACGCGCTTCCCCCATAACCCGCCGGCCACCAAGGAGGCCTACCTCTATCGCCGCATTTTCGAGCAGTTCTATCCCGGGGCTGCTGCGGCAGCGACGGTTCCGGGTGGGAAATCCATCGCCTGCTCCTCGCCGGCGGCGCTGGCCTGGGATCCGGCATTTGCCGCGGCGGCCGATCCCTCTGGCAGGGCGGTGAAGGGCGTCCATTCCAACGCCCTTGGGTGATTGGCCAGCGATCAGCGGGAAAAGCAAGCGCGCGGGGCCTGCTTTTCCCGTTTCCTGTTAACCGTTTACCGTTCCCCTGCTATTCTTCCTCCTTTTCCAAAGCCCAATCCCATGATCGAAACGAATCCGATCCTCGCGCAGATCGCGGACCTGTCCGGCCGCATCGAGTCGCTTAGGGGGTATCTTTGACTACGCCACCAAGCGTGAGCGTCTCGAAGAAGTAAGTCGCGAACTGGAAAGCCCCACCGTGTGGGACGATCCGCCGCGCGCGCAGGAGCTGGGCCGCGAACGCGCCCGCCTTGACACCATCGTCACGGGTATCGACACCATCAGTGGTGGCCTCACCGACGCGGGCGAGCTGCTGGAGATGGCGGCCGCCGACAACGATGAAGACACCGTCCGCTCGGTGCAGGACGACCTCACCAGGCTCGAAGCCAAGGTCGGCAAGCTGGAATTCCAGCGCATGTTCTCCGGCAAGATGGACGCCAACAACGCCTTCGTGGACATCCAGGCCGGCGCCGGCGGCACCGAAGCCCAGGACTGGGCCGAAATCCTGCTGCGCATGTACCTGCGCTGGTGCGAATCGCGTGGCTGGAAGACCGAGCTGCTGGAGGTTTCCGGTGGTGACGTCGCCGGCATCAAATCCGCGACGTTCCGCGTCGAAGGCGACTACGCCTACGGCTGGCTGAAAACGGAAATCGGCGTGCATCGCCTGGTCCGCAAGTCGCCGTTCGACTCCGACAACCGCCGCCACACCAGTTTCACCTCGGTGTTCGTGTCGCCGGAAGTCGATGATGACATCGACATCGAGATCAATCCGGCGGACCTGCGCACCGACGTATACCGTTCGTCCGGCGCCGGTGGTCAGCACGTCAACAAGACGGAATCGGCCGTGCGTATCACCCACGTGCCCACGAATACCGTGGTGGCCTGCCAGACCGAACGCAGCCAGCACGCCAACCGCGACCGCGCCATGAAGATGCTGGCCGCCAAGCTGTACGAACTGGAAGTTCAGAAGCGCAACGCCGAAAAGGATGCGCTGGAAGCTTCCAAGTCCGATATCGGCTGGGGCAGCCAGATCCGCAACTACGTGCTGGACCAGAGCCGCATCAAGGACCTGCGCACGGGCATCGAACGCTCGGACACGCAGAAGGTGCTGGACGGCGATCTGGATGAATTCGTCGAAGCGAGCCTGAAGTCCGGCCTGGATGCCGGTGCCAAACGCGTGGACGCATAAGCAATTCACCTGGCCTTGAGAGACGTGCCTGCTGGCCGGTTTGTCGGATGTCCCGACGCGACGGCAGGCCGACCTGACGCAACCCACCTACGTTTCAACCTGGATCACCATGCAAAACGAAATCGACGCCCCCCTGGACGAAAACCGCCTCATTGCGGAACGACGCGAGAAGCTTTCGGCTCTGCGCAAACAGGGCGTCGCGTTTCCGAACGACTTCAAGATCGATACGTTCACCGGTGACCTGCAGGCGGAATTCGCCGATGCGGAGAAGTGGACGGCTGAAGCCATCGAGGGCCTGAATCGCCAGGTCAAGGTGGCCGGTCGCATCATTCTCAAGCGTGACCAGGGGAAGGTCGCCTTCGTGCAGATGCAGGACGTCAACGGTCGCATCCAGTTGTTCATCCACCAGGGCACGGTGGGTGAGGAGACGTTCAAGGCGTTCAAGAGCTGGGACATGGGCGACATCGTCGGCGCCGAAGGCACCGTGATGCGTACGCGCACGGGCGAGCTGTCGATCAAGGTCGACAAGCTGCGCCTGCTGACCAAGAGCCTGCGTCCGCTGCCGGACAAGCACCACGGCATGGCCGACGTCGAGCAGCGCTATCGCCAGCGTTACGTCGACCTGATCGTCACCGAAGACGCACGTCGTACCTTTGCACAGCGTTCAAAGATCATCGGCTTCATCCGTAAGTGGCTGGAGGCCGAGCCGCGCCGCTTCATGGAAGTGGAAACGCCGATGATGCACGTGATCCCGGGCGGCGCCACGGCGCGTCCCTTTGTCACGCACCACAACGCGCTGGACATGGACCTCTACCTGCGCGTCGCGCCGGAGCTGTACCTCAAGCGCCTTGTCGTTGGCGGCTTCGATCGCGTGTACGAGATCAACCGCAACTTCCGCAACGAAGGCGTGTCGACCCGTCACAATCCCGAATTCACCATGCTCGAGCTGTACCAGGCCTATGCCACGTACACCGAGATCATGGACATCACCGAGTCGGTGATCCGCGAAACGGCGAAGAACGTCATCGGCACCACCAAGCTGATGTGGGAAGGCAACGAGATCGATGTCGGCCCGGCGTTCCGTCGCTGGAGCATGGAAGACGCCGTGCTCGAGCTGAATCCGGAAATCCGTCGCGACGAACTGCGTGATCGCGCTGCCATGGCCGCCCACTGCAAGCGCCTGGGCATCCATGTGAAGGACGGTTACGGCTGGGGTCGACTGCTGCTGGAAATCTTCGAGAAGACCGTCGAGCACACGCTGATCCAGCCGACCTTCATCACCGACCATCCGGTGGAGATTTCGCCGCTGGCTCGCGAAAGCGACACCAATCCGGGCATCACCGATCGCTTCGAGCTGTTCATCAATGCGAAGGAGCTGGCCAACGGCTTCTCCGAGCTCAACGATCCGGAAGACCAGGAGGCGCGGTTCCGCGCCCAGGTGGCGGCCAAGGATGCCGGCGACGACGAAGCCATGCACTTCGACGCCGACTACATCCGCGCCCTTGAGGTCGGCCTTCCGCCCACCGGCGGCCTGGGAATCGGCATCGATCGCCTTGTGATGTTGTTGACCGGCGCCTCGTCGATCCGCGACGTGTTGCTGTTCCCCTATATGCGCCCGGAGGCCTGATCCATGTGGTTTGCCATTGTTGGTACTGACGTCCCCGATTCGCTGGAGAAGCGCAAGTCTGCGCGTCCGGCCCACATCGAACGCCTGCAGAAGCTGCTCGATGAAGGCCGCCTGTTCGTGGCCGGCGCTTTCCCGGCGATCGAGTCAGAAGATCCGGGCCCGGCCGGTTTTACCGGCAGCCTGATCCTGGCCCAGTTCCCGTCGCAGGCCGAGGCCGAAGCCTGGGCCAAGGACGATCCGTACATCGCGGCCGGTGTCTACGCCAGCGTCAGCATCAAGCCCTTCCGCAAGGCATTGCCAGCCGCATGACCGCGGCAATGGTCGAGCAGATTCGCCAGCGCCTGGTCCAGGCGTTGGCTCCGCTCGACATCGAGGTGGTCGACGAGGGGTACAAACACGTCGGCCACGCCAATGAAGGGAAGGGTCACTACCACGTCCGCGTGGTGAGCCTTGCGTTTGCGGGGCAGCTTTCGATCAAGCGGCACCGGATGATCTATGCCGCCCTGGACGGTCTGATGGACGATGGCGTCCACGCCCTGTCGATCGAGGCCCGTGCGCCGGGTGAGTGATGCGTGGCCAGGTTTGGGGTTGGCGAGTGCATCCGGGCTGATCCGCCTCGGGTGGCCGAAGGGTCCGCAGACGGCCCTGCTTCGGGTCATCACTAATAATTGCTTTGAATAACATTGGTCTAGCCGGCAATGTTAAAGTGAAACAACACGCCCGTTTCCATTGCGGCACCCGCCCGGCTTTGGCACAGTGGCGCATCGCCCGAAACCCGGGCATTTCCTCCTTCCAGCTGACGTCCGCATGCGCCTGACTACGATCAAACTCGCCGGCTTCAAGTCGTTCGTCGATCCCACCACGCTTCACCTGCCGACCAACATGACGGGTGTCGTGGGCCCCAACGGCTGCGGCAAGTCGAACATCATCGACGCGATCCGCTGGGTGATGGGCGAGAGCGCGGCCAGCCGACTGCGTGGCGACTCGCTGACGGACGTGATCTTCTCCGGCTCGAACTCGCGCAAGCCGGTCGGCCAGGCCACCGTGGAACTGATCTTCGACAACAGCGACGGCACGATTCAGGGCGAATACGGCCAGTACGCCGAGATCTCGGTGAAGCGTCAGGTGACGCGCGATGGCCAGTCGGCGTACTTCCTCAATGGTGCGCGCTGCCGTCGTCGCGACATCACTGACCTGTTCCTTGGCACGGGCCTGGGCCCGCGCAGCTACTCGATCATCGAGCAGGGCATGATCAGCCAGATCGTCGAGGCCGCGCCCGACGAACTGCGCGTGCACCTGGAGGAAGCCGCTGGCATCTCCAAGTACAAGGAGCGCCGCAAGGAAACCGAGAGTCGCATCAAATCCACGCGTGAGAACCTCGATCGCGTGAAAGACGTGCGCGACGAAGTGGACAAGCAGCTTGAACACCTCAATCGCCAGGCACGTGCCGCCGAGCGCTGGAAGGCCCTGAAGGAGGAACAGACGCGCAAGGAAGCCGAGCTTCGTGCGCTCGAGTATCGCCACCTCAAGGGTCAGCATGATGGCGAGGGCGCGGGCCTTTCCGCCGCTGAAACCGAAATCGAAAAGCGCGTCGCCGAGCAGCGCCATGTCGAAGCGCAGCTGGAAAGCGTGCGCGAGAACCACACCGCCGCGACCGAGCATCTGAACACCGTGCAGGCCGAGGTCTACAAGGTTGGCGCCGAAATCGCCCGTGTGGAGCAGCAGGTTCGCTTCAACCGGGAAACGGCCGATCGCCTGCAGCGCGCCCAGGGCGAAGCTGAGCGCGAGCACGAAGAACTGGCCGCGCATATCGCCACCGACCGCGACCAGGTGGAAACGCTGCGCATGGCGCTGGCGGAAGGCGAGCCGCGCCTGGAAGCCCTGCAGCAGATGCAGGACGACACAGCTGACGCGCAGCGCGACACCGAAACCAAGCTCGCCGACTGGCAGCAGCGTTGGGACACCTACACGCGCACGGCGGGTGAAGCCAGTCGCGCGGCCGAAGTCGAACGCACCAAGCTCGCCTACCTGGATCGCCAGTCGGTCGATCTGTCGCGGCGTCGCGAGACGCTGGAAGCCGAACAGAAGGCGACCGACGTGGCGGCGCTGGATGCGGCTTCCGAACAGCTGCACATCGAACACGATACCCAGCGCGAGCGCGTCGAATCGCTGGGCGGTCTGCTCGATCAACACAAGCTCACCTACGAAAAAGTGCTCGATGAAGAGCGCCAGGTGCAGTCCTCGCTGAACGAGGCGCGCCAGCAGTTGCAGACCGCCCGCGGACGCCAGGCATCGCTCGAGGCGCTGCAACATGCCGCGCTTGGGCAGGAAGAAAACGCCGCCAGCGGCTGGCTGGCCCGCCTCGGCCTCGACAAGTCACGTCGCCTGGGCGAATCGCTCCAGGTGGAAGCCGGTTGGGAAACCGCGGTGGAAACCGCGCTCGCCGGATTCCTCGACAGCGTCCTGGTCGATGGTGCCCACGGCCTGGCGGCGGAATTCGCCGATGTCGAGAACGCTGACATCGCCTTGCTCGATGGGGCGGAAGGCGGTGTGAACACCTCCGGCACGCTGGCCGCGCACGTGCGCGGTCCGGCCGCCGCGCTGTCGATCCTCAGCCATGTGCTGGTCGCCGACACGCTCGATGAGGCGCACCAGCGCGTCGCCGGGCTTTCGGCGCTTGCGCCTTACCAATCGGTCATGACGCGTTCTGGAGAATGGCTGGGTCCGGGCTGGGCCCGCGTCCGTCGCGCCCAGGGCAATCAGGTGGGCGTGCTCGCGCGTGAGCGTGACATGCGTGTGCTGGCCGAGCAGATTGCGACGCTGGAAGCGCGCATCGAGGAAGCTACCGCGCAACTGGACGATCTGCGCACCAACAAGTTCGAAGCCGAGCGCGCCCGCGACGATGCGCAGCGTGAGCTGTACAACGCGCATCGCCGCCAGTCGGAACTGGCCGGCCAGTTGCAAAGCCACCGCGGCAAGATGGAAACCGCGCGCGCCCGTTCAGAAAAGGTCGCCGGGGAAATCAGCGACCTGGTCAATCAGCTGGACGAATTGTCGGACCAGACGCGCGATGCGCGTGCGCGCCTGGATGAGTCCGTTGGCAATATGGGCGACCTCGAAGACCAGCGTCGCGATCTCGAAAACGAACGCCGCGCCTTGCTCGAATCACGTGAAGAAGCCCGGATGAATGCGCGGGAGGCGGCCGACCAGGCGCATGCGCTGGCACTGAGCATGGAGTCCAAGCGCTCGTCGCTCAGCTCGCTGGAGCAGGCGCTGTCGCGCATGGACACGCAGATCCGCCAGATCGCCGCGCGTCGCACCGAAATCACGGAACAGCTCGCTGCCGGCTCCGACCCGATCGCCGAGCTGGAAGCCGAGCGCCAGACCTACCTGGACCAGCGCCTGCTGGTGGATCGCCAGCTGGTCGATGCGCGCCGTGCGCTCGAGGATTGCGACGGCGAGTTCCGTCGCCTTGAGCAGGAGCGCCAGCGTATCGAGCAAAGCCTCAACAAGCTGCGTGAGAGCCTGTCGGAGAAGAAGCTCGCCGCGCAGGCGCTCCAGTTGCGAGCCCAGCAGCTGGCCGAAGCCATCATGGCATCGGGCCTCGAACTGGAACCGCTGCTTGCCGAACTGGCCGAAGACGCTGATGCAAGCCAGTGGCGTTCGCAACTGACCGACATCGGTCAAAAGATCCAGCGCCTGGAGCCGGTCAACCTCGCCGCCATCCAGGAACATGCGGAACAGAGCGAGCGCAAGAACTACCTCGACAACCAGCTGGCCGACCTTGCCAGCGCCATGGAAACGCTGGAGGGTGCGATCAAGAAGATCGACCGCGAGACGCGCCAGCGCTTCAAGGAAACCTTCGATCGCGTCAATGCGGGCGTGCAGGAGCTGTTCCCGCGCCTGTTTGGCGGCGGCCATGCGTATCTGGAACTGACCGGCGATGATCTGCTCGACACCGGGGTGGCCATCATGGCGCGCCCCCCGGGCAAGCGCGTGTCGAACATCACCCTGCTATCTGGCGGTGAAAAGGCGCTGACCGCCGTTTCGCTGGTGTTCGCCATCTTCGGCCTGAACCCGGCACCCTTCTGTCTGCTGGACGAAGTGGATGCGCCGCTGGATGAAGCCAACGTCGGTCGATTCTCCAACATGGTGAAGGAGATGAGCGAGAAGGTTCAGTTCATCTTTGTCAGCCACAACAAGGCCACGATGGAAGCGGCGTCGCAGTTGTGCGGTGTGACCATGCGCGAGCCGGGTGTGTCGCGACTGGTGCAGGTGGACCTGGCCGAAGCGGCCAAGCTGGCCGGCGCGGCCTGACGGCAAGCGGACTCGTGTGGGCCGATGCCCGCGCGGTCCAAGGCCGTCGAGCCGCACTTCGGTGGCAGGAACGCGCATCATAGGCGCATGGATCCGGGCTCGACGGCCCATCAATGAACAACGTTGGACGTTTTTGGAGAACCTTTCATGACCCCGCAGCCCGTGCTCGCCTTTGCGTGGAATCCGGCCGTCGGCATTCCGATGGCCATCGTCGGCCTGATCGTGCTCGCGCTGATCTGGCTGTTCGGCCAGCCAAAGAAAGAGCAGGGGCGTCGCCGCGTGGTCCTTGCACCCGGTGAAGAGCGTCGTGATCCGACGTTTGGCGACGTCGACATCCGTGGCGATGGCGAACCTTCCTTCAGCGCGCGCGACGACTTCCAGATGGACTTCGATACCAAGCCTGCGCAAGGCGAGCTCGACATGGGCCTTCGCGAGGAACTGGAGCGCCTGGGTCAGACGCTGGCAGGTGAGCGCCAGGGGCGCCCGACCATGAGCAAGCCCTCCAGCGGTGCGGCGTCGATCATCGAGGCTTTGCGTGCGCCGCCGGAAGAATTCCTTGCGTCGCAGCAGATGCCGGTGGCGCCCGCGCCGATTCCGGGCGCAGCCGTCGAAGCGCCGAAGCCCGTTCCGATGGCGGCCGAAGCGTCTTCCGTCGCCATGTCACCGGCACCTGACGCACCAGCTCCCGCCAAGCCCGAGGCGCCGCGTGTGCCGCCGCGCTCGGATCTCGGCAAGCGCCCCGCGCAGATGCCTGTCGAGCGCATCGTGACGCTGTTCGTGGTGGCGCGTGAAGGTGAAAGCTTCCACGGTACTGACCTGATCGTGGCGGCGGAAAAAGCCGGGCTCGAGTTTGGTGACATGGGGATTTATCACCGTCTTGTCGACGGCAAGCGCGAGCAGGGTCCGGTGTTCAGCGTCGCGAACATGCTCAAGCCAGGCAACTTTGACCTGTCGCGGCTGGAGGCCCTGCGTAGCCCGGGCCTGAGTTTCTTCATGACCTTGCCAGCGCCGATTCCGGCACTGGATGCGTGGGACGCGATGTTGCCGACGGCGCAACGCCTGGCGGAGCTGCTCGACGGCCAGGTCCTGGACGAGGAGCGCAACGCGCTCGGTCGCCAGCGCATTGCGCACATCCGCGATGAACTGCGCGGCTGGGATCGCGACCATGAAGGCAAAGAAATCGTCTTCGGTCGCTGAACCGGGCACGTCTTGGACACATGCAGCGGCGCCTTCGGGCGCCGTTGCTGTTTATGGATCGGGCGGAACGCCCTGGTGGCTGGCTGCACCTCGAAGGCCTGGCTTTGCTTCGTGCCGCGATGCCCATCCATGCGAGATGGAGCCCTTGGCAAGATGCCCTGGGTCCAGCCGGTTGCCCATCATGGGACGAAACGCACGGGTTCTACCCCTTGGCGGCAGCTCTCCGGGGTCACCCGAGGTGGTCCAAACGGCTTGTTTTGGGGGGTGAAACGGCCGCCACGATAAAAAAACGCTGAAAAAGGCATGCCAATAGGCACATTTCTTCAATTCCCCATTGGCGAGCATGCACTCTTTGCCATACATTCCACCTGCCGAGAGGCAGTCAGGTTTATCCAAACCATCAAATACCACGGGGAATGTATGGCCAAGACGCAGAAAGCCGCCAAGAAGACCACCGCCAAAGCAGCTGCCAAGCCGGCCGCTCTTAAGCCGATCAAGGATGCTCTGAGCAAGTCCGCTCTCGTCGCTCACGTCGCTGACGCCAGCGGTGTGGTCGCCAAGGACGTGCGCGCCGTTCTCGCTGCGCTGGAAGGTGCCGTGGCTGGCTCGATCCACAAGAAGGGCCATGGCTCGTTCACGCTGCCGGGTCTTCTGAAGATCACCGCTGTCAACGTGCCGGCCAAGCCGAAGCGCAAGGGTGTCAACCCGTTCACCAAGGAAGAGCAGTGGTTCGCTGCCAAGCCGGCTTCGGTGAAGGTGAAGATCCGTCCGCTCAAGAAGCTGAAGGACGCGGCCGCCTGATCAGCGGACTGCACAAACGCGACGGCGCGAGCCGTCGCGTTTTTTTATGCCCGGCGTTCGCGTTGACGCACCGCCGGAAGAGGGAAGCTTCGCTTTGCCTTGATGATATGGCTACGAAAGGGTCGCCACTTTTCGCAATGACGGTGTATATCGTTTGGACGTCCAAATGAATGCCTTGCCGCGCCATGCCGGCTGATATAGTCAGGCGCCACTGATGCAATAACGTTGGTGCACATGGAAGCAACTTCAGTTGGCGATGTCGCGGAACGTGCCTTGCCGGCCTGGCACGTCGCGGTGCTGGAAGACGATGCGTCACTTCGGGACCAGGTCATCGTGCCTGGCCTGGCGCAGTTCGGATTCAAGGCGACGGGACTGGGCAGCGCCGCCGAGCTCTATCGCAGCATGCTGGCCCATGCCTTCGACATGATCGTCCTTGATCTGGGCCTGCCGGACGAAGATGGCGTTTCGGTGGCGCGCTATCTGCGGCAGTTTTCGGCGATCGGCATTCTGGTCCTGACCGGGCGCGAGCGTCAGCATGACCAGGTGCACTCACTGGATGCCGGCGCGGACGTATTCCTGCGCAAGCCCGCCGGCGTGGCCGAGCTTGCTGCGAGCCTGCACAGTCTGGGCCGGCGTTTGCAGGCGCCGCTGCCCGGAACAACCGTCGACAATGAAACCCATTCGCCCGGTCAGGGCGACTGGCGTCTTCAAACGGGTGGCTGGCACCTCGTCTCACCTGGTGGTGTCGTGGTCAGCCTTTCACCGTCCGAGCGCTGCGTCATGCAGTTGCTGGTCGATGCCCGGGGTGCGGTCGTGACCCGCAAGGACATCATCTTCGCGCTGCGGCAGGACTCCTACGATTTTGATCCGCACCGACTCGAAATGCTCATCTACCGGCTGAGACGCAAGGTGCGCGAACTGGCGCTGCCCGTGCTTCCGCTGGTCACGGTGCGCAGCAGCGGCTACGCCTTTGTGATCGGTCATCCTGCAGCTTCTGTTCCGTGAGCCGCCGCGTGAGCTGACTTGCGGCGCCCTCGCCAGTGACTAGGAACGTTCTGACGCAGCGCCACGCGGGTCGAGGCAAGGTGAGACTTTCACCAAGCCCGATGGGTTTGCCAGGCGATGGCAATCGTCTGCCAGTGCCCGCTCTGGCCACGGTTCAAGGGATGGCGTGAGGATTGTTCTCGGTGAGGTTCCGTTGGATTGCGTGCGTGAAGGCTTCGCGTCGCTGTCCGACGCTCCGTGTCCAGCGCGGAACGCCTGAGTACCGGCCTGGATACCTCATCGGTGTCCTGGCGTGGTGCGACATGGAGTGACGCTGGATAAGGCAACGGAGACACGATGAACAGGATTTTCGGCAAGGTTTGGATGGGCGCTCACCGGGAACCGGACGTGGCACCGGAGTGCGCCGGCCGCAGGCAACAAGGTGGAAGGCCGCTGAAAGCGGTCACATGGACGGCACTGCTGATGGCCGCATGCGGTGCGGATACATCGTGGGCCGACGTCGTGAGCGAGACGGCATCGGAAACGGCGAAATCGAAGCAGGTCCCCTGGCTTGTGGCCCCCGTGGGCACGCCCGATCCGGATGACAGTTACGCCGATGGCGGTGGCGCAACGGCGGGCAGCAGGGCCACTTCCATCGGCGCCGGATCAAGTGCAGGTGCGGATGACTCATCGGCCTACGGCGCGCGTGCGAAGGCCATGGGTGCTTCTGCCTCGGCCTTCGGCGCCAATGCATGGGCGCAGGAAGGCGATGCGACCGCACTGGGCGCCCATGCCCAGGCACTGCGAGCCAGCGCAACGGCCGTCGGGAGCGGCGCGCAGTCGCAGGCCGAGTCGTCAACCACCATTGGCTACGGCGCACAGGTGACGACGCCAGCACTCCATGGCACGGCGCTCGGTGCGCGAAGCCAGGCCACAGCGCGCGGCGCTGTCGCCATCGGTGCCGACTCACTGGCGGATCGCATCGATACCGTCGCGGTGGGGCGTGCCGGAGGCGAGCGACAGATCACCCACGTGGCGGCCGGCACGCAGGGCACGGATGCGGTGAACCTGTCGCAATTGGAAAAAGTGGCCAGCGCCGTGATGGATGCGAGCCTGTACTTCCGCGCCGAAGGTCTGCGCGATGGCAGCGACAATGCCTCGGCTGTCGGAGACGGCGCGTTGGCAGCAGGCCGCAGCAGCCGAGCGACGGCCAGTGGCGCGGTGGCCGTGGGTGCGGACAGCGTGGTCGCGGGCATCGGCGCCGCTGCCTTGGGTCAGGGCGCCTTCGCCCAGGGCGACGCATCGACCGCGCTCGGCCAGGGCGCCCAGGCTTGGGGCCTTGGCAACGTGGCCATCGGCTCGCATGCCACCGCCGATGCAGCGCAGGCGGCCACGGCGATCGGATTGTCCAGCCAGGCAAGTGGCGAAGGCTCGGCGGCCGTGGGAGCGGGCGCTCAGGCGTGGGGTAACGGAAGCATCGCGTCCGGTTTCAGTTCCCGCAGCCTCGGGGAAGCTGCCGTGGCGAACGGTGCTTACAGCGCGGCTTCGGGCCATTTCAGTACGGCGCTCGGAGCACGCGCGGTTGCGCAGGGCGATCGCAGCACGGTCGCCGGTAGCGATGCCTGGGCCGAGAGCGACGACGCCGTGGCCTTCGGGGCTTGGGCGCATGCCGTCGGTACAGGTGCAGCCGCCCTGGGTAGCGGCGCTACCGCATCAGCGCCAGACGCCGTGGCTCTGGGTTCGCTATCCCTGGCCGATCGCGCGCAGAGTGTGTCGGTGGGGCGTGTTGGCCACGAGCGGCAGGTCACCAACGTCAAGGCGGGAACCGAAGACACCGATGCGGTCAATGTCCGACAGTTGAAGGATGCGGTGGACGGACTCGGCGGCGGCGCCCCCACGCACGCGGTGACCTATGACGACGCCGATCACGGCACCACGACTTTTGACGGCGCCGACGGCACGGTGTTGGCCAACGTTCGCAGGGGCGGCGTGCACGCCAGCAGCATGGAGGCCGTCAATGGTGGCCAGTTGCACGAACATGGGGACCAGGTCGCCACACACCTGGGTGGCGGTGCCACGATGACGGCACTAGGCATCACGGCGCCGGCTTATCTGATTCAGGGTGTGAACTTCGGCAACGTCGGTGATGCCTTTGCCGCTGTGGACAGCAAGCTCGGCGATCTGGACGTTCGCGTGGGTGACCTTGAGGCAGGTGGCTCGGGTGGCACCCGGCCCGATCCCGGTACGCCGATCCCGCCGGGTCAGATTGAAGAGGCCCTGGTTACCGCGCGGCGTTATGCGGATAACAGCGCGCAACAATCGCTCAAGGATGCCAGGGCCTATACCGACCAACGTGTGGCAAATCTCGTTAGCAAGTCGGAATTCGACAGTTTCCGGTCGGACGTCAACGGGCGATTCAACACGCTGGGCAACCGCATTCATCGCGTAGGTGCCATGAGTTCCGCGCTGGCCGGCATGGCAGGCGCCATCGCCGCGGCGTCAGGAACGGATCAACGGGTCAGTGCTGCGGTCGGTGGCTACCGCGGCCAGGGAGCTCTCGCGGTCGGCTTTGGCGCCCGGATACCCGGCGAAGGCGCCGTGCTTGTCGGTGGTTCGTTGGCCGGCGGCGGTGAATCGAGCGGCACCGTGGGTGTCAGTTTTGGGTGGTAGGGAAGCGTTGCCTCAGGGATGAGGCATTCCGTCGACGGCCGTGTCGTATTCCGGCACGCGCCGTCGACATCTTGATGCGATGTTCTTTCGGATTCCGGGAAACACACATGCAAGCCAACCTGATGCGAACAGCCTTCGTGGCGCTGATGTGGTCGCTCTCACCGTCGGTCCATTCCAGCTCAGGCGTCGCGCCCTCACCTGAGGATTCGTCGCTCGTCGAGGAGGATGCTCCCGACGGGAGCCGCGAGGACGCCTTCGAGCCATGTAGTCATCGCGCGCGCTTCGTCCGTCATGACATGCCTGTGCCTGTGCGTGTCACAGAGTCGCCTCGCACGCTTCCCAGGCCGGCCAGCGACAACACGGTGCCAATCGATGCGGCGCGACCTCAGGAGCGCTTTAGCGGGGCGTGTGGCGGATTGTTGTCTGGCGTCGTCGTACCGGAAACGGTCATGTCAACGTAAAGCGTCCCGTCGCGCAGCCTCAGAATTCGTACTGCAGTCGTCCCACCAGGGCCGTGGGGTGCTTGCCGTCGAACTCGGCGCCGCGCTTGTCCAGTTCAAAGGCGTGGATCAGATTCAACGAAAGCCGCACCGATCGATCGAGGTACCAGTTCACGCCCAATGACAGATTGGTTTCAGCGCCACCCTGGATATCCAGGTCATTGAGGTCGGTGCGACTGATTCGGGCGGCCAGTTCCAGCGCGCCGCCGCCGTGCCCGTTCCACGGCGAGCGCGGCTCGACGCCGCCGAACGTGGCGTTGCCGTCCCGATACGGCCGCGTGTCATCGGTGAGGAACCAGCTCGCATAGGCATACCAGCCACGAAAGTTCAGCGAGGGCAGGCCGTTGTCACGAGGCACGCGCGCGTGCATCCACTCCGCTTGCCAGGAAAACGGCCCGCGTACATGCGCCGCCTCGAAGCCGTAGCGTATGACGCCATTGGCGTGCGCGATCGTGCCCGTATCGAGGAAGACATCGCCATTGGATAGTTGAACCTCGGGCGCTGACTTGAATCGCTGCTCATGATCGGACCCCGAATGGCGCGTCGAGAACGTCGCGGCAAGGTGATACAGGCCGTCCTCGACGTGCAGCAGCCGCACCAGTCGGCCGGTGAGGGCGACGCCACGCTGCGTCCGTCCTTCGTCCTTGGTGCCTGCAGTGAACAATCCATAGCTCCATACCCAGGGTCCATGAAAATCGTTCGACGCGATGCCGACGCTGCGGCTTGGCGCCAGGGCATTGGTGGTGGCCCGTTCAAGAAAGGTCGTGGTGCGGAAGCTGCCGTATTGCTCCAGGCCGAAGGGCTCTTGCTGATTGCCGATGGTCAGTGTTCCCACGCGAGGCAAGGCCTTGCGCAGATAGACGTCTTTGAACTCGAGCCTGCCGTTGACCAGTTCGCTGTCCGCGTAGAAAAGCCAGTCACGCCACACCATGCGCCTGAAATTGATGTCGGCGCGGCGGACGCTCAGGCTGTTGTGGCCCAGGGCGTCGTCCGAATAGCTGGCAGCGTCGATCATGAGGTAGCCGTTCACGCGAAGGCAGGCCACCGGCAGGTCAAAGCCGCCTTCGAGCGGGCGCATCAAGGACAAGCGACGAAGGAAATCCTCATCAGCATGGGGTGCATCGCCTTCGGAAGGGGTTTCCGCATCGGCTGCGACGGGAGCTTTCGACGTCGTGCTGTTACACGCCGCATGGCCGAGGGCGGGTCCCAGGCACAGAAAGAACGTCCACGCGGGCCACCCCCGACGTCGCCGGCGCCTGTGCCCCTCGCCCGGAGTCGGCGTCCGCTGGCATTCCTTCACCGTCATGAAGTCATCGAACCATGCCGGGCGTGGTGAGGCGAGTGAATTTGTACGTCAGCGTCCTAAGTAAAACTACGTACGACCGGTTCACATGCGCCACGGCGGCAGACGCTCCAGAGGCTTCTTGCCAGGGCGCGTCCGCACCCCGATGGCGCCTTGCACAGCCGCGTCATGGAGATCGATCACCGATAGGTAAATTTGCTTAAGCACGGCACGCATAAATGCGCTGGCGATGCCGGCTACGTGGTCACAAGCTGTGAAAGCCTGTGCAGTGGTATCGCTGCGGCGGTGCATTCGCTGGCAGGCACTTCCGATCCAACGCCGATGGGAGTGAGCGCATGAACAGCCAGATCTGGCGAGCGGGTTCCACGGGATTGCTGTTCGTGATGCTGGGCATCATGTCCGGGCCCACGGGTGCACAAAGCAATCCATCCCCATCGAGCGCGCAGGCCGCCCCGAGCAGCCAGAGCGCCCCGGTCTTCAAAAAGGAACAGCTCGATCAGCTGCTCGCTCCGATCGCGTTGTATCCGGATGCCTTGTTGTCGCAGATCCTGATGGCGACCACGTATCCCAGCGATGTGGCGGAAGCGGCGGCCTGGTCGAAGGCGCACCCGAAGTCGCAAGGTGACGAAGCCGTCAAGGAAGTCGCCAATCAGCCGTGGGATCCCAGCGTGCAGTCGCTCGTCGCCTTTCCGCAGGTGTTGGCGCAGTTCTCCCAACAGCCGGACTGGGTCCAGAACGTCGGCGATGCCTTTCTGGCGCAACCCAAGGACGTGATGGATTCGGTGCAGCGCTTGCGCGCACAGGCCCAGAAGGCCGGCAACCTGAAATCCAACGATCAGCAGAAGGTGGTCGTGCAGCAGTCGACGCCCGATACCACGGTGATCGAGATCCAGCCGACCAATCCGCAAGTGGTCTACGTGCCGAGCTACAACCCCACTGTGGTGTATGGCTCATGGGCCTACCCGAGCTACCCGCCGCCGTACTGGCCGCCGCCGCCGGGATACGCGTATCCGGTGATGAGCGGGCTCGCCGCGGGCCTTGCCTTTGGCGCTGGCATCGCGATCACCAACTCGCTTTGGGGCGGTTGCAACTGGGGTGGTGGTGACGTCGACATCAACGTCAATCGCTACAACAACATCAACACCAATAATCGCATTAGCGGCAATGGCAACCGTAACGGCAACGTCGGCTGGAACCACAACGCCGAGAACCGGCGTGGTACGCCTTATCGCGATTCCGGCAGCCGCCAGAAGTATTCGCCGGGCGTCGGCGGCGCGGATCAGCGGCAGGCATATCGCGGGCGCACCGATTCGCGCGATGCACAGCGCCAGAATGCGTTCAACGATTTCAATCGCAGCACGGGTGGCGGCGCCGCGTCCAACCTTCGCCAGAACCAGGGCGCGGGCCGGGACAACGTGGCCTCGCGCGACCGCGCGGGTGCCGGTAACCGGCAAGGCTCGCAGGGCATCGGTGGCGATCGCGGCAATACCGCCAATCGCGGCGGCAACCGTGCAGGAACGGCCGATCGTGGCGGTGACTTCGGCAATCGCGGCGGCGGTGACTTCAATCGCGGCGGTCAGGCCGGCAATCGCCAGGCGTCGTCCAATCGCGGCAGCGCCTTCAGTGGTGTGCAGCAGCCCTCGGCTTCCCGTTCGCAGATGCAGCGGGGACAGTCGAGCCAGCAGTCCTTCCGTAGCCAGCGGCCCTCGTCGTCGGGTCGCCAGGTATCCCGTCCCAGTCCGTCGCGTGGTGGCGGCGGTGGCCGTGGCCGTCGATAGAGGAAATGCCCATGATGCGCTCATCGATCACCCGTTCCCTGCTGCCGACGCTGGTAGTTGCCGCGCTGGCGATGGCTGGCAGCGTCCTTGCGCAGGAAGCGTTCCCTTCGGCGGACAAAGCGGCCGAAGCCTTTGTCCAGGCCATCAAGTCGCATGACGAGAAGGCACTGTCGAATCTTCTTGGCGCCGACTGGAAAACGTTCATTCCCACGGAAGGCATCGACCAGGAAGACCTCGATACTTTCCTGTCGCGTTACAACGAATCGCACCGCATCGTCGGTGATGACAAGGCATCGCATCTGGAAGTCGGCAAGGACACCTGGAGCTTGCCCATCCCGCTGGTCAAGAAAGCCGACGGCTGGCATTTCGATGTCAAGGGCGGCAAGGACGAGATCCTGGCCCGCCGGATCGGCGCCAACGAACTGGCCGTCATGCAGGGCATGCTGGCGTACTACGACGCACAGCGCGAGTACGCGACGCTGGCGACAAAGTTCGTCGGTCTTCCGGTCTATGCAGAGAAACTGATCAGCTCGCCCGGCAAGCACGACGGACTGTATTGGCCAGACAAGGACGGCGAGCCGGAGAGCCCGCTTGGCCCCGAGTTCGCATCCCACAAGCAGGGCGAAGGATTCAACGGCTACCAGTTCCATGTGCTGACGGCGCAAGGTGCGTCCGCGCCTGGCGGCGCCTACAACTACGTCGTCGGCGGAAAGATGCGCAACGGCTTTGCACTGGTTGGCTACCCCTCGCAGTACGGGCGCACCGGCGTGATGACCTTCATGGTCAGTCACGACGGCGAGATCTTCGAGAAGGACCTTGGCAAGGACAGCGCCAAGATCGCGACGGCCATGACCAAGTTCGACCCGGACAGCAGTTGGAAAGAAGTCACGCCCGACCAATAACCGCCTGCCATGGGGATGGATGAGGATGAGCCAGCACATGGAAGGACCGTTTGTTGTCGGAACGCGTTTTCGTTTGCGGTATGCGCTGCTGGTCGCGTTGGGCATGGCGTTCGTCCATTCCACTTCGGTGGCTGCGCAGGACGCTTCGCCCATTGCCGAGAAAACGACGGAGCCGGTGTCGAAATCCACCGACGCCGTCAGCAGCAAACCCACCACGGACGATGCTCCGCCGAAACAGACGTTCTGGCAGCTGTTGAAGGATCCACAGGACGGATCCTTCGACATGTCACGCTGGCTGTTGCAGCACCGCGGATTCCTGCTGGTGCCGATCATCATCACCGAGCCCGCCGTCGGCAATGGCCTCGGCGCATCGGCCGTGTGGTTCCACCGGCCCAGGCAGTCGCAGGAGTCCAGGGATCGTGGTGACGTCATTCCGCCGGACATCTATGGCTTCGGCGTCGCCGCGACGGAAAACGGCACCAAGGGCGGCGGTGGCGGCGGCAAGTTCCATTTCAAGGACGATGCCTGGCGCTATTCGGTGGGGGGTGGCAAGGCGTCAGTCAACCTGAATTACTACACCCAGGCCGGTCTGCTGCCGTCGCACAAGATCGGCTACAACCTGGATGGCGTGATGCTGTTCCAGCGTGTGTCGAGGCGTCTTGGCTTCAGCAAGTGGTATGTGTCGGCGCAGTGGATCTACATCGACCTCGAGAGCAAACTCAACTTCGAGAGCGACAATCAGTACTTCAAACCGAAGGAGTTCGCCAAAAAGTCGTCGGGTCTGGGCGTTGCCATTGAATACGATTCGCGCGACAACACGCTGACGCCCAACAAGGGCATGCTGACCATGATCGAAGGCACCTTCTACGGGCCCGGCATTGGCAGCGACAACACCTACCAGGCCTATCGCGCACACACCTTCGGTTACATCCCCTTCGCGGACAACCGCTGGATCCTTGGTTTGCGCGCCGACTACCGGTCAGCCCGCGGTGACGTGCCGTTCTATCAGCTGCCCTTTATCGACCTGCGCGGCATTCCCAGTGCGCGGTATCAGGACACCTCCGTGGCGATGCTGGAAGCGGAGATGCGCTGGAACCTGACGCGTCGCTGGGCATTGCTGGCGTTCGGCGGCGTCGGTCGCGCGTGGGGACGCCGCGTCAGTTTCGGCGATGCCGACAACGAGGCGACCAAGGGCGTGGGCTTTCGTTATCTGATCGCAAGGCAATTGGGCATGTACATGGGCGTCGACTGGGCCTGGGGTCCGGACGATCACGCCTGGTATCTGCAAGTTGGCAGCGCGTGGCGTTGAACTCGTCCCATCGAGGTGGATCATGTTGAAGCTCAGGTACGTCATCCTCGTTCTGATCCTGGTGTGCACCGGCGGGACGCTCGCGCTGGCACAGCAGCCCCATCCGACGCCGTCGGCGAGCGCGGCCAACGCGCCCCGCACCGGACAATGGCCGCGCACCTATGACGTCAGCGGCCAGCATCTGGTCATCCACCAGCCGCAGCTCGACAGCTGGGAAGGCAACCAGCTCAAGGGCCGTGCTGCCGTGGCGGTGCGTACCGGCACGGTCACGGGCAGTGACGGCAAGCAGCATGACAAGCTCAGTTACGGCGTGATGTGGTTCAGCGCGCGCACGGACACCGACAAGATGGCGCATACCGTGGCGCTTTCGAACCTGACGGTGGAGAAGGTGAGCTTCCCGACCGACACGGCCAGGCAGGATACGTATCTTGCCGCGCTGCGTGAGATTGCCAAGCGTGGCGGTCAGGTAGTGAGTCTGGACACCTTGCAGGCGTCGCTGGTGATCAGCCAGCAAATGAAGTTCGACAACAAGGCCGCAGTCAAGAATGATCCGCCGGACATCGTGTTTGCCTTCCAGCCTGCCTTGCTGGTTTTGATCGACGGGAAGCCGGTATTCAAGTCCTCCGGCGTAACGGGTGTGTCGCGCGTGATCAATACGCGTTCACTTGTGCTGGAGCAGGGCGGCAAGTATTACCTGGCGGTGGCCGGTCGCTGGATGACGGCAAGCAGCCTTCAGGCACAGTGGACAAGCGCGACCAGCGTGTCGCCTGCGCTCGAGCAGGCCAAGAAGCAGGCGGTGGATGCGAAGCTGGTCGATGTACTGGATCAGCCGCCTCCGGCCCTGAAAACGGCACTTGATCGTGGCGTTACGCCGGAGATCGTGTTGCGCAGTTCGCCAACCGAATTGATCCAGTTTGACGGTGAACCGCAATTCGACGCCGTGCCTAACACCCAGCTCGCCTACGCCAGCAACACCGGGTCGGATGTCTTCGTCGACCAGGGCCACGACGGGGCCTGGTATGTCCTTATTTCCGGACGCTGGTTCACCTCGAATTCGACCAACGGACCCTGGCGTTTCGTCGATGGCCGCAACCTGCCGCCCGACTTCGCCAAGATTCCGTCCGATAGCCCCAAGAGTGCGGTTCTCGCGTCGATCCCCGATACACCGGAAGCACGTGAATCGCTCATTGCCAACGCGATTCCGCAGACGGCGTCGGTCAATCGCAAGCAGGCGAAACTGCAGCTGACCTATGACGGGCAGCCGCAATTCAAACCCATCGACGGCACGTCGCTTTCGTACGCATGGAACACGGCGGTGCCGGTGATCAAGGTCACGGACGTCAGCTACTTTGCCGTACAGAACGGTGTCTGGTTTACGTCGGGCAGCCCGAATGGGCCCTGGGCCGTTGCCTTGAGCGTGCCCAGCGTCATCTACGCGATTCCGCCGAGCTCGCCGCTTTACTACGTCACCTATGTGCGCGTGTACGGTTACGACGGCGATACCGTGTATGTCGGTTACACACCCGGTTACTACGGCACGGTGGTGAGTGACGGCGTGGTGGTTTACGGCACCGGTTACGCCTGCAATCCCTGGGTGGCTGATTACTGGTACGGCTGCCCTGCCACGTACGGTTTCGGCGTCGCCTTCGGTTGGGATCCGTGGGTGGGCTGGAGCTTTGGTTTCGCGTGGGGCATGGCATGGTCCAGTGCCTGGTACGGCCCGTGGTGGGGCCCGTGGGGCTACTGGGGTGGCTACTATCCCTACTATCCCGGTTACTGGGGCGGCGGCATTGCCGTGGCCAATGTCTATGGTCGATGGGGCAACAGCGTCGTCCAGGGCCAGCGCGCCGCGTGGGCCGATCCCTGGACGGGCAACTACGGCCGTGGTGCGCGAGGTGGTTACTACAACGAAGCGACGGGCGGTCGCGGCGTGGGTCGTGCCGGCGTCAACACCAATATCTACACCGGGACGACGACGGCGGCAGCGGCAGGCATTCGTTATAACCCGCAAACCGGACGCGTGGTTGCCGGGCAGGGCGGCGCGGCCGTCAACCCGTATACCGGCAATGCCGTGGCCGGCGGCAGTCGCACCACGGTGAACACGGAAACCGGGCGCGTCACGCAATCGGCCGGCGCAGCGGGGCGCACCGACCAGGGCGCGGGCGCAGCGGGTGCATTCAACACGCAAGGGGCGGGTGGCAATGCCAAGGGCGCCGGTTACGTCACCTATGATCGCGCATCGGGCGAGGTGAACCGGGGCGGCGTCGTCGCTGCGAACGATTCGATCTACGCAGGCAAGGATGGCAACGTCTACAAGTACGACAAGGACAATGGCTGGCAGCCAGTCGACAAGCCGGCCGCGGCCGATCGTGCCCAGCGCCCGGATACCTCCAACATCGATGCCGATCGCGTTGCCCGTGATCGTGGTGCCGACGTCAATGCCGCGCGCAATGGTGAATACCGCGGCGGTTCGAACTTCGAACGCAGCAACTACGACAATCGCTACCAGGGACGCATGGGCGGTTATCGCGAGCGTTCCGGTGGAGGTCGCTTTGGTGGTGGTGGCGGCATGCGGATGGGTGGTGGTCGCCGTCGTTAACTGAACGTTGGCGTCAACCGTTCACATTCAGGGAACAGCCGGGCCGGTGTAGTCGGTGAGACTCAAACAGAAGGAGCCACCGACCTATGCATCGGCCCACTCTTTTCGCGTTGTGCGCGAGTGCCGCGTTGACCCTGGCGGCATGCCATTCGTCCGATCAGGACGCGACGTCCGACACGGCGCCGGCCGCCCCGCATTCCGCGCCGGCGATTCCGCCTTCGCATCCCGCCGTGACGCCTTCCACTGCGCCGGCCTCGACGGTCAACGCGCCAGCGATGTCAGGCACGGCTGCGCAGGGCGGCACGCCGGCTGCCAGCCTGGGTGAAGACCATCCGGCCGCGCGCGACGCCTGCCTGGCGGCGGTGGCGAAGGAAACCAATCTCGATTCGTCAACGCTGAAAGTCACTGACGTTGCCGCTGCCGAAGCCGGCGTGGGCGTGACGATCACGGTGCCTGGCGCGCAAGCACCCTGGACGTGCCTGGCGGATGACCAGGGGCATGTGCAGGGTGCGAAGTACATGGGAGCGCCTGCGGCGCAGTGAACGGCGAACAGTAATCGGGTAACAGTAAACGGTGAACAGTAAGAGCATTGCAGCTCCGCGCTCTTACCGTTTGCCGTTCACTCTTCACCATTCACCGATCTCACCAGTCAGCTGGTGTGATCGTGGATCATCTTCCAGCCATCCTTCGTCTTCTCCCAGACCAGCGAGAAAATGCCATCGTCCTTCGCGGCGGTGCCGTGCGCGGAGCGGTCGAGATGGAAGCGACCGGTGACGATCGCATACTGCGCCTTGCCGTCCGCACAGGGAAGCACGCGCACGTCGATATCCGAATAGGTGAGCTTGCCCATCTGATCCTTGTTCGCGTAGTTCTTGCGATAGCTGGCGAGGATCGGCTGGAAGCCCTTGCGCACACTGGCGCCGACGAAGGTGGTGTCGGGCGAGTCCTTGTAGCCGGCGGCAAAGGTCTCGATGTCGCCACGGTTCCATGCCGCTTCGGTGTCGCTCATGACCTTGCGGATGGCCGCAACGTCCGTGGCATCGTCGTTGGCAAAGGCCGGCGCGGTGAAACCGGCAATGACGAGGCCGGTGAGCAAGGCAAGTGTGGCAAATCGCATGGTGCATTCCCCGAGGTAGTAGACCCCGGGGAAGTTAGCACTGGTCCAGGCCGGGCAGGTGTGCCGGAGGTCGTCCCCGGCCCGCGACTCAGAGGGTGTAGCCCTTGCCGCGCATGCAGCTGGCGTACGCCTGGTTGAAGGTATTCATGGCTGACGATTGCTGGGCTTCGGCATTGGCATTGGCCGCCCGGCGCTCCTGCCGTGCCCTGGAGCCCCCCGCGACCACGCCCGCTGCCGCACCCACGGCAGCGCCATGGCCGGCATCGTCGTTGGCCACGCCACCGACCACGGCACCCGCCGCCGCGCCACGCACGGCCCCGCGCGCACGCTGCCCACCGCCGACGGTCGTGCCCGTCTGCTGCGGCGCGGGCTGCGACGCGACGTTGGGGTCAATACCGGTATTGCTCTGCGCCCAGCCTCGACAGGCCTGCGTGTCGGAGGCCTGCTTCTCGGCGCTCTGGCCCTGGGCCGGATACGCCGGAGGTTGCTGGGCGTTTGCGGACAGGCTGCCAAGGGCGACCAGCGCGGTGCCCAGCAGCATCGACCATGCTTTCATGTGATCACCTCTTCGGGTCAATGCTCGCGAACGCCTCAAGGCGCCGCGAGCGATGGACGTGCACCGGATCAGCGCAGGACCCCGTCAGCCTTGAGCTTGGGGATCAGAGTCGCGGCGAGTTGCTGCGTGGCCTTGGGAATGTCGTTGGTCCCCAGGCCTTGCGTCGTCACGGTCCAGACCAGCTTCTCCGAACGCGCGTCCCAGATGCTGGTTTCCAACGTCACCACTTCGTACTGCGTGACGCTCGGCGTTGATGCCCAGGCGCCGCCGTACCAGCCGTAGAAGCCGCCGTAACCGGGGCCGGACGGTGTGACGTTGACGCGCTGTTCAACGCGCTGCAGTCGCGTCACCAGGATGATTTCCGCGCCGGTGTGCTTGACCAGTTCGCCGAGCTTGGCACTACCGTCACTACCCGGCGGGATCGATGCGTAGCTCGCTGCGGCCTGGTATCCGGCCGAGTGCAGCTGCTGCACGAAGGTGTCTTCGAAGATGCGACGGGTCGTGTCGCCTCGTGCCACGCCGACGACAAGCACGTTGGATGCCGGCGGTCCGCTCCAGCCCGGATCACGCCATTCATTGGTGACACTGACCGACGCACACGCCGTGACGACCAGCGTAGTGACGGCAAGAACGGCCAATCGCGACAGGTTCATATGCCTCTCCGGGAAACGGCGTGCTGATAGGCCCCCTGCCGAGGCGGTGTCAACCCGATCCGGACCGGGGGAGGGTCGAGGGAGTTCGGACGAGGTTGTCTTGCTGGCAGGGGAGATCGTGCGTTGCGCAAGCGTTCCCGGCGATGACTTTCCGGTTCCGTCCCGCGCAACGACCATGCAACTGGCGCCCGCCATCCGTGGCACGCGCCATCGCATGCAGCATGCGACCGGGGGTGATCGGTGTTAAGCGAACTTCCACCTGCGTCGGCCCAGTAAAACTACGTAGCCCGTCGACAGCGCACGGCAAGCCACGTTGCACCCCGTAAAACTACTGGGCCGGAACAAGTGATTCTGCGCTCGTGAGCGGGCATGCCGATGACTGACCATGGGGGCCCCGCAGCCGATGCTTGCGGAACGTCCTGTCCAAGGAGAATTGAGCATGATCAAGTCATACGCATGGTTGCCGATGGCGATTGCCGTGGCCCTCGCTTCCACGGTTGCGGTCGCGCAGGAAGACGCCGCCAAGGGGGCCGCGACCACGTCCACCACGGCGCCACGCGCGGTCGGTGAAACCATCGTCGTCCACGCCACGGTCATCAATGTCGATCAGTCGACCCGGTTCGTGACGCTCAAGGGCAAGGACGGCAAGGAAGTCACCGTCGAAGCCGGCGATGACGTACGCAATCTCGATCAGCTCAAGGCTGGCGATACGGTCACGCTGAAATACCATCGCGCCCTCGCGCTGGACATTCTCCCCGCCGGCAGCGTCAAGCCCGATGCCGTCGTTGAAGGCGGCGCGAGCCGTGCGGAGCCAGGCCAGAAGCCAGGAGGCGTGGTGGGCCAGTCGGTCACCATTACCGCCACGCTCACGGCCATCGATCTGCAGAAGCACACCGTGACCCTCAAGGGGCCCGAAGGCAACGAGAAGACGATCGAGGTGAAGGATCCGGTGCGCCAGGCAAACATGGCCAAGCTCAAGGTCGGTGACATGGTGCGGATTACCTACATCGAAGCCGTGGCGGTTGAGGTCAAGGGCGACGCGGCCAAGTCCAAGTCCAAGGGTTCAACGTCCAAAACCAAGAGCAAAGACGCCCAATGAGCCACGCGGTGAGTCGTCAGCGCAGAACTCCGGGCCTGCGCTTCGGCGGCTCACCCCTTCACTTGCTGGGTCGCAGTGCGCTTGCGTTCGCTTTGCTTGCCGGCTTCTCCACCGCGCACGCCCAGCAGCAGCCCCTGCGGGAAGTGTTTGCCAGCCGCCTGCAGCAGCGAGTCAATGGCGTGATGGCGATGATGGGCTATGTGCAGACGCCCGACGTGACGTCGGGCTCGCTGCATATCAGCGATGGCACAACGGACAATCCGTCCTTCAACAACACTTCCCTGGGTGGGGGGTTCACGTGGAGTCGTGATTTCCCGCTGTACCTCGAGGGCACGGCGGGCTACGCCCGCTACGACCCTAAATTCATCGCCTCCGATGGCATCGAAGAACGCTGGGTACCGGCCAAGTGGAACAGCTTCGTGGCCACCGTGGGCGTGGGCTGGGATGTCCATCTGGCTGAGGAACTGGTGCTTCGCCCGATCGCCATGGGCAGCTACGGCCGCGTTGTCAGCGATGTCACTTTCGGCGTGCGTTTCGTCAACGATAACTTCGACAAGAACATCGACTTCCTCGCGCATGGCCGTCTTGAGTCGACGGGGCTGGGCGGTTCGCTGATGCTTGATTACGAGCATTATCGCGAGAAGTACGAAATTGACGTCGAGCTTCGTTACACCAACATCTACATGCACAGCACCGGCGACACGGCGCCGGCGGTGCGCGGGCATGCCCGCAACGAAAATGCCAACCTCTGGGCCCGCTGGCGCGCGCCGACGGGCATGCACGCACTTGGCCGGCCCGTGCGCTACGTGCTCGAGTTTGCCCATACAAACTACTTCGGCCAGTACGTCGATGCGCTGAATCTCCAGCACCTGACGTCGTTTGGTATTGGCCTGGAACTGGACACGAGCAAATACCACCCCCTGTGGATCTCCCGTGCCCGCGCGGTCATGCGCTACGTCACCGGCCCCAATGTCGAAGGCTGGTCGCTGGGCCTGGCCGTCACGTTCGACTGACGGGCCCCGGGCTCACAGCGACGGTCGCAACATCGATCCGAATGTCAGATAGATCGAAGAGTGCCCACCCTTGGCGTAGCCATAGCCCAGGAAGACCGGGCCCAGCGGCGACTGCAGGCCGGCGAAGATGCTGCCGGCGAAGATCAGCGAATTGAGATTGACGTCGCTCTTCACGCGCCAGGCATTGCCGGCCTCCAGGCTTGCGCCGATGTAGATGGGCGTCGAGAAGATCGCGTCGAGCTTGCCTGTCCGGCGATAGACGATCGTACGCAACAACGCCGCCTGGTCACCGTGTAGTGCGCGTTCCGGATAACCCGACAGATTCAGGAAGCCGCCGAGGAATTGCTCCGTCTCGAGCGCGCGCGTGTCATCCAGCGCACTGGAAAGCCGAAGGCCGAGCAAGAGGTGATAGCGTCCGTTGCTCAGCCCCCAGTCCGGCACCCAGTCGGCGTTGAAGCGTGCCACGTCACCTTTCAGATCGCCGCCGAGGAACGTGCGGTAGCTGTCATAGCTGAGATCGAAGCGAACGCCACGCGTCGGGAACTGAGCGCTGTCGAGCGTATCCCAGTTGATCCTTGCGCCAATGGACGCGAACTGCTGGGTCTGGTCCGGGAAATCCGTCGGGTTGCCAATGCGCAGGTAGCCGGAATCGCGGCCGCGTTGCACGGTAGCCGAAATGCGCCAGTAGCTTGTGGGCGACCAACCGGTTTCGATGCCGACGATGCGCCGGCTGACGCGGTATTCGGCCAGTTCCTGGTCGCCTTCCAGGTCGTACGCCGGCACGTTCTCCTTGCGGCCGAAGGCAAACGGCTGGATGTAGGTCTCGGCGAATTTGCCGAACGGTTGATAGAACTCGGTGCGCAGTCCGGTGATGCGTCCCATCCACACCGTGTTGCGCCACTCCGCGCCGTAGCGATTGAGATTGGTGGCTGTCACTTCGCCGGAAAGCAGGTATTCGCTGCGCCCGTCGAAATCGTCGTCGAGCTGGAATCCCAGCTTGCCGTAAATGCCGCCCCATGGCTTGTCATTGGGGATGATCAGCAGGCCGCGGTCGCCATCGCGCTGTTGCAGGCGGTAGTCGATCTGCTGGTAACTGCCACGCCCGTAGACATTGCCGATCTGCTGCTCGGTGACCTTGGGGTCGAATGGCTTGCCGATTTCCTTGCTCATGGTTCGGGCAACGAACTCGCCTGTTTTGGTGTGGTTGATGTCGACGTTCAGAAATGCAATGAGCTGTGGATCGAAGTTGCGTTGCCGATGATTCGCGGCGTAGCGCGCCCACACCTCGGGTGAAACAGCCATGGCGCGAAGTTGGGGCAGCGCCGCTTCGGCCGCGGCGCGTCCGATGGCAATGGCTTCGGCGCTGCGATTGAATTCCGCGGCCGTGATGTCGCCAAGCGCCGGGCGGATCAGTACGTCATTGGGCGTGAGGGTCGCGATCTGACGCTCAGTCTTTTCGATCATCAACGCGCTGACCATCTGATTGAGGATGGCAACGGGGTTGTTCAGGGCTTCTCGCTTGTCCAGCGGCGAGCCGACGTCAACGACAATCAGTCGTTGCGCACCCATGGTGCGGATCACGTCGATGGGTACGTTGTCCATCAGGCCGCCATCGACCAGTAGCGTGTCATCGACCACGGTAGGCGCGAATGCGCCGGGTACCGACATGCTGGAACGAATCGCGACGGGCAGGTCACCTTGCGAAAAAACCACCGGTTTGCCAACTACGATATCGGTGGCGACGGCGCGGAAGGGGATATTCAACTTATCGAAATCGTGCACATCCCATGTCGACAGCAAGAGCCGACGCAGGAGCAGGATCAGCTTCTGTCCCTGGATGAGGCCGGTTGGCGTGACGATGTGTCCATCTTTGTAGCCCACCTCGAAATTGAGCAGGTAGCGATAGTCAGCGTCCTTTCGGCGCATGGGCATGATGGCGCGCGCCGGATCATCGGAAAAGAGATCCTTCCAGTCGAGCGTGCCGATCACCGACTCAAGCTCGGTGGAGTTGTATCCAGCCGCGTAGAGACCTCCCACGATCGATCCCATGCTGGTGCCGGTGATGCGGCAGATGGGGATGTGTTCGCGCTCAAGCACCTGCAGGACGCCGATGTGGGCTGCACCGCGCGCGCCGCCGCCGCCCAGGACAAGGCCGATGCACGGTGAGGGCATGGGTGCAGGCGAGGGTGGCTGGACCGGCGCCTGTTCGGCGGCCAACCATGCCGGGCACAGCAGTACTGCGGCTGCCAGTAACCAACGCATAGGCTTCGTCTCCATGCCTGCGGTGGTGTTGGGCAGCTCACCGCACGACGTGTGCATGGTGTACCGACCGCTGTCGCACGCACAGCGAAGAATCGTCGGCGGTGCTTAAGTAGTTTTACGTAACGTCGTAAATATAGGAATGAATTGGCAAATTTGACCCCGTTTCATCACGGTTCATTCATCGGACCCTGCTGTAAATTTTACGCATCCGGCACGGGGAGCATGGCCGGGTGAGTGGGGTGGCGCGTCAGTCCTTGGGTCGAGGAGATTGCATGCGCATCGCGACAACGGATGTGCCTGGTATTTCGTCGTCTGTCGTGTGGGGCATCGCGATGTTCGTTGGCGGTGTCTTCGCGCAGATTGCGTCGGCATTGCTTTGGAGTTATCCAAGCGGCTCGCCGGTTCTGTGGATTCCCGGCGGGTTGCTGTTCGCCGCTTTGCTCACGGCACACGCGCGCTGCTGGCCCGCGTGCTTGCTCGGCTTTCTCCTGGGCCTGGTCGCCTTCGGCGTCCTCACGGGATCCGGCCCGGCTGGCATGCTCATGCTGGGTCTGCCGGTGGTCGTGCTGGTCCCGGCCACGGTGTGGTTCCTCCTGCGCATCCCTTCGCACGACGATCCTATCGATCGTTGGCCGTGCCTCTTCGGATTCATGGCCTTCGGCATGGTCGCCTTGCCGTTGCTGAGCGCGGCGGTGGTGGGCTGGCTCAATGACTGGTTCGATCTGCAGGATCCGCGTCTGCAAGACTGGCAGAACGTCGCGCTCAGCCATGCATTGGGATACACGTTGTTCGTGCCGGCATGGGCGAGCATCGTCCTTCGCGGCGAGTTGCTGCAGAAATCACGTCGCGGTGGCGCGTTCGACGTGGTCTTCTTCGGGCTGGCGTTGGCGTTCACCTGGTACATCTGGAAATGGTTTGGCGAACTGGCTGCGCTGCAGCCGGTGCTGTTGCTCATGCCCGCGCCGCTCATCGTCTGGTCGGCCATGCGCTATCACCTTGCGGGCGTGTGCGTGGTTGTGCTGGCCATCGCGATGATGGCGATTTACATAAGCGAAACCGGGCAGGGGCCGTTCTATGCCGGCTCGGTGGGTGTCACGACACGCGTGGTGCAGGTCTGGACGATGCTGGTCGCTGCCTTGTCGCTTTTGCTCGGTCAGGCGATGGAGCAATTGTCGAGCATTCGCATGGCGCTGAACGACACCCACGTCGAGATACGCAAGCTGGCGGGTCAGCTCGTGGCGACGCAGGAGCAGGAGCGGGCGCGCATCGCGCGTGAGCTCCACGATGACGTCAATCAACGGTTGGCATCGGCATCGATTCTCCTGAGCATGCTCAAACGCAAGCCGCCGGAAGCGGCGCGCGAAGGCATGACACGGTTGCAGGGGCAGCTCTATGAGCTGTCGGATGCGATCCGCCAGCTCTCGCACGATCTTCATCCGAGCATGCTCAAGCAGACGGGCCTTGCCGATGCATTGCGCCGTCTTTGCTCGACCGAGCGCTATCACAATGGGCCTGCCATTGATGTCGACGTTCGCGGGGATACGGAAAACCTTCCCGAGGACGTGTCGCTGGGATTGTATCGGGCAGCGCAGGAAGGATTGTCGAATGCTATCCGGCATGCATTCGCGCAGCAGATTGTCATCACTCTTGAAGTAGATAGCTATTTCGCAAGCCTGACCGTCGAGGATGACGGTCGTGGTTTCGATGCCAATTACGACAACCGAGGCGCCTCAAAGGGATTGGGCCTGGTCAGCATCGATGACCGCGCAAGGTTGTTGAACGGCAAGTTCGTCATCTATACGGGCGTGGGCAAGGGAGCACGGTTATGCATACAGATTCCGCTGCGGCAACACTACCAGCAGGAAAGGCGGCTCCACGCGTAGTGATCGCTGATGATCACCGCATTGTGGCCGAGGGTATCGAGCACATCCTGGCGGAAGATTACGAACTGCTTGCCGTCGTTTCTGATGGCTATGCGCTGATCGATACGGTGCGCCGACTGGAACCGGATGTGGTGATCGCCGACATCAACATGCCCGGCTGCAGCGGGCTGGATGCGCTCAAGCAGTTGCGAAGCGAGAACAACCGGACGCCTTTCATTTTGCTGACGATGCACGCGGAGCCAGCGCTCGCGTCCAGTGCCATGCGCAGCGGCGCCAGCGGCTACGTCCTCAAGATGTCGGCGGGTGAAGACCTGATCGACGCCATCCAGCAGGTCCTGGCCGGTTCGACTTACGTCACGCCTTCGTTGGGTGCCCGCTTCCTGTGCAGCAATGCGCGCGACATCCAGAATCTCACCACGAAGCAGTGCGCGGTGCTGCGCCTGGTTGGCAAAGGCCTGCGGTCGAAACAGATTGCAGCCGAGCTTGGCCTTTCGGTGCGCACGGTGGAGGCGCACAAGTACACGATGATGCAGATGTTCGGCGTGCACTCCACGCTGGAAATGGTGCGAAAAGCCGAGGAGCTTGGCGTTCTACACTGCTGAGAAAGTCAGTATTTTTACGTAGCAATCAGCGGTCATTTTCTATATCGCCGCGCCCCGCTTCGGTTCATCCTTGGCTTGTCCAGCCTGGGTTGATCGCAATGAAGAAAGCGACGGTCTTGTTGGCCGAAGATCATCCAACGGTGGCCGAGCAACTCCGACAGTTGCTTCAGGAATCGTTCGAGGTGGTTGCGGTCGTGGCACATGGAGAGGCCCTGGTGAAAGCGGCAGGGCGGCTCCTGCCCGACGTCGTGGTCACCGATATCAGCATGCCCGGGATGGATGGCCTGCAGGCGGCCAAGGAGCTGCGGTCGCGTCGCCCCTCGCAGGGCATCGTGTTCATTACGGTGCATGATGACGCGGCCCTTGCGCGCAAGGCGCTGGGGATTGGCCTTGGATATGTGCTCAAAGGCGAGGCGGGCGAGCAGCTGATCGATGCCGTGAACGCCGCGTTGCGCGGCGAGCCCTACGTTTCTTCAAGCCTTGGCATCGATCTTTACGACATCCATCGCGACGCGATGTAAGGGTCTCGGTTCGTCAGAACAACATGCCGACGATGGTCTTCAGGATCGTCTGCAGCGGGATGGCCGTGATCCAGATGGGTGCAAAGGGAAGCAAGGACATCACGATCAGCATGACCGCGGTCTGACGACTGAAAATCGCCGGCTTCATGTCATACACATTGCCGACGACGGCGTACAGGTCGGTCGTCGCCGAGAAGTCGGGCTGGGAGAGTGACTCGCCGTCGATGAGCGTGCCGTCGGCAAGCCACCGGTGTTCGAACGCATCGCCGACGTGGCTGGCCAGCATGCCGTAGCGCATGACGCCGTCGCGCTTGGTGATGCGCAGCAGCTTGGCAAAGATAAGTGGTGGCGAAATAAAGAGCACGGTGAGCACGGCGGCCGTGATGATGGGCGTTGCATTGTGGTCGGCCAGCTTGACGCCTTCGTGAAACACGCGATTGGCAAGCGTTCCTGCCACGACCGTAGAGAAACCCAGTGCAACGGGTGCGAAGGCGCGAGGCGTCATGGCGAGGAACTGAAGCCCTCCAGCATGATCGGGATGCGAAGCAATCAGGCGCAGGCCTTCTTTAGCGACGCGACTCAAGAATCGCACCCAGATGAACAGGCGCCACAGCCACGCCAGCGCAAGACCCAGCAGCAGTGGGAGACTCACGAGCATGTGCCACGCACCGGCAAGCGTGATGCGGCCCGTGCTGGTGAGGTGCTGCCACGCGGGGAATTCACGGGGGTCCACCGTCAGCGCCAACAGCAAGACGAGGGCATAGACAATGACGCCCAGGGTGACGGACGGCCAGACGCTCTGGCCGAGCTTGCGTGAACTCGATGCCAGCTCCTGGTACCAGACGACGCGGTCGGGGTCGAGCATGCGCGAATGCACGAAGTGCCAGGCGGCAACTTCCAGCCGGGGGCGTGCGATGTATTCGGCGATGATCAGCGCGGGCACGGCGATTAACAGGCGTGCGTGCACGGCGATATCCGTCAGGAACGAAAGTGCGGCTCCATTGCCATGAAGCCATTCCTGCGCCAGGCAGAGAATTGGCAAGGGAAGCCAGCCCAGGGCAATGGCATGCAGGATCCGCGTACGGGCTTCCGGTAGCTGACCCGGAGGAATGAGGTGAGCGCGACGGAGCAGTCGCACGTGGTTGGAGTCGGTGAAGATGGGCTGGTGGTCGCCTGGGCGGGTCGGCTGTTCGCTGGACGATGTGGACATGGCGGTGCGCTCCGATCGGGCGGCCGGGTTTCTCGCGCCGCGGCCATCGCTCCCAGTATTCACGTCATGCACGGCGCTCAGGCAGCGAACTCCTACCTAGGTGCTGGCTAGTAAATCTACGCATGGCGTGCGACGCATGGCCGCGAAGGGTGGCATGTGCATATGCACACAGATCATTTCTGCGCGGATTTGCGGCTCGGGAATATCGTGGACAAGGGCCGACCGGTCCGTCGGCGAGGAAGAGGCCATGGGCTGGCAACGGAAGATAGGTGCGATGTTGCTGTTGGTTGCGGGAGCCGCTGCCCACGCGCAGGACGCCAGGCTGCTCAACGTCTCGTTCGATCCGACCCGTGAGTTGTACAAAGAGGTCGATGCGGCCTTTTCCGCAAAGTGGAAGCGGGATACGGGCCAGGATCTCAAGGTCACCAGTTCACACGCAGGTTCGGGCAAGCAATCCCGCGCCGTCCAGGATGGACTTGAAGCGGACGTGGTGACGCTCGCGCTTGCCTGGGATATCGACGTGCTCGCTGACCATGGCCTGCTCCCGAAGTCATGGCAGTCACGGCTGCCGCAGCAGAGCACGCCGTACACGTCGACGGTCGTGTTCCTGGTGCGCAAGGGCAATCCGAAGCACATCCATGACTGGCCGGACCTGGTCAAGGACGACGTGCAGGTGATTACGCCCAACCCGAAAACCTCCGGCGGCGCTCGCTGGAATTTCCTCGCAGCCTGGGGTTGGGCGCAGCGTCAGCCGGGCGGGACCCCCGCTTCCGCGCGGGCGTTCGTCACCCGGCTGTATCGCCACGTACCCGTGCTCGATGCCGGTGCGCGCGGTGCGACCCAGACCTTCGCGCAGCGGGGCATCGGCGACGTTCTCATTGCGTGGGAAAGCGAGGCGCTGCAAACGCGGCAGGAACTGGGCGCCGATAAGTTCGAGATCGTTGCGCCGTCGCTTAGCATCCTGGCCGAACCACCCGTCGCGGTGGTCGACAGGAACGTCGACAAGCATGGTTCGCGCAAGCCGGCCGAGGCGTATCTGCGGTTCCTGTATTCAGGAGAAGGCCAGGAGCTGGCGGCGAAGTATTTCTATCGACCGCGTGATCCGGCGGTGGTCGCCCGACATGCTGGCCAGTTCGTCAACGTGCACACATTCACGCTGGCGGAGACGTTCGGCGACTGGCGCGCCACCCAGGCGACCTACTTCGCCGATGGGGGCATCTTCGACCAGATCAGCGAGGCGCCACGTTGAATCGACGCCACACGCTGCCGGGTTTCGGGTTGAGTCTGGGCGTGACGATCTCCTGGCTCAGCCTGATCGTCCTGCTACCACTGGCGGCATTGGCATTTCGTGTCGCCGAGCAGCCCTGGGATGCCTGGTGGGGCCTGTTGCGTCAGCGTCGCGTGCTGCTTGCGCTGCAACTGAGTTTTGGTGGCGCGGTGCTGGCGGCGTTCATTGATGTCGTGCTCGGCATGCTGCTGGCGTGGGTGCTCGTGCGCTATCGATTTCCGTGGCGCCGGCTTTGCGATGCGCTGATCGATTTGCCGTTCGCCTTGCCGACGGCCGTCGCTGGCATTGCGCTGACCGCCTTGTACGTGCCCGACGGATGGCTTGGCCGGTGGCTGGCCGTGCTGGGCGTGCAGGTGGCCTATACGCGGCTTGGCGTCTTGATGGCCATGGTCTTTGTCGGTTTGCCCTTTGCGGTGCGCACGCTCCAGCCAGTGCTTGAGTCGCTTGAAGCCGACGTCGAGGAAGCGGCGTGGACACTCGGTGCCTCGCGCTGGCAACGTTTCCATCGCGTGGTTCTCCCTGTACTGACGCCGGCGCTCCTGACTGGATTTGCGATGGCGTTGGCGCGCGCTGTCGGTGAATACGGTTCGGTGATCTTCATTTCGGGAAACCTTCCCATGCGCACCGAAATCGTTCCGCTGCTGATCGTGCAGAAAATCGACGGCGGCGGGGATATCGCGCCGGCGGCGATGCTCGGAGCGTGCATGCTGCTCCTGTCCTTGCTGGCACTCCTGTCGGTACATGGCTTGCAACGCTGGAGCGGTCGATGGCGGGAGGTGCGTTGATGGCCGCCATCGCGTTGCAGGTATCGCATCGACATGCCGGAGGATGGATGCGGTCGGGATTGATCGTGCTGGCCTGGCTGGTCGTGGGGGTCATGTTGGTGCTGCCGCTGGCCGTGGTTTTCGCGCAGGCCCTGGCCAAGGGGTGGGGTGTTTTCGTCGCGGCACTCATTGACGACGATGCGCGCGACGCGATGCGACTGACGCTGCAAGTGGCGCTGATCGCCGTGCCGGCCAATACCGTATTCGGCATCGCTGCAGCGTGGGCGATCAGCCATTACCGGTTTGCCGGACGCACCTGGCTTGAAGCGTTGATCGACCTGCCGTTCTCGGTATCTCCCGTGGTCGTGGGCCTGGTCTGTGTGCTGGCCTATGGCGCGCATGGCTGGTTCGGACCATGGTTCGCGGCGCATGACATCAAGGTGGTATTCGCCGTGCCGGGACTGGTGCTCGTCACCGTCTTCGTGACTTTTCCCTTCGTGGCACGCGAGCTGATTCCTGTCATGCAGGCGCACGGTGGCGAGGAGGAGCTGGCCGCGCGAACCCTGGGCGCATCGGGTTGGCAGATCTTCTGGCGGGTCAGCCTGCCGCGCGTGCGCTGGGCGCTGCTGTATGGCGTGCTGTTGTGCAACGCGCGCGCCATGGGCGAGTTCGGTGCGGTGTCGGTGGTCTCGGGGCACTTGCCCGGCGTGACCAGTACGTTGCCGCTGCAGGTGGAGCAGGTTTACAACGGCGGGAGCGTCAGCGCGACCACTTCGGCGTTCGCCCTGGCATCGTTGTTGGCTTTGCTGACCCTGGTGACTCTGGTGGTGAAGCGCACCCTTGAATGGCGCCACGGTGGTGAGCTGGCGGCGAACGCGCGCATCGCGGGGGAGCGCATGCCATGACACTCGAGATACGCCAGCTGACGCGCCGCTTCGGCGCATTCGTCGCCCTCGATCGCGTGTCGCTCGACGTGGCGCCCGGGGAGCTGGTGGCGCTCCTGGGGCCATCGGGCTCAGGCAAGAGCACCTTGCTGCGCATCCTGGCCGGGCTCGATGCGCCCGATCAAGGTAGCGTCCTGCGCGACGGTGAAGACCTGCTTGCGCATGACGCCAGCCGGCGAGGCGTGGGCCTGGTGTTCCAGCACTATGCCTTGTTCGCGCACATGACCGTGTTCGAGAACGTGGCATTCGGTTTGCGCGTGCGTCGTCGCGCGCTCCGACCTGGACGTCAGGCGATACGGCAGCGCGTGCTGGCCCTGCTCGAGCGGATGCAACTGGCGGAATACGCGGCGCGTTACCCCTCGCAGCTTTCGGGTGGCCAGCGCCAGCGTGTCGCCCTCGCTCGCGCACTGGCGGTCGAGCCCGCGATGCTTTTGCTGGACGAGCCCTTTGGTGCGCTTGATCAGCAGGTGCGCGTGAGCCTGCGTGGCTGGTTGCGCGATCTGCAGCGGTCCCTCGGGCTGACCACCCTCATGGTGACGCACGATCAGGAAGAGGCGCTCCAGATGGCCGACCGCGTTGTCGTGATGCACGAGGGCCGGGTCGCGCAGGTCGGTCGACCCGACGCCATTTACGATGTGCCCGCCAGTCCCTTCGTCCATGGTTTTGTCGGGCGAGGCACCCGGCTTCCGGCGATTGTGGTGCCAGGCGCCTTGCTGGTATCCGGTCACCGCCTCGCCGGCGACACCGAAGGCTGGGAGCCGGGCAGGGAGGTCGAGGCCTGGGTGCGGCCGGAGGATGTGCGGCTTGCCCCTCGCGTGCCATGGGGGGTGCCGGCCCGCATCGAAAGCCTGCTGTCCCGCGGTGCGACCGTTCATGCCGCCCTCGCGATCGACGGGGCGTCCGGCATCACCCTGGATGCCGAATGGCATGCGGGTGACGTAGCGCGGCTGTCCCTCCATGAAGGCGACCAGGTCGCCATCGCCTTCGCGCGGCTGCGCCTCTACGGAACCGAGCCCGATCCGCGACTGGTGGGCGTGTTCGTGCCGCACGGCGCGTTCGGAACGCCCGAGCATGGATTTGCCGACCGCGGCATGTGGTCGCAGCGGCGCGTCTGATTCGCGCAATACCCTGCGCTCGCGCGCAGCATCCTGCCTTCACGAGCTTTCGACCCCGCCGTCCTGAAAGTACCGCCATGGCCGTCTGCCACGCGGACGGCGCGTTGTCGCGGAAGGAGGATCGCCTCGTTCCAGGGACCCGGGCACGCTTAAGGGGGAGTGATGCATTCCATGTTTGGAGAGAGCCTGGCCCGTAGCTGGTGGGTGCTGATGCTGTACGGGGTGATCTCGGTCCTGTTTGGCCTGAGCGCGCTCGTCTGGCCTGGCACGACGGTAATCGCGCTGACCTGGGCATTCGGCATCATGGCCCTGGCCGAAGGCATCACCAGCATCCTTGCGCTGTTCAACCGCGACGTGCGCATTTCCAAGGCGCTGCTGTTCGTCTACGCGGTGGCATCGATCATCTTTGGTCTTCTGGGCATCTTCCACCCGGCGGTGGTGGCGAGCGTGCTGCTCGTCTTCCTGGGGGCGTGGCTGGTCGTCGCGGGGATTTATCGCATCCTGCTGGCCATTCGCATCCGCAAGCACATCAAGGGTGAGTGGATGATTGCCCTCAGTGGCGTCCTGGCGATTGTCCTGGGCGTGCTCTTCGTGGGGTACCCGGCGGCCGGCCTGCTGACCCTGGCGATCTGGATCGGAGCCGCGGCCCTCATCTACGGCATCCTGCAGATCGTGGCGAGCCTGCAATTGCGCAAGCTGAGCCACCTGGCCGTTTGAACTGGCCGGCAGGCCGACAACGGCTGTCGGCGCCGGACGTTTTCGGATGTAGGCCCAGCAAAAGCGGCCGGGTAGGACATGTACTGGGCACTTCTAGGAAAGTTTCTGGTCCCAGTCATGACCAAAGCACTGGCGCAGGAGCGCCAACATGGCAAAATGGTGAGTGATTTGCTGACGTCGAAGCCTGCCCAGCCGAGACGTAAACGAGGCAAGTGTGATGTCTATCACACTTTCGGATGATCAGCCCCGTTTAGACCGATCCATCGGCGTAGCGCACGGGGGCAAACCGTTTGATCATTCGTAGGTCGGGGGCGTCGGGGATAACGCCACCAGCTGCAGCGAGATCCGCCCATGCAGTTCGAGTACCAGCGTGAGCGAGAGGGATGAAAGCTACGACGGGGAAGGAAGCTATGCAGGAAGGAACAGCACGGTTCGCATGGGCTCGCCACATCGCTGTGGCGGCTCTTTATGCTGCCTGCTACATGCTGCTCCGCGCTGTTTCGGTTTCCAACTGGAGCCTGCCGGCCAGCCTGCGCCTGGCGGCACTGCTGTTCGTTCCCTACCGCTACTGGCCCGCGATGATCGTCGGCGAGTTCCTGCCGCTGGGGTTCATTTCGTACATCTGCCGCGAAGAATTCGGGACGACCTGGGCGCTGCTGGCGGCCATTCCGCCGATCCTGCCTTGCGCACCGGTGGTCGCGTGGTTCCGTCGCCGGACCCGGCTGCTGCAGTCGGAGGGGCGGGTGGACATGGCGCTCCTGCTGGTAGCGATGCTGATTTGCGCCGTCCTGACGACGGCAGGCAATACCGCCGCCCTGGCGGTCGTGCAGTCGCCCGACAATACCCCGCTGCAGGGCGTGACCTTGCAGATCGTGTTTGGATATTTTCTGGGTAATTTCCTTGGCGCACTGACCCTTACGCCGGTGATGATCGCCGCGCGCGGCTGGCTGATGGGTAATACCCGCCTGTGGCTGGGTCATGCGATGGCCCGCGGCGGATTGCTGCGCAACGCTTTCGTGTACCTGGTGCCGGTCCTGGTTGCGCTGGGCCTGATCGGCTACGCCGGCTCCGGCGACACCATGCAGATCTGCCGCATTGCCATGTTCCTGCCGGTCGCCTGGCTGGCCTTGCGCCATGGCTGGCAGGGTGCCGCGGTGGGTGGCGCCCTGGCCAGCATCGCGGTGGCCTTCACCGCATCGGTGGTCCGCGATCCCTATGTCATCCAGGCCCAGGCGATCATCGCCTTCGCCATTTCCACCTTGCTGATGTTCGGCTCGCGTATCGCGCGCCAGTCGGATGTCGATCTGCGCGACCACCTGGTCAAGGAGCAGGGCCTCCTGCTGGCTCAGCAAGGCCTTTATCAGGAAGAGCAGCGCCTTCGCCAGGCGGCCGAGGCGCTGGAACACGTCGGCCAGTCGATGCGCGACATGCAGAACCGGCTGCTCGACCGCCTTCGCCACACGCTGCCCGCCAACGAAGAGCGTGCGTATTCGCGCCAGGCGGCGCTGGCCCAGCACGAAATGCATCGCCTCACCAACGCGCTCTATCCGCGCGCATGGCGCGAGCGCGGCGTGCCGGCCACCCTGCAGGACGGGCCGCTGGCACAGGCCGTGTCGATGACGGGTGCCAGCTACAAGTGCGTTCTTGCCGGTCGGGGGCTTAGCCTGCTCGCGCCCGACGTGCACATGACCTTGTACCGGCTGGCGAGCGAGGCACTGGTCTACGCGCTCACGCGGCAGTCCATTCGCCACGTCGAGCTGACGGTCCGCGGTGGCCTGACCCACGGCCAGCGCTGGGCGGTCATGCGCATGGATTGCGTGCGCGACGCGCTTGCCGGCGACACAGCAACGGCGACCGAGTCCTGGAAGAAGGTGATGTCCTTGCTGGGTGCCGCCGGCCTCGGCGTGGAGACCATTCGCGAACGCGCCCAGATCTATGGCGGCGGCGTCCATGTGCGTGAAACGTCGGCAGGTCTGCGGATCACGATCCTGCTGCATGACGCATTGCGCACGATGAAGCCCGGCGCGCAGGCGCAGCAAGGGTGAATCGGCGTCTCTGACGCCGGTAAATGGTGAATGGTCAATGGTGAATAGGGAAAAGCCCGTGGCTTACAGCTAGGGGCTTTTTCGTTAAGCGCGCTGCTGAAGGCTGGTTGCTCTTCCTATTGACCACTCACAGCGCCGCAGGCGCGGATTCACCGCTCGCGCAGCGAGCACCCCCACACGCATAAAAAAAGCCGCCACCGGATGCCGGTGGCGGCTTGGTGACTTCCTGGATCAGTCGACGCGCGAGCTGCACTCCACCGGATCCTTACAGGTCGACAGGGCAGCGCGCATCATCACGGTGCCATCGGCCTGCGGTGCAGCAAGCACCTGCACGGCGTCGTCCTTGTAGACGATGTCGCCATCGGTACTGGCCGGCGCCGGCTGCGGGTCATCGGGGGTGGCAACGCGGTTGGCGTCCACGCCGATCGGAAGAACCATGAAGCTGCCGCCCGCCGTAGCGATCGCGCCGCGGACATTGCCGTGCAGGTCGTTGACCTGGACGTAGCGAACGCCATTACGCGTGAAGACGTAAACGTGCCAGCGGGCACTGGAGCTCACGTCCTGCGCGTTGGGCCACGACTGGCCCAGACCATTGGTGGAACCGTCGGCAGCCACAGCCTGCGTTCCGACCACCGAACCCGCCAGTAGCGCCAGGGCCACCAGTGCCTTGAATCCACGACTCGGCAAATGCCGCATATGCTTCCCCTCCTGGCAAAAAAATCAAAACGATGCCACAGGGCATCATGACTAAGCAGCCCATCGGGCACAGCGAGTTCGCCTCGGCGTATCACTGACAGGCCAGCGCCGGCGGCTCTGTCGGAGTACTGCCATGGGACGAGTTCGTCTCAGCCTGGGCGGCTGTGCGGATATTGACGCATCTTGAGCGTCGGGTCTGTAATTTTTGCGTGATTCGCGCACGCATTCGGCCGGCCGTTGAACAGCTTGGCCGCTTACACCCCGCCCGGTGTGATGAATATCTCAGTTTTCCAGCGCGAAGCTGAAACCGAAATATCGGTCCAGGGAATGATCAGGGTGAAATGGAATCATGCAACTACGGTGGGGATTTTCCCACCGATCCTTCATGCCGTACCCAAGTGCCTTCAGGTCGTGCAGGAATTCCCGCTCGGCAGTGACGCGATAAGGACAGCACGCGGTTCCCATGTTCTGCACGGTGAAATACGAGTCGCGCGTATGGATCGGCACCGAGTTGAGCAGCAGGAAGCGCGGTAGCTGCTTCAGGCTGCGCAAAAGATCGCCCAGCGTGTAATCGAGATATTGCAGCGAACCCGCCGCGAACAGGATGTCCACGCCACTGGCATCGTGTGCCTGGTCGGTGAAGCTCAGGCGACCGCTCGGATCGTTGTCTTCCGCCCACGCTTTGCCTGCGTCGTTGACCGACGGCACGTCCATGACCTGCCAGCGCATGGCGTCTGGATAGTGCAGGTACCGCTGGTACGAGTAATACGCGATGCCGACATGACCGCCCAGGTCGAATACGGATCGCGCGCCGCTTTCGAAGAACTTCGAAAGCCACAGCATCATTGGATAGTCATTGATATACACGCGGCGCGTGCGCTCGCGATAGAGATCCGCGGATGCCTTGTTGTCATAGCTCGACTGGCGCGCCGAGGGGACGCTCGATTGGGCGGCCGCAAAGGTGGGATACACGCCGCGATAGAGGTTTTCCATCAGCGATGCCGATGAAAAGAAACGGCGCGTATAGCGCGCTTCCAGCCACTGCCGCACAAGCGGCCATTCGGTGACGGGGTGGGCGGCGGTGGGCGTGGTCATGCGATTCCTGCGGGCGGTAGGAGCATTCGCGTTGTAGCGCCTGCGATGAAGACGCTGCCATACGACGCATGGCCGAGGGCCTCCGTCGAATGGCCAGGTGCGTGGAAAATTACGCGGCAGGCAGCGTGAAGCAGAAGCGCGAACCCCGCCCGGGAACGGGTTCGAACCAGATCGTGCCCTGGTGTGCTTCGACGATCGAGCGACAGATGGCCAGGCCCATGCCAAGGCCATCCGTCCGCGTCGTGAAGAAACTTTCGAACAGCCGGTTCATGTCTTCCGGTGCGACGCCCGGGCCATTGTCTTCGACATCCACCTGCACCAGGTCGCCCAGGGAGTGGGCACAGAGCGCGAGATGGTGATCGCCTTCGCCTTGTTCGGCCATGGCCTGCATGGCGTTGATCGACAGATTCACGATGACCTGGTGCATCTGCACGCGGTCAGCCTCCACGGGAGGAAGGTCGGGGTGAAGGTCGAGCCGGAGTTTCACCTGATGGTTCTGGATTTCATGACTGAGGAAAGCGGCGGCGTCCTGGATGATCTCCTGGAGGAAAACCACGATTCGGTCCGGTGCCTGGGACAGGGACATCTGACGCACGCGTGACATCACGTCCATCGTCCTGTGCGTGTCGGCGACGACGCGATGAAGCAACTGCGTGGCTTGCCGGACTTCCGGTGGCGAACGGTCGAGCCATCCAAGCGACGCGCGGGCGTCGTTGGCTATCGCGCTGATGGGCTGGGTAATGGCCTGGGCAATCGATGCCGTCAGTTCGCCCAGCATGGACGTGCGCGCAGCGCGCGTGAATTCCGTCTGCTGCGACAGGCGCACCTTCTCAAGGCGTTTGCGGTCGGCGATATCGATCATGCCGACGAGCAGGGTGGTCGAAGGCACGTCATCGGTGGGCCAGGTCAGCGTGAATTGCACATCGACTTCGTCGCCCTGCAGCGTCAACAGGCGCGTTTCGCCTTGATAGCCAGGCACGCCACGCAGCTTTTCATCGCGATCGACGTCGCATGAAAAGCAGGCCATCAGCGCTTCGGCAAAGGCGCCACGGCTTGCCGGCGGCCAGAATCGCCGGACCGAACCGAGCAGTTCCTCGCGCTTGGAAGCACCGAACCATTCGATGCTTCGCTCGTTGACGTCCACGATCCGCACGGCTTCCAGCGCGAGATCGACGAAGGCAGGATGCGTGGCGATATGCGTACGCAGATCGGTAACCTGGTGCGCGCGAAGATCATCGAAGACGGCTTCGAGTCCAATGCACTCAAGTTCCCACAGCGACACGGCCATCGCTTGCAGGAGAGGGCGGTAACGCGCGTCGCTCGCTTCCATCAGGGAGCACACTCCGTCGAATCACCCATCGGGTCACCCAGGCGCATCCACACATGCGTGGTGAGGACATCGGCGCTGGCAGCGCCAACCCGCCTAGCGTAGCGCGTGGCTCAGCGGGCGCAACCGCCTCCACCTTGACGCGATCTTCACCGATCGGCCGAGCAGGACGATGGCGCGAAGCCCGTGCTCTGTCTACAGTGACGAATCGCCCCGCACCGGAACCTCGCCATGAACCCTCGCATTCATCCCGACACGGTGCTCATCACGGGTGCTTCCTCCGGCATCGGTGCCATGTACGCCAGGCGACTGGCCGCCCAGGGGCACGACCTGATTCTGGTAGCCCGCCAGCAGAACAAGCTCGACGCTTTGGCCACGGACTTGCAACAGCACCACGCTGTTCGTGTCGAGGTCATGCCGGCGGACCTGACCTTGCCGGATGACCGTTCGCGCATCGAACAGCGATTGCGCGGCGACGATGCCATCAACATGCTCATCAACAACGCCGGCATGAGCGTGTCCGGTGGCAACGCCCAGGCCGACCCGGACACGGTCGAGGCGATGATCGCGCTCAATGTCACGGCGCCGACCCGCCTTGTCCGGGCCATGCTGCCTCGGCTCCTGTCGCAGGCGCGCGGGACCATCGTGAACGTGTCTTCGGTACTGGCCCTCGCACCCGAACGATTCGGCGGCAGCTACGCGGCGACCAAGAGCTATTTGCTCAGCTTCAGCCAGGCCCTGCAACGGGAAGTGGCGGGCCATGGCGTGCGTATCCAGGTGGTGCTGCCCGGCGTGGTGCGCACCGATATCTGGGAGCGGGCGGGCAGCAGCCTGGACCGCTTTCCGGCTGACATGGTGATGGAAGTGGACGAACTCGTCGATGCCGCACTTGCCGGTCTCAATCAGGGCGAGCTGGTAACCATTCCTTCCTTGCCGGACCTGGGCGAATGGGACGCGATCAATGAGGCGCGTCGGGCCCTTCTGCCGAAGTTGTCCCTGCGACACGCGGCCGAGCGTTATCGCAGCGACATCTCGGAAGACGCCTGACGCTTCGAGCGGCCTCGTCCTCGGCGAAGAATTCACGTGGACCGTCCGATGATCCCGTCCAGGCCCATCCAGAAGCAGGCCTGTCCCGAGGCGGATGACCGGAGCGCCCATGAGTCGACCGATTCGCGTGCTGCTGCAAACCACGATCCCGACGTCGGACGACGACTGGCATATCGGTCGGTTTTCGATGCTTGGACAGCTATTGGCCGAGGCAACCGATCGGCACGGGCGAGCGTTGTTTGAAGTGAGCATGCGCGATCGCGGTGCGTCTGACCGGCCGGATCCGCTATTGTCGGAAATCGATCATTCGAACTTCGATGAGATCTGGCTGTTCGCCGTGGATACGGGCGATGGCCTGCATGCAGAGGATTGCCAGGCCATCGAACGTTTCCGCCTGCGCGGTGGCGGCTTGCTGGTGGCGCGCGATCACATGGATCTGGGTTGCTCCGTGTGTGGTTTGGGCGACGTGGGTGCGGCCAACTACTTCCATACGCACAACCTTGATCCCGATGCATCACGTCATCACATCGACGACCGGGTTACGGCCAATATTTCCTGGCCCAATTTTCATTCGGGCGCCAACGGCGACTGGCAGTCGATCGAGGCAGAAGGCGATCCGCATGCCGTGTTGTTTTCGCCGGAGGGGCGGCACGGCGTATTGCGCTATCTGCCCTCCCATCCCCATGAAGGCGCGGTGGGCGTGCCGGCTGGCGACGAAACGGCGCGCATTGTTGCGCGCGGGCAAAGCAAAGTGAGCGGAAGCATGTTCAATCTTGCGATCGCGTTCGAACCCACCACGCAACGTGGACCGGCAGTGGCGCAGTCCACCTTTCATCATTTCGCCGATTACAACTGGGATACCCGCATGGGTGCGCCGAGCTTCGTGTCGGAGCCACCGGGGCATGCGTTGCTTCGCCACGCCGGGGCCATGGCATCCACACGTCGCTATGCCCTGAATGCTGCGCTTTGGCTCGGTGGCCGCGAAGTGACGCTGGCGGCCTGACGGTCAGGCCGTGATCTCACGTCCCTGCAGGAGTCGACGCGCGAGGCGCGGCTGCCGCAACTGCTCCAGCCACCACGCCAGGGCGCGTCCTTCCTGGTCGCCGCGCCAGCCGACATACAGCACGTTGGGCTCGCGCGGGTTGGCGACTTTCTTCTGAACGAGCGCGCCTGTCTTGATCAGGCCAGCGGCGCGATCACGTGGCACCCAGCCGACGCCCAGTCCCTCCTGCTGCGCCCTTACTTTCGCCTGCATGCTCGGTACGGCGAGCACCGGCTGCCCGCTCTGAACGCCATAGACGCGGCCCGAAGTGGATCGCGACGAGTCGGCCACGACGACGCTTCGATGCGCAGCGATCATGTCGCGTGTGAGCGGTTCACGTACCTTCGCCAGCGGATGCCGGGGTGACACGGCGAAAACCCAGTCGATCACGCCCAGCTCGAACCACTTCAGGTGTGGCATGGACGGTGGCTCGTTGGTCGCACCCACCACCAGGTCCGCACGTCCGTCGCGCAAGGACTCCCAGGTGCCGCCCAGCACTTCATGGGTTATTCGCAGGCTGACGCCGGATCTCAGGGCATCGAACGCCTGGATGACCGGAATCAGCAGTTCGAACTCCAGGAGCTCGTCGGTCACCACCCACAGGCGGTCTTCCCAGCCGCTGGCGACCTGTTTCACGCGCTGGGTCAGGCGTGAGACATCCAGGCTCAACCGGGCGGCCTCCTGGGCCAGCAGTTGGCCGGCAGGCGTGAGCTGCAGTCGGTAGCGGCGCCGATCGAATAGCAGCGCATCGAATCGCGCTTCCAGCTGCCGGGCGGCGTGCGAAACGGTGGATGGTGCCTTGCCCAGGCGCGCAGCGGCACGCGAAAGGCTGCCGCTGTCGCGGATCGCTTCCAGCAAAGCCAGTTCGTCCTCGGACAACATGTTCGACACCTTCGAACGTCTTCGTCGTCGCGATGGTACGGCATCCGGCATGGCCGGGCGCAATCTTTCACTCAACTTCCCCCAACTTTTGAAGGATTGCGACATGAAACGTTTCGAAGGCAAGACGGTCCTGGTCACCGGCGGCAACAGCGGCATTGGCCTCGCATCCGCCCAGGCGTTTATCGACGAAGGCGCAAAGGTTTACATCACCGGCCGCGACGCATCGACCCTGGCGTCGGCCGTCACGGCACTTGGTCCGTCCGCACGGGGTATCCGCAATGACGCATCGTCCCGTGATGGTGCGGCGGAGCTTGCGCGTGACCTGGCCGGCGATGGCGTGCGCCTCGATGCCGTGTTCTTCAACGCAGGCATGGCAAAGTTTGCAAACCTCGCGGAGGTGACAGAGGACTTGTGGGACCAGACCTTCGACGTCAACGCCAAAGGCGTCTTCTTTCAGACACAGGCCTTGCTTCCCTTGCTCAATCGTGGTGCTTCGCTGGTTATCAACGGGTCGATCAATGCGCGCATCGGGATGCCGGCGTCATCGGTGTACGCCGCGAGCAAGGCGGCGGTGATCTCGCTGGCCAAAACGCTGTCGGCTGAGTTGTTGCCGCAAGGTATCCGCATGAACGTCGTGAGCCCGGGGCCGGTGGCGACGCCGCTTTACGGCAAGCTGGGCCTGGACAAGGCGCAACTGGACGCGACGGCCGCCCAGATTCAGGCGCAGGTTCCGCTCGGCCGATTCGGCAAACCGGAAGAAGTGGCGTCGACCGTGCTGCATCTGTCCTCGCCTGAGTCAGCTTTCATCGTCGGGACCGAGATCGTCGTCGACGGTGGCATGAGCCAGCTTTGAGATAGCTTCGCCCGCACCGCGATGCATGACTACCGAAACTGAGGAGAGCCGTGATGAACACCCGGATTGATTTTTACAAGGCAAGTCCCGATGCAATGAGGGCGATGATGGCCCTCGAACAGCGCATCGCCCAAAGCGGGCTCGAGCCACCGCTGGTCGAACTGGTTCGACTGCGCGCATCGCAGATCAATGGTTGCGCGTACTGCGTTGACTTGCATTCCCGCGATGCGCGCAAGGCCGGCGAAGACGAGCGACGGCTGGCGACGTTGAGCGTTTGGCGCGAAACGCCGTTCTTCAGCGAACGGGAGCGTGCGGCGCTGGCGTGGACGGAAGCGGTCACGCTGATCTGTCAGACACACGTGCCCGACGACGTATGGGATCTCGCGAAACCGCAATTTTCGCCGGCTGAAATCACGGATCTGACGCTGCTGATCGCCACTATCAATGCATGGAATCGCTTTGCCATCGCGTTTCGCAAGTTACCTGCCTGATCGCCTCCCTGCGACGTGCATGCGTGAATCGGCATGCACGTCGATGAATGCTTGCGCGAACCTTGCCGTGCTGTTCACACCCCGACAACCCGATGTGCACTTTTGAATTCCTAAGGTGCGGGAACTTTCACGGGAGAAAACACGCATGAATCAAGGGAACTCGAGCAAACTCCGTCATGCCTCGTGCGCGGCGCTGACATGGGCGATGCTGGCGGCGAGCAGTTCGGCGTTTGCCGATCAATCCCCAGCGTTGGATCGCGTGAGCATCTGGCTCGGCGGCTACTGGGCCAACACCGATACGAAGATCGGGGCAGGGGATAACGGTGGTCTGGTTTACGGCCGCTTCGGCCTTGAAGACGATCTTGGCTTTCCGGATCACAAGTTCAGTCCTCGTGCGCGCCTTGACTGGTTGCTCGGCGATCACCAGGGCTTTTCATTCGATTACTACAACATCAACCGCTCCGAAACCAAGACACTCACGAAGGACATCCGGTTTGGTGGCAATGACTACCTGGCCTCGGCGCGCGTCAAAGGCAAGCTGGATTTCGGCTTTGGCAGCGCGGCGTATCGATGGTGGTTCGGCTCGGGGCAAAGTGTGTTCGGCGTTGGACTTGGTGCGGCTTACTACCGTCTTCGTACCGGCCTCAGCGGTGAAGCCAGCGTGGGCGGCATCAGCGGGCAGGCATCAAGCAGCAGCGATGACAGTGCCTGGGCCCCCATGCTTCAACTGGGTTGGCGCTACGCCGTCAGCGATCAGTTCCGCATCTACATCGACGCGTCGGGCATCAAGAAGAATGGTGGCAATCTCAACGGCCACATCTACAACGCCGCGCTTGGCCTCGAATGGTTCCCGTGGCAGAACGTCGGCCTTGGTGCCGAATACGGCTACCAGAAGATCAAGCTCAATCAACGCCATCACGACTACTACGATGACCTGAACATGCGGGTCGATGGGCCGTCACTGTTTGTGCGCTTCCGGTTCTGAGTTCGAAACAACCGGATCGGCGCACCTGGGCGGGACGCTGCAGGGCGTCCCGCCCAGTCTTCCTTTAGCGTCGGGCGCGCTTGCGCGTCGCTTTGCCGGTGGCAGTCCGCTTCGCGGCCGTCTTCCTGGCGGCCGCCTTCTTGGCGTTTGCTTTCTTGGCCGGCGACTTTCGCTCGGCGGGTGTACGACGGTTCTCGGAGAGGCTTTTCTGCAGAAGTTTCATGAAGTCGACGACATTGGTCGCAGCGCCTTCGTCATCGCCTTCCGCAATCTCTGGAGGCGGCGTCACGGCTCCCTTGGACTTGATGCGCTTTTCGATAGTTTTGCGAAGCCGGTCGCGGAACTCATCCTGGTAGTCGGAGGGGTTCCATGTCGTGGTCATCGATTCGAGCAACTGCCTGGCCATCTCCATTTCCTTGGCGGAGATCCTGTACTTGGCCGGAGCGGCGTCGGGCAGCGCGTACTCTTCGGCATCCACGACCTCCTGCGGATAGCGCAGAAGCAGAAGCAGCAAGGCGTGTTCCTTGGGCACGACGGCGGCGAGGTATTCGCGCGAACGGACGACGACCCGGGCAATGCCCACGCGGTGGGTCTTTTTCAGCGTTTCACGAAGCAGCACATAGCCTTTCTCGGCTTTTTTGTTGGGCACCAGAACGTACGGTTTCTCGTAGAACTCCGGCGATAGCGAAGCCGCATCGACGAACGCTTCGATCTCTACGGTTTCCTTGCTGTCGGAGCGCGCGGCCTGAATGTCTTCCGGTTCGAGTACGACATAGCTGCCTTTTTTGTATTCATAAGCGCGAACGACATCCTTCCACGGCACCTCTTCGCCGGTTTCGGCATTGACGCGCTCATAGCGCACCGGCGCCTTGTTGCGGCTGTCGAGCATGCGGAAATGGAGGTCGACTTTGCGCTCGCCTGGCATCAGTGAGACGGGCACATTCAGCAGTCCGAATGAAAGCGAGCCGTTCCATAGGGGGCGTGGCATGAGGACATCTCTTCCGACCGGGGATGTCTAGCAAACCGGCACCGGGGTAAAGCGCGCGTGACCACCATGTATGTCTCGACCGCAAGGTCACGTGCAAGCGCCTAACGTGGCGCGAGCTTGAGGGAAGCATTCATGGCACGTACCGAGGACGCGAAGGTCCGCATCACGCATCCGGAGCGAGTGATCTATCCGGAGAAGGGCATCACCAAGCAGCAGGTGGCCGATTACTACGCCGCGGTCATGGACGCCTTCCTCCCGGGCGTGACGGGTCGCCCGACATCGGTCCTGCGTTGCCCCGAGGGACGCGGTTCGGCCTGTTTCTTCCAGAAGCACGAGATTGCTGGCCTGAAGCGCGTGGCCACCGTGCCCATGGAGGAGGTCAGTGGCGCCCGCGATGAGTACCTGTGTCCCGACTCGCCGGATGCCGTGCTTGAACTCGTCCAGTTCGGCAGCCTTGAGTTTCATCCATGGGGAGCGCTTGCCCGCGACCCCGGGCACGCCACCTTCGTGGTGTTCGATCTCGATCCCGGCCCCAATGTCACCTGGACCGATGTCGTGGCGGGGGCGCGTGCCGTGCGCAAAGTGCTGGCCGGGATGGGGTTGATGTCGTTTGTACGCCTGACGGGCGGTAAGGGTGTCCACGTGGTGGCGCCCCTGTGCCCTCCTTGTCCATGGGACGCGGTCAAACCCTTTGCCCAGGGGATCGCGCGATCTCTGGCAGCGCAGTGGCCCGATCGCTTCGTTGCGGTGGCCAGTAAGCGCGAGCGCGCCGGCATGATCTTCATCGACTACCTGCGCAACAGCCGTGGCGCGACCAGCGTTGCTTCCTATTCCCTGCGCGCCCGCGAAGGTGCGCCCGTTGCCATGCCTTTGCGTTGGGACGAACTGGGCCGCGCAGGGGCGGCGTCGGCATTCGATATGTCCAAGTCGATGCGTCGCCTGGCGCGCCAGCGCAGCCATCCCTGGGAAGGCTGGGACGACGTGCGGCAAGGGCTGCCGCCCATCGCATGAAACCCGGCTTAGTCAGTGGCTTCCGTACTGCTGGACGACTTGCGCGCAACGAATCGTCTCCGCGCAGATCTCCTCCAGCAACTGGCTCACGCGATCGCCAGGCTGCTTCTTGTGCAGCGTGAGCGCCAGGTCCGCGTGCAAAACGATGGAGCCAAGCACATTGTTGACCTGATGGGCCCACTGAGGATCTTGGGCAACGAATCCGGCGCTTTCGTGGGTCTGGGTATGCCCGTCCATGCTGTCCCATCGCAGCAGTGGCCACATCAGCGTGGTGAAGCGATCCAGCCCGTCCAGGAGTTCGCGATCAATCACCGTATCGTCGCTGAAATAGATGCCCAGCGAGCCAAATACGTTATCGCCCCGCACCAGCGGAAGCACGACGCCGCGCTGCAAACCCTCGCTGTCTGGCCAGGGATCCGAGGGTATTTGACCTCGAAACCACGTCGCCGGACCGCCCGCGATCAGCGCCCGTTCGGTCAGGGTGCCATCGAGTCCGGTGAGTGCCGAGTCGGTGACGCCATGTGCGGCCGGGCTTCGCCAGTGGATGCCGCCTTCGCCGTGCTGCGGATCGACTTTCACGATGAGGCAAAGCCGGGCCCCCACATGCTCGCGCATCACATCCAGCAACTCCTGGACGGCACGGTGCGGACACGGCCCCCCGCTCACTTTGGCCATCCATGTCCCAAGCAGGGCATCGCTCAACCTTGGCGTCGATGTCATGTACGTCTTGTCGCCTCGTCGCTGGCCGCGTAGCGGGCCAGCTTGTTGTAGATCGTCTTCGTGCTGATGCCAAGTACTTGGGCGGCGCGGACTTTGTCGTAGCCGTAGTGCGCCAGCGTGGTCATCAGCATCCGACGCTCGACCTGTTCGAGCGTCATCCCCACTTCCATGTTGAGTGCGCCACTGTCACGGCCGGGTGAACCCGGTGGTGGTGGCAGCAAAGACAAGTCAACGACGTCTTCGGCGAGGACGAAGGCACGCTGGATGCGATGCCGCAATTCGCGCACGTTGCCGGGCCAGGCGTAACGCTCAAGGCTTTCCAGGGTACCCGGAGCGAATTGCAGGTGCGCCGCGTAGCGCTGATTGAGTTGTCGCAGGAAATGGGCGGCCAGCAAGGCAATGTCGCCCACGCGCTCGCGCAACGGTGGCATGTGGATGGGGAAATCCATGAGGCGGTAGTAGAGGTCCGAGCGCAGCATCCCCTCCTGCACCGCGCTGAAGGGATCGCGATTGCATGCCGCGATGACACGGACATCGATGCTGCGACTTTTGTCGGCGCCGACGCGCGTGATTTTTCGTTCCTCGAGAACGCGTAGCAGATGCGTCTGCAGGGCCAGGGGCATTTCGGTGAACTCGTCCAGGAACAGGGTGCCACCCTGCGCCTGCTCGAAGAAGCCGGCGTGCTCCCTGATGGCGCCGGTAAAACTTCCCCGGGCGTGGCCAAATAATTCGCTGGGAAGTAGCTCATGGGCCACGGCGCCGCAATTCACCGCCACGAAATCACCCTTGCGTCCACTCAGCTCGTGCAGCGCGCGGGCGGCCAGTTCCTTGCCCGTGCCGCTCTCGCCTGAGATGAGCACGGTGGCATCGGTCGAAGCAACGCGGGTGATGGCCGCAAAGACGTGGCGCATCGCGCCACTCTTGCCAATAAGCGCGCCCACCTTGTCCGGTTCCGGCTCGCCCTGGCGCTGCGCCGCACTGGCGATGGCCCGGTCGAAAAGCTCATTGAGCTGCGCGCCGCGGATCGGCTTGATCAGGTAATCGATGGCCGCGGATTTGACGGCGCGCACGGCGGTATCCATGGTCGGAAATGCGGTGACTACGACGGCCTGGCCGGCACGCGCCAGCGCGATGTCGTTCAGCAGATCCAGGCCGTTGCCATCAGGCAGGTCCAGGTCGACCAGGGCCAGGTCGTATTCATGCGCGCTGGCGGCCGCTTGTGCCTCGGCATAAGTCGCTGCAGGAATGACCTTGCAGCCCTTGAGCGTCGCGTGCGCCGCGGCAGCATTGCGATAGGACGCATCGTCATCGACGAGCAGGATGGTGGGAGCGGAGAGGGGCATGCTGTTCTCGTACAGAGGCGAGTGGTGCATGCGGTGACATCCGGCGAAAGAGCGTTTGCAAACATCCTTGTCGACCGCACTCAAGCAATACTGCGCGCGCAAAAGTGCACGACTTGTCTACAGCGAGGCGCAAGAATGAACGCCAGCAACATGCTGAATTCACGCGCTGAAATCTCAGGGCGGATGAAGCGGGGACTGCACTTGCGGTTCATCTGCCGGGGCGCAAGGTCGGTCAAAAGCGTAAGGAGCCTTCACATGGCTAAGCACGATCGCAAAGACCTCGATCATCCGTCCGACCGCGAAGACAGAAAGAAGGAAAGTGAAGCTGAGCGTGCGGCACGCAAGCGCGCCGAGAGCGAGAACCAGGATCATTCGCTCGAAGAGACGTTTCCCGCGAGCGATCCAGTGTCGCCCTTCATTCCCGCCAAGGCACCCAAGGACTGAATCGTTGCTCAAGTGAGCATGGTCGGTTGCTCGAAAGGCAGGCGCACCAGTCCCAGGTCATGCATGACCAGATCCACGTGTGGCATGACTTCGCGTTTGCCGTCGAGGACAACCAGAATGCTGCCCTGTTCAATCTCGTGCTCGAATTTGCGCCGCACGGGGTCGGGCAGGGACGCGCCGGCCAGCGCGCTGGCCCACGCCCCCATCGTGGCACCGATGAGCGTCATCGCCCCGACGCCGGCGAGCGTCAGGCCCAGGGGCGGAATGACGATGGCGACCAGGCCCACCAGCAAACCTGAGGCGCCGCCGCCGACAACGCCTCGCGCGGCAGCCGGATAAAAATCATTCGTCACCACTCGCCGCTGGTCAGGAATCGACTCCAGCTCGATGTCGTGCCTGGCGATCAGCGAAATGCAGCGGCTTTCGATGCCTTCCTTGCGTGCCGCGCCCATCGCGCGCTTGACGAGGCCCATGTCGGGGGCGCTGTAGACGTGTCTGACTTTCATCGCCGTCCCCACGCAGTTGACGAGTCAGAAGCATGCGCCACGCCTCGTGAAGCGCGCGATATGTCGCGTTTTCGCGAGACGCAGATAACCGCCGGCTAAACGCAAACGATCCTGTGTATGAGGTCGTTGATGCGTGCCACGCGTTTCGTTGAAGCGATCACCGCGATGCTGTTTGCGTGCGGCGCCATTCGGCGCGACGCCGTGCAGATGCACCTTTCCCCCATTGGGCGCCGAGCCTCTGGAGACATTCCCCATGACTCAGCAGAACAAACCTGGCCACGGCATACCGGAAGATCAGAAACAGCATGCCCGCGAAGCCACCGGGAAGGAAGGCAAGCACCAGGATCAGCAGAGCCCGAAGCGCGAGGCCAGCCATCAGCCGCAGAATCCGCAGCGCCAGGACCAGGGCAACAAGCACCAACACTGACCATTGACGGCAGGGGCCGCGCAACGTCGCGGCCCCGGGAGGAGCAAGCATGCACGCAAGGGACATCATGACGGCGCATCCACGTTGCTGTGGCGCCGACGATACGCTCGAACACGCGGCGCGCCTGATGGCGGAAGAGGACGTGGGCGAGATTCCGGTGATTGATGCGGCGCATCATGTCGTGGGCGTGATTACTGATCGCGACATCGTCCTGCGCTGCGTTGCCCAGGGCGAGAGCGCCACGCTTGGCCCCGTGGGCAAATACATGACGGCGCCGGCCCTGTGCCTGGGAGAAGACGCATCGCTTGAAGACGTTGCCCACCTCATGGCGAGCCAGCGCATTCGTCGCGTGCCCATCACTGATGGCGAGCAATTGCTCTGCGGCATTGTCGCGCTCGCCGATCTTGAAAAGACCGACGCCCGTTCACTGAAGATGAAGGTAGCTGAACGTGTATCCGCGCCCCATTGATTCGATAGTGGCGGCGGGTGCGCCCGGTGAGGTGCCGGCCCCTGTGCCGGACCCGGTCAAGCCGCCGGCACCTTCCGAACCCCCCGATCCCCGTCCGGAAGAGCCTCCCGTTCCTCAACCGCACCGGCCACCGCTTGGCGACCCAGAGCCGCCGCCGGCTCCGGTAACCGATCCGGTTCCCCCACCCAGCGAGCGCCCTCAGGCGCTCGCTTTTTGCCGGGGTGTTGCCGCGTCCCTGCGGCAGACGTGACATCCCTGATTCAGATCAGTCGAGCGATTCGACCGCCTTGTTGGGCTTGCGCTCACGGCGGCCGCCAATCCGGCCGATCGCCGCCATGTGTTCCCGGTTCGCGCTCACTACCTGTCCGCCCTTGTGGCCGGCGAGGCGTGCCTCCTCGGCCGTGAATTCGTGGGCATTGCCGCGTGCATGGGCCGTACGGCCACCCAATGAGGACACCTCCTTCTGTCGCTGGCTGTCCATGCGTGCGAAACCACGAGGTGCCGGAGTTACGCCAGTGTTGTCGTTTACTGCCATCGTCTCGTTCTCCATGGGGATGAGTGGGGTGAACCACCGAAGTGGCTCATCCATAACGAGGCAATAGCCGTGCCAGCGCCCGAAATGGCGCTACGAAGCCATTGGCGACACGCTTGAGTGTGCTGGCGAGGGAAAAATGTGCAGGGCAGCGTAAGAACTACACGGCCATGGATAATCCGTGATCAATAAATGCACGATATTTCGGAAACCGTTCACATGACCGTGCGGACTTGCGGATTCCCTCACGTTGGGAATACTTCAGTTGCTTTGAAATCCGCGCACGTCAACCGAGGGAACCGTAGTGAACCTGATCATGGTCGTGGAAGACGACGCCGACATCATGGCTGTCACCAGCATGCTGCTTGAAGACGAGGGCTACGAGGTACTGCAGGCATCGCAGGCAAGTGAAGCCCTGGCGTTCGCCCGGCAACATCCGGAGATCGACGTCGTGTTTACTGACGTGAACCTGCGCGAAGGCGTGAATGGCATCGAACTGGCGCGTGACCTGAAAGCACAGGGCAGCCAGGCCTCCATGATCGTGGTTTCCGGTGACCTGGGCTGGGCGCATACCCGGCTCGATGCGGACATGCGATTCCTCGCCAAGCCCTACACCCGCAAAGACCTGATCGAAGCGGTGTCGCAAGCGTGTTCACGGCACCACGCCTGACCGGCGCAACGTCGCGTACGTCCATCCATTAAAAATCCAGCGGCGAACTCCATGTCCTCAGGCTTGCTTGCGGCTTCACCGGTGCTTGGGTCCGATGCGGACCGGTTTCGGCTGCTGGTCCAGTCCGTTGTCGACTACGCCATCTACATGCTGGACCCCGGCGGCCACATCGCCAGCTGGAACCTGGGTGCCCAGCAGATCAAGGGTTACTCCGCCGAAGAAGTGCTGGGTCGGCACTTCTCGATGTTCTACACGCCAGAGGATCGGGAGCAGGGCAAACCGCAAGAGGCCCTGGGAACTGCAGCGCGCGAAGGCCGCTTCCATGGCGAAGCCTGGCGCCTGCGCAAGGACGGCAGCCGGTTCCGTGCCCTGGTAGTCATCGATGCGATTCGCGACGTGGACGGGAGCCTGATCGGCTTTGCGAAAGTCACGCGCGATATCACGGCGCGTTGGGAAGCGCTCAACCGCCTTGAGGAAAGCGAGCGACGCTTTCGCCTGCTGGTGGAGGGCGTGCCGGACTACGCGATCTGCATGCTGGACGAGCAACGACTGATCCAGCACTGGAATAGCGGCGCGCGGCACATCACCGGTTACGATCGCCAGGACGTCATGGGCCGCCCCGTGCATTCGCTGCTCGCACTGGAGGAGCGCGCCAACGAAGAGGCGATGGATGCCGCCTACGATCGCGCGGTCTCCGTCGGCACCTACGAGGCCGATTACTGGCATCGTCGCAAGGATGGCAGCAGTTTCCTTGCGCACATCCTGATCCGTCCGCTGCGCGACTCGGATGGCGTACTACGCGGCTATGCGCAGATAATCCGGGACGTCAGCGAGCAGCGCGCCGCTGAAGAAGAGCTTGAGTCGACGCGGCAGCAGCTGTTCGAGGCGCAGAAACTGGAGGCGCTGGGTCAGCTGACGGGCGGCGTGGCGCACGATTTCAACAACATCATGCAGGCGGTGATGGGCAGCCTTGAAATCGCGCGGGCACGGCTGAAACGTGGTGACGGTGAGGCCGCGGGCACGCATATCGATCATGCGATCCGATCCGTCGAGCGTGGCGCCCAGCTGACCAAGCGGCTGCTGGCGTATGCACGACGGCAACCGCTGATGGCCACGTGTGTCGACCTGAACAAGCTGGTCGCCTCGATGGTCGACATGATCGAACGGACCGTCGGAATGCGCGTGAGGCTTCAGTTCGAGCCGACCGAAGGCGAGCTGCTAACCGTCTGCGATGCCAATCAACTGGAAACGGCGCTGCTCAACCTGTGCATCAATGGACGCGATGCGATGCCGGACGGCGGGCGCCTGACGATCAGCACGCGGCGTGGCGTCAGCTCGCACGTGCCGCATGACTGGGTCGGCGTGGCGGTGTCCGACACGGGCGTTGGCATGACGCGCGAAATCATGGAGCGCGTGTTCGATCCCTTCTTTACCACTAAGCCGCTGGGCCAGGGCACGGGGCTTGGTTTGTCGATCGTGCAGAGTTTCGCGGCGCAGTCACAGGGGGCGGTGAACATCCAGTCGAGCGTCGGCGTTGGAACCTCCATCGAGATTCGCCTGCCGCGTTACACGCCCGGTGCCGAAGAGGCGATCGGCACGCCCTGAGCGTGCCGACACCCGGGCGCCTGATCAGGGAATCAGTACGGCGCGCCCCTTGATTTTGCCATCGCGGAGTCGCTGATAAACCTCCGGTGCCTTCTCCAGCGGGAATTTCTCCACCAGCGGATGAATGCGGCCGCTCGATGCAAGGGCAATCACTTCCATCAGCTCCGTGCGCGACCCCCAGTAAGGCACCATCACGGATGTGCCATACGGCGGGTTGTTGGCGGCGTAGTGCAGGGTGCCGCCGCCCAGGCCGATCACCGTGATCCGGCTATGGCGACCGACAATTTTCGTACACAGGTCGACAGTTGGCTGGGCGCCGACGAAATCCAGCGCCAGCACGGCGCCGCGCGCGCCGGTGAGCTTGCGAATCGCTTCAGCGGCCTCTTCGCCGTTTCGCGTGTTGACGGTGTGCTTCACCCCCAGTTCGCGCGCGTGTTCGAGTTTCCCGTCGTCGATGTCCCCGGCGATGATCGTGGCTGAGCTCAGGGCCTGCAGGATTTGCACCGCCATGTGCCCCAGTCCGCCGATGCCGATCACCACGACGTGGGTGTCAGGCGTGAGTATCGGCAGGGCTTGTTTGATGGCGTGATAGGGCGTCAGTGCGGCATCGCTCAACGGCGCGGCAATCGCGGGATCGAGCTTGCCCAGTGGCACCAGCAGTCGCGACGAAGGCACCAGCATGAACTCTGCCATGCCACCGTCCGAACCCAGGCCACCACCCATGGTGGGTAGCGACGCGTGGTTCTCGCAGTAGTTCTCCGCGGATGTCTGGCAGGTGTGGCAGCGTCCGCAGCCCCAGGGGCCGTAGACAGCCACGGGATCGCCTTCCTTCCATCCCGTTATGCCATCGCCAAGTCCGGCGATCCAGCCTGCATTCTCATGACCCAGGGTGAAGGGACCCTTCAAGCCAAGCTCTTCATCCATGACATGCAGGTCGGAGTGACAGACGCCTGCGCCGCCAATCTTGATCAGCACTTCGCCTGGACCGGGTGTGGGTTTCGGGAGATCCACAACTTCGGCAGGCTTGCCGACACCGACGAATCGTATGGCTTTCATGGTGAGTTCCATGTTGCTTCTGGGGAAGTGCCTAACGTGCGCGATGCATGGTCAGTGCGAAGTGAACGGAAAGCGTCGAGACGCGGACATGTCGTCGCATGATGTTGATCAGGCGAATCCACCATTGACGCGAAGCACCTGCGCGTTGACCCATGCACCATCGGCCCCTGCGAGAAAAGACACGGCAGCGGCGATGTCTTCCGGTGTGCCCAATCGCTCCAGCGGCGCCTGTTCGGCGATGCGGGCAATGAGGTCTTCGCTCTTGCCTTTGAGGAAGAGTTCAGTGGCGACGGGGCCGGGCGCAATCGCGTTGACGGTGATGTTGCGTCCGCGCAACTCGTTGGCGAGCACCTTGACCATGCCTTCCACGCCGGCCTTGCTGGCGATATAAGGTCCGTACGACGGAAGGGATTTGGCGATCACGCTTGTCGACAGTGCAATGATCCTTCCGCCGTCCGAAACCGAACGGGCCGCATGACCCAGCACCAGGAATGCGCCCCTGAGGTTGGTGGCGATCACCTGGTCAAGTGCATCCACATGATCGGGATCGATCGTCGCCATGGGCATGATGCCTGCGCTGTTGACGACGACGTCGATGCGTCCGTGCGTACGCATCACTGCGTCGAACAGTCGCGCAACATCATCCGCGTTACCGACGTCGCCTTGTACGGCCGTGGCCGTGCCGCCGGCGGCGCGGATCAGCGCGAGACTTTCGTCGGCCGCTTCGGCGTGCCCGGCGTAGTGAATGACCACAACGAAGCCGTCGGCCGCCAGGCGCAGGGCGATGGCGCGGCCGATACCGCGGGAGCCGCCAGTCACGATGGCGGTGCGTGAAGCAGTGTTCATGGCAAATCCTTCAGCGGGGAGAAGGTGTCTATCGTGCTTGTTGCGATCTTTTGAATAAACGCGCTAAATCGGACAAGACTATTCAGAATGGGCGAACAATTGCGTATGGACCGCTTCGACGCCTTGCAGCTTTTCGTCCGGATCGTGGAGCAGGGAAGCTTCACCCGGGCCGCCATGTCCCTGGACATGCCGCGCGCCACCGCGACCCTGGCCATCAAAGAGCTGGAGGCGAGGCTTGGCACGCGGCTGCTGGAGCGCACCACGCGCAGCGTCCGCCCCACGCTGGATGGCGAGGCTTTCTATCTCCGCTGCCAGTACCTGTTGTCCGAACTGGACGAAGCCGAAGCGTCCCTGCGGCAAAGTCTCGATGATCCCGCCGGTACGCTGCGCGTCGACGTACATGGCACGCATGGTTCGCGCATAGTCATGCCGCGCATCGGCGAGTTCCATGCGCGCTACCCGCGCATCACCCTGAAGCTTTCCGCGGGCGATCGCCTGGTGGACCCGGTGCGCGAAGGCGTCGATTGCGTCATTCGCGCCGGAGAACCGCGGGACTCCAGCCTGGTCGCGCGACGCCTTGCAGTCATGCCTGAAGTCATCTGTGCCAGTCCGGATTACCTTGCTCGCATGGGCCAGCCAGCCACGCCGGCGGATCTGGGGTCCCACGTGGCGGTGGGTTTCTTCGCCTCCGACAGCGACGCGGGCTATCCCTTCGAGTTAGTCGTCGATGGCGAAGTGAAGACCTGGCGCCTCGCCCAGTGGCTGACGGTCAATGACGCGGAAAACTACGTCAGCGCGGCGCGCAGTGGCGCGGGTTTGATCCAGCTGCCGCGATATCACGTCGAAGACGAACTAGTGCGAGGGGAACTGGTTGAAGTGCTCGCGACGTGGGATAGCCCCGGCGTCCCGGTATCGGCGATGTATCCGCAGCATCGCCAGCTGGCACCGCGCGTGCGCGTTTTTATCGACTGGGTGGCGGCTGTCTATCGCGAACGGTTCGGCGAGCTTCCTTAGTTCCAGGGCATGGCCGGTTTAGCGCGACAACTCGCAGATCCAGTTCACCTCCCAGCTTTTTCCGCCATCCGGCGAGAACGACTGCTCCATGCGCGCCGACGTGGGCGAGATGTTGTGCCACATCCAGCGCACCAGCACGATGCGCCCGTTCCAGGTTTGCTGGTTGTAGAACTCGCCCCGGTCGCCGTGGAACTGGCCCACGACCGGCGCCTGCAGTTCGCCCTTGTCCAGATCCAGGCCGTAGATGCTCCACTGATGCGTGTCAGGGTTGTACATGCGCAAGGTCTGCGCCCTGATGTGCAGTTTCTTGTCGGGACTGGTGACATCGAACTGCTCGAAATTGGCGTTGGTATCGATCAGCTTGTGATGATTGGAAATGCCGTCGTACTCGTTCCACACCGTCGAATGATTCAGTCGGTCCGGCAAGCGGCGAACATGCGCCTTCCAGTCGCCAATCAGGAAGTCGAAGTCGTGCGAACCATCGCGCGCGGGCTTCTCGAAGGCCGCGGCGGCATCCTGGCGTGGGTTTTCGGCAAGTGTTGTGCGTGGTGCCAGCGTGGCGCACGCCGCGCAAAGAAAGATGGCCAGGGCAGCCTGTGGTTTCGTGAACACAGCAACCTCCTTGAGACCGGATGGGCTGCGGGACGATAGCACGGGGGCTTTGGAGGCAGTGCACGTCGAACATACGCGAAGGAATGCAAGGATCAGGTCGGTGGCGACTTCAGTCCGGGGCGTATGGCTACCGGGAGGTCAGCGTCGCATGCCCAGCCAGATGACACATTCCGTTGAGGCGGCAACGACGGGGTAAATCATTCGAAACCATGCGCTTTGCTTGGCCACCTGCGTCAGCGCCTGGTCGTGATGCAGGCGTTCCTCTTCGACGATGGATGATATAGCCCTTAAGGCGTCATCATCCACGCCCAACAGATGACGTTGCTGCTCTTCAAGATGGCGCAAGACCACGCTTTCAACCGCAGCCGTGGTGGCGGCAATGGCGGATGGTCCGAGCAGACCCGTCACGACCCCAAGAACCCATCCCCCGATGCCGCACAGTGCGTAGCTTCGGCATCGGCGCTGGCCGCGGCGCTGCAGTTCAGCGGCGAAGATCGCACGATGCCTGCGCTCGTGTTCACGGAACTCAGTCAGTTCACTGACCAGGTGAGGTGCACGAACACGCGCCACCCCGATCTGACCGGTATAGATGCAGATAGCGCCAAACTCGCCGGCGTGATCGACTTTCAGCATGCGCGTTCCGGGCATGCCCGGATGCATCATGTCCGTGGACGGGCGAGTCTTCACCTGCGGTCAAGATCCGGCCGTGCCAGCACCCAGAAGGTCATGGCCGTCAGGCCTCCCATGACCCCCAGGATGCCGGCGAAGATCAGGTTGTCACGCAGGATGCTCCGGGCGAATCCGATCCACGCCAGCATGCCGCCGAGGCATCCGGCGATCGTGTAATGCCACCACTTCACCCGATGAATCCACTTGAGCAGGGCGTGCGTGGGCAGGCCCACGATCACTGCCACCGGGTAAGTGATGACGATCGTGACGACGAAGCCGAAGGCATCGGGTGCTCCCGAGAAAACGGAAGCGACCATCACGACAAAGCCGGGAGCCAGGGGTGCGACCAGGAGCCCAAGGCATGCCTTGAGCGCAACGATGACGAACCCTGGGCGTGGGGCCTCAGCAGGAGGTGATGGAGCGTCCATGTGCAATCGAGCTCATCCCTGCTTGCTGGCGTCCTTGGACTTTCGATAGGCGGTGAGTTCTTTCACCATGTTTTCGTTGATCTGTTGCAGTTGCGGCACGATGCCCTTGACCTTGGATTCGCCCATGGCCATGGATTGCTGGACCACCAGCGGCATTTTCTCGATCACGGCTTTGCCGGAAGGCGTCAGATAGAAGGCCGTCAGGTCGTCGACTTCCTTCTGGGTAAAGGTTTTCTTGTAGATGTCGGTCAGCGACGGCTCAAGCTCCTTCCAGGCGACCTGCTTCGTCAGCAGGTCGGTCAGTTGCGTGACCGAGCGGGTGACGATCTCTTGCTCCTTGGGATCCAGATCACCATTCCCGTTGCCTAGCGCCTGCTTGGCCGAGCGCAACATGACCTCGCGCATCTGGGCCATGATGTTTTCCGACATCTTCTGCGCCTGCGTGACTTCCATCAGCTTGTGGATGGATGCATCGCTGGGGGGCGCATCGGCGCTCCAGGCGGGAAGGGCGATCAAAGCAAGCGACATCACCAACGCAAAACGCACTTTCATGAAGTTCCCCCGTGACACGATGAATGCATCGGGTAAGTCCGGGCAGGACGCGCGCCGCAATGCGACCCCAGCAAAAGGTCACGGCGGCGATCTGCCCGGGGTACCCCTGCGGCCTGGCGCGTGAAACCACATGCGGCTGGCCAATGACGCATCCTACTCCAGGTGCGTTGCAGCGGCGGAAGGCGTCAGGGGGTCGGCTTTCGAGTGGTCTTCGTCGGCGCCCGGAGCCGGGCATTTTTCTTCAGATTCGCCAGATTGAATGCGATGGCTGCCTTGACGAGACGCTTGAGCGCCGCAGCATCGAGCTTGTCGTCTTCATGTATGTCGATCGCGCGCCAGGTGCTGCCGCCCAGTCCGTTGTTGAATAGCTTGTCGGGGTCGGGGAGTTTTGCCCCGTGTGAAAAGGTGACCTTCACCTTGTCCTTGTGTGCATTCGCCACGGCGATCATGCCGTCACGCGACCATGCCGGACTTCCCCTCCATTTCCATTCTTCGATGATCGCCTTGTCGGCGGCGAGCATGGCCTTGCGCACGGCGGCAAGCGTTTTGCCGCGCCAGTCGTCCATGTTTCCAATGTAATGGTCGATGTGTTCCGAGGCGTCCATGGATGTCGGTTCCTGAGCGGTGCAGACCGGCAGGAGCGGAGCTTCGTGTCGATGCGTGCCGTGACGAAGTCGCGCTCATGCAGCAGAAGGTGATGGGGTTTGGTACCGACCCTGAAGCCGGTTGGCGGAGAGTGCATATACGTTTGATGGAACACCGGTGTCAATCGGTGCTGCAATCGAGACGCTTTTGCATTACGCCGCGCCACCTTTCAAGAAGCCTAATCCGGCGATAAGTCGCTTATAAGTTGCCGGGCGTAGCGTCGCTGCTGTTGGAATGCACCCGCGCATTCCCGGGATGACTGCGATGCGAACCATGCACGTTGCATTCGCGGCCCTGTGCCTGCTGTTGCCTGGCTGGGCGGCGGCGGGCGGAGGACCGTTTGGTATCGATCACATGGTGCATTACGACGACAGCGGCATCTGGAAACGCAGCAATCAGCAGATCCTGTTGTACGGCACCATCATTGGCATCGGCGCCAGCGCCGTCTGGTATGGCGAAGACGACACGTTTGGCAACACCGCCTGGCGATCAGTTGACGCGATGGCCGTGTCCGCCGCCAGCGCGCAGCTATTGAAATGGACCTTCCAGCGTGAGCGTCCCTCGCAGACCACCGATCCGAACAAGTTCTTCCAGGGATGGCACGCGCAGAGTTTTCCCAGCGGCGAGGTGGCCACCATCACGGCCGCGGTGACCCCCTTCATGGTCACGTACGGCCATGACCATCCGTCGGTCTACCTGTTGACCCTGCTTCCCCTCTATGACGCCGTGGCGCGCGTGAAGACGCACGGTCACTGGCAGAGCGACGTGCTGGTTGGCGCGGCACTGGGTGCGGGTGTGGGCATCTGGGCGAGCCGGCGCGATTCACCCTGGATCGTGAGTTTCCTGCCCAAGGGCGTGCAGGTCGGGTACGTGCACAAGTGGGATTGAGGCGCCTAGCGACCGGCCATGTTCGCGGCGCGCAACACGGACAGCGAGCCGGCCGCGTCGACCTGGTTGTTTCCGTTGACCGGTTTGCTGCCTTGCTGCAGCAAGTCGCGGATATGTCGCGCGTCCAGCTGCGGTGAAATGGCGAGCAGCAGGGCAGCAATGCCACTCACGTGGGCAGCGGCCATCGACGATCCCGACGTGAAGTCGTAGCCACCGCCAGGCTGCGTGGTCAGGATGTCCTTGCCCGGCGCGCTGACGACGCCCGCGGGTGCCGGGGTGGCCGTGGACGTGCGCACCACGATGACGCCCGGATCACCACTGGGAAAACCTTCCAGCGAGCCATCGGGAGGCAGCGCCGCGATGACGATGCGACGCTGGTTGAGCAGGGCCTGCAACAGTTGCTTGAGCAGTGGATCGGAGGGGCCGCCCAGACTCAGGTTGACGATTCGCGCATCCGTATCCAGTACGGCGGCGAGGGCCTTGGCAAGCGTGAATGAATTGCAGCGTGCGATGCCTGGTGCGTCCGGCGCGTACCAGCAGGCCTTGTAGACCGAAACCCGCGAGCGAGGCGCGATTCCGACGATTCCAAGATGGTTGTCCCCGATCGCCGCAATGACGCCGGCCACTTCGGTTCCGTGGCGATCAGCCTCGAAACGTGCTGCATTGCCGTCGACTTCGTTGGCCCCCGCTTCAACACGCCCCTTGAGATCCGGATGCGTCACATCGGCGCCCGTGTCGATGACGGCGACGCGGACGCTGTCGCCCTGGCTAATGCCATGGGCCTGCGCGGCATCGGTCTCGACGAATCCACGCTGCAGCTCGGCATACGGATCGTTGTAGCGATGGGCGGCCTGTGGCGCGTCGCTGTAGACGGCGTAGTCCTGCAGGGGCTGCGCCAATGCCACGCGCGGGTCGTTGCCCAGGCTGGCGAGCAGCGCGTCGCGTGACACGCCGGCGGGTGGCTCCAGCACGACGCAGTAAAGATCGAGCGCCTTGATGGACCATCCGGTGACTTCACGCAGACCGTAGTGCTGCTTGAGTTCGTCCAGCTGGGAAACGGCGCGCTGGCCTGCACCGTATCCTTGACCTGACGAGTAGCCGAGCAGGTTGGAGCCTGCGTGAAGCGACGGCGGATCCACCGGATTGCGCACCGCAAGGATAATGTCGCGCGTGCTGTCCATGTGCATGCTTTGTGACGCGTTCGCATTCTGTTGGCCGCGAACGGCCGTCGTGCTCGCGCAGGAACTCAGTGCGAGGGTGACCAGCAAGGCGGACAGCAGGCGAAGGGTCATGGCGTTAGCGCAGGCTCGGCCAGGCGAATGCCCTTGGTGGCGCGCAGGCTGGCCACGTCGGCGGGCCGGCCATTCGTCGGCGCGAGCGTATAGGCACCCACGTCGTTGGGGCCGGCAATGATCTGGAGGTGTTGCTGTTGCAGCAGCGCATTCCAGTCCGCGAGCGTCATCCCGGTTTCGGGCACGACGTGGATGGCTCCGGCCTGGGTGGTGACGACGGGGTCGCTCAAGGTGCGGAAGTTTCCCGGCGCAGAAGGTTCGCTCCACAGTCGCATGCCCAGGGCGCCGATGCCAATGGCTTGCATGACCACGGCGGCCGCCAGGGCGCGCGTGATCCACCCCGTGCGCCGCGTCGCCGGCAGACTCTCCGCCTGCGGCGCATCCAGGCGCGCCATGAGCCGGCGCAGGCCTGCATGGACATCGACGGGCACGTCCGACGGCAAGGACATGGCCTGGCGCAGCCGCGACTGCTGCGCGAACTCGGCGCGGCAGTCTTCGCATTGCGCCATGTGTTCCATCAGCCACTGGTCCTGGTCCTCGGACGCGACGTCCTGCAGTACCCAGGGCATGGCTTCCCAGGCGCGGGCACAGTCCCTGTCGTTGTGCGTCGAGTACTTCATGGGATGCTCGCTTGTTGCGTGGGGGATTCGCCGGCCAGGCCGGGCAGCACATTGCGGAGTTTGACGCGGGCGTGGAACAGGCGGGCCTTCACGGTGCCAACCGGGCACTGCATGATGACCGCGACGTCGTCCAGCGAGTGGCCCACGCCGTAAACCAGTTCCACCACCACCCGCTGGTCGGTGGACAGGCGATCCAGACCCTTGCTGAGCCAGTCGCGCAACTCCCGATCCTCTCCCGGGTCATGCGACGGAAGCAGGTCCTCTGGCAGCGCATCATCATCCACGGGCTCGTCGCCGTGCTGTCGCAGCGCTTTCAGTCCGCAGCGATAGGCGATGCCGATGATCCAGGTGGAGACGCGGGAATCGCCGTGGAAGGTGCCCGCCTTTTGCCAGGCAATCCAGAAGCAGTCGTTGATGACTTCCTCGATGATGTCCGGTCGCCGGGTCAGTCGCGACAAAAACCTGCAAAGGCGGCCGTGATAGCTGCGGTAGAGCACTTCCAGGGCCGTGCGCTCCCCTGACGCCATGCGCTGGAGCAGCATGCGATCGGTGGTATCGGCGTCGAAGTCGGCGTCAGTCATGGCTTTGCTCGAGCAAGCATGGGTTTCACGTGAGTGCCGTGCCAAAGCGATTAGGTTGCCGCCGTCAAAAGCTCCAGGACACCGTGCCCAGCCAGGGCGAAGCCGCCAGGTCGCCCAGTTGGCGCCGCATGTCCGGGTCGATCATGATCCGATCCAGCGCCACCCGCCACGAACCGTGCGTCCAGGCCAGGCCGAGGTGCCCGTAAGCGTAGGCGTGGATGCTGTCATGCCCGTAATAGCCGGGGCCGCCATCGCCATGGCCGTAGTCGCCGTATGCATGACTTTGGCTGTGAGCGTAGGTGCGATAACGCGTGGCGAGGCTTTCCGAGTACCCGGCGCTGGCGGTCAGGGAAAAGCGCCAGGGAAGCGGCCAGCGGAACCCGACGTCACCGGCCCAGCGGATGCTGCTGTCGCCCGATGCGAAGGTGCGCATGGCGGATATGCCGACACTGAGCGTATCCCGATACTGGGCGGTCACGCCCAGTTCGGCGCGATCGTAGGCGGGCAGGCTTGCCGCGCCGGGATAGTCGTAATAAGAGAGCCCGCCCTGGATCTGCCAGTCCGGGTCCAGCGTCCAGCGATGGGACACTTGCGCCAGGATCTGCGCGACGCGACTGGGCGCACGCACTTCCGTGGCCGCCGATGCACCCGCGGACCACCCACTTGCCGTGTTCCACGACAGGGCTCCCTGGAGCATGGGCGTTTCCGGCGACATCGCCAGGCCACGGTCAACCAGCTGCGAATCAAGGGATACCGCACCGTGCCAGATCGCACTCTGTGCCATCAGTGGTCCCCAGGGGATGCATCCGCCGGCAGCCAGGGCGGCTGCGACGACGAACCGTCGCCACGCGTGTGGCGCCACCACTCCCGCCCGGGCCTGTCCCGTGCGAACCGGATGGTCATCCTGACACCGCGACGCATCCATCATCGGTCCAGGTCACGTCGCGAAGACCTTGCGGTGCACCCTGTCATTCGTCCCCTTAATGCAGTGTGGCGAGATAAGCGATGAGGTCGTCCAGCTGCCCGGCGTCGTCCAGTCCAGGGTATTTCATCCGCGTCCCCGGGTTCGCCTGCCTGGCTGGCTGCGATAGGTAGCCATGCAGTTTGTCTTCTGTCCAGACCCACGGTGCCTGCTTGAGCGCATCGGTGTAGTTGTAGTCGGGCAGGGAGCCCGCATGCCGACCCACGATACCGAACAGGCTGGGCCCCTTCTTGTTGCGGCCCTCTTTGGGGCTGTGGCACTCGGCGCACTCGGACTTGAAGACGTTCGCACCGGCTTGCGGATCACCGGCGCGGGCGGGCGCAGCAGCGACGAGCCAGATCAGGATGGCAGGCAGCAGGCCATGCGCAAGCTTCACGAACCAACCCTCCCGGTCAGAACGCGAGACTTACGATCAGCGAGAACTGATCCAGGTCGTGCGCGTTGGTCACCGGGGAGGTCGAACCGGGTGGCACCCCAAAGATGTTCGAGCTGCGTCCATTGAACTTGCTGAAGCGGAACCAGGTGGCGGCGATCTTGAGATTGGCTTTGGTGGTCCATGAATCGTCCTTTCCGAACGGTGCCCAGAACAGGCTGTAGAGGTCGCTGGTCGTATCCGGATTGCCGAAGGGCGGGTAACGCACGGGGTCATGCGAGCCAGTGCTGACCAGATGCACCCAGTTCACTCCATAGGACTGCCTGAAGGTGTAGGTCAGCGACAGTGTGCGATCACGCGCGCTGCCGTGCGGCAGCCCCGAAAGTGCACCAACGACCGGTGTACTTCCGTACTGACGCTTCTCGTAGATGTTCACGTAGCTGATCTGCGCGATGTGCTCGCGATTGCCCAGGAACTGATAAGTGAGGTCGTATCCCAGGTCAGTGATGTCATCGCCCGCCGCACTGCGTGGCAACTTGCGCGTGGTATCGAGCGTGACGATGCCAATCGAGACGAACTGTCGCTTGAGGTCCTTCATCCAGGCCAGTCGGAGGTAGCTCGTACCGCTCAGCTTGCCGGGGTCGCCGTTGGGGTTGTAGCCAAGGTCATCCTGCACCGAGGGCTGCATCGATGAATAGGTGCCCAATTCGGCATACCACTGCGCATCGTAGAAACCGTAAGCCGTGGCACCCAGTACGCGATTGGCCAGCGCGTGTGCGCTCGATGGATTGAGCAGGGTTCCCGATACCGCCGGCGGGCCGAGGCTGGCCGCATTGGGCAACGCGCCGATCGCATCCTGGAAGCCCGGGCTGTTGTTGACGCTGACGCCGAACATGGCGTCTTTCTTACCCAGGTTCAGATCCTTGGCAACGAAACGCAGATCGAGATTGCTGAGCTTGGTGTTGTAGTTGTTGTGGCCATCGTTGTCGGTTTCGACTTTGGCGAAGCCACCGAAATGATCGTTGAGACGACCGGCGATGAAGATGTCCGCCTCGGTCAGCCGGGTCGAACTGTCCCCACGCTCAGGCACAGCGTGGGTGCCGATGAGTTGCGCGGCCAGCGGGATCTTCAGTCCCTGGCCATCGGTATCGGTGTAGCCGTTGAGCTTGAAGCGCATGCCATAAGGCGTCAGTGCCGGCCCGTACGCGCCGGCATGACAATCCGCGCAGGCCGATCCGGTCTGTCGCGCGTAGGCGGGAATGGCATCCGCCGGCAGGCTCACCAACAGCCCGCATAAGCCGCCCAGCAGCAACATCCCTGCGCTGCAGGCGAGCACCGTCCGGCGGCGCTGGCGGGAAGACGTCGTGTTCAACATGAAGACTCCTTGGCTTCGGTCACGGTGCCCGTCGGCCGGCCGGCCACATCGCGCGAAGGACCCGGTCGCGGCGAAAAAAGTGATGCCACAGCGCAGCCGCGATGTGCATCACGATCAGGCTGAGCAGCACCCAGGCCACGTCCGCATGCCAGATCGCCAGGCGATCGGCCAGGTCCTCATCGGGCGCCACCAGATAGGGAAGGCTGAAGCCGAACAGATGGGGAGGCTTGTCGGCGGCGCTGCTCATGGCCCAGCCGATGACGGGTTGCGCGAGCAGCAGTAGATACATGGCGGCATGCGTCGCGGAGGCCGCCAGGTGCTGGAGCCTCGGCATGCGCGCGGTCGGTGGAAGGCGGCCGAGCCTGAAGCGATAGCCGAGGCGACAAACCGTGAGCACCAGGATCGAAAGACCGCAATCCCGATGCGCATCGAGCAGCCACTGGCGCACGGCGCGACCATCCAGCAGTTCCCTCGTCAGGATGCAGGTCAGGCCAATGACGAGTATCAGAAAAGTCAACCAGTGCAGCACGATCAGCATCATGGGCCGATGCAACGCGAGGGCAGGGACGCTGGCATCTGCGCCAATGGGCGATGACGCGTCGTTCGACGTCGCATGGGTCTGCCACTGCATGTCCTGGCCTCTCTGCCCCAATCGGGCTCCCTCGCCGTCGCAAGCGCGCGGGAGCCTGGAAACGTAACGGGAATGAGTGCAGCCAACGGTGGGAAAGGTTGCCCGATGGCCCGGCGCACGACGCCATCGAACCGCACGCAACCTTTGCCGGAAGCGGCGGCACTCAGATGAAACGGTCGTCGACGCGGATTCCTCTACGGCACGGATCATGGACATCGAACGCGTTCAACTTCAGTCCCACGGCGACCACGGTGGCATGCTGGTATCGCTTGAAACCGATCGCAATGTTCCCTTTCCGATCCGCCGCGTCTATTACATCTTCGGCACGCAGCAGGGCATCCATCGGGGATGCCACGCGCATCGCCATCTCAATCAGCTGGCCATCGCCGTTCGCGGCTCGGTGAAGATACTGCTCGACGATGGAAACGGCGCGCGCGAGGTCCTCCTCGACCAGCCATCGAGCGGATTGTTCATGGGCAGCATGGTCTGGCGTGAACTCTATGATTTCAGCGACGACTGCGTGCTGATGGTGCTGGCCGACCAGCCTTATGATCCGACGGACTATATCCGCGATTACGCCCAATTCCTGGGCGAACTCAGCGACCGGACCTACCTGGAGGGTGTGGTGGCATGTCCCGGCCGCTGATCCTGATCGGTGCGGGCGAGATGGCGCAGATTGCCTGCGAATACTTCGAGCACGACAGTGACTACGACGTCGTGGCCTTCTCGGTAGAATCCCCATACCTCACGTCCCCCGATCTCGCGGGCCGTCCCGTCCTTGCTTATGAGCGCCTGGCTGACATTCATCCCCCGGGCACGGTCGACCTCTTCGTCGCCATACCCGCCAGCCAGTTGAATCGCCTGCGCACGCGCTTCTACCTTGACGGCAAGGCGCGCGGCTATCGCTTCGCCACGTACATCAGCTCCCGGGCGTTCGTCTGGCGCAATGCCGAGGTCGGCGAGAACAGCTTTGTTTTCGAGAACAACGTCGTGCAGCCCTTCGTGCACATCGGCAACAACTGCATCCTTTGGAGCGGCAATCACGTCGGTCACCGAACGGTGATTCGTGACAATGTCTTCGTGGCCTCCCATGCCGTGATATCCGGCTATTGCGATATCGGCTCGAGCAGCTTCATCGGCGTGAACGCCACCTTCAACGACGGTATCAAGGTCGGCGAAGACAACGTCATAGGAGCGGGGGCGCTGGTGACGAAGCATACGGAGCCCGGGCGGGTTTACGTTGGTTCGCCCGCACAGGCCATTCCCAACCGCTCCAGTTTCGATGTAAGGCTTTGAGGCCATGTTCGCCTGGACCAAACGCGGACTGGTCTTTCGCACCGCGCAGCAAGGCGTGGGGGGATGGATGCGCCATTCGGCGCTGACGCCAACACCCATACGGCGTGGCAGTGACAGGATTCGCGTGTACGCCGGTTTTCGCGATGAGGATGGTGTCAGCCGGATCGGCTATGTCGACATCCGCGCCGATGACCCGTCGCACGTGCTGTCGGTCAGTACGCGGCCCGTGCTCGATGTCGGTCGCGGCGGCTGCTTTGACGACAACGGCATGATCCTGGGCGACATCGTCGACGGTCCCGGTGGCCTGCACATGTTTTATGTCGGCTTCCAGCAAGTGGCGCGCGCGAAATTCCTCGCCTTTACCGGACTGGCGCTGTCGACCGATGGAGGCGACTCCTTCCACCGCGTGCAGGAGACGCCCATCCTGGATCGCGCGCCAGGGCGAAGCACCATTGGCGCGGTGCACACAGCGATGTATGAAAACGGAAGCTGGCGACTCTGGTATGCCGTGGGCGACAGCTGGGAGTTCATTGGTGGCCGGCCGTATCCGCGCTACCACATTCGCACCGTGGCCACGCGCGACCTGGCTGCCGTGCCGCGCGACGACCAGGTCTGCCTTGCGCCGCGGGGCACCGAATACCGCATCGGGCGACCGCGCGTGTATCGCATCGATGGTCGCTACGTCATGTACTTTACGCGCGGCAATACGCAGGGCGACTACTTCCCGGGCATCGCTTTCAGCCCCGACGGCGAGACATGGACCCGGGACGACGGACAACTTGGACTCGCGCTCTCCCGGTCAGGCTGGGACTCGCGGGTGATCTGTTATCCGGCGTTGATCCGTCATGGCGGACGCTGGCTGATGTTCTACAACGGCAACGACATGGGTGTGGACGGTTTCGGCGTCGCCGAAGCCGCGGATCATCCGGCTTTCGAGGCCGCGCATGCTTAGTCTGCTTCCTTACGAACCGGGGCTGGAGGCCGTCTGGGACGGCGTCGTCGATGCGTCGCGCAACGGCACGCTTCAGCATCGCCGCGCCTATATGGACTACCACCGCCAACGATTCAGCGATGCCTCGCTGATCGTGATGCGCAAGGGGATGCCGGTGGCCGTCTTTCCGGCCCATCGGATCAATGGACACATTGTCAGCCACGGTGGCCTCAGCCACGCGGGACTGATTCTCTCGCACGCACTGCGGGCGGAGGGCACGCTCGAAACCTTTGACCGGATGGCCGACCACTACCGGGCCCAGGGATGTTCGCGAATCACGTACAAGCCGGTACCCCATGTCTTTCAGGCCTACCCGGCGGAAGATGATCTGTACGCCTTGCAGCGACGAGGTGCGCGACTCGCCCGTCGCGAGCTGTCCACCGTGATCGGCTTGCAGCAGGGTTACCGATGGTCCGAGGCACGCCGACACGCGATGCACCGCGCGGAACGCGAAGGCGTCACCGTAGGCGCAGGCCGGGACTGGGAGAACTTCCATACCCTGCTGACCGATGTGCTCGCGTCACACGACGCCACGCCAACCCATTCACTGGGCGAGCTGCGCCTTTTGCACGCGCGCTTTCCCGGACACATTCTGCTTCACGAAGCCCGCCGGGAAGGACGCCTGCTGGCCGGTGTAGTCACCTATGACTACGGCCGGACCGTGCACACCCAGTACATGGCCGCGTCGGAAGAAGGGCGCGCCTGCGATGCGCTGAGCCTGCTCCTGGGTAGCCTGATTCGCGATCACTACGCATCGCGAACCTGGTTCAGCTTCGGCATATCGACTGAGCAGCACGGTGACGTTCTCAACGAAGGCCTTGTCGCCCACAAGGAGTCCTTTGGTGGCCGCTCGATCGTGCACGACACCTATGAGTGGACGCTGTGATGGCCGTGCCCTTCCTGACCGTCGGCGACATCAACGCGCGCTATGGCGACGAACTCAAGGCCGCCGCATCGCGAGTGATTGACTCAGGTTGGTACGTGCTCGGCGAAGAGCTCGCCGCCTTCGAACGCGAGTTCGCCAGCTACCTGGGTGCAAGGCACGTGATCGGCGTCGGCAACGGCCTGGATGCGCTCGTGCTGATCCTGCGTGGTTATCGCGAGCTCGGTTTGCTAATGCCGGGTGATCAGGTGATCGTTCCGGCAAACACGTTTATCGCCACCTATCTGGCCATTACGGCGACCGGGTTGGTGCCGGTGCCCGTGGAACCGGACCCCACCAGTTTCAACATCGATCCTGCCCGCGTGGAGGCTGCCATCGGGCCGCGCACGCGCGTACTGCTGCCCGTGCACCTGTATGGACAGCTGGCTGATATGCCCTCGTTGGTGGATATCGCGCGAAGGCACGGTCTGCTGCTGGTGGAGGATGCGGCGCAGGCACATGGCGCGCGCCTTGGCGGGCGCATGGCGGGGACGTGGGGCGATGCGGCCGCCTACAGTTTCTTTCCGGGAAAGAACCTGGGCGCCCTGGGCGACGGAGGCGCCGTCGTCACCGCGGACCCGGAACTGGCCTCACGCGTGGCGGCCTTGCGCAACTACGGCTCGCAGGAAAAGTACCGGCATCTCTACCTGGGGATGAACTCCCGCCTGGATGAAATCCAGGCCGCCATGCTGCGCGTGAAATTGCGCCACCTCGACGCGGACGTGACCGAGCGTCGTCGCGTCGCGCGGTGCTACCGACAGTCCATCGCACATCCCGATATCGCGTTGCCGCATGTCGCCATGGAAGAAGCGCACGCCTGGCACCTGTTCGTCGTGCGCTGCGAGCGCAGGGACGCGCTGCAACACCACCTGCTTGAACGCGGCATCCATGCCCAGGTGCATTATCCGGTGCCGGCTCATCGTCAGCCGGCGTACGGCGACATGGCGTCGATCTCCCTCCCGATTGCCGAGCGCCTGCATCGCGAAGTGCTCAGCCTGCCGATGGGGCCGACCATGGATGATCGTGCGATCGAACAAGTCATCGACGCATGCCTGTCCTTCGGGGTGGCCGCATGAATGCGGTGAGGGCAGGCGCATGGTCCGCCATGGCGACGGCCGCACGGCTGCTCGCCGCCCTGGTGATCATCAAGCTGGTCGCGTGGATCGCCGGCCCCGTTGGCGTCGGCAAGCTGGGGCAGTTCATGAGCCTCATGTCGATACTCGCGGTGCTGGCCGGCGGGGGCATCAGCTCGGCGATCGTCAAGTACGTCGCCGAGTACCGGTACGATGCCCACCTGCTCGACCGCTTGCTGGCGGCCGCCCTGTGGTACGCGCTCAGCGCGTCCGTGCTGACCGGCATCGTCGCTCTGGTTGCCAGCCGTCCACTCGCCGCCTGGCTGCTTGGGGACGTCCACTTCGCCAGCCTGATTCGCATACTCGCGTTTGCCCAGATCGGCATGGCGCTGGCCAACTACATCCTTGCCGTCATCAACGGGTTCATGGATGTGCGGCGGCTCGCCTTCATCCAGGTCACCGGATCCCTGGTGGGCATGATCGTCGCCGTCTGGCTGGCGAAGTGGCTTCAGCTCTACGGCGCGCTGTTGGCGATGATCATCACGCAGCTGCTGTGGCTGGCCGTGGGTCTTCCTGCATGGCGCCGCAGTCCTTATTTCCGGCCGGGCATGTGGCGGCTTCGCTTCGATGCGGAGATGACGTGGCGACTGGCGGCTTTTTCGGTCATGACGCTCACGTCGGCCTTGATGCCTCCCCTGGTGGGTATTGCCGTCCGTGACCATCTCGCCTTGCAGTTTGGCTGGGAGCAGGTGGGCTACTGGCAGGCCGTGAGCAAGGTGTCGGACGCCTATCTGTTGTTCCTGACCACCGCGATCAACGTGTACTACCTGCCGAAGCTCGCCGCCACCGAGGCGCCCGAGGACATCGTTCGCGAACTGCGGCAGGCCTGGCGCATCGTGCTCCCGCTGGTCGTCGGGCTGGCCTTGCTCGTCTATCTGGCGCGCGATGGGATCACGCACATGCTGTTCAGTGCGGACTTCGGCTCAGCGAATGCACTCTATGGTCCGCAACTGGTGGGCGATGTCATCAAAATCGCCTCGTTCGTGCTGTCCTACCTCATGCTGGCCAAGGCGATGACGCGGCTGTTCGTGGTGTCCGAATGCGTTTTCGCGCTGACTTACGTCGCCCTCGTCTATGTACTCACGGCGCACTACGGCCTGATCGGCGCGATGTACGCCTTCGCGCTCAACTACGTCGGCTATCTGGTTTTCACCGCGGTGGTCGCCCATCGCTATCTGGGAGTGCGGGCATGATTCAGCGACGCGCCGTGCCGTACTCACCCCTCGTGTCGGTGCTCCTGCCGGCATACAACCACGAGCGATTCGTAGAGCGCTTCCTGGACAGCGTGCTGGAAGATCCTTACCCGTCGAAAGAGCTCGTCATCATCGATGACGGCTCGATGGATGGCACGCGCGAGCGCATTGCCGCGTGGATCGTCCGGCATGGCGCCGACCTGCCCGTCGAGTTCGTCTGCCGCGCCAACAAGGGGATTGCCGCCACCCTCAACGAACTTGCGGCGCGAGCGCGCGGACAGTATCTGCGCCTCGGTGCCAGTGATGATTACCTGCTGCCGGGAGGCATCGGTGCGCAGGTGGCGTACCTGCAAAGCCGACCGCGCAAGTGGGCAGTCGTTGGCGACTCCATCGTGGTCGATGCGCAGGGCAGGCAGCTTCACGACAGTGGCATGCAGGATCTCCATGGCGCGGACAAGCGCATGTACGCGTCTGACGAAGGCATACGGCGCGCTGTCATCAGTCGCTGGGCCATCGGCGGCCCCGTCGCGCTTATCCGGCGCAAAGGGCTTGAAAGCGTTGCTGGCTGGAGCGAAACCCTGCGGATCGACGACTGGGATTTCTTCCTCCGCCTGGCCGCCCACGATGCGCTGGGATTCATCGATCGCCCGGTTTGTGCCTATCGGCTTCACGGCGAGAACTTCAGCCGGACGCGCAACCGGCGTGTGCGCGTGCACAACCTGATGGAGTCCCGCGATGTCGCCTTACGCAGGGCGTGTATGTTCAGCGGTCCTTTTCTGTTGCTGATGCGTGCGCAGGCGCACGTGATCGGCGCCAAGATCCATTTCCTGGAGCATCGCTACGGCGCCGTCGCAGGCCACATGCTGGCCTATGCGATGTTCTCCGCCATGGCATGGGTTCGCATGCGATCTGCGCAACGCGCCTTGCCCCGAAGGGTGGAGCACGCCTGATGCGCTGGCTGGCCCTGCCATCGACCTACATCGTCTTGCCCATGCTGGTGGCGTGCGCGCTTACCTGGCTGACCTACGACGTGCCGCCGGACTATCTGGAAGGCCTGGTGTGGCTCGTGGTTTCGTCGCTGGCACTCGCCGCCGCCGACGGGATTCGGGGAACACGACGCATGGACTGGCCGGCCCTTCGATCGATGCATTTCGCGGGGACGCGAGAAGGTCTGGTCGCACTGGCTTTCGCCGGTGCCATCGCGGTGTTCTGCTTCATCGATCTGGTGTTCTTTCCGATCCCCCTGTTCGACGAGCCCGCCGCGTACGCCAGCATGGCAGGCGGCCGCGAACACATCCGGCATGTCTCCGACATGTGCTGGGTGCTCGTCCCCATTGCGATGCTATGCACCGACCGTCGTCCTTTGCGGTGGTCGTTGCTCGCCCTTGGATTCGCATTCCCGATCCTGGTTATTGATCGCAACCGCCTGTTCGCGGCGCTGTGCGCCCTGGGCCTGCTGATGCTGTTGCGCAGGGATCGCTCAAGGCGGCTGCCGTGGGGCAGGGGGCTGGTTTTGCTGGTTGGCGGAGCTGCAACATTCTCGGTGCTCGGTATAGTGCGCTCGGGCACGCTGGACTATGTCACCTTGCCGTTTGATGACCTCTATCGTGCCTCGCCACCGGGCATCAAATGGCTTTTGCTCTATGCCACCGCCGGTCCCTACAACTTCAGCGCGATCCTCGCCAAGGGATATACCAACGCCAGCTTTCTGGTGAATCAACTGGTGCCTCTGGCCGGTTCGGTGGCGACGGCCGGTACCGATATCCCGCTTGATGCGAAGAACATCAACGTGGGCACAGAGTACTTTCCTTTCCTGATGGCGTGGGGCGCCGGTGGCGCGCTGCTGTCGATGGGGCTTCTCTACGGCATGCTCGCCTGGAGCATGCGGCGGCTTCGTGATGGCGTGTCGCTCTTCGCGCTGCTGATTTTCCTGCGCATGGCCTATGTCTGCCTCATGGCACCGTTCGCACCCCAGGCTTTTACCTGGACGAACTTTGGTTTCATCGCGCTTTGCCTCCTGATGCAATGGCTCGCCTGGTTGCTGCCAGTGCGCTCGAACAGTCACGGCGACCGTGTCGCCACTTTCGGATGACGGGATTCCCATGCGACGCGAAGAGATCTATCTGGTCGATCTTTGGCACGTCTTTCGACGCGAATGGCTATGGATGCTGGCTGCGCTGGTTCTTGCCGGCGCGGCGGCGTGGACGTTTACGCATACGGCGAAACGGCAATGGGAAGCGTCGGCATGGATCCAGATCGGGCAGGTTGGCGTCACGCCGCAAGGGCAGGATCCCAAGATCGAGCCGCTACAACGCGTGCTTGAGCGTCTGCAGATGGCGTCGTTCCAGAACGACGTCCTCGCAAGCCTCAAGATACCTTTGAACTCACCCGAAGCGGGTCTCTATCGGAAGAGCGTGAAGCTTGAGCCGCTGCCATACGCCGGACCCATGGTGAAAGTGAACTTCCGCGCGTACTCGCCGGACGAAGCCAGGCAACTGGCCGAAGCGACGGTTGCCTGGTTGCACGCCGTCCACGCACCGCTCCAGGCCCACGCCATGACCTGGGCCCAGCAGCGCGTGCGCCAGGTGGACGACGACCTGCGTGCCGCCAGGGCCGAGCGTGCGCAGCTTGCATCGGCAGCAACTGACCGCGTCAGTGCCGGCGTGTCGACGGTCGTGCTGTCGACCAGGAACGAGGAGATCCGCGTCCTGGAGGCCCTGCGCAGCGACCTGGAAGGGAAGCTAGGCAGCGCCTATACCTTCGAGACGTCGCTGGCATGGCCCGTCTATGTGCCCGAGCACCCGGTGTTTCCCAATGTCGTGTTGAGCTGGGGCATGGCCTTGTTGCTTGGACTCGCGCTCGGCGCCTGCCTGATGTCCGCACGCGATGCGATGCGCCGTCGTCGCCTGGCGGCGCTGTCTGTCGCCATGCGTTGATTCAACCCGGCAAGGCCGGGATGGCACTCACGGAAAACGTGGGCATCGTGCCCACGATCTCCACGACCGGGTGCCAACGGCATGCGTCAGCATCACACCAATACGCAGTTCCGGGCGGAGCAGGGGCCCGGCCGGGAGGATGAATTGTGCGAGGCGCGCCTGCTGGATACGCAGCGTGCCTTTGACAGCGTTGCTGCCGACTACGATGGGCCGCGCGGCAACAATGAACTGATCCAGCGCATGCGCGCCACGATGTGGGCGACGGTGCAGCAGCGGGTGCCCACAGGTGGCGCGCTGCTGGACCTGGGATGTGGCACAGGCCTCGATGCCCTTGAGTTCGCGCGGCTCGGTTATCAGGTCCTCGCCACCGACTGGTCGCCGGCCATGGTGGGCCGTACGCAGGCGCGCGCGGCGTTCGCCGGACTGGAGTCGCGGCTGCTTGCCGAGCATGTCGGCACCCATCAGCTCGATCGCATCCAGGATGAGTTCGACGGAATTTACTCGAACTTCGGTCCACTCAACTGCGTGCCGGATCTGCGCGCCGTCTCGCGCGAATGTGCGCGACTGCTTCGCCCCGGCGGCACGCTGGTGTTCTCCGTCATCGGACGTCTGTGTCCCTGGGAGGTCGTTCATTACGTCATGCGTGGTCGCCTGCGTCGCGCCGCCATCCGCGGCCGGCGCGGCCCCACGGCGGTGGGCATGAACAAGCACACGATCTGGACGTCGTACTACACGCCACGCGAGTTCTATCGTGCATTCGCCGGTGATTTCGCGCTGGAGCGGTACCAGGCCATGAGCCTGTTCATGCCGCCGCCCTATCTGGTCGATTACTACCGTCGACATCGCCGATGGTGTAACGCGATGGGTTGGCTCGACGATCGCCTGGGTGCCTTGCCACTCCTTCGGGGCATGGGCGACCACTTCCTGATCGTCATGCGCAAGCGTGATGAGCATGGACGGTAACTCGCGCATCGTGCAGTTGCGCCATGCCGCCGTGCACGGTCGGGGCGGGAGAGTGTCCCTGCAGATCGAGGATGGTCGTCTGGGCACTCCCACGGCTTCGGCCGGCATGCGCATTGATCTGCGCGACCACCGGATTTATCCGGGATTGATCAACGCGCACGACCACCTGCACCTCAATGCCTTGCCGGCCTACCGGCCGCGGCACCCCTTCGCGAACAGCTATGAGTGGATCGAAGCCTTCCAGGTGCAGTTTCGCGATCCTGCCACGCTGAAGGCGCTGGCCCTGCCGAAGGCACTTCGATTGCGGCACGGTGCATTGAAGAACCTGCTCAGCGGGGTCACCTTTGTCGCCCACCACGATTCCTGGGAACCGATGTTCGACGCGTCGGATTTCCCCGTGTCCGTGCTGCGCGATGCGGGTTGGTGTTACGCCCCCGGATGGCCGATGTACGGACCTGCGATGCGGCAGAGTTTTCTCGAGACGCCCGCCGGGCGACCCTGGATGATCCATCTGGCGGAAGGGACCGACGAAAAGGCGCACGCCGAGTTAACGGCACTCGATGCGCAGGGTTGCCTGTCATCGCAGACCGTGATGATCCACGGCGTCGGCCTTTCGCTGCGCGACATGGATCGCATCATCGCCAGCCATGCCGCTGTCGTGTGGTGCCCCACGAGCAACCTGCGCCTGCTCGGTGCCACGCTGGAACCCACGCGACTGGCCCATGCCGGTCGACTCGCACTGGGTACGGATTCACGCTTGACCGGCGCCGATGATTTGCTCGATGAGCTGTGTCGCGCCCGCGCATACTCCGACCTGCCTGCATCACGCCTGATCGATCTCGTCACCGAACGCCCGGCGAGGATTCTGGGCAGCGAAGGGCGCGGACACCTTGCGCCGGGCGCTTGTGCCGACCTGGTTATCGTTCCTGACCGGGGCGAAGGCACGTTGGTTGGGCTGGCGCGCGCCGATATCCGCATGGTCGTGCGCGATGGGCTGCCGCAATGGGGCGACCCCATGTTTGCCGCATGGTTCGAAGCGGCTGGCGTTCCCACCACCCCCGTCTTCCTCGATGGTCAACCGAAGCTCCTGGCAACGCAGTACGCCGATCCGGTACTGCTCGCACTCGAGCCAGGGCTGACCGCCACGCTTCCGATCACCTCACGCGATGTTCGCAAGGAGGCCCGATGCTGATGTCACAACTGCCTGAACTGGAGCCACGCGACGCTTACGCACTGTGGGCGCCGCACTATCCGGCGCATGCTCATAATCCGGTGATGCTGGCCGAAGAGCGGGCGATGCTTTCGATGTTTCCCGAATCGCTTCTGGGCAAGCGCGTGCTCGATGCCGGATGCGGTAGCGGTCGATATCTGTTGCATGCGCTGCGTCGCGGTGCCACCACGCTTGCAGGCGTCGATATCTCGTCCGAGATGATCCAGAGCGCCCGCATGGAACTGGCGGCCTGGCGCCACGACGCCTGCATCGCGCTGGCCCAGGGTAGCCTGACGACCTTGCCCATGCCCGGCGAGTGGGCCGACCTGACCCTTTGTGCGCTGGCGGTTGGCCATGTGGATCGCCTCGAGGACGCCTTGTTCGCCCTGCGCGAGGTGACGCGTCCTGGCGGCACGTTGCTGTGCAGCGATGTCCACCCCATCGGCGCAGGCCTGGGCTGGCAACGCGACTTTCGCAGTGGCGGGCGCCGCTACGCGGTGAAACATGCCATTCATACCGTCGAGGCGTGGCACGACACCTGCGCCAGAGTGGGGCTGACCATCGAGACCATGGCGGAGCCGGCACTTGATCCAGCCGACGTGCCGATGGGCGCGCATTTCGATCCGCGTGCACTGTCGGTACCGGTGGTTCTCGCTTTCCGCTTGCGACGCCCGGGATAGACCATGTCCGATCGTCCTCGCACCTTGCTGATCAACCCGACGGTTACCTCACGTCACAGCGCGCGGTTTCCCCTGGCGCTACTGCACCTTGCGGCCGGACTCGATGTGAAGGGCAGCTGCAAGATCGTCGACTGCAATGTCGATCGCGATATGCCCGGCGCGGTGCGTGCCGCGTTCGATGGTGATCGATTCGACGCGGTGGGCTTGGGGGTGATGGGCGGGCCGCAGGTCGCAACCGCGATCCAGGCGTCGCGTCTGGTCCGTGAGCTTGACCCACGGGTACCCATCGTATGGGGAAGCTATTTTCCGACCCTCTACCCCGATACGGCCCTGGCGGCTCCGTACGTTGACTATGCCGTGCGTGGCCAGGGCGACGTCGCACTACCGGAGCTGGTGCAAGCGCTGCATCAAGGACGGCATGATCGCATCGCGCAGATCGAGGGGCTTTCCTGGAAATCACGCGAGGGTATCGTCCACAACCGGGCGCGAAAGATCGTTCGCAGCGACCCCACCGGACTGTTGCCCTACCACTTGCTCGGTGACCCCCGGAAATATCTCGCGCATACCTACCTTGGCCGGCGGACGGTTGCGCACCAGGCGTCGATCGGCTGTCGCTTTCGCTGCACTTTTTGCGGTGTCGCCGCGATGTTCGGTGGTGCCACTGCGTTGCCGGATGCCATGCGGCTGCGCCGGGACCTGAACTACCTGAAGTACGACCTGGGCGCCGATTCGGTCCAGTACTTCGACCACAACTTCTTCGATCGCGAGCAGGACATGGTGCCGCTGCTGGAAGTCATGGCCGAGATGGCGCTGCCCTGGTGGTGCTTTGCCCGTGCCGATGCACTGCTGAATCTCTCGGAGTCGACGTGGAAGCTGGTGCGAAAGAGCCGGCTTCGCATGGCCTACATCGGCGCCGAATCGGCGAGTCCCGCGATGCTGCGCGAGATTCGCAAAGGCACGCGGCCGGACCAGACACTGGCCGTGGCCGAGCTCTGTCGTCGCCATGGCGTGATCCCCGAAATGTCATTCATGGTGGCGCCGCCGGTGAACACGGAGGAAGAAACCGAGCACACCTTCGAGTTCGTCCGGGAACTCAAGCGCATTAATCCGCACTCGGAAGTCGTGATCTACATTTACACGCCGCTCCCGGACAGTAGTCGCAACGAGAGGGATCGTGAAAGGCATCCCTCGGCGCCTCTGCTCGATGCGGATGGCCACCCTATGGTTTTTCCCGCCACGCCGGAGGTGTGGACCGAAAAGCGTTGGGTTGACTATGCCTGCCACACCGACGCCCCGTGGCTCACGGACCGACTGCGCCGACGGATCCGCGATTTTGAAACCGTGCTGCGTTGTCGCTTTCCTACCGTGCAGGACATGCGTTCGCCGCGCTGGGTCAAACGCACGCTGAGCGCCGCCGCGACATGGCGATACCACGCGCGACGTTACGACGGCCCGTGGGAACTGAACCTGGCCAATCGGATCGTGCGCCTGCGCATGCCACAGGTTTCCGGACTTTGAAGACGGTCATGCACGTGGTCCAGATCAATTTCGAGGAAGCGCCTGCGGATATGCCGCCGGGCGTGTTGTTCGACCGGTGGCATTCGGTGGCCGATATTCCGGAGACGGCGGCCAGCGTCGGCGTCCGCATGTCGGTGGTGCAGCACGCGCGCTACACGGGAAGCTTGCGTCGCAATGGCGTGGACTACCACTTCCTTGATGTCGGCGAGGTGCCACACCCAGGCAGCCGGGGGCAGCGCTCCGTGCGTCGCGTCCAGGAGCTGCGGCCCGACGTAGTGCATGTCCACGGCCTCCGGTTCGCTGCGGAGGCATACGCGCTCCAGCAAGGCCTTCCCGGCGTGCCAATCCTGATCCAGGATCACGCGGACCGCCCGCCGCGCTGGTGGCGGCGTGCCCGATGGAAACACTGGTATTCGGTGATTTCCGGCGTGGCCTTCACCACCCGGGCGCTGGCCCAGCCGTATCTTGATGCCGGCATGTTTGGTCCGCGCATGCAGCTTTTCGACATCCCCGAGTCGACCTGCCACTTTCGCGTCGGGTCGCAGCTCAGGGCTCGGGCGCGAACTGGCCTGCACGGGTCGCCGTGCGTGCTGTGGGTGGGGCGGTTGAGTTCCGGCAAGGATCCGCTAACGGTACTCGATGGTATCTCGCGTGCGATGTCGGTCTTGCCCGGGCTCGAGATGTGGTGCCTCTACGGTGACGCCACCTTGCTGGAGCAGGTGCGCAAACGGATCGACAGCGATTCGAGGCTGGCCGGGCGCGTCCATCTTCGCGGCAAGGTGCCCCATGCCGACGTCGAAGCCTATCTTCGCAGCGCGGATATATTCGTTTCCGGCAGTCATGCCGAAGGCTCCGGCTACGCGCTGCTGGAGGCCATGGCTTGTGGCGCCATGCCTGTCGTTACCGATATTCCGGCCCATCGCGCCCTGGCAGCACCGGTGGCCAGGCTGTGGCCGCGGGGAGACGCCGTTGCCATGGGCGATGCCCTTATCGAAGCGGCGCGGGGACGCTTCGATCGCGCCTCGGTTCGTGCCCATTTCGATCGCTTTCTTTCACGCCAGGCCGTGGGCAAGTTGTGGGCTGATGCCTACGAGCAACTGCTGGCCACGCACTGGCGGAGGACGGGATGAAGCTTGCGCTGGTGGTGCCGGGCGGTGTCGATCGGTCGGGCGAACGCAGGGTCATTCCCGCGCTGCTCGCCCTGATCGAGCGCCTGGCCCGGCTGCACGAAGTGCATGTGTACGCCTTGCACCAGGAGCCGCTGCCCGACACGTGGATGCTGGCCGGCGCGTTCATACACAACGTCGGCGAACGCGCGCCTCGGTGGCATGCGCTTCGTGCTATCCGGCACGAGCATCGTCGCGCCCCCTTCGATGTGATCCAGGCGATCTTCTCAGGCTATTGCGGACTCGTCGCCGTGCTGGCCTCGCGTTGGCTGAAATGCGCCGGGCTGGTGCATATCGCCGGTGGCGAGCTGGTCGATCTTCGCGCGATCGGTTATGGCGGGCGAAGGCGCCTGCGCGACCGATGGCGTGAGGCGGTTATTCTTCGCGGCGCCGACGCCATCACGGCGGCCAGTCATCCGGCGATCGACGTACTGCGTTCCCTCGGACTGCGTGCGCGACGGCTGCCATTGGGCGTGGACCTTCGACGTTGGCCGCCGATGGTGCCGAGGCAACGCGGCGCAGGCCCCGCGCGATTGATTCACGTCGCCAATCTCAATCGTGTCAAAGACCAGGGCACCTTGCTCCAGGCCATGGCCATCCTCGACCGGTCGGGTGTCGATTTCCAGCTGGACGTGGTTGGCGTCGACACGCTCGACGGCGAGACCCGCCGGCTCGCCGGACAGCTGGGTCTGGACCGTCGCCTGCAGTTCCACGGCTTTCGCACGCAGCGGGAACTGCGCTGCCTGATGGAGCGTGCCCATCTGCTGGTGATGTCTTCCCGTCACGAGACGGGTCCCGTCGCCTTGCTGGAGGCGGCGGTCATGGGTGTGCCCGCCGTGGGCACATGCGTAGGTCACTTCGCCGAATGGGCGCCGACAGCGGCCCTGGCCGTGCCCGTGGGCGACGCTGACGCCATCGCATCCGCGATCGGTCAAGTGTTGGGTGACGAGGATCTACGCCTGCGTCTGGCGATTGCCGCGCAGCGCCGCGCGATCGTCGAAGACGCCGACTTTACCGCGCGAGCTTTCGAGTCCCTGTACCTCAAGCTGCTCACCGGAGGCCTGCGGTGACGCCGCGCCGAAAGCGAGCCTGACGAGGTGACGCGTATCCGCGCGGGGCGTCGTGTGCGCGAGCAACGACCACGCGCGCGACACCATGCTTGCGTGCGCAGAATGATCCTGGAGCCATGCCTGCGTGCGTAGCATGGCCTTGCGTTCGCGCCGGGCTTCCGCATCCGGATGCAGTCGCGACGAGACGTATGCCATGGCTTCGCCGGTGCTGCGGGTCCAGCGCCATCCCGGAAACGCCGCGGGCCACACCGCCGAACACGATAGCCGCGTCAAGGCCGCTCCGGTTGTCAGCGGGCGTAAACGCCGTGGACAGCGTGGCTCAAGCGCGTCAAGCACGCGGCGTGGCACGGCACCGGCGAAATAACGTTCGACCAGTCGCAAGGGAGGGACGGCCCACCAGTCAGCCAATGTGCGGTGCGCCTCCAGCAGGACATCCCAGTCATGTGGTTGCAACAGCGCCGCCAGGCGGCTGATGTCATGCACGTGGATCAGGCGCACGGTGCGCGTACACATGTTGCCCGCCAGATGAAGCAGCAAGTGGCAGAGCAGGGCGCCCACGGACGCATACGCGTTGATGCCGGGTACCTGCGCGGCACCTCGAACGCGTGAGCTCAGATCAACCACGTGCATCGGCAGGCGTTCCTGGATCGATGTATGGACTTCAATCGTGATCGCCGCGTCGCGATGTTCGCCCAGCGTTGACGGTTCGAACGCTTGAGGGATGCGGTACACGCGGTGTTTCCACACGACCATCGAAAGCTCGTAGCCAAGCCGTTGCAGCAAGTCGCCGACGCGGGATTCGTCGGCCGGATCGATCAGCAGATCCAGGTCAGCCATCGGGCGTTCGCCGGGCGCGTAGACATCCAGTGCATGCAATGCCGCTCCCTTGAGCGGGACTAGCGGAATGCCGCGCTCACGCGCCAGTGAATCGATAGCCTCCAGTTGTGCCAGCAAGCGTTGGTGTCGCGCCTCGACATGCATGCGTTGACCGGCGAGGTACGTTTGCCAGCACCCATGCGGCCAGCCGGGATAGGCACTCAGCAGTGGCGCGACGCCATGGGCAGTTGCCATCGCCATGGCCAGTCGCCACTCAAGCGCGCCCCAGGGCGGTGGCTGGGCGACAGGCTGGGCGAGCTCGTGGGCAATCGCCTCCGTTACGCGCTCCATGCCGGCGCGTACCTCATGCCAGCCTGGCATGGCGGGCGTGTCAGCGCTGTTGGCGGGCATGGTGTGGCATCGCGATGATTCGCGCCTCCGCCCGGTGGGTGCGGTGGGACTGTTCGGTGGCCAGCAACGCATCCCATCGGCTATCCAGTGCGGTGACGGCCTCCTGATGTTGCGCTCCGTCGTCGACGACGTGCCATTGCTGCAAGGTGACTTGTTCATGCAGCAGGTCGCGGACGCGTCGATAGAAGTCCGTGTCGTACGCACCTTGAAACATCATGGCCAGGTCGTTGCTCTCGTGCCAATGCGTTTGCTCGCCCATTTGCGCCTTGACCTGTTCATAGAATCGAGTGCCGGGAAGCGGGTAGGACACACTGACGCCGATGTCGTCGGGACGGGCACGCGCAATGAGGTCGCGCGTGGCAAGCAGGTCGTCCAGGTCTTCGCCCAGGTAACCGAGCTGGATAAAAAATCCGACTTTGATGCCGTGCTCGCCCAGGCGCATACGCGCCGTGATCAGGTCCTCCACCTGGGTGCCCTTGGCCATGTGGTCGAGCACGCGCTGGCTGCCGCTTTCCGCGCCAATCCATGCTTCGACGCATCCGGCCCGGTGCAGTGCGGCCGCCATGCCCTCGCTGGCAAGATCGGCGCGCGTCTGGATGGTAAAAGGCACCGTGCCTCCGCCCGCGTGCATGTGTTCGGCCAGTTCATCGACCCAGCGCGTATGGAAGCCGAAGATGTCGTCGGCCATCCAGATGTGGTCGGGATGGAACTCGAGCCGGAGCCGACTCATTTCGTTGGCGACGCTCTGTGCCGTTCGCCGGCTGTAGTGATTGCCCCAGATGGGTTTGGCGCACCAGTTGCAGCGGAAGGGGCAGCCGCGCGATGCGGCCATGTTGAGGCTGAAATAGCCGTGGCGTGCCATCCAGAGCGCGCGATATGGCTCGATATCGACAAGATCCCATGCCGGGTGGACGGCGAGGCGCGGGTCAGGCGGCTGGGCGCCCGGGCGACTGACGTGAATAGCCCCTCCGGCCATCGTGGCTACGCCATGCAGTCCGTCTGACCACGACTCCTCGGACACGAAGCCACGATCCAGGCGATGCACGAGATCGAGCAACGGTCCGACGCCTTCGCCCATCAGCACCGCGTGCGCGCCGGCGGCAAGGAACGGCTCTGGTTGGTCGGACGCGTCGGAGCCGGCCACGATAACGCGCGCGCCGCGGGAGCGTGCTTCGCCGATCATCAGGAGCGCAGCTTCGCGCATCCTGCCCAGGCACATCTTGGTCAGGAAATTGAAGTTGTCTTCGTAGATGACGACAAGCTCGGGACGAGCATCATCGACGGCGGGTCCGAAGTCCTCGACGCCCTGCGCCAGCATCGCATCGAACAGCGATACGTGGTGGCCGAGGTCGCGCAGCATCGCGGCGACGTGGATCGTCGCCAGCGGCGGATACGGCTTGCCGCGTTCCCATTGCTTGCGGTCGTAACGCAGGAAGTACGAGTGTGCTACCTGGATCCTCAACATGCGCTTCCGCCTCCATCCCCGCCGACACACGGCGAACCAGGGTCGCCCACGCTTCCACGCTGGTTGGAGGTGAGTGCGGCTGCCGCGCACAAGGGTTGCGAGGCGGCAGGGCAACCTCTGCGCGCCGGCACGGCACTTACAAGCCGACCCACGACACCCGCCGCAGGACGCCGTGCTGCTGACCGAGACTCCACGTCCTGATTTGCCCGTCGCGACCAGCGTTCGCCATGTCGTGCTCGGCGTGCCGTTCCGCTTTGAATCCCGATATCCGCGCCTGCTTGACCTGGTCGACAAGGCTTACGCCGGGTTGCCAGAACATCGTTGGGTTCGCGAGGTGCCCGAATGCCTCGTCGAACTGAAGCTGTTGCCGCCGCGCCGCGGGGAATCGCCGTTGGCCCTGACGCCGCCGGAAGATCACGGCGATGTGGTGACGCATGCCCTCGATGCCGTCAACGCGGCCTGGATCGTTCCGGACGGGAGACGTGCCGTTATCGCCGTGACACCCGACATGCTCGAACGACCCTATCTTGTTCGGCACGAACTGATCGAATTCTCGGTGTACACGCTGGCGACGCGCGTCATGGGCCTTGTCCCCCTGCATGGCGCTTGCGTTGCGCGCGGGGATCGCGCCGTGCTGCTGCTGGGTGATAGCGGCGCGGGAAAGACGACGCTGGCCATGCACGCTTTGCTCGCAGGCTGGGACTTTGTCGCCGAAGACGCTGTCTTCGTTGAGCCGCATACGTGCCAGGTGACGGGCGTCGGCAACTTCCTGCACGTCCGTCCGGAGGCGGTGGGCCGGATCGAGGATGACCATGCCTGGCAATGGATTGTCGAGTCATCCCTGATCCAGCGCAGCAGCGGAGTGCAAAAGCACGAAGCCGATGTGCGGAAGGGCATCGGGCGACTTGCCTCGCGACCTCCCAGGGTCGCGGCGATTGTTTTTTTGATGCCCGAACCGGCCGCGCGCGGGAGCGATCTGCTCCGGGCCATCGACAACCCGCGTGCCATGGCTCGCATCGCCGCCGAACAACCCTATACGGCGCGCCAGGCGGGCTGGCAGGCGTTCCTGGATACCGGGTCAGGCATTCCGGCGTTTGAGCTGCATCGCGGTGCGCATGCCGCCGATGCCCTTGCATGCGTCGATGCGATGCTGGATCGCACGCCGGCGCCGCGCCATGGATGAACGCTTTCAACCGGGCCAGTCACCCGATGCCATGTTGCACGAAGACTGGCGCGGCCTTCCTGGCGCGCTGTTGCGCGGTCGCATCCGGCGTGTCGTCGCCTATGTCCTCCTGTCGCTGGCCACCGCAAGTACCGGCACCCTGGCCGCCTTGTGTGTCGTGCCACTGATCCAGTCTGGCCCGCTGACGTTGCCGTTTGTGGGCCACGGCTGGGCATTCGGGACCCTGGCCGGGCGCATCGCGGTCTTCGTCGCTGCATCGTCATGCTTTGGCGTGCTGCGATGGTGGACGACCTGCCTTGGCGCGGATCTCGTGACGCGCTGCGGCCTGCGCTTGCGCAGCGAAGTCCATGCGAGCCTGCAGTCAGCGCCGTTGCGGGAGCTTCAGCGCATGACCTCCGCCGAAGTCGCGCATGCACTGACGCACAACATCGAGACCCTAACGCAGGGATTCAGTGCTTTGCTGCAATTGTTCATCGCCGGCATCACCGCTGTGCTCAGCCTGGCTGTCGCGCTGTGGCTGTCACCCGGGCCATCGCTGATTGCCATCGTCGTGCTGGCCGCCGCCATGCTGGTGTCACGCATGAGCTCGCGCGAGCAGGCGCAGGTCAACCACCGCTACGTTGGCGACATGACGAGCTTGTTCTGGCGGAGCGAGGATTTCCCCAGGCGCTGGCGGCACGTGCATTCCTTTGGCCGTCGTGGTGACGAACAGGCGGCCTTCGAAGCGAATGCCGCGCGTCTTGGCGACGGGTACAAGGCGCAACTGCTCCTGATCGGGCGAGGCCGGCTCTATCTTGAGATGCTTGCCGTGTGCGGCATGGCGGCCATTTTCTGGCTCGCGCTGGGTACAGGGAACACGGATCGTGCCTCCCTGATAGCCGTCTGCCTGCTGCTCGGTCGATTGCTGCCTTACCTGACCACCACGCGGCAGAGTCTCCAGCAACTTCGCTCCGCGATACCGGCATGGCTGCTGTGGCGCCGGTTCAGCCAATGGCCGATAGATGAAAGCGATGTCCTGCCCGGGCGACCGGCGTTGATCGATATCGAGCAGGTGGCGTTGGCCAGGCCGGTGCCTGTCGATCTCAGGCATTTGAACCTGCGGCCTGGCGAAATGACGCTGGTGTCCGGCGATTCCGGCATCGGCAAGAGCAGCTTGATGGACGTGCTGGCGGGCTTGATGGAGCCGGTCACCTTTAGGGCGACCATGGATGGCCGCACGGCGGGATTCACTGTCTATCGCCAACATGTCAGACACGGCGCCTACGTCGGGCAGGGCGTGCGTTTGTGGCATCGCACCGTGCGCGATGCACTGGCCTGGGTCACTGGTGCGCCAACCGATGCGCGGTTCCTGTCCGTTCTTGACGACGTGGGCCTGACGCGTCCCGGCATCCTCGAGACGCTGGTGAACAGCCTGTCTGGGGGCGAGACGCAACGCGTGGCCCTGGCCCAGGTGCTATTGCGGGAGCCACGGCTGGCTATCCTCGACGAAGCAACCGGCGCGCTCGATGCCGCGTCCGAGCTGACGGTCCTGCGCCGCATGAAGGAACGTCTGACGCAAACGATCATCGTCGTCGTTTCCCATCGCCCGGGCGTCAGGGTACTCGCCGAGCAGGTCGTGTACCTGGGCGCATCCTCCACGGTCGAGGACGCGAACGGGGCTAGTGCTCGGGAAACAGAAGCGTCAGGCTGAAACGCAAACCCCAGTCCGGCCCGTGATTGGGCGCTTCTGCGTAGTAACGCACGCCACCCTGGTAACTGATCATCTGGCCGCCGATCTTCGTGACTTTCGAGTACATGAGGTTGATCGGAACGGTCCAGTCCTTACCCTTCCAGTCATACGTCGATTCGATGTTCACGGTGAGCGTGCGGCCGCCCTTGAACTGCTTGGCGAGGAACGGCTGGAGAAACGTGTTGCTGATGTCATTGCGCTTGCTGTTTCCGGCAAACGACCAGATGTGGTTAACCAGCATGCCGTAGGTCCATCCCGTATCCGTCTGGCGCAATGCCAGACCCGTGGGGCCTGCGCCCCATTTCTCCGTGCCAAGCGCCTTGTCGGTCGCGGTAGGCAGAAGGAAGGTCGGCCCAATGCCAAAGATCCAGCCACCCGCGGAAGGTTGCTTGGGCGAGAAGAAGAACTCGGGATTCATGTCGCCCAGTCCAAACTCACTGCTCGATCGTCCCGTCACATCGTTCTGGTACACGACGGGCGTGATGATGCGGCTGATCAGATTCCAGTCGCTGGAAATCGACGTGGGAATCACCGGCTGGATGTTGAGCTTCTGCTGCGTGCCGTCGTAGGGCCCTACGTTGAAATCGACGTTGTACTGGAAGGGGACGCTGATCAGCGAAGCGACCGGGTTGGCGAGCTTCTTGGCGAGGGCGTCCGCGTCCTGGGCGTGGCTGACGCTGGGGAGGGCTCCAACAAGCAACAACGGCAACGCCGCGCATGCATAGAAGCGATTCGTCATGTCCGGACATCCTATGGGCGGTGCGACGAACCAAGGGGAGCTCGCCGTTGCGATCAAGTATCCGAATCGCTTATCGAGCGACGCTACCGAAGCTCTACGGGAGCAGTGCAGGTAAAACTACTCGATGGTGAAGCGTGCAGATGCGTGCCGCGTGGGGCGAAATGACCTCATGATAGTGATGTAAGGCATTGATAGTACGTCATATGATTTTTGTATCCTGCGAACGAACTTCCGTGATGCACGCGAGTTGCCAGGCTCAAGCGCGGCATCACATGCGTCCCCCGGTCTGCGACACGCGCATGTCACCATGCCTGCATGGATGACTTCTCCCTTCCTCGGACCCTCGGACGCGGCCGCACTTTCGTCTACCTCCTGCCGTGCCGCGACCAGGACCTGGTGAAACTGGGTTTCTCCCGCCAGCCGTTGGTTCGCATGCGGACGCTGCACCGTCGGTTCTTCGAGCTGTTCGATCTTGAACGGGGATGGCTGCTCGAGGTGGAGCGGCTGGCCGACGCGCGGCGTATCGAGACATCACTCATCCGGCGCTTCGGGGTGCACCGATCACCGGCGCCCTTGCAGGTGATGGACGAAGCGGGTGGCTACAGCGAATGGTTCAGGGGCATCAGTCCTGAAGCGTCGGCCGTGTTCCGGGGCTTCGCGCAGGAGGAGGGCTGGCCGCTTCATGTCCTGCAGTCCTGGGTAAGGGACATGTTCACTGCCCAGGCGGACGGCTTGTTCGATTGGTCCGCGCGCATGCTCCAGATGATCGAGTACGAGACGTTCAATGTTCCGCCGGAACGCCAGCGCGGGGTGGCCGCTGAGTCCCTGGGCTATGTCATGGATGCCTGTGAATCCGTCGGCATGGATACGGCGCAATGGTTTCCCGACGAGGTGATCACCTGGCGTCGCAGTCGCTAAAGATCGACCTGGATGCGGATGTCGTTCGAGCCGCCATCCCGGAACGTGGCGATGCGTCCACCGATGCGCTCGAAGCCTAGCCGGAAGCGTTGGCCGGCGACTTCCAGTCCGTTCACGCAGAGGCGATCGATGCCCTCTGGCAGACGAGGATTGCGCACGTGCACCACGCCGCGTCGTCCATCGATGGAAACGCCCAGGCATGACTGCATCAGCATGAACATCGAGCCGGCTGCCCAGGCTTGCGGCATGCAGGCCACCGGATAGGCAACGGGCGGTTCACCGGTGCGGCGTGGAAAGCCGCAGAAGAGCTCGGGCAGGCGCATGCCGAACTGCGACGCCGCCTCGAAGACTTCACTGACCAGCCGGACGACATCATGCCGCTCGCCGTAGTGCGCCATGCCCGCGGTACACATGGCGACGTCGTGCGGCCAGACGGAGCCATCGTGGTAGGACATGGGGTTGTAGCGCGCCTGGCCGTAAGCAAGTGTCCGCACACCCCATCCGCCATCGAATGCCGCGGAACGCAATTGGCGGATGACTTTGCGGGCGCGGCTCTCGCGTGGAAGCCCGGTGTAAAGCAGGTGTCCGACATTCGACGCACGCACGCGACAAAGTTCATCCGCACCATCGCGCGCGATCCCGTAGAAAGACAGGTCGTCGTCCCAGAAGAGCTCTTCGACGGCCTGGCGCAGCGCCAGCGCGCGTTGGCGCCATCGCTGGGCGTGGGCGTCATCACCACGACGCTCAGCCATGCGTGCCATGGCGCGCAGGGCCGCATAAAGGTAACCCTGCACTTCGATCAGGGCGATTGGCCCCTCCGGGATGCGGCCATCCGCGTGGAAGACCGAGTCGTTGCTGTCTTTCCAGCCCTGGTTGACGAGGCCGCCTTCAGCCCCGCGTGCGTAGGCGAGGAAGCCATGCCCGTGGTTGTCGCACATGGCGTCGATCCACGACATGGCCGCGAGCAGGGATGGCCATAATTGATCAATGAAAGCATCGTCGGCGGTGCGCTTCGCGTAATCGCCAGCCAGCATGATGAATAGCGGCGTGCTGTCGACGCCGCCGTAGTAGAGGCCAAAGGGCACTTCGCCCAGCGCAGCCATCTCGCCGGCGCGCGTCTCATGCATGATCTTGCCGGGCGCCGAATCGCGAAAGGCTGAGATTTCCGTTGCCTGGCGACTGGACAGGTATCCCAGTACGCCACGCGCCAGGGATGGATCGACCCACAGCGTCTGCATGGCGGTGATCAGCCCGTCGCGACCGAAGGGCGTGGAGAACCAGGGGATGCCTGCGTACGGATAAGGTCCGGTCGGCAGGTCCGCCACCAGCAGGGCGATATCGGCGCGGGAGCGATCGAGCCATGCGTTGAACATGCGGGCATTGCTTTTCAGGCAAGCGCCCCGATGGCGCTTGTTGCGCATGGTGGCGCGTGCGCAGGCGGCGGCGTGCCGGAACCGTTCGCGTGTCGGTGGCACGTGGTCGTCGCCGACTTCAACGTACAGCGTCACCGTGCCCATGCGCGGCAGCGGCAGCGAGAACTGCGCGCGGTGCGTTTGCAACTCGCTGGGCTTGGCGGAGAAGGCGATCGTGCTGCGTCGGTCGACATGGTCCAGGCCGCGATAACCGAGCACGACGTGATCGCCCTGGAGCCGGGGCGGTTGAACCTCACCGCGCCGTTCGCGCTGCATGCCGCGCACTTCGAAGATGTCCCGGAAGTCCGCGTGAAAGCGCAGTCGCACGGGGACGATCAGATCGCGGTCGTCGAAGTTGTGCAGGCGAATTTCTTCGAACAGGCGGTTTTCCCACAGCAGGCGGATGCGCTGGATATGGATCACGCCTGCAGGGGTCGCGACGCCGCCGGTCGGCGGCAGCGGTTCATTGGTCAGTTCCGCCGTGAAAAGTACATTGTCGTGGCTGATGGCACCGCTGAGCAAAGAGGGCCGCGCCCCACCCACCTCCAGAATCCAGTGCGAGAGCACCCGCGTATCATTGCGGAACATCCCTTCGGCGCCACCGAGCATGTCCCCATGCGCATCGCACACGGCAAAGCTGTGCGCGGCCTTGAGTGCAAACATCGAGCGGGTTTCGGCAATGCCCAGGTCGCCGGTGATTTCGTTAGGGGCAAATGCGTCGTCCATGCGGTCGCCTCACATGCCGACGGCGCGCAGGCCCGGCGACTGCCGCATCACCTCGCGGTAGACGTCTTCGTAAGCAGCCGCCATCACGTTGGCCGTGAAGCGGCGCTCGAACACGCTGCGGATTCGCTCCCGACTGAGATGGCCCAGGCGCGAGATGGCCGTGACGGCATCATCGATGTTTGCCACGATGTAGCCGGTAAGCCCGTGGTCGACCACGCCAGGCACTGAGCCGCAATTCCAGGCGATGACCGGCGTGCCGCAGGCCATGGCTTCAATCATCACCAGGCCGAAGGGCTCGGGCCAGTCGATCGGGAAGAGAAGGGCGCGCGCATGACCAAGGAAGGCTTCCTTCTCGTGATCGGAAATTTCGCCGATGTATTCGATCAACGGATCATCGAGCAAGGGCTCGATCTCCTCATGGAAATAGGCGCGGTCAACAGCGTCCACCTTCGCTGCCATGCGCAGTGGCATGCCGGCGCGCTTGGCGATCGCGATGGCGCGGTCGGGCCGCTTCTCCGGTGAGATGCGACCCAGGAAGGCCAGGTAGGGCTTGTCGCCATCGATATGCGGACGGTACAGATCGCCGGGGATGCCGTGCGGTACCGTGGCAATCCAGTTGGCGCGCGGCAGGGGCGAGCGCTGTTGCCTGGATATCGAGGCCAGAGCGTACTGAGGCCAGCAGGCATAGGCGTTGGCCAGGTCTGTCAGGTCGAGCCGCCCGTGGAGCGTGGTCAGCGTGCGCTCCGCATAGGCTTCGAACACGGGCAGGTGCAGTTGGTCGATGTGGAAATGCAGGACATCGAAGTCATGCGCCCGCTCGCGCACCTGATGTAGCAGGACCAGATGCGCGGCCAGGTCCGATTTGAGCGGGGAGGGATCGAGGCGGATGGATCGCTCGCGCGTTGCCACCAGCCGTGCGCGCGTATCGGCATCCGCGCCGGCAAAGAGGGTAACTTCGTGTCCGCGGGCGACCAGTGCGTCCGTCAGGTAGGCCACGATGCGCTCCGTGCCGCCATAGAGTTTCGGGGGGACTGCCTCATACAAAGGTGAGATTTGGGCTATGCGCATGCTTGCCTCCGTGCGCTCACGCTGACGCGTGTCGCCCAGGTTAAGTGGCATCCATTCGTGGACTTTCGCGACACAACGTCCGTCGCGAAAGGGGGAGCGTCCACTGTGAAGCGGCGTCGGTGGAGTTCGCGTCGAAAGCACGTGAGCGATTCGCGCCAAGCAAGCCCTAGCATGAGGGCACCGTTCAACTAGTGATGTCGCGACTTGTGTCCGGACGCCTTCGGCGCCGTTTCGCGCTGAACCTTGCGCAGTTGTGCGCAAGCCAAATGCCCGCAAGCACAGGCGGATTCGATCACGCCGCTCTCGGCAACGCTTCGGCAGTACTCGCCGCAGAATTCACCGGGCGCGGCGACGGAACAGTTGCAAGGCGCGTGAGCGCATGTGGGAGCGTGAGTCGTCGCCATGGATGCATGCCTCTTGGTAAGACATCATGGACTTTGCGCGCGGTCACGTGCGCAAGGCGTGCGCCTGGCGTCGTCGGATCATGCATGGCTTCGCTCGATGCATGGTGCATTCATCCGGGAGATCGTCTGGCCAGGGTGTGCTTGCCCGTGACGGCGTGATGAGCCTGTTGTCCGGTGAATGCGCGCGAAAGAAACGCCGCCTGGTTCGACGTCAGGCGCTTTCGACCGCCAGCGTCCGCCGGAAAGCGCTCGGCGTAACCCCCATGCGATCGCGGAATGCGGTGCTCAGGTTGCAGGCATTGCGAAAGCCCACCTGGTCGGCCACGTCCTGGATGCTCATGCGCGAATCGGCGAGCAGCTCCCGGGCGCGGCGCAGTCGTTCATCGCGAATCCACGCAAAGACGGTCATGCCCAGATGCTGCCGGAAGATGGCGGACAGGCGCTTGTCGTGCGTGCCCACTTTGTGCGCAATGTCAGCCAGCGACGGCACATGGGCCAGATCGCTACCGATCAGGCGCATGGCGGCGCGAAGGATGACTTCGTCGTGCGAGGCGGGGGTGGCTGGCGTGAGGTCCGACGCTGGGGCAGGCGTACGCGCCGCCAGATGCAGGTGGATGCGAATGCGGGCCAGCACTTCGGCGGGAAGGCAAGGCTTGGGCACGTAGTCGACGCCGCCCTGGGTCAGACCCTGCAGGCGCTCTTCATCAGTGATGGCTGCGCTCAGGAAGATCACCGGGATGTCGCGCGTGCGCGCCGAGGCCTTGAGCAGCCGGCAGACGGCGAAGCCGTCGGTGCCGGGCATGCGCACGTCGAGGAGGATGATGTGCGGGTTCAGGGCCTGGGCGCGTTCGTAGCCCTGCCTGCCATCGGTGGCGATGCTTATCCTTAGCCGCTCCGCGCGAAGCAGGGCGGTGACCGCGCCCAGCTGTTCCGGCTGATCGTCAATGATGAGTACGAGCGGTTGTTCCTGCTTCAGCACCATGCTGCTCCAACTTCCTCAGACTGCATCGAGCGACTTTCCCTTCAGGCAAGACGCGCCGCGCGACCGGCAGTGAAGCGGATTTCCCCTGGCCGGGCCAGTGCCTGCGACGTGGTGACGCCATTCCGCTCACGCAAAGCTGGCGTCCGCTCGATCAAAAACCTGTTTCCTTTGATCGGCTTATCGTTCGCACCGTTGCCGGTCTAGCACATGGACCGAGCGCAAGTAAGTTGAGCCGATCACGGAAACAGGGGCCGTGATCGGTGCGTCGCACCCCATGCGACGTCCTCGAAGTTCCTCCCGCCGAATGACCAGTGCGACCGACGCTTCGTCCGAAGCGCTTCGGGCGCATCCGTGTTATCCGCGCTTCGGAAGTCGAAAACCACCCCCTCGGCGACAAACCCGCGCGTGCCTCTGGCGAGGCGCGCCAGGGGAGGTTTTGTCCTCAGAAACATGGGATGTCTGATGGAACTCCAACGTACGCAAGCCCCCACGATGCGTTCGCGCGCATGGCCCCTGCTGGGTCGCATCGCGCTCGCCGGTGTGCTGCTGCTTGCCGCCGGGCCGGTCATGGCGGCGGTCGACCTGGTCGTCAATAACTCCGACGCGGGTTCCGACCCTTCGCCGGCCGGCGGCATCGTCACCTACACGGTTCGCGTGGACAACAACGGCAGCACGCTCGCGACGGGCGTCAAGCTGATCGACACCTTGCCCGCGGGCGCTACCTACGTTGGCGTGAGTGCACCGGCAGGCGCGACCTGCGGCGCACCGGTGGCTGGGGTGCTGACCTGCGATCTGGGGTCCCTGGCGAGCAGTGCAAGCACCACCGTCAGCATCCAGGTGCGCGCGCTGGTGGCTGGCATCATCACCAACAAAGCCTCGGCGACGTCCAATGAAGTGGACACTGCGCCGGGCAACAACACCGACATCACCCAGGACACCACCATCAACCAGGGTGCGGACCTGGAGCTCTCGGTCGTGCAGTCGCCGACCAGCCAGGTGATATCGGGCGGCGCGCTCAGCTATGCCATCGCCGTGATCAATCATGGCCCGGATGCTGCCAGCAGCGTGCGCGTCACCGCGAATCTGCCGCCAGGCTTCAACAGTACCGGCACCTTGCCGACGGGCTGCACGATCGCCGCGCTGAAGCTCACCTGCGACATCACCGGCTCGATCGCCAAGGACGCGAACAAGAGCATCGGCACGGTCGGCGGTGTGGTTTCGGCTGCCGGCGGTTCGAACATGGCCTTCAGCGGCAGCGTCTCGGTGACGTCGTCCGGTGCGGCACAGGATCCGGACAGCGGCAACAACACGGTCGTGACGAATGTCGCCGTCAACAACGGCAGCGACGTCAGCCTGACCAAGACCGCCAGTGTTGGTTCACCGATTCTCACTGGTACGGCCTTCAGCTTCATCCTGGCGCCGCGCTACACCGGCGACAACCCGACCAGCGTCACCGTCACCGATACGGTTCCCTCGCAGTTCCAGATCACCGGTACGCCGTCGGGCACAGGCTGGACCTGTGCGGCGCCGGTGGGCCAGACGATCACCTGTTCGCGCCCCCTCGGTGGTTCCGCCGCTGGCTACAACATCGCCATGCCGCAGATCACGGTGCCGGTGAAGGCCGTGACGGCCGTGACGGCGGTGATCAACACGGCAACCGCCAACAGCACGCTCACCGACCCGAACACCGCCAACAACAGCGGCTCCGCGACCGTGGGCGTGGTCGATCCGACCTCCGACCTGGCCGCCATCAAGTCCGGCCCGTCGCCGGCGCTGGCAACGGTCGGATCGAGTTTCGACTGGGTCGTCTCGGTTCACAACAACGGCACCGCGCCGCTGACCGGCAAGGCGGTGATGACCGACACCTTGCCTGTGGGCGTGACGCTCACCGCCTACAAGCAGACCAACGGCTGGACCTGCGCACCCGCGGCACCGTTTACGCCGACGGCGGGCAACCAGACCGTCACCTGCTCGCGTGACTACACCTCCGGTTCACCCCTGGCTGTCGGCGGAACATCGCAGGCAGTCATCTATGCCGTTCATGCCGACGCCGTTGGCACCATGAACAACACCATGTGCGTGTCCTCGGCGCCTTCCGCCGCGGGTACGCCGTGGGGCGACAACGACAGCAGCAACGATTGCGTCAGTCATTCGGTAGGCGTGCAGGCCGGTCCGGATTCGGCCGATCTGCAGCTGATCAAGAAAGCCTCGGCGAGCACGATTGCCGCGGGCGACGAGCTGGACTACACGCTTGAAGTGGTCAATACCGGTCCGCAGACGGCTGTTGGCGTCACGGTCGCCGACCAGATCGACACGCTTATCAACAGCAGCACCGGCGCCACGGGCGCGGGCTTCATCGGCGCAGGCATCGCCAACGCACCGGTCGGCGCCACGTGTCCGGCACCAACCGTCACTTCGGCCAACGGTGTCAGCCTCAAGTGCACGCTTGGCGATGTGCCGATGTGTACGGCAGGCGTCAACTGTCCCGTGATCACGGTGAAGATCCGTCCCGGCGGCGATGGCGGCGCGCGCACCAACAGCGCGTATGTCGTCTCGCCGACGACCGCCGATCCGAACTACGACAACAACAACGACAGCGTCACCACCACCACCGATGCGCGCGCTGATCTGAGCGTCGTTGTCACCGGCACGCCTTCGCCGGCGACGGCAGGGCAGACGCTGACGTATGTGATCACGGTCAAGAACGGCAATTACAGCCAGGCGCAGGGCGTCAGCGTGCTCGATCAGCTGCCGCTGGATGTGACCTTCGTTTCGGCCACGGCTTCGGGAGGCGGTACCTGTACCGTCAAGCCGGCCGCCAATGCGGTGACAACATCCGCGAACCGCGGCCTGCAATGCGGTTGGGCTTCGATCAATTCGAAAGCCCAGCAGACGGTGACCGTCGTCGTGCGCCCGAACGATGTGACGCGCGGCACCACCCTGGTCAATACGGCCACGGCCAGCACCTCGACGATTGAGCTGGACTCCACCAACAACAGCGGCACGGCCAATGTCCCGGTAAACAATCCGGCGCTCGACATCCTCGGCAACATCGTCGACAACCCCGACCCGGTCGCCGTCGGCGACAACATGACGTACACGCTGACGCTGACCAACAGCGGCCCGTCGTACGCCGAAAATGCCAACTTCGTGGCGACCCTGCCGCCGGCGCTGCTGAGCTTCCAGTCGATCTCCACCCCTGCTGGCGTCACCTGCAGCATACCGCCCGTGGGTCAGATCGGCGGGAATGTCACCTGTCAACTGGGCCACGTCGCCAACAGCACCAGCGTCGCGGTGCAGGTCACCATGCGTGGCGAAGCCAAGGGCACCACCACGCTGAAGCTGGCGACCAGCTCCGATGAAGTGGCCGCCGGTTTTGATACGCAGCCGAACAATAACAACCCGACGGAAAGCACCACGGTGCGCACCAAGGCCGACGTGGCCGTGGTCAGCAAGACCGCCAACCCGTCCAGCATCGGTTATCGCGAGGGTTTCAACTACACCATCGTCGTCGCCAATAACGGTCCTGGTGTGGCCGATGGCGTGCAGCTTACCGACAGCCTGCCTGCGGGCATGGCCCTGACGGGCACACCAACGGTCGCCGCCAATTCGGGCTTCCCGTCGATGCCGTCGACGCCGTGTACCGGCGTTGCCGGTGGCACCAGTTTCGCCTGCGATCTGGGCGATGACGTTGCGGTCAATGCGACGACGACCATCACGGTGCCTGTGCGCGTCACGGGCCAGCCCTCGAGCAATCCCTCGACGCTGACCAATGTGGCCAGCATCAGTACGACCTCGCTGGAAACGCAGCCCGCGAACAACAGCGCGAACGGCAATGTTTCCATCACCACGTCGTCGATCGCCGGCTTCGTCTACGCCGACCTCAACAACAATGGCGTGAAGGATGCGGGCGAGGCGGGTATCGCGGGCGTCACCCTCAAGGTGACCGGTACGGCCGTTGACGGCACGGCGGTCAGCAAGAGCGTGACCAGCGCCGCCGATGGCAGCTACACCATTGCCTATCTTCCGAAGGGTACGTACACGGTTACCGAAACCACGCAGCCTGCGGGCTATCGCGACGGTATCGACGTGGCCGGTAGCGCGGGTGGCACGGCAACCAATCCTGGCGATGCGATCACCGCCATCAGTTTGCCGGGCAACACGGCCGCGACCGGTTACAACTTTGGTGAACTGCCCGACGCCAGGATCAGCGGCAAGGTTTACAGCGATCTCAATAACAACGGCGTCGTGGACGCGGGTGAGCCGGGCATTGGCAGTCCTGCGGTCACCGTCACGCTGACGGGTACGGACGATCTTGGTCTGGCCGTTTCCAAGACCACGACCACCGATGCCTCGGGCAACTACAGCTTCACTCAACTGCGCCCGGGTCAGTACACCGTCACTGAAACCCAGCCGACCGGTTACCTGCCGGGCAGGGCCACGGTCGGCACCGGCATCGCCACGCCAGGTACGGCGTCGGCTGATGGCAATGTCTTCACCGGCATCACGCTGAAGCCGGGCGAGCAGGGCATCAACTACAACTTTGGTGAACTGGCGGCGACGTCGCTGGGCGGCTTCGTCTATATCGATGCCAACAAGAACGGCAAGCGCGATGCCACAGAAACCGCCGGCATCGGCGGCGTCACGATCACGCTCACGGGCACCGACGACCTTAACCAGCCGGTCAATCAGACGACCACTACCGCAAACGACGGCAGCTACAGCTTCCCGAACTTGCGTCCGGGTACCTATGCCATCGCCGAAACGCAGCCCTCGCAATGGGAAGACGGTGAGGAAACGGTGGGTGTCGTCGCCGGTTCGCCGAACGGCGGTGTGATCGCCAACGACCTCATCGGCAACATCGTGCTTGGCGCGGGCCAGACCGGCACCGGCTACAACTTCGGTGAGATCGGCCAGGGTCTGGGTGGCTTCGTATACGTCGACGCCAACAACAATGGCGTGCGCGATGCGGGCGAGACCAGCATCGCCAACGTGACGATCACGATCACCAACACGACGACGAATGCCGTGGTGACGGTGACGACCGACGCCTCCGGTGCCTATCTCGCATCGAACCTGCCGGCGGGCACCTATCGCATCGCCGAAACCCAGCCGCCGCAATACAAGGACGGCAAGGAGCAAATCGGCACCCTCGGTGGTACCAACGCGGTCAACGATCAGTTCGACAACATCGTGCTTGGCGTGTCGCAGATTGGCGCGAACTACAACTTCGGTGAGCTTGCCGCGCGCCTGGCCGGTTCGGTCTTCGTCGACGCCAACAGCAACGGCACGCGTGACGCGGGTGAAACCGGCCTCGCCGGCGTGACCATCACGCTGACCGGCACGGACATGGACGGCCAGCCTGTCCATCGCACTGTCACCACGGATGCGCAGGGTGAGTACGTCTTCGACGGCTTGCTGCCATCCAATGGCGCCGGCTACACGCTCACTGAAACCCAGCCCCCGGCCTATGCCGACGGTGCGGAGCATGTGGGCAGCCTCGGTGGCACGGCAGGTCCTGCTGGCACCAGCGTCATCAGCGCGATCCATGTCGCTGCGGGCGCACAGGGCAGCGACTACGACTTCGCTGAGTTGACCGGCGGCATCACCGGCTCGGTGTTCGTCGATGCCAACAACGACGGCGTGCGCGATGCCGGCGAGAAGCCCCTGGCAGGCGTGACCGTGCGCATCGTCGGCACGGATATCGACGGCCATCCGGTCGATCGCACCACCACCACGGGCGCGGATGGCACGTACACCTTTGCCGGACTGACCAAGGCTGGCCCGGGTGGTTACACGATCACCGAAACGCAGCCGGAGGGTTACATCGACGGCAAGGCCATGCCTGGCCAGATCGACGGTTCGGCCTGCGCGGTGTGCAGCAACGCCACGCATCATGTAATCGGCAACGTGCCGTTCGATCCCGAAAAGACCTTCACGGCCTTTGACTTCCCGGAACTGACGCCCAGCGCACTGCATGGCTCGGTTTATGACGACGTCGATGGCAATGGCGTGCAGGACACCAACGAAGGCCTCAGCGGTGTCACCGTGACGCTCACCGGCACGGACGATCTTGGTCAGTCGGTCACGCGCACCACCACCACGGGCAGTGACGGTTCCTACAGCTTCGACAACCTGCGTCCGGGCGCCTATGTCCTGACCGAAACGCAGCCCGAAGGTCTGGGCGACGTAGGCTCGCGTGCCGGCACAGCCGGTGGCAGCACCACGCCGAACGCGATCAGCGCGATCAACCTCCCGCAGGGCACCACGGCCACCGGCTACGACTTCATCGATCACGGTGGCGTGCTTGGCGGCGCGGTGTATTTCGACCAGAACGGCAACGGCGTGCGTGATGCCGGGGAACCGGGCATTCCGGGCGTGACCATCACGCTCAACGGTCCGGTGTCGCATACCGTCACCACGCAGGCCGACGGCAGTTATCAGTTCACGGGTCTCGTGGCTGGCAACTACACCGTGACCGAAACGCAGCCGGCGCTTTACCAGGATGGTGGCGTCACCATCGGCAGCGCGGGCGGCACCAAGGGCACCAACAGCGTCGGCAACATTGCGCTGGCCGCGGGTATCAATGCGCATGGTTACGACTTCCCCGAACTGACGGGCGCCGATGGCAGCATCGCCGGTGGCGTGTGGCTTAACGACGCCAGTGGCAATCCGCTCGTCAAGGATCCGGGCGAGGCCGGCCTCCAGGGTTGGTACGTGGAGCTGTATCAGAACGGTTCGCGCGTGACCTCGGTCGCCGCCGCCGCAACGGATGCGCAGGGCAACTACCTGCTCAGGAACGTTCCGGCCGGTACCGGTTACGAGCTGCGCTTCGTCAGCCCGGGTGGCACGTACTACGGCTACCCGGTGTCGCAGGATCCGAACGCGCAGTGGAACGGCACCGTCGACAAGACGGCTGCCATGCCGTCGATTCGCGGCGTCAGCGTGGGCTCGGGTGTGTCGGTCATTCAGCAGGATCTGCCGCTGGATCCGGGTGGCATCGTCTATGACTCGGTGACGCGTCAGCCGCTGGCCGGTGCGCACGTCACCTTGCTGGGCCCCTCCGGTCAGCCGGTCGAGGCGCAGTACGTCGCCGGCGGCCAGGGCAACATTGCCCAGACCACGGGCAGCGATGGTCTGTATCAGTTCCTGCTGATGCCGGGTGCGCCGGCGGGCACGTACACCGTGCGTGTCGAAGCGCCGGCCGGTTACCTCAACGCGCCGTCGAGCATGCATGCGCCGGCGGGCAACGAGTTGCCTGTTCCCAGTGGTGCGGAAACCTATCGCGTGTCGCCGCTCAACGGTCCGCCGTCGTCGGGTGATCTGCCGCCGTACTACCTGTCGTTCGATGTGACGCCGACGTCGGTGGCCTTTGCCGGCAACCACATCCCGGTGGATCCGGTGCTGCAGGGCGCGATTCGCGTCACCAAGACCACGCCCAAGATCAATGTGAGCAAGGGTGACCTGGTGCCGTACACCGTTACCCTGACGAATACGTTGGGCGCGACGCTGAGCAACATCGCCGCCACCGACCTGGTGCCGGCGGGCTTCAAGTACCGCACGCAGAGTGCACGCGTCGACGGCGTGGCGCGCGAACCAGTCATCAACGGTCGCACGTTGAGCTGGCCGGAACTGACGATCGGTCCGAACCAGAGCCGCACCGTCACCCTGGTGCTGGTGATCGGTTCGGGTGTGGGCGAGGGCGAGTACACCAACCAGGCGTGGGCCGTGAACACCGTGGCCAATCGCGTGGTGTCGAACATCGGCACGGCGGTGGTGCGACTGGTGCCTGATCCGACGTTCGACTGCGCCGATCTGATCGGCAAGGTCTTCGACGATCGCAATGGCAACGGCTACCAGGACCAGGGCGAACCCGGCGTGGCCGGCGTGCGCCTCGCCACCCCGCGTGGCTTGCTGGTGACCACCGATGCGGACGGCCGCTATCACGTGCCGTGCGCGGACATCCCGCAGTACCAGCGCGGTTCGAACTTCGTCATGAAGCTCGACGAACGCAGCCTGCCGACCGGCTATCGCATGACGACGGAGAACCCCGGCGACGTGCGCATGACCGCCGGCAAGATGTCCAAGCTCAACTTCGGCGTAGCGCTGTATCGCGTGGTTCGTGTCGATGTGAGTGCGGCGGCGTTCGAGAAGGATGGCAACGCGCTGCTCGACACCTGGGCAAGCCAGTTGCCCAAGCTCTACGAGCGCATCAAGGGCCAGCCCTCCGTGCTGCGCCTGTCCTATCACCTGCAACCGGGAGAGAACGACGACAAGTCGAAGCCGCGATTGCGAGAACTGCAACGACGCATAGAGGACGACTGGAAACGGTCCGGCGATGGCCACCCCGTGCTGGTTGAACAGGAAATTGCCGAGGTGCAGCCATGATCGCGTTCCATCGTCACCCCCTGGCTGCGCTGATCGCGCTGGCCCTGGCCGCCCCCGTCGTGGCGCAGGCCACGGATGCGGCGCCGACACAAGCCGATAGCAACCACGGTCGCGTCGTGCAGAACGGCGCCATCGTGCCCAGTCGGGTGCCGCCCTCGAGTGAGCACGTGCAGACATTGCAGAACGACGGTGCGCGCCTTGGCAGCGATGTCAGCCAGGCAGGCAACCTGAGTTGCGTGACTGACGGCGTGCCGATGGCGCCCACGAGCGCTTTGCCATTCGTCGTCAGCGTCGACGGGGCACCTGCCAACGGGCAGGCATCCCATGATGCCGATCGTCAGCGATGCGTCGACGTGACGCTTGCCGGTGACACGGTGCAGGTGCGCTATGACCCCATGGTGGCCAAGCCGATGCTCAACGCATGGACGGCCACCGACGGTGGCGTGCGCGGCGAGCCAGTGCGTTTCCGCACGTGGAGCAACTACGCCGCGTGGGTCGCCCGTGCCGAGATTCGTGTGTTCGCGCGCGGTTCGAGCACGCAGGAAACGCCGCTTGCCGTTGTCCCGGTGGATATCGGGGGCGACGCGCAGTGGCTGCCCGCACCCGATGCGCCGGCCGACCTGACCTATGTGTTGCGCGTGGCCGACGCCAAGGGCCGCTTCGACGAGACGCGAGTGAAGTCGTTGACGCTGGTGGACTACCGTACGCACCACGACGACCTGGATACGCCGGAGCGCGAGGCACTGACCGGCTACGGCGAGGATAGCCGCGACGTCGCCAACATCCCGGTCCACGGCGCTGCGGTGACCGTCAACGGCCACGTGCCGCAGGCAGGCACGGCCGTGCATGCCATGAACACCGACGTGCCGGTCGGCCGCGACGGCAAATTCGCCATGCAGCAGATCCTGCCGCCGGGTGACCGCGTGGTGGACGTGACGGTCGGCGATCGTACGTATCGTCGCAGCGTGCGGCTGCCAGAACGCGACTGGTTCTACGTGGGTGTCATCGACATCACTGCCAGTCACGGCAGCGCATCGGCCAATGCGACCGTGGTCGATCCAAGCTTGCGCAATGAAGTGAAGAGCAGCGCGGTCGACGGCCGCCTGGCGTTCTATTCAAAGGGCACCTTCGAGAACGGCTGGAAGGTCACCGCATCGGCCGACACGCGCGAACAGCCGCTGTACGACCTCTTCAGCAACTTTGCCAGCAAGGATCCGCGCTACTTGCTGCGTCGCATTGATCCGGACCAGTACTACCCGGTCTACGGTGACGATTCGACGGCGGTCGATGATGCGCCGACGCAGGGCAAGTTCTACGTCCGCGTCGAGAAAGACGACAGCCAGTTCACCTGGGGCAACTTCCTGACCTCGTGGACGGGCTCGGAGCTGGTGCAGTACTCACGTGGTCTTTACGGCGCGAACGCGCTGTGGAAATCACAGGATTCAACTTCGCTCGGCGAGCGTCGCACCACCTTGAACGCCTTTGCGGCGGATCCTGGCACCGTTGCCTCCCGCGAGGAATTCCGCGGTACGGGCGGTTCGCTTTACTACCTGCAGCGCCAGGACATCACCACCGGCTCTGAACGGGTGTGGGTCGAGATTCGTGATCGTGATTCGGGTCTTGTCCTGCAGCGAACGTTGCTGGTTCCCGGTTCGGACTATGACTTGAACTACCTGCAGGGTCGCGTCTTGCTGCGTTCCCCGCTTTCGTCCATGGCCGATGGCTCCGGACTGGTCCAGGTGGGCAGCCTCTCCGGCAATCCCGCTTACCTCGTGGTGAACTACGAGTACGTGCCTGGCGTGACCGAGCTGGACACGTTTGCGACGGGCGCGCGCGGCGAGCACTGGTTCAACGACCATGTGCGCATCGGTGCTACCAGCTACCACCAGGGTGGGGAAGGCACGGACCAGAACCTGGGTGGCATCGATGCCACCTTGCGCTATAAACCGGGCACGTTCCTGCGGATGGAGGCGGCACGCTCGAAGGGCGAGGGCACCGGCACGCTCAACTCCATCGATGGTGGCTTCAACTTCCAGAACACCACCGGCCTGGGCAACCAGCCAACCGTCCGTTCGGGCGATGACAAGGCCTACGCCGGTCGCGTGGATGCGGCCGTGTCGCTGGCTGACTTCTCGGAGACCATGCGCGGCACCGTCGGTGCGTACTGGCAGGATCGCCAGAGTGGGTTCTCCGCACCCGGTCAGATCACGCTGGGTGGCGAGGGCGCGCGCCAGGTCGGTGCACATGCTGAGTTGCCCTTGGGTAAATCGACGGACCTCAATCTCAAGGCCGATCGCACCGATGCACTGAGCCAGGACCGCAACTCCGCGGAGGCCGCGCTGAAGCATCAGTTCGATCCGCACTGGTCGGGCAGCTTCGGTATTCGCGCCGAAGACCGCGGCGTGGCCGATGCCACGCTTATCCAAAGCCCCACGCTGTCCGAGCATGGCAAGCGCACCGATGCCATCGTTCGCGTGGACTATCAATCGCTGCTTGCCGATCAGGACAAGCCCAGCGAGCCGCCAGCCACGCTGGATGCCTGGAACGCCTATGGTTTCGTGCAGCAAACCCTGGCTCGTTCTGGCACGCGCAGCGACAACGACCGCGTGGGCCTGGGCGGCGGCTGGCAGGTGACGGAGCGCATTCATGCGAATGCCGAAGTCTCCGAAGGCGATGGCGGCCTGGGCGGCAAGCTGGGTGGCGACTACCGCATCAGCGATCGCAGCAATGTCTACGCGCAGTACCTGATGGAGACCGATCGCCCGGATCTGGCGTACCGCGGTCGGTTCGGTACATTGGTTGGCGGCGCCAAAACTCGCCTCAATGATCGCGTCAGCGTCTACGAGGAAACTCGCGAAACCACGGGCAGCGGCCAGGACAGTCTGATCCATGCCTTTGGCATCGACATGACGGTCAATGATCGCTGGACCACGGGCTTCAAGCTCGAACAGGGCACCGTCACGGATCCGTTGGCCGGCGACTTGCGCCGCCAGGCGGCAAGCGTATCGCTGGCGTACAAGGGCCTGATCACCAAGTGGGCATCGAGCCTGGAGTACCGCTACGAAGACAGCAACAACGCCGGACGCCGCACGTCGTGGCTGACGCGCAACACCATCGGCAGTCAGCTGACGCCTGCATGGCGCCTGCTGGGCAAGCTCGACATGGCGCGCAGTGGATCGAGCAACGGCGTGTTCTTCGACGGCAACTACACCGAAGGCGTGCTCGGTGCGGCCTACCGCCCGGTCGACAATGACCGCTGGAATACGCTGTTCAAGTACACCTACATGTACGACTTGCCTTCGCCTGGACAGTTGTCGCCGAGTGGGGGCATCGGCGGCGTGAGCACCGATCCGAGCAGCAATCTGTATGCGAGCACCGTGGCTGACTACAGCCAGAAGGGCCAGGTGCTATCCGTCGATACGATCTACGACGTGACGCGCTGGTTGTCGCTCGGCGCCAAGTTCGGTTACCGCTGGGGCAGCCTTAAGCCGACGCGAACGGCGGGCGACTGGCTCGACAGTACGGCGACGCTGTGGGTGGTGCGCGCGGAATGGAAGTTCGTGCGCAACTGGAGCGGGCTGGTTGAGTGGCGTCGCTTGAGCGCGCGCGAAGCGGGCGACGCCAGGCAGGGTGCGCTGGTGGGTGTGTACCGCTACGTCACCAAGCATGTGAAGGTGGGCGTGGGATACAACTTCACCCGCTTCTCGGACGATATGACCAACCTCAACTACAACAACCGCGGCGTGTTCCTCAACGTGCTGTCGACCTTCTGAGCATGGCGGTCCCCGGTGCGCCGCGGCGCGCCGGGGGCTCCATGACTTGAGTCCGGGCACAATCCACTGACGATTCGCCGGCTATGCGCCTATACTCGCCGACGCACAGGGGGTGCATGCGGTTTCCGGGTCGGTCCGCTGGAGGGCGGTACGACCGCTGCGGCAGGGAATGTGCCGCTACCCGTAAGTTCGATACCGACATTGTATGTGAACGAATCTTTGCCGTGACTTGCCTTCGCAAACCGTCACGGGGACTGGCCATGTTTCGCTTCAAGTGCGAGCGTGCCGCCACCCCCGATGATGCTCGACGCCGTCGTAGCCGCCAGAGGTTGATTGCAGGGTGGATGCTGCTTTGCGCCCTGTGCTGGCCTCTGCATACGTTTGCGACCCAGCTTTCACTGACGACTTACGACCAGGGCACTGGGCTGACCAGCCTGTCCGTGGTGCGCATCTATCAGGATCGGCAGGGATTCGTGTGGGCAGGCACGGAAAAAGGCCTCTATCGATTCGATGGCGTGGCCTTCAACCACGTGGCGGGTGAGCAAGGCTTTCAGGTTTCCGAAGTTGTCAGCATCGCCGAGGATGTGAATGGCCATTTGTGGGTCGGTTCGCGCGCGGGCCTGCAGTTGCGCGAGAACGAGCGATTCACCTGGGTCAGTCCCGACGATCGCCCCTTGCTCACGGATCGCGGCCAGACCCTGTCAGCGGATCAGGATGGCGGGATGTGGCTGGTCAGCGGCAACCGCTTGTCGAAGATAACGCGCGATGCGTCGGGCCACTGGCGCGTCACGCCAGCCTTCAGCGAGGCCCAGGTGGCTGCCATGCCGGGGCTGGGGCAGGTAAGCGCGGTTTTCCATCGCCACGGCACGACCTGGTTTGGTTGCGGGCCGGAGTTGTGCAGCGTGCGCGATGGCGCATTGCGACGGTTCGGTGCGGAGCAGGGTGTTCCCAGGGACAAGTGGCTCGGGTTCCTGGCGGCGCGCAATGGTGCCTTGTGGGTCCGCGGCATGCACCACGTGCGTGTCCTGGCCGAAGACGCCGACGACTTCCTGTCGTTCGACCTGCCGTCCAGCACGGGTGATGTGGCGGCATCGAGTATCGATATCGTGCAGGACCATGAGGGCCGCGTGCTTACGCGAAGCTCCACCGGCCTGGCGCGCTGGAACGGGCGTGCATGGGAGTTGTTCGGTGCCGATGACGGCCTGCCCAAAGTCGGGCTTTCGTCGCTCATCGTTGATCAGGACGGCACGCTCTGGTTCGGCACTTACGGTCGCGGGCTCCTGCACTGGAGCGGTCGCGATGCCGTGCAGAACTGGACCGCATCGCAGGGCCTGAGCGGCTCGCTGATCTGGTCGATCGCACGTGCATCGTCGGGTCACGTTTGGGTGGCTGATGACTGGGGCGGAAGCGTTCTGGACCCTGCCACGACGCGTGCCCAGCCCTGGCCCCTGACCGTTGCTCCGCCGCACCAGACGCGCACGGTGCTGACGGCGCTGGACGGGAGCATCTGGTACTTCCTGTTCGACGGCCGCGTGTTGCAGTACGAGGCCACGAGTCATCGGACACGTCAGGTCGCGACCCTGCCATTTCTCGTGCGCGGTGCTTTCCTCGACAGTCGCGGACGGTTCTGGGCTTACACCCTGGGTGGGCTGTTCGAAGTCGATCCGGTGCATGGCGAAGTGAAGCGAGCGGCGCCCGGATTGATTCCCACGTCCATGTGCGCAGACCTGGCCGAGGATGAGGAGGCCCGCCTTTGGCTGGCCTGCAACTCCGGCCTTTTCCGCTTCAGTCGCGGTGAGTGGACACGCGTCAAGGTGCTGCCCAAAGAGAGCCTCGGTGGCTTCGAGAATGTTGCTGTCACGAGGGACGGACGGATCTGGCTGAGTTCCCTGCAGCCAGGCGTGCAGGTCGGTCAGGTGGGGGAAAGCGACACCTTGACGCTGACCGAGGTGGACGATCCGCTGCTCGCCGACTCGCGCGTTTACTTCCTGCGCGCCGATCATCGAAATCGCCTGTGGGTGGGCGGAAACAGTGGCGTCGATGTTCTCAGTGGCGCGCAATGGACGCGTCTCACCACGCGCGATGGCCTGTTGTGGGACGAAACCAATCACGGCGCGTTCTACGCCGACAACGATGGTTCGGTATGGATCGGCACCCCCATCGGTATCTCGCATCTGCTCAAGCCTGATGAACTGATGGCGCCACGTCAGATTCGGCCGTGGCTCGTGTCAGCGCAGTACCGGGGACAGGAGCTGGTGGGGCAATCCCCGGAGATCAAGTTCCATGTCGCCAGCGCCCTCGTGCTGAAGCTCGCGGTGCTGGGCAACAGTTCGGGCAGTCCGGTGCGCTTCCGCTATCGCCTGTCTGGCATCGACAGCGAGTGGGTGGAGTCGGCCAACCGCGAATTGCGCTATGCCTCGTTGCCGCCAGGGCACTACCGGTTTGAGCTGCAGACGGTCGACGACAACCAGCGACGCATTTCTCCGCCGCTGATGCTCGACTTCACTTTGTCGCCGCCGTGGTGGCAGAGCGGGCCGGTCTACTTGCTTGGCGTGCTCTTGATCCTGGCTGGCATCGTCGCGGCCTGGCGCTGGCGTGTCCGGGTGCTGATTACGCATGCGCACCGGCTGGAACATGCGGTGACCGTCCGCACCGCCCAGCTGCAGGACGCTATGCGTGCCCGCAGCATGTTGCTTGCGCGCATCAGCCACGACCTTCGTTCGCCCCTGGCAGGCATCATCGATGGCGTGCGGCAGTGGCGGGCCAACGATGTGCAGCGCAACTATCCTGACTTGATCGAGAGTTCCGCGCGGCAACAGATCGATCTCATTGATGAATTGCTCGAGTTCTCACGGGACGAACTGACAGATCTGGAGTTGCTCGATGCGCCGGGCTATCTGCATGCTTTCCTGCAAGGCATTGTGGATCACGCGCACCTGCTGGCGGAGCGTCGTCACAATCAACTGCTATACACGCCATCCGATCGGCTGCCCGCCGTGGTCAAGCTGGACTTCCGCCGCCTTCGCCAGGTGTTGATGAACCTGCTTGGAAACGCGGCCAAGTTCACCGATGACGGCCTTATCGAGTTCTATGTAACGGCGTCGCCGTCCACCCCGGGCAAGGTCTTGCTGCAGTTCGTAGTCGAGGACAGCGGCATCGGCATCGATCCCCAGGACCAGGACCGCGTATCCACGCCGTTCGCGCGCGGGAGCAATGCGAGCCAGCACAGCGGTCATGGGCTCGGGCTGGCCATCGTGACCCAGATCCTTGACCGCATGCACAGCCGTCTGATCATCGGCGCATCGTCGAGCGGTGGCAGTCGCTTCGCCTTTGATATCGATGTGCCGATCGCCACCGAAAGTGAACTGGACCAGGTGCTGATCGAAGGCGACCTGGGTGCCGTAGAACTTGATGGCGGCGGGCGCTCCGTGCTGGTGGTCGATGACGATGCGACCAGTCGCGACATGCTCTGCGATCTGCTCGATGGTTTTGGTTTCGAGAGCCTGGGCGCTGCGAGCGTGGAAGCGGCCGTTGAGATTCTGCAAACGCATCACGTGCATCTGGTGATCAGCGACCAGTACATGCCCGGCCTGAGCGGCTGGGACCTGCTGCGCAAGCTTCGGCGCCGTTACGGGACGCTGCCCGTCCTGCTGTACTCGTCGTTGCCGCCACGACGCCCGAAAGGCTACGAAGGCCTCATGTTTGACGACACCTTGCTGAAACCAGCAACCGGACGAGCGCTGATGGAGCACGTTGAGCGACTGGTGAACCTCGGGCGGAACGTCATCGCATAGATCTGGAGATCGGTCGACGTCCCGATACGCCGGCTCGCGGCGAATGCGGCAACGCCATCGGCGCGCAACGCCCGTGGCTGGCAATGGAATGCCGAACGTCCCGGCCGCGCCACGTGCGTGCCCTCGATGCCAGAGGGGCTTGGTGCACTTCATGTGCCAGGTTGTGCCATATCCATGACACGTTATCAGTCGTCTGCCATTCAGGCTTGGATGGGGCTGGGGCGCGTTTGTGGAAGAGGATGTTGACCGCACCCATCCGCTCTCTTCAACGCAGCAGGGTGAGCATCAACTCGTTGCCACTGGGCAGCCGGCGAAACGCCCTCACCACGCATGGATGCGTTCATCGACAGGAGATCCATCCATGACCATTCGTAGCCTGTTGTCCGCAAGCCTTGTACTGGCGCTCGCGTGTCCGCTCTCGGCAAGCCTGCAAGCCAACACCAACTCCAACCAGGCCTTCGTCACCGAAGCCTCCCAGGCGGGCGCCACCGAGGTCGCCATCGGCAAGCTCGCGCAAGCGCAGGCCACGTCTGCCGATGCGAAGCACATTGCGGCGATGATCGTGAAGGATCACGTGCAAGCCAACGAGACACTGGCCGGTATAGCCAAGGCGAAATCGCTCCATGTCGCCGATGCACCCGGGGTCGAGGGGAAAAAGTCGATTGCCGATTTACAGGCGCTTCAGGGCGACCAATTTGATCGCGCATTTGCGAACATCATGGTGATCGACCACCAGAAAGCAGTCGCGGCCTTTGAGCGTGCCAGCAAGACCGTCACGGACCCGCAGTTGCGCGGCTTCGCGGTCGAAACCCTGCCGACGCTCAAGTCCCACCTGAAGATGGCGCAGGCGCTCGAAGGCAAGGACGGTGCAGCCAGCCATCCCCATGCGGAGATGCCGCCGGACCGCAGCGACAAATGAGCCATGTGCGTGGCTACGACCTCCGTCCTGGGCGAGCTGGTTCGTCCCTGGTTGAAAATCGGTGGTGTGTCACGATCGCACTGACACGCCCTTCATCCCGCCTCGACATTTGAGCCTCGTATCCCCCGCGTCGTGGACATCGATGCCCGACTGTTCATCCCGCGTGGAGGTTTGACCTTGCACCATGGACCTGTGTGATCAAGCCCATTAGCAGATAGGAGGTGTCATGACCCCGTTGGATAAACCACTGCGCCGTGAACTGGCGGTTGGCGATCAACGCTATACCCTGCTGATCGATCCGCAGGGACTGAAGATCACCCTGAGAGGCCATCGGCAGGGTGTCGCTCTGGCATGGAGTGATCTCATCAACGGCGATGCACAGCTCGCCGCCGCACTGAACGCATCGACGCATGAGGGTGGGTCGAGCTGATCCGCAAGCGTTGACTCGCATGTCGCCTGGCACGCAGCGTGCGGCCAGGCGACAAAACATCAGTGGTGATCGTGGAATACGGCGGTGACGTCGCCTCCCAGTCGGGTGTTCTTCATCGGCCGCAACGATTCGGCCTTCTGCGCGATGGGCCCCTGGCAGCTCGCAGCCCAGCAATAAGGTTCTATCCAGGCCAGTTCAGTGGGTTGCTTGCTTACATCTTCGAGTTCCTGCGGATAGCCGCTTTTCGCAGAGAACACCTGCGGATCGTTGATGCCAGCAAGCGTTCGTTCGGCAAGCCGCTTCAGGGCGCCGTTGCCCTCGCTCGCGAGATCCACGCCATTGGCCTTGCCGAAAGCGGCAATCATCGATAGTGGCGTTATCGCAAAGTTGTGGTATCCGAGTGCGCGCGTCTGTCGCGCCAGTTCGTTGGGTAGGTAACCGTCATTATCGACCTGGCTGGCAAAGATGCGATACGTCTTCACCGCCCAGTCGAACTCATCACGACGGTTCTCGACCACGCTGGTGGCCATGATGGCCCATGCAGCCCAGTAGAAATGGTTGTTGATCTTCTCGCGTGGCGAGTTGAGATCCCACTCGGTCAACACCTTGTCGCCCACGAGCCCAAGCCACGTCTTGATCTTCTGCGTCTGTTCCGGAAACGCCGCCAGTGGCTGTGAGCGGGAGAACTGCAGATGAAGGAAAGCGCCGCTCAGGCTGGCCAGCGACCACTTGCGCATGGCCTTGCCCGAATAGGACGCAGAAGGGCCGAGCAGCGCGTTGGCGTCGGCCCAGGTCGTGTACCACTTCAGCACGCATTGCAGCGCGTCGGCATTGCCGGTGCGCATGTACTTGTCGACAAGCTTGTTGACGCCTTTTTCCATTTGGCTGATCGGCTCGCTGCGCTTCTTGTAGTCGGCATTGGCTTGTTCGTTGAGTTGATCGCGCGCTTTGCCGGAGCCCTCGTACTTGCTTGGAAAGTCCAGCGTGTCGGTGTAGGGCGCCGGCGGGTCGTCGCAAGTGAAGTTCTTGTCCGGCTTATTGACGACTTCCGCGTAGTAGCCAGGTGGGGGTACCAGCGTCGACTGGGCCGCTACGGCACAGGAAAGGCCGGCCAATGGGAGGAATAGCGCAAGGCGGATCATGCGATGCCAGTGGAAGCGGGTCATGGGGTTCACCTTCGTTGTGCCGTGAGTTCCTGTGGGCCCCCTCGCTCACACAGTTGGGCCGTCACGCTGAGTGGCTTCGCCGGCGCCTGATCGAGCTGCATGGTGACACCCATCAGTGTCGCTGCAGCATAGTCGGGGCGATCCGAGCGAAGTTCGGCGTTGAAGCGACCACCGTTATCGACGTATTGCTTGTAGTGCAGCTTGAGCGATTCCTTCAGGCCGCTGAAGTACCAGACCTCGGCTGCCAGGTCCTTTACCGCCGGGTCGCTGAACTGGAATTCCAGCTGGTATTGCTTGCCCACCAGCGGCAGGATCTTGCCTCCGCCGTTGAACAGCACTTCATTGTTGCCCTGGTGCAGATCAACCTTGCGCTCGAGCACCGGGGTCTTGCCGCGGCAACCGTTGTTGACGAGCGGAATGGCCTGGCGATAGACCTTGAAGGCCATCTGCTCGGTGTCGGGGTAATCCTGGTAAGGCGTCTCCCAGATGATGAACTTCGGCGGGTGCTGCTGGAACTCCTTGCTTGCCAGGTAGTGCAGCAGCGAGCCTTCGTACGATCCGCCCGTGATGGCAACGTTCAGCACATCGACGCCGAGGTTTTCTTCCAGATAGCCGGCGAAGTTGTAGCCGCCCAGCGAGTCGCTGTTACTGGTGCCCACGAGCACGACATCGGGTTGCGACTCCCTGCCCAGCAGGCTGTCGCCACCCACCGGGTCGGTGACAAAAACAGGTTCGTATTGCATGGAGTACGCGCCGCCGCACATCTGCGACGCCACTTTCTGCAGCGTACCCGGCTTGCCAATGACCCCTTGAGTGTGGGTTTCGAATTTCTTCCGTGCGATGGCGGAAAAGCCCGGCTGGTTCTTCATGGCATCGGCGACAGCCTTGGCCGTGTGTTGCGCACCGGCGGCCGTCCAGTGATGGTCGCGGCGGAAGTAGTAGTCGTAGCCCTTGTGCTCATCGACCAGCTTGTCGAGCGCCGGAACGATGACGCCGCCTTCCGAACGCATGCGCTGCAAGGCCTGGGCGTAATTGCTGCGCGCCATGTCGAGGTTGTAGCCACGCCGCTGCGTGGGCGTGAGCTTGTCGGGGTCCATCAGTCCGCGCGGTGGCTGGTACACCATGACGATGCGCGTACCCCGTTGGCCCAGGGCCTCGCTGAGGCGATGCAGCTGCGTCAGACTTTCATCCGATACGTTGAACTGCGTGGGCAAATCCAGCGCTGTACGAAAGAGCCAGCCGTTGCGGCCGTCGATCAGGACGCGGAAGTCGTTCATGAACTTCGAACCCTCGTACGCCTGGGGATCGCCCGCACGCGGGCACAGCGAACAACAGGGTCTGGCGCTGTACTTGGGCAGGGTGGACGCCGTCGGCACGGCTGCCGGCGGCGTAGGATCGGCGGGCGGCGGCGAGCCGGCGACCACGCCGCCGGCCCACACCACTCCCGCAAACACAGATGCCTGGAGGAACCGTGGCATGGCGAACCTCATCCGTTGACCCAGATCAACACCGGACTGCTGCGCGTGCCCATGACGAACAGGCTGTAGGTACTTCCGCGCATCAGAGTGACGGGCTTGGCGTCGGCCAGCTTGTTGGCGCCGTCGTAAATGGCCAGATCGGCCTTGATCGGATTGACCTCCCGCTGGCCGGTGGCGTTGGCGGCGACGTTCTCCACCACGGCGGTGCCGTCGGCAGTCTTGAGGCTCAGTGTCGTGCCGTCGATCAGGTTGTACACGGCGACCAGCGACTTCAGCTGACTGTTGAAGCACTGCTGCTCGAACTGATGCACTTTGCTGTCGCTGCCCAGCGCCGCCGTGTAGCAATGCGAACCCTGGAGGTTGGTGTTCTCGCTGGCATCGCCGATCTTCACCGGATACTGCCCCGGAGGAAGAAAGGCATAGGCGCTGGCTTCGAGTGCATTCACGTCGCCAAGGTTCTTGCTGCCGACCTGTGCGGTCACCTTGGGTTGATTGGAGGCGTTGAACACCCGGATGAAAGCGGAGCCGGGTGGCGCGGCGGCGGGATAAAGGCCGGCAACGGCGGTCGCTGCACAGGCCAGCAGGACGAGAGCGAGTGCGGACTGGCGAAGCGCGCGTGCCCGCATGCGGCGATCAGAGATTGCTTTGGACATGGCTGGTGGAACCTCCTTCTCTGGCAGGGTTGCCGCCGGTGGCGGCCGATGCCGCCACGCGCGGGATCCACGCGTCTGGCGGCAGGTGGTAGGCGGCGAGTGCCGTCTGGGGAAGCGGCATGTAGCGTTCCGGCACTTCCCATATCACCAGTCGCGGCGGCGATGCGCGGAAGTCGGCGGAGTGGAGATAGGCGAGCATCGGCTCGAAGGGGCCGTTGCCATCCCTGGCGTAATTGAGCACGTCTGTGTGCAGGGCCTGCTCCAGCGCGCCGGCGAAGTTCCAGTTGGCCTCGGCGCTGTAGCTGGTTCCCACGAGGGCCACCTGTGCGCGCGGCGTGTCACCCAGGAGATCGTTGCCTTTCGCATCCGCGGCCGTCTGCACAGGCGTCAACACGTCAGGTGCTGGCAGCATCCAGCCGAACCAGGGATCGAGCGGAAGAAAATTGAAGAGGTCGCCGCGATGCATTGCGGGTGCGCCGGCGATGGTGTGGAAGTTGCCCGACGCATCGGCGACATGACCCGTCTGTCCGGCAATGGCCTGCGCGGAAAGCCGCGCGCCAAAGGGCGTCCAGTGCGTATCGGTGCGCAGATAGGTCGCGTTCCGTCGCTTGCCGTCCTGCAGGGGCTCCCGCAGGTCGACCGTGTTTACGCCACTGGCGCGAAGCTGGCTGATCATTTGAGGGTAGAGCATCTGCCGCAGTGCCGGTGGCTGCCTGCTGCCCAGATACTCCGGATAGATGCGCGCCTTGGCGGGAACCACGGCCACGACCAGGGCGACATGCTGCCGCTCCAGCTCACGCTTCACCCAGTCGATCAGCGCAAGGTTGCGCCGGACGAGCGTCGCCGAGTCGTTGTCCAGCTTGAACTCTTCGTCCGTGTACAGCCAGCCATCCTTGCCGACGATCACGCCCGGAAGGCCTTCGCGAAACAAGCCGTAATCCACGGCGGCCCAGAGGTTCACGCCCATGCGTTTGGCGGGAAACGTTTCGTCGTAGTGATTCTCGAACGCGTGCGCCAACGCGCCGCGGACCACGCTCAGTCCGGGTTCGGCACGGAAATCCACCGAGCGTACAAGCCCGGCCGCGCCGAGGACGGCGACCATCGTGGCAAACAACGCGCCGTTGAGTAGCGTCACGCGATGCGTCAATGCCATTGATCCTGACAGTCCCGCACGACGCCAGGCCCTTGCCCAGGTGCGCCCCAGTCGCAGGCGGGTACCACGGTGCGATGTCGGAATCACGTCAGAACCCGATGCCCTCGCGTCGAAAGCCTGGCTCATCGCTTGTCTCTGAGTGCGCATGCGTCGCTACCCCGCTAGAACTGGAAGTAGAGGAAAGGCGAGTAGCTCTGCGCCGAGAGCTTGAGAATCGCCAGGACGAAGACCGGCCACACCAGCCATTGCAGTGCCAGATGGCCGCGTGCACGCACGGGCGGACGGGGCGCGGGGCGCAGGCTCGCCGCACCCGTGGCGATGGTCACCACGATGGCCAGTCCAAGCGTGATCACTTGCAGCGAGGTGATACTGCCTGCATACACGTCCGACAGACCGTGCCCGTGGAAATCGAACATCGCGCGATAAACGTGAAAGGCATCGGTAACGGTGGGCGCGCGGAACATCACCCAACCGAGCACGACGAGCAGGAATGTCAGTGCCCAGCGATGAAGACGGAAGCGCGGCGATTCGGCCTTCACACCGGCAGCGCGCTCGACGGCAAGCATACTTCCGTGCCAGCCACCCCAGATCAGGAAGTTCCAACTGGCGCCGTGCCAGAGCCCGCCAAGCAGCATCGTCAGCAGCAGATTGATGTAGGTCCGTGCACGGCCTTTTCGGTTGCCGCCCAGCGCGATGTAAAGGTAATCGCGCAGCCACGCCGACAGGCTCATGTGCCAGCGCCGCCAGAACTCGGTGATGCTCTGGCTGATGTAGGGCTGGTTGAAGTTTTCGACAAAGCGGAAGCCCATCATGAGACCAAGACCGATGGCCATGTCGCTGTAGCCGGAAAAGTCGAAGTAGAGCTGTGCGGTATAAGCGAGCGCGCCGAGCCAGGCGTCCGCGGTATGCGGATGGGTCAGAGCGAATGCACTGTTGGCCAGTGGCGCGATGGCATCGGCGATCAGCACCTTCTTGATGAAACCCTGCATGAAACGCACCGAGCCTTCACCGAACTTCTCCCAGCTGTGCTCGCGCTGCACGAACTGGTCGGCCAGGTCCTTGTAGCGGAATACCGGTCCGGCAATGAGATGCGGAAACAATGCGATAAAGGTGGCGAAATCCACCGGGTGATGCGTGGCCTCCGTATCTCCCCGGTACACATCGGCGATGTAGCTGATCGATTCGAAGATGTAGAACGAGATGCCGATTGGCAGGATCACGTGCAGCCACGAGATCTGACCGCCGCCGGTGGCGGCCAGGGCGTCGTTGATGCTGCTGACGCCGAAATTGGCGTACTTGAAATAGGCCAGTGTCAGCAGGTTCCCGGCCACGCCGATGATCAGTCGCCGTCGCGCAGCCGGACTGCGCCGTGGAACGCGGGCAATGGACAGGCCCACGAAGTAATTCCACACCGTCACCGACGCGAACAGCATGAGGAAATCGAGGCGCCACCAGGCATAGAACAGATAGCTGCCGATCAGCACAACCGAGTTGCGCGCCCGGCCGCGGTTGGGTGTCAGGTAGTACACCGCCAGGAACAGGGGCAGGAACAGAAAGAGGAAGACGTTGGATGAGAAGACCATGTGTCGTCGCTCCGCGTCATTTGTCCGTACTGCTGACGCTCAGGGTTTCCGGTTTCACCACCACCGGAAGCTTCTGTCGCACCATGATGTCGAGCACCTTTTCCTGGTACGTGCCGAGCACGCCCGTGAAATGGATGCCAAGTTCACGCCGAGGCTCACGCAGATCGACGTTGTAAACCTCCAGGCTGAGGGGCTGGTCGATCGTGATCGGACCGGAGCCGTTGGACACGAGCTTGCCGCCCACCACGGTCATGGAAATGATCGGGTGGAACGGGTCGAGCTTCAGATTGCGTCCCGTATCGCTCAGGTTTTCGATGTGTCCGTAGATGCCGGACAGCGTGTTGCCCACGGCAACGTTGTCGCGCAACTGCACGTCGATGCTGTTGCGAACGCGTATGCCGTGGCGTTGGTTCGCCGTGACCAGATTGCGCCAGATGACCGTGTTCGGGCTCTCATAGATGGTGATGCCGTCCGAGTTGTTCCGGTAGGTCTTGTTGAGCGCAATGACGTTATGCATGCTGCTGCGATCGGCGACGATGCCGGACAGGCCGTTGTTGTGCGAGGTGTTTTCGACGATCCAGCTTTCGTTGACCTCGCGCGAAACGATGATGCCGTGTTTGATTCGCGTGTCGTAAACCGTGTTTCGCGCAATCAGCAGGCGCTTGGATCGGTCGTGCGGATCGATGCCGTATTTGATGTTGTCATGGTAGACATTGCCGACGATGGCCATGTCCTCCGCTTCGTAGCAGTAGAAGCCATACCAGTTGTCGAAGAATTCCGAGTTGATCAGCCAGCCGGTCGGCGGCGGCTTCTTCATGATCGGTGCTACCGAGGGGCTGTACTGGCTGATCGAGATGCCATACGCCTTGCTGGCCGCATAGCCCAGATGCGCGATGGTGCTGTGGATGAAATAGGTTTCCGAGCCACCCCAGGAGACCACGAAGGGCCGGAATTCCTTCTCGTCTTCGAAGATGGACGGTTCCTTCTTCGCCTCGTTCCATCCTTCCAGGCGGCTGCGTGAGACGAACAGGTTGCCTTCGTTGACAATGAAAGCACCGCGGTCCAGCGACAGCCTGAAATCCTTTACGTCATCGCCGATATGAAGCGTCGCGCCCGGCAGGACATCGATCGGCAACCGGGCAACGAAGACGCCGGGTTCGGTTTCAGCAAAGTATTGCTTCGGCAGGGCCCTGGCCATCTCACGCGGCGTCACGTAACCGCCACCGACATAGATGACCTGGGGCATCGACGACTGGCGCTTGGCCCATTCGCGCATGCGTTCGTCGCGGCCCATGAAGTTTCGGAACTGCGGTTGTTCGAGCATGCTGCCGACATGGACGTGCCCGAGCGGCGTTCGCTTGAGCCGCTTCATTGCCGCCGCCTCGGTGTACTGGTCGATGTCGGGAATGGTCGGCGGCGTCCACTTCATCAGGCTCTGCGCCGAACCCGTGCCGACGCTGTAGTTCTTGGGTTGCTCGGCATTCGACTCGAAGGCGGCGGCGTCCACCTGGTTGTTGTCGTCTTCGTCCGACCCGTCCGTCTGATCCGAATCGTCGTCGTCGCTGGCGGTTCGGTGTGGATCCTGGGGCGCAGACCTGGTGCCTTTCTTCGCACCATGTCCGGCGGTGGCTTGCGGCGGTGTCTGCGTCGCCCATGCCGCGCCACCGCTGCTTACCAGCAGCAGCGCGACAAGGCCGAACGCCAGCGTGGCGCGCTTTACATCCACAGGACCAGCTCCAGACTGACGCGGTACTCGTTGCGCGCATTGGGACCATAGGCCGAACCGGGCTTGAAGACCGAGCCACGGAATCGCACCGAACTGGCTGGTTCGTCGCTGCTGAGCAGATCCGTGTGGGCGATCTTCTTGCCGAAGAAGCGCGTGACCACCAGGTCGTAGCCCTGTCCCAGCGAGCCGGTGGTATTGACGGGCAGGGCAGAGATGTTTTCCGCGTAGACCGGTGCGTCGCCATGGACACGATCGAAGTGGTTGTAGATGAAGCTGGTGTTCCACTGTCCCATGTTCATCGACGCAAACGCAGTGGCGACTTTCAGGTTGCCGAGGTCCGCTCGATAGGCATCGGTGAATCGCTGGGTGAGCGAGTCGGTGCCGGTGAAGCGGGAATAGTTGCTCTGCAGGCCCGTCTGGCTGTATTGCGACGACAGGTCGTTGCCGTGGCCGCCACTGCTGTACACATAGGCGGCGCCAAGCTGCAGGGGGAACTTCTCGACAGGCAGGCGATAGCGCACCGCGACGTCCGCCGCCCAGGCATGCGACACGCGCCGATCGGTGACGTCGGTGACAGCGCGGGTAAGGGGATCGACCAGCGCGGTGCGCTGGTTACCGCTCAGCCAGTTGATCGATGCGTTGTAGGCAAACGGAGGCGCATCGGCACCGTCGTAGTAGTGGTTATGCAGGAACGCGCCCACCCACAGCAGGTTGCCGGCGCTTAGCTTGGTTCCGACGTTGGTGACCTGGCCGGGCTGGGGCACGTTGTAGTCGTCGTGGACATACATCATGCGCACGCCGATGCGTTGGTAGGCCTTCCATTCGCCGCCGAGTGTGCCGAACACGTAGAGGCGGTGTTTCTGATCCGGCGGAAGGCCGACGTCATCGGTGCGATACGTTCCGAATTCACGGCCGACGCCAAGCTCCGACTGGACCAGCGTGGTTTTGAAGATCCAGCGTGCCGAATCGACGTCCTGGTCGATATACATCGCATCGTCCTGGCGCACACGCTGTCGGCCCAGGCGAATGGATTCGCCGGGATAGCGGAAGCCGGCGTAATCGACCCAGGCTTCCTTCAGGCCCAGGAAGGCCTGGTTGGTGGGGCCGACGTTATTGTTGTCGTTGGCGTTGGTCTGCACGATGCCCGTCGGCGCAAACAGGCGCACGCGCAGGAATCCGCTCCAATGCTGGTTGAACTGAAAACGCATCCAGGGCGTGGCATCGAGATAGGCCTGCACCGAGTGGTTCTTGTCCTGCCGGCCGAAGTCACCGGGTGTCTGGTCCACCACCGCGATGTCGGTCTTAAGCGCGTAATCCGTTTCCACCGCCGTGGCGGGGGCGGCAACCAGCGCCATGAGGACGCCACATCCGGTGATCGAGAGCTTGCTCATCGCAGTTCCCTTTTTCATGGTGAGGATGGGGTGGCTTCAGCCAGGTCGGTCTGCGGCACTTGCTGACGCGCCGCCTCCTCCTGACGAAGGAGCCGCTGCGCCGACTGACGCTGTTGCGGGGTGAGCGCACCGGTCACCTGACCGGCCAGCGTGCGGATCGCAGGGGCGCCGTCGCGCGCACCCAGTTGCGCGAAGACGAATGCGTTGACGAGGTCCGGACACACACCTTTGCCCGAGGAATAAAGCCGCGCCAAAGCGCTGTCGGCGGCGACATAGCCGCGCCGCGCGGCGAAGAGCAGGTGATCGATGGCTTTTTGCGGATCCACCTCGTCGAGGTAGCCGTACTGATAAAGGCGCCCGATGTAGTACTGCGCGTCGAGCGCCGTATCGGGATGTTTCGCGGCGCGCTGGAGCAGGTCCAGCGCCTTTTCCGGATCACGGGGCGCACGCGCGCCGTGCAGGTACAACTCGCCCAGATAGAGCGGAGCATCGGCCAGACCCTGCTTCATGCCGTCCTGCAGGATGTTTTCCAGATCCAGGTCCGGTGCCAGGTAGGGAAAGCGCACCGCGACACCGGCGGCCTCGACGCGAGCTTCGGGCGAACCACCAGCGAGCTTGGCAAGAATCTGGTTGGCCATTTCCGGCTGTGCATTCGCGTCGGGTGCCGGCTGGGCGGCTGGCTTGGCATTGCCAGGCGCGGCTGCCGGTGCGGTGTTCCTGGTTGGCACGATGTTGGCGACGGGCGGCGGTGCACCGGCTGTCTGCTGCGATGCATTGACCACTTTGGTCACGCCGACCGGATCCTGTTCGCAGGAACGCGATGCCGCCATCGTGGTCGTGCCCGATGAGGCCCCGGTTGACGCCAGGTCCTCTGCATCCGTTTCCGGGGCGTCCGAAACGGGTGTGTCGTCCCCTGCTTCAAGCGCGCCGTCGGGTGCCGCGACCAGCGCACGTGCGAGGCCGGATGCAGTGGCCACGGGTACCAGACCCTGCGCATACTGCGACATCGCCGCGGAGACCATCTGCTGCATGGCCTTGAGATCTTTGCGTTCGCGCATGTCGCGAACGAGATCGACGTAACACGTCGGGGCGATATTCAGCGACTTGCGACACATCGCCAGCAGGTGATCGTTGTGGCCGGGCACGTCGCGCGTGTTGCGGTACCAGCTGATCAGCGCGCCATTGGTCACCGGCAGGTCGAGCTTCTCCGCCGTGACCACCAGGGTTGGAAGCTGCTTGCTGCCATCCTTTTCCGGGTAGGCGGTGTATAGCTCGATCAGGCCAGCCAGCGCTTCCGGGTCTTGCCGCTCCTCCCAGGCGTGCAGGAACAGGCGCTGCGATTCATCGAGCTGCGAAGGGTCATCCTGCTTTAGCAGCAAGCGCGCCAAGGGGACTTCAGCGTCGACGGGATCTTTTTGCGCGGCTGTGCGGAACCAGTGAATCGCGTCCTTCATCGACTGCGTCGTCTGCCGACGCGCGTACAGGCGGGCCAGGGCGAGCTGGGCTTCGGTGTAGCCGCGCTGTGCGAGGGGCAGGAAGTTGCTCTCCGCCTCGGCGTCATGACCCATCTGTGCGGCGAGCTTGCCGCGCTCCAGGTCCGGCATGCCGCCGCCTTCGACCGCCGTGGGCGGGTTCTGCGCGGGCGGCGGCGCCTGCTGCGCGGAAGCGCAGGTCATGGCACCAAACGCCACCATCAGGAGACTGCGGGCGACGGGACGTTTCATCACAGTTTCGCGAGCATGGCGCGCACGCGACGCACGCCTTCGTCGATGGGGCCCGCAATCGCGCTGCGCGGGTCGCCCAGCTGCACGTCGACGGGCTGGTCGATCATCGCGCGTGGCAAGGCTTCCGTCGGTTCAATCTGGGCCAGCACGTCGCTGACGGTACCCGGGCTGTCGAGGCCACGGATGTCGCTGGCACTGCCGCGCTCATCGTTGCCGATGGGCGTGGGCAGTAGGCGCACCTGTCGGATGGTGCCATAGCGCTCATGGCTCTCACCGCTGACCTGAAAGGCGACGGTGCGGCCGACGCGCAGGTCCTGCATGCTGTCGAAGTGGAAGCGCGCGAGCACATAGGGCTTGGCGTCTTCCGGCAGCAGGGTCACCAGCGGCTGGTTGCGATTGACGTACTGCGAATCCAGCGCGAACTTCTGTTGCACCGTGCAATCGCAGGGGCTCGACAGCGTGCCCTTCAGCGTCTCGCCCATCAGGTCCGACAACTGTTGCGGCGTCAGATGAAGCGAACCCGGATCGTTCTGCACGACGTCGAGCATCGCCGCCTGGAACGTGCCGATCGGCTGTCCCTTCTTCACCTTGCCGTTGGGTGGAATCAGGTTGAAGTAGGTGCCGTCGCGGGGCATGGCGATGGCGAAGCTCGGTGCGGCCACTTTGGCGGCGATGGCGTGATTGATGAAGAGCACGCCATACAAGCGGGAGAACGCATAGGTGAAGGCCGCCAGGCCGACCAGAAAGAACACCCCCGTCAGCGTGAATGCCCTCGACCGGGTTCGTTGTGGCTGCGGCTTGCGCGCCACCTGCTGCGTACGCGCCCGCGTGAAGTTGTTGCGCGACAAGGTGGTGATCACATCGCCCACCGTCACCACTTCGCCGGCAATGTACGCATTGATCAGTTGGCGAAGCAGGGTGGTCTGGCGCTCGTCGAGGTCTTCGAAGGTGACGCCGACGCGCTGGTTGGCGGGGTCGAAGTTGCGCACGCGGAAGCTGACCGGAAGCGTCATGCCCATGGGGTCGATGGCAAACCGCAGCGTGCCTCGGTACATGCGTCCGATGTCGTAGCTGTTGCCGCGCCCATGGAAAGCGAAGCCACCTGCGGAGATATCGATCAGGCGGAAGGTCTGCTCCTGGCCGCGAACTTCCAGATGCAGGGTCGCGGGGATGCGCACCCTTGGATGTTGGCGCTCGACTTCCGTTTCGTGCACCACATTGACAGATTCATGAGCCATGGTTGGGTTTTCCTTGCGGTCCTGTTCGGTTCGTGGGCGTCACAGGCTCAGCAGGCACATGACGATGGCTGCGAACACGCTGGTCGCGGTAAAAGTCATGGCCCATGAGGACCAATGGTTGAAGCGGCGTTCGAAGGCGCCGAGGTTGCGATCGAGGGTGGTGTTCTGGCGCGTCCAGGACTGCTGGTCGAGGCGGAAGAACACGAAGATCTTCATGACCGATCCGATGACCTGGTTGTAATAGAGCAGCACCGGGAACGCCGGGCCGATGCGATGGCCCGATGCGAGCAACATCATCGACATGATCAGGCGCGTGATGCCGACCCAGAGCAGGAACGTCAGCAGGTAAACCGGGCTGAACTTGATGCTGGCCACGATGGCCATCGCCAGGCCAAGCAGGCCGGTCCACATCAGCACCCGCTGGTCGAGCAGCACGTAGTAGGTGAACCAGCCCAGCTTGCCCGGCCCGAGCTTCAGTGCGCGGCTGTTCTGGCGCAGCGAGTTGCCGTACCAGCGGAACATCAGTTTTCGGCTGGCTTTGAGGAACTTCGGATCCGGCGGTGTTTCGAGTGTACGCACGGATGCGTCCGGAACGTAGTAGGTATCCCAGCCCATGCGCATGAGGCTGTACCAGGTGCTCTTGTCATCACCGGTGAGGAACTTGAACCGACCCAGACGCCAGTGCTCGACGGAGTCGTTCTGAACGTCATCGATGAATTCCGGATCGATCACGATCGATGCACGAAACAGCGACATGCGGCCGGTCAGCGTCAGTACGCGGCGGCCTAATGCCATCGAGCACATATTCAGATGACGCTGTGCAAAGCGCAGCTTGTGCCATTCGCTCATGGCGTAGCTGCCGGCGACTTCGCAGAACTCATTGGTGGTCAGTGCGCCGACGCTGGGCATGGTGGTAAGGAATGGCGCCGTTCGCGCTATGACGCCTTTCTCGAGAACCGTATCGCCATCGATCACGGCCACCACTGCATTGGGTTCCGGCATGTCGCGCGAGATGGCGCGGAAACCCTGGGCGAGGGCATCGCGCTTGCCGGTGCCGGGGATGCGTACGATCTTTAGCCGCACGCGCTCGGGCGGATCCATGTACTCCCACAACGCCAGGATCAGGCGCTGGTCACCCATCTCTACGATGGAGGCAACGACCGTAGTCGGCACGCCACACTCAATGGCTTCCTCGAACGTCGACTGGTACACCTTGGTCGTGGTCAGCGTATCGATGCGAAAGCTCGTCACCAGCAGGTACACATGTGGCGGCATGCCCAGGTCGCCGGCTTTGCGTACGCGCCGGCGAGCCCAGGGGAACGACCAATGCAGGAAGATCATGCTCCGGATGAAGTGCACGGCCCGAAGGCTGTAACGCCACATACCCAGGACGCCCAAGGCGAACACGAAGATCCGTGTTCCGGGTTCAAACGCCTGCGGTGGGAGCAGCAGGACCAGGCCGATCAGGGCGCTCACGTAAAGTAGCCAGCCACCGAGATCGATGAGGAAACTGCCGACCATGCCCGGAGCAGGACTGCTGCCGGGCAAGGAGGGGCAGGCGATGAAGCCACGACTGGCATCCGGCGTCCGCATCATGGCGGCGTTACCAGCAGATGCCCTGCATTTCGGGCGTCGACGCGTGCGGCATCATGCCGATCAGGTCGACGACCTTGCGATCACCACGCGCTCCGTTGAGCACCTTTTCGAAATGCTGGTCGCGCTGGCCGACAATCAGGACTTCGGAGCTTTCGATAACTTCATCCAGGTCCGGATTGAGCAGGGAGGATATGTGCGGAATTTTGCTGTTGATGTACTCGCGATTGGCGCCGTGCACCTTGGCGTACTCGATGTTCTCGTCGAATATCGATAGCTCGTAACCTTTGCCGATGAGCATCTCGGCCAGCTCCACCAGCGGGCTCTCGCGAAGGTCGTCGGTCTGGGCCTTGAAGCTCAGGCCGAGCATGCCGACGCGACGATCGCCGAACGAGGTAACCAGGTCGAAGGCCCGCTTCACATGCAGCTCGTTGCTCTGCATCAGCGACCCGATCAGCGGGTGCAGGGCATCGACCTGAGTAGCGCAGTAGTTAAGTGCGCGGACATCCTTGGGCAGGCACGAGCCACCAAAGGCATAGCCCGGCTTCAGGTAGTAGCTTGAAAGATTGAGCTTGTGATCCTGGCAGATCACTTCCATCACGTCGCGGCCGTCGACACCCAGTTCTTTGGAGATGTTGCCGATCTCATTTGCGAAAGCGATCTTCGTGGCGTGCCAGGCATTGCAGGTGTACTTCACCATCTCTGCCACTTCGATGGGTTTGCGGATGATGGGGGCGGCAAGCGAGGCATAGAGTTCGGCAAGCTGGTCGCCTGACGCTTCGTCCCACTCACCGATGACGGTCATCGGCGGGTCGTTGTAGTCGGCGATCGCCGTGCTTTCGCGAAGGAACTCCGGGTTCACGGCGAGGCCAAATTCGCGGCCGGCCCGCTTGTGAGATGTATCTTCGAGCAGCGGCAGCACGACATCGCGAATGGTGCCGGGCAACACCGTGCTGCGAATGACAACGGTATGCCACTGGCTCTTGTCGCGAAGCGCCGCACCGATCTCGGCGACGACGGTCTGCACGAAGTGAAGATCAAGGTCGCCATTCTTCTTGCTGGGCGTGCCGACGCACACCATTGACAGATCCGAGTTATGCACGGCGTAGGCCGTATCGGATGTCGCTGTGATGCGCCCGCTTCTGACACCCTTGTCCAGAAGGTCTCCCAGGCCTGGCTCCACGATGGGTGACCGGCCACTGTTGATGAGGTCGATTTTGGTTTGAGAAATATCCACGCCGATCACGGTGTGGCCGCGATCGGCGAGGCATGCGGCGCACACGGCACCTACGTAGCCCATGCCAAAAATACTGATGCGCATTGCAGCTTCCTCCGAATAGGGAACGACAGTTGGCTTGCTTAACTCCTGCGCCCGGAGGCGCGGTTTCAGTGGCTATTCCTCTATTCGGGGCGTGCCCGGTACACGACTTCGCATCCGGGCGAAGCACGGTCTTTCCTTCGCGATGCCGCGCCGGCCAGGTCAGGCGGGCGTGGGGACGGGCGTTGCCTGCAACTCAGTGGTTCCTTCGGTGCGGCCGTAGGCGTCGCTGAAGCGGACAATGTCGTCCTCCCCCAGGTACACACCGGTTTGTACTTCGATCAGTTCGAGCGGAATGCGTCCGGCGTTCTCGAGTCGATGCGTGTTGCCTAGCCGGATGTAAGTCGACTGGTCTTCGGTAAGGATGAAAGTCTTTTCCGCGATGGTGACGCGTGCCGTGCCTCGGACGATCACCCAGTGCTCGGCGCGGTGATAATGCATCTGCAGGCTGAGCTTCTGTCCCGGCTTGACGCATATGCGCTTGACCTGGAAGCGATCGCCGCCGGCAATGGTTTCGTAGAAGCCCCAGGGGCGGAAGACACGCCGATGGTTCTCGACCTCGGACCGCTTGTCGCGCTTGAGCGATTGAACGACCCGTTTGATGTCCTGGGCACGATCTTTCGGTGCGACGAGGACGGCGTCATCGGTTTCCACCACGATGTGGTCATCGACGCCGATGAGCGCAACGAGCCGGCTGCTTGCGTGGACCAGGTTACCCGTCGCATCTTCAAGCAACACATCGCCTTCGGTGTGGTTCTGGCTCGGGTCATCGCTTGGCATGTGGTCGAGATAACTCCACGAACCCACGTCTTCCCATCCTGCATCGAGGGGGACCAGTGCAATGCGCTGGGTTTTCTCCATGACTGCATAGTCAATGGAGTCATTGCGGCAGAGGGAAAACGCTTCGGCATCCAGATGGGTGAAACCGTTGTCCTGGCGTGCGTACTGAACGGCGTGAAGCGAACGCTCGTAGGTTTCGGGCTCCAGGCGGCGAAGTTCTTCAAGGAAGTGGCCGCATCGGAACAGGAACATCCCGCCGTTCCAGAAGTAGTCGCCAGACGCCAGGAACGTTCGGGCCGTCTCGGCGTTGGGCTTCTCGACGAACTGCTCGACTGCGCGAACATCGTTCTGGTCAATGGTTTCGCCGCTGCGGATATAGCCGTAGCCAGTTTCGGGTCGCGTGGGAGTGATGCCAAACGTCACGATGCAATCGCGCGTCGCTGCCTGGGCGGCTGCGTAGGTTGCCAGCTGGAACGCAACGAAGTCGGCAATGTAGTGATCGGCAGCCATGAGGAAAGCGAAGGCATCTTCACCGTGACGCACCGCGATATGTTGTGCGGCGACGGCGGCAGCGGCGAGGGTGTTTCGGCTCTGAGGTTCCAGCAGGATGGCGGAAGGCTTGATCTCGATATCCTGCAGCTGTTCGGCGATCACAAAGCGGTGATCTTCCGATCCAAGGACCACCGGTGCGACAGCGTTATCGATACCTGTAGCGCGTTGCGCCGTCTGTTGAAAGAGGCTGAGCGGTCCGATGAGTGTGAGGAACTGTTTTGGATATTGCTCGCGTGAGAGTGGCCAGAGTCGAGTGCCGGTGCCGCCTGCCATCAGTACGGGAACCAGGATCGGTGAAGCACTCTTGGTTAATGTTGCCGAGGGTGTAACCATGCGCGCGCCTCATTCTAGTCGCGTGGCCCCTGTAGCCATGGTCGGTTTCTGGCAAAAACTCACCCAAGGATGCGGTGATCTGCATCCTTCGATTCGTGGTTGCGACAAGAAGAAAGCGGCAATGAAACGCGATGGAGATTAACGCTATGTCATCGCTCTTCTAACGACCGGCGACCGTTATAGGCTCCTGCGATGACCACAACATGAATTTGCGCATCGTCGTTCTTGAGTGCGCTGAATGCGTGAATCCACTGACTTGTTCACTGTTTCGAATGGACGTCCAAATGCATTTTGATCTGCGTGAATGGGGTGATATGTGATCACGCATATTCATGGTTGTGAGGATGCGCCACCGTAATTTGCGACGGTTGCGTGCGCTTGTTCGACATGATTTCGAGCGGATTTGCATCGCATCAGAGCACCGTTTACAGAGGCGGCACGCCTCGATCGTGCCTAAGGCATAACTAAGCAATGACGCGCATGGACCTGTCGCTCGCGGCGTGTTTCGGCTTCGTAGTGCGGCCTGCGACGCGCGGCGCATGGAAAGGCATGGCGATGGGTGCCGCCTAAGATTGCGCACGCCATGCTCGTGTTCGTCGCTTGCATATTGCGGCGCGCCGCTGAGATCGCTACACGATTTTGCGTGCCAAGGACCAGCGAGCTTGCGATGCATGAAGCGGCTTGAGTTCAGTTTGGCGACGGCGCATGACCCTGCTTTTCGGCTGCGGAAAGTTTCGCTGAGCATCGAAACATCCCGGACATGCGCTACGTAACATCACACGCACGTTAACCGGCGAGAGATGTTCATGACTTCATTTAACACCCTTGCGGGGGCGCTCATCCTGGCTTCGCAGGCTTCAGTGGCCAAGGTGGAGACCATTCCCTTGCACGCGGCGAATGCCACGACCGTGGCGTTGCACTGCATAGAACCTTCCGCATCCGGCCACAGGGGCGTGCTGTTCATTCACGGATCCAGCTTTCCCACCATGCTGGCTTCCGGATTTGAATTTAGTCCTGGTGATTCCTGGCTGCGATTTATGGCTGGGCGGGGATACAAGGCCTGCGGTCTCGACTTTGCGGGGTTTGGTGCCTCCGATCGCCCGGCTGCCATGCTGGGTGCTGCCGATGCCGCCTCTCCCGTGTTGCGTGCCACGGAAGCGGCTGGAGAAATCGCACGAGCGGTTGCCTTTCTTCGCGAGCATGGGATGACAAGCATTCATGTCGTCGCGCACTCATGGGGAACGATTCCTGCCGCTACGTTTGCCGCGCAGGAGCCCGCTGCTCTTGCATCACTGACGCTCTTCGGGCCCGTCGTGCCCAGGACCGCCACGCCGGAAGGAAAGCAGGAAGCGCATCCCGCCTGGTTTCCCCTGACGGCCGAGGAGCGATATGGCCAGCTGAAGTTCCGGTCAGTACTGCCGGCTGGCGTCTCATTGCTTGACCCAGCCATGGCCGGGCGCTGGGCGACCGCCTTCGACGCGGCGACGCTTCACGTTCCCGGGGACAAGCCGGACCAGCTTCGGATTCCCGAAGGACCCAACCTGGATATTCAGGAGGCTGCGGCGGGCAAGTACCCCTATGATCCGGCCCATGTGACAGCCCCTATTTTCGTGGTTTATGGCAACTACGACGTCATCGTGAACGACGAGGGCGCAAGGGCGTTCATCGCTCGCTTCACAGCAAGTCCTCTGAAGTGGCAGATGCGCATCGACGATGGCACCCACGTCATGCATCTCGAACGCAATCGCCGCTCGCTCTATGAGAGCGTTGCGTCCTTTATCCACACCGTCGATTCCGCAAGGCAGGAGGGTGGCGATGAGCAGGGTGCACCCTGATCCTCGTGCACTGGCCGCGGCCAAGTACGTGGTTGCCTTCGAGGTCAAACCCGCGGCCGGGGAGACCGAAACCTATTTCGACATAGCAGGCAAGCTGCGTCCTGCGTTGTTGGCGATGGATGGCTTTCTCGCCAATGATCGCTTTCGGAGCAGGGCACGCCCAGGCGCATTCCTTTCGCTTTCCTTCTGGGAAAGTGAGGCGGCATTGGTTCGCTGGCGAAACGAATCCATGCATCGGGGTGCGCAATCGATCGGAAGGGCGCATCTCTTTGAGGATTACAGGCTACGCGTCGGCAGGCTTGTCGAACCGGGTGCCGCGTCGGTACCGGGCGACGGGCGCGCGTTTGTGATACTAGACGGTACCGCGCGCGATCTTCCCCGATTCGAGCAGATGGCGGACGCCGATGTATTCGACCATCTGACGGAAGCAGGCAGAGTCGCCACGGTTTTGGAATGCGCGAATGCGGGAGCGGCATGGGGCTTGTGGACGCTCCTGCGGCCGCGCCAGGAGTTCACCTGCCATCTGATTCTCACTCTGCGCGATTACGGCCTGAATCGCCGCCAGGAGGCGCCGATTTGCTAGCAGCACATGAACGATTGCCGTGATCTGCCTTGTCGTCACCAACGAGCGTGGCTATAGTCCGCGCTCGCTTTCATTCCCAGAGGTTTCGTCCGATGCGCCAGTGATGCCGCTGTCTTCACGACAGCCTGTCTATTCCCATCCCCATGGATGGATCGACAACCGGCACCCTGGAGTTCCCATGACGGAAGCTTTTCTGACGCTGCATGACGTGGCGTTTGCCTGGCCCGACGGCCAGCCACTTTTCTCCCCGCTCTCCATCCAGTTCGACCGACGCCATACCGGCCTCGTCGGGCGAAACGGCGTGGGCAAGAGCGTGCTCGCACGCCTTATGTCGGGGCAGCTGGAACCCACGGCCGGCCGACTGACGCGCTCCGGGCGCGTGGCCTATGTGCCGCAACTAGTCGCAGCCCCTCCGGATGCCACGGTAGCGGGCATGGCGGGCGTACAGCCCGTCCTGGACGCCGTGGCGCGCATCGAGGCGGGCAGCGTGCACGTCGATGATTTCGAGATCGTCGGCGACCGCTGGGACATTCGCACCCAATTGGTCGCGTGGCTCAACGATCTGGGCCTGGGGCACCTCTCGCCGGAACATCCCGCCACGAGCCTCAGCGGCGGCGAGCTCACGCGCGTTGCGCTCGCGGGTGCCTGGCTGCGCGAACCCGACATGCTGATTCTCGACGAACCCACCAATCATCTCGATCGTCCGCGTCGCGAAGCTTTGCTGGAGCGCTTGCGCAGTTGGCCCAAAGGGCTGGTGGTCATCAGCCATGATCGGGCGTTGCTGCAGTCGATGGAACGCATCGTCGAACTGACGCCTGCGGGCCTTCGTGACTATGGCGGCAACTACGACTTCTACGCGCAGGCTCGTGCCGAAGAGCAAGGCCGCGCGCAACAGGAGCTCGATCACCGCAAGGCCGAGCAACGCCGCGGTGAAGCGGAGCGCCGGCAGACCCTGGAGAACCTCAGTCGTCGCCAGGCGCGCGCCACGCGTGCCGGGCGCACCGAAAACCAGGCCGCCATCCTGCTGGGCGGCCGCAAGGCCAACAGCCAGGTCAGCGCCGGGAAGAAACAGCGCGAACAGGATGCCCGCAAGGACGAACTGGCGCAAAACGTACGCACCGCCGCCATGCAGGTCGCCGCCGACGACGAGATTGCCTTGCTGACACCCGAGATCCCCGGTGCTGCGCAACGCAAGGCCATCACGCTGGCAGACCTCGTGCTGCCCTTTGGCGTGGCCCACGGTGAACCGATCAACCTCACCCTCACCGGGCGCCAACGCATCGGCATCACCGGCGCCAACGGCAGCGGCAAATCCACCTTGCTCAAGGTGCTGGCCGGCCAGCTGCAACCCCTGTCAGGACGCTGCGAGGTGCATGTGCCTTCGGCGTTCCTTGACCAGCAACTGGACTTCCTGCATCCGGCGCAATCGCCACTGCAGCAGTTGCTGGAGCTCAACCCCGGCGCCACTCAGGCCGACATGCGAACCCGCCTGGCATTGCTTGGCCTGTCAGGCAATGACGCCCTCAAGCCATCCGCGAACCTCAGTGGTGGCGAACGGCTGAAAGCGGCGCTGGCTTGCGCCTTGTATCGCGAACAACCGGCCGAGCTGCTGCTTCTTGACGAGCCCACCAATCACCTCGACTTGCGTTCGCTCGAGGCGCTGGAGGCGATGCTGATGCAGTTTCGAGGGGCGCTGGTGGTGGTGTCGCACGACCTGAGTTTCCTGGATCGATTGGGATTGGATCTTCGTATCGATATGACGCATGGTGGCATCGTTCAACCCTGGTAAACGCACTTAGGCCTCATCGAACGGTGTGACATACCGGCGTCGATAGGCTTGGTGGTAACCCGGTGTGTGATGCACCAGGGGTTGAGCATGCTGGCGAGGATGAAGCCGCCCCGTTCGACGACGGAGGCGAGTCGTGCAAACAGTGGCCCGAGGCGGTCGAAATGATTGAAGACAGCGAAGTTGGCGGTGATGGCTGGCACCCGGCACGCCAGCGTCGACGACACCGGGATCACGCAGTGCCGGCCGATTTCGTCGCCGCAGTACTCCGTGAGGCATTCGCGCATGGCATCCGACGGCTCGTACACAAACGTTCGGTGACCTTGCGATGCGTAGTACTTTGCGTCGATGCCGGTGCCTGCCCCGAAATCCAGTACGTCGGCCCCTGGGGGAAGGCGATCCATCGCCAGGCGCAAAAAGCGATCACGCGTACGCAGGTCGCGCGGCGAAGTCAGGAAGAACTCGTGATATTGATGGCCCGTATGCATCGCGCCGCTCGACCATGGCTGGACGGCAACCAGGCAGTCGCCGCTTTGGCGTGAGTGCTGTTTGGATGCGCGCGGGTTGCCTTCTCAGGGCTACGGCGGCGCCAGGTTCAGATAGTCGTCGACCGCACTACCCACCGTCGGGTGGAAGCTCTCGTCACCGATGACACCCATAAGCTCGAAGCGCTTCAGCTTGTCACGTACCGGGTCCTTCATTTCGGCGAAGTGCAGATCGATGCCTCGCGCGGCCAGGGTGGCGTTGAGTTCACGCAGCATGTCTGCGGAGGTGACGTCGATGCTCGTCACCGGCTCGGCCGCCACCACGATGCGGCGGATGGAGGTGGGCGCCGCATCGACAGCTTCCAGCAAGCGTTCCTGGAAGAGTTCCGCATTGGCGAAGAACAGCGGCGCATCCCAGCGGAACAGCAACAGCCCGGGAACCTGCTTGGCTTGCGGGTAGCGCTTGGTGTCGTGATAGCCGCGCAGGCCCTCGACGCGTCCCATGACGGCAAAGTGCGGCCGCCAGCCGTCCCACAGAAACTCCATCACGGCGATGACCACGGCAATGCAGATGCCAGGGATAGCACCAAAAACAGCGACGCCCACGAAACACGCGACCGACAACCAGAATTCCCAGCGCTGGATGCGATAAATGCGCTTGAGGTCCGCAAACTCGAACAAGCCGATGGCCGCCGCAATGACGACGGCAGCCAGCGCGCTGTTGGGCAAGTAACGCATCAGGTTGGGCGCAGCGACCAGCAGGAGCGCAACGGCGATGGCGCCTACGACACCCGTCAGCTGAGTCCTGGAGCCCGCGGCTTCGGCGACGGGCGTGCGTGACGAGCTGCTGCTGATCGGGAAGCCCTGGAAAAAACCCGCCGCCAGATTGGCCGCGCCCAGGCCAACCATTTCCTGGTTGGGATCCACGCGCGTGTTGTAGCGCGCAGCGAAGGTGCGGGAGAGCACGCTGGTGTCGGCGAAGGAAATGAGCGCCACGGCGCAGCTTCCCAGCACGATCTTCATCAGATCCACATCGCTGAGCCAGGGCACCACGAACTTGGGCAAGCCTTGCGGAATGGTGCCGAGGACCTTGACCCCGTGTGCGTCCAGCTTGAACACCGTCACCGCCAGCGTTGCGATGATGACGGCAATGAGAATGCCCGGAACACGTTCGAATCGCTTGAGAAACAGGATCAGAACCAGGCTGCCCGCACCGACCGCTAACGAGTAGACGTTCACCTTGCCTTCGGCGATCGAGAGCACCAGATCGACGATTTCCCGCAATGGCCCTTGATCCTCCACGGGAATGGCAAACAGCTTCGGCAACTGGCTGATCAGCACGGTCAACGCAATGCCGTTCATGTAGCCATAGCGAATGGGCTTGGACAGCAATTCGGTAATGAATCCCAGCCGCAACAAGCCAAGGACGATGCAGAACAAGCCCGAGACGACGGCCATCATGCTGGCCACGGCGACGGCGCGGGAGGGATCGTTGGCCACCATGGAGACCACCACGGCCAGAATGGGCGCCGCCAGGGCCGAGTCGGGGCCTAGTACCAGGATGCGGCTGGGACCAAAGATCGCATAGGCCAGTAGCGGCACGATGGTGGCGTAAAGCCCGTAAACCCCGGGTACGCCCGATGCTTCCGCGTACGCGATGCCGACGGGTACAAGCATGGTGGTCAGTACCAGGCCGGCGGCGATGTCTTTCGTTAGCCAGGCCGCCTGGTAGTGCTTCAGCGTGACCAGTCCTGGCAGCCAGCGCTGCCAGCCGAGGGCGCGCTGCTTCGAGGATTCATCGGCGAATACCGGGTGGTCGGGAGACATGAGTCGATCCATCCCATCGAAGCACGATGGAAACATCATAGGCTCAGGACGGGCCGCTCGTCAGCCATGTGACCCGTGCCTGCGAGTCGTTCTCAGATGCGTGGGAGGACCAGCGAAAAAGTACGTGCATGCACTACGTAGATTTACCAACGTCGTTTGCTGGATCCATGCGCGCACTGACCTGGTGGCAGCCTCCATCGTCAGCTTCACGAAAACGGGCCAGCCGCTGAGGTAATGCCCTGATCAGCAAAGACGGGTGCAGCAAAATGCGCTGCACCCGCCCTGACGACCCAGTCGTTAGTTGCTGCTGCCGTTGGGTGCCTGCAGCTTTTGCATGGCACCGTCGATGGCGCGCTTCATGCTGAGGGTGTCAGCACCCTGGCTCGGTGGGTATTCCTGCAGGCTCTTCAGATGCTCGGCCAGGAAAGGTACTGCGGCCGTGGGTGCCCACAGTTTCTGCGCGACGAACTTGCGTCCCTCGTACTGGTACTCCTCGGAATCGGGTGTCACCTTTTCCATCGGGTCCATCAGCAGATTGACGATGTACGGCACGCTCGGATACGACTTCTCATCGAACCAGCTGCCATGGTGCTTCACGCCGATGTGCATCTTCCAGCCATCGACGCGCACCGCCATCAGGTCGGTTTCGTCGTAGTAGAAGATCTCGCGCCGCGCCGACTTGTCGGACTTGCCGGTCCAGTAGTCGAGGTTGTTATAGCCGTCCAGATGCACCTTGTACTTCGTGCCGTTCATCGTATAGCCCTTCAGCAGGTCTTCCTTGAGGTTCGGCAGGCCCGCTGCTGCGGCCAGCGTGGCGTAGACGTCCTCGTGGCTCTGGATGCCATTGCCTTCACGGCCGGCCGGAATGTGTCCGGGCCACTGCACCAACATCGGCACGCGAAGGCCGCCTTCCCAGGTCGTGCCCTTCTCGCCGCGGAACGGTGCATAGCCGCCGTCGGGGAAGAACATGAACTCATTGCCGTTATCGGTGCTGTAGATGACGATGGTGTTGTCTTCGACGCCCAGGTCCTTGAGCTTCTGCAGGATCTGACCGACCTGCTCGTCATGTTCGATCATGCGCGCGCGAACGACGTCTTGCTCGGCACGCCCTTCATCGACGGCCTTCTGCACGTACTTGGGATTCGGGTGCGACCAGACGTGGATGGCGGTGGAATTGAACCAGACGAAGAACGGCTTATCACCCTTGCCGACCTTGTCCAGGTACTTGAGTGTTTCGTCGGTCACTTCCTGGTCGATGGTCTCCATGCGCTTGCGCGTCAGCGGACCGGTATCGACGATCTTCTGCTTGCCAACGCGACCGAACTTGGGGTCGACCGTGGCGTCGTCCGTGTCCGTCGCCCAGGTATGCAGCACACCGCGCGGGCCGTACTTGTCCTTGTAGGCAGGGTTCTTCTGACCGGGATAATCGAGCTGCTCGGGCTCTTCCTCGGCATTGAGGTGATAGAGGTTGCCGAACCATTCGTCGAAACCGTGCATGGTGGGCAGGAACTCGTTGCGATCGCCCAGATGGTTCTTGCCGAACTGCGCAGTGGCGTAACCGGCTGACTTGAGCACTTCAGCAATCGAGGGATCGCTCTTCTGGATGCCGCGCGTCGAACCGGGGATGCCGATGGTGGTCATGCCGGTACGAATGGGCAGTTGGCCCATCACGAATGCTGCGCGGCCGGCTGTGCAGCTGGGTTGCCCGTAGTGGTCGGTGAACAGCATGCCGTTGCGTGCAATCGAATCGATATTCGGCGTGCGTCCCATCATGCCGTGCGTGTAGGCGCCGACATTCCACATGCCAATGTCATCGCCCCAGATCACCACGATATTGGGCTTGCGACCGCTGTTGGCCCCGGCACTGGCCGGTGCGCTGACCGGGGGCGGGTTCATGGCGGTATCGGCGGTGGGCCGCGCATTGGGCTGTCCCGCGGAGGTCGCCGGGCTTGCCTGTGCTGTACCAGAGCCCTGGTCGTTCTGGCTGGAGGATGAACATCCAGCTGCCAGGGCTATCAACAAACCCAGCAGGAGCGGGCCGCACGACGATATGAGCTTCGTTCGAAACCGTTTCATGATCAGATCTCCCTGCAGCAACTCAATGAGGCACGTGCCTGCCGGGCCATCCGGAGGCATTGCGCGCACACCATGGGCATGCGAAGAAAACCCACAGAACATGGGAAGTGTGGGAGTCCCGCCATCGATGGTGGTGGGCCGGGCGAGTGGCGAACAGCGAATAAGTACGCAGGTGTTTTTGGGTAGAAATACTGGTCCCGGCCCCATTTGATCAGGCGCCGGAACTCCTTGCGTCCATCAAGATGAGACGCTGTAACGCATGAAGAGCCCGCGCGGCACTTGATCTGGCTAGGGTGTTGTCAGCATCGCGTTCAACGACCGCGTCTCGCCACGCTGCAACCCATCCTTCGCATTCACGCGCCTTGTACACCGTAGCCGTTGCCGCTCGGGATCGTCGTGGCCATCGTCTGGCTTTTCGCGCTGGCACTGGCCTATCCCTATCTGCCGGGCGCGCAAACCGATGCGTTCAAGGGTCTGAGCGTGCTGGTGGGCTTGATGGTGTCGCTGGGCGCCTCCAGCATCGTCGGCCAGGCCGCAGGCAGCTTCACCATTCTTTACTCACGCACCATGCGCGTGGGCGAGGTCATCAAGTCAGGCGACAATGAAGGCGTGGTGCTGCAGATCGGCTTGTTCGCCACGCGCATACGCACGCTGACGGGTGTGGAGATCAGCATTCCCAACACGGTCATCCTCAGCAACCAGCTCTCCAACTTTTCGCGAAATCCCGAAGGGCAGGGCATGTGGCTCACCACCACAGTCACCATCGGGTATGACGCACCGTGGCGGCAGGTCCACAAAATGCTGATTGGAGCCGCCATGAAGACGAAGGGCGTGGAGAAAACGCCGGCTCCCTTCGTCCTTCAGACCGCGCTATCGGACTTCTACGTGGAATATCTGCTTCACGCGCGCATTCTGGACAACGGGCTTCGCCTGGACATCCTCAGCGAGATGCACGCCCACATCCAGGACGCCTTCAACGAGGCGGGCGTGCAGATCATGTCGCCGCATTACGAGCGCGACCCGGCCGAGCCGAAGGTTGTGGCGCCCGAACATTGGGAAGGTTAGTTCGCTTCTGGCGAACGAATGAGTTGTCCTGGTCCGTGTCCTTGCTGCCGCGGTGGCATCCAACGCGCGCGCCGTGACGATGCCACGAGCGCCAAGTGATTCGCGCATGGATATCTAATTAAGTGTGGCACGCCGCGCGTACGCGTTCGTGCCACGGGTACCGCGACTACGCATCACACCAAGCAATGAAGTCTCGTCGGCCTGCTCGTGTCCGAGCGCCGGGCGGTTTGGTTCCGAACGTCAGGCAGGACGGGGCACTGGCGCTCCTAGTACGCCAGCATGTGTTCACACACAAACTTCGGAAGCGCCCCAAAAGCTGCGCTTAGTTCATCAGCCGTGTCTGGGTGGGCCGCAGACGGTCCGGGGACTTCCGAGGGATTTGTCGCAGGGGATGCGACAGGGAGGGGATGACGTACAATCCGTCATAGCCATATCAACTTACTCTCAGTTGGTGATGGTCAGCGGGCCATGCGGTGTTGGTAGCACCCCTGGCCCGCGCTTCGTTGCTTCATGCAATGACTGCTTGCGGTGTCGTTGAATGACGGCCCAGCAGTGCGTGAAACCCTACCAAAGCAGTCGGGTCATGTATGTAAGGGAATGCCGCGCGCGCTCACCACATGTCGTATGGGGAGCACGCGCGATGCGTCCGCAGCGTTACTCCGATGCCGGCTTTGCCGAACTCGCCACCTCGCTTCCCTTGCTCGGAACCACCCAGGCACGATGATTCGCCATGTCAATGGTGACGTCGTACTTCGACAGGAAGGTCATGCCGAGATTGCCGTCGAGCGTGAGGTCCAGCACCTTGACGTTGCCTTCGATCGGCTGACCATCGGCAAGCGCGGTCTTGATGGTCTGCTTGGTCCGGGGATCGTTGTCGAGCTTGAAGGTGTCAGCCAGATGCTTGCCGGCGAGGATGAAGGGGCTGGTGTTGCCCGAATCCAGTTCAAACCAGGCCGTGCCGTTATCGGTTTTCACCGGCAGGTTAACCGCCAGCGCGAGGCCTTCGGCTTCACGCACGACGTGGATGGGCACGGAGGGCGTCTTTTTCGACAGTGCAGCGACGGCGGACTGGTCCAGCACGGTGAGCGTGCGTTCGCTGTAAGAGAACTTCACCACCTGGCCATCGAAGATATCGAGGGCCAGCGAGCCGTCGATCTTCTCCTTTGAGCCGGTCGGCAGGAACTTATCCATGTCGAACACACCTACCGTCTCGCGACGCACCTGGTGTTGATCGACCTGCACCGACACATTGTCGCAACGCTGCATGTCCAGGCGGTTGCCGGTCATCTGGAAACCGGTGATCTGTCCCCACGGCTTGCAACCGATTTCCGCGGCAAACTTCGGCGAGATGAAACTGATGCCGCCGCCGGTGTCGAACATGAAGGTACCGGGGTGGCCATTGATCGTCGCGTTGACGATCAGGGCACGCTCCATGAAGGGCTGGAACTGAATGGGCTTGGCCGATGCGGCATGCAATGCCGGGGCAAGTGCGAGGCAGGCAACGATGGTGGCGAGGCGCATGGATTTCATGGACATTCCTTTGAGTGGCCAGCATGGCGAGGGGCGGCTTGACGGATCGTAGGTATCTGCGAGCAGGGCGATCAATGGCGCAGAAGTCATGGAGGTCGTTTGGCATAAGGCCTTTAGACATAAGGGCTTTTGGCATGGGCCGGACGCGTTCGTGGACATAAACTTCCATGTCACTGTCGATTCCGGACCATCCGCTTCGTCGTCACTACCTACCCACCCAAAAAAGGACGCCCCATGAAATACCTCGGCCTGGCCTACTTCACCCCCGACCAGTTCGCAGCCATGGCGCCGGACCAGATCAAGAAGATCGTGAGCCAATGCCCCGCGCTGGATGAAAAGATGTACGCCACCGGCAAGGTGCGGGTGTCCGCGTCGCTCGGCGATCTTGAAACGTGGAAGACGCTTCGGCCGCGAAGCGGCAAGACGCACGTGACGGATGGGCCCTATACCGAAACCAAGGAAGTCGTGGGTGGCCTTTTCATCATTGAGGCGGACGACCCCGAAGAGGCGCTCCGGATCGCCTCCATGCACCCGGCAGCGCAGATTGGCGAAGAAGGTGGTTGGGCTGTGGAGCTCATTCCGATGGGCTTCTATCTGGAGCCGTAACGCCTCAGGCATTTGGTGCAGTGCACGAGCGTCAGCCGGCCTGACGACGTGCACTTGCCGTCGCTCACCAAGCTCCTTACCGTGCGGCTTCGATGTTGTCCCACCCTTTCGAACCACAGGCAGCCGGGAGCACGCCATGCAATCTGTATCGCTTCGCAAATGGGCATTGTTGAGCACCCTGGCGCTGGTCGGGATTCCGCTGGGGAACGCAACAGCGCAAAGCGCTACCGCACCTGCGCCGGCTTCCCCGGGGCCTGCTGAGACGCCCGCAGCTCGCCCTGAAGACGTCGCTTCCATCAACGCGATCGTCGGCGCGGTCTACGATGTGATTTCAGGCCCCAAGGGACAAGAGCGTGACTGGAACCGGATGCGCTCACTGTTTGCGCCAGGCGCCCGTTTGATCTCCGCGCGCACCAAAGATGGCGTCACCTCGGCGCGGGTGTTGAGCGTAGAGGATTACATTCAACTGGCGGGCCCCATGCTGAAAAAGGATGGCTTCTTCGAGCGCGAAGCCCATCGCACGGAAGATCGCTACGGCAACATCGTCCAGCTTTTCAGTACCTACGAATCGCGCCACGACGCTTCAGATGCCAAACCGTTCCAGCGTGGCATCAACAGTTTCCAGTTGATGTTTGATGGGAAGCGTTGGTGGGTCGTGACGATCTACTGGCAGGGCGAAACGCCCGAGTTCCCGATTCCGAAGCAATACGGCGGCTGACATCAGGGCGCGGCTCATGCGGTTCCGCGCAACGAGGACATGATCGCGCTGTTCACCCCGCGAGATCCGGGGATGTGATCTCGGCTGAACTGTCGTGGATTCGGGGGCCTTTGTGCCCCCGATCGCTACTTGCGCATGTCGACTCCGCGGCGTACAGTGAACCATATGGTTCACTATCAGGCCCGCCTCGACGCCACGTTTGCCGCGCTTTCGGACGTCACCCGACGTGGCGTGCTGGAGCAGCTCGGCCGGTCCGATTGCTCCATTACCGACCTTGCACTGCGATTTGACATGACCCTCACGGGCATGAAGAAGCACGTGACCATTCTGGAAGAAGCAGGGCTTGTGACGACCGAGAAGCTCGGTCGCGTACGCACCTGCAAGCTAGGTCATCGACGGCTGGAGGAAGAGGCCGCCTGGATCGACCAGCACCGTCAGCTCTGGAATGCGCGCTTCGACGCACTGGATCAACTTGTCGAGCACATGAAGAGTAAGGAGAAGGCAAATGCCACAAGCAACCGCAAGTAGTGCTGTCGCTCTGAACCCTACAGCCGTGGAACGCAAGTCCGACCGAGAACTCGTCGTCACCCGGATATTCGATGCCCCCGTGCACATCGTTTTTGAAGCATGGAGCAATCCGGATTTGTTCAGGCAATGGTGGGTGCCAAAATCCGTCGGCATGACACTGGAGTCGTGCGACATGGACATTCGGACGGGTGGCTCGTATCGCCTCGTCTTCCGCCACCCGGCCTTTGATCAGCCGATGACCTTCTTCGGCTCGTACAAGGAAGTGACGCCGAACAAGCGGATCGTCTGGTCGAATGACGAAAGCGATCAGGGCGCGGTCACCACCGTGACGTTTGAAGAGCGCGGCGATAAAACGCTGGTGACGTTCCACGAACGCTACCCCACCGAAGCTGCGCTGGACGAAGCGCTTGCCGGCTCGGCGGAAGGCCTGCCCGAGCAGTTCGCCCAGCTGGACGAGTTGTTGGCGGCCTGACCCATGCAGTGGCAGGGGCGCGCATAGCCGCGCCCTGCCTGCCGTGGTAACGTAGCCGAGTCGGAAAAGGCAGACTTGGTTTGGTAAGCCCAAGTCCTTTCGGTAACGAAAGCTCTGGTCTTTGGCTTCGTGCCCGAGACCCCCGCGACGAATATCGGACGCATCAGGCGTCCCATCATTCGTCCGAGGGGTTCTCGCATACGGGGAACGCTCCGGTCGAACATCGCATCGACACTGGAGTCACCCATGCACAGCCTTCCAATATCCCATGACGTTGTTATTGCCGGCGCCGGTCCCGTCGGTCTCTTTCTCGCGTGCGAACTTGCGCTGCAGGGCCAGTCGGTTCTGGTGCTCGAGCAAGCCGGCGATCCGACTTCGCCCCTGAAGCGGCTGCCTTTTGGCATGCGCGGCCTTTCCGTCCCGACGCTGGAAGCGCTCCATCGTCGCGGGCTGCTTGATGCCGTCAAGGATGCTCAGCAAGCGAACGAGGCGTCCGGGGCGACACACAAAGCGGCCCACTGGATGCAGGAGAAGCGACGTCCGGCAGGGCACTTCGCCGGCATTCCGTTCTTCCACGACCAGATCGACGCCTCACGCTGGCCCTGGCACCTGCCGAGCCCTGCAGGCACCAGCCTGATGGTGACCCTGGAATCCCTCGAAATGGTGCTCGCGACACGGGCCCGCGCGCTCGGTGTCGATATCCGGCGCGGTGTCGCCGTATGCGACGTCGATCAAACGGACGACGGCGTCATCGTGCGCAGCAACGGGGAGACCTTCGTCGGACGCTGGCTGGTGGGTTGCGACGGCGGCCGCAGCACGGTGCGCAAGCTGGCCGGATTCGAGTTGGTTGGCACCGATCCGGAATTCACCGGCTACTCCTTTCAGGCCGAGCTTGAAGACGAGGAAGTACTTCAACCAGGACGCACCTACACGCCAACCGGCATGTATACCTACGCCCGCCCCGGCACCATCGCCATGGTCGATTTCGACGGCGGCGCCTTCCATCGCACCCAACCGATCACGCTCGAACATGTGCAGATGGTGCTGCGCCGTATTTCCCAGACTGGCGTGACCGTAACCGCCTTGCATCGGGTCACCACGTTTACCGACCGTGCCTGTCAGGCAACCCACTACCGCAAAGGCCGCATCCTCCTTGCCGGTGACGCTGCGCACATTCATTCGCCCCTGGGCGGGCAGGGGCTCAATCTCGGTATCGGTGATGCGATGAATCTCGGCTGGAAGCTCGCCACCACGATTCGCGGCGATGCGCCCGCCGGCTTGCTCGATAGTTATCAGGACGAACGCCATCCCGTAGGAAAAGAGGTTCTCGACTGGTCGCGGGCTCAGGTCGCGCTGATGCGTCCAAGTCCGAGTTCACGTGCTCTCGAAGCGACCATTCGACAACTCGTCGATACGCGTGACGGCGCAACCTACTTCGCGGAGCGCGTATGGGGTGTTTCGCTTCGCTACGATCTGGGAGGTGTTCATCCACTCGTGGGGCGTAGTGTTCCGGATTTCCTCGTGTCAGGCGCGGCGAGGGTTGGCGACCTGATGACGCGTGGCCGGGGTTTGTGGCTGGATTTCGACGAACACGAGCCACACCGGGAGCTTGCCAGCCGCTGGCATGATCGGATCACTTACGTTTCCGGTCACGTCGAGAACGCGCTCGGCGTGAATGCACTATTGGTGCGTCCAGATGGCGTTGTGGCGTGGGTTGGTGAAAGCGTCGACCATCCCGTCACTCCGGCGGGCGCGGCGCTGCGTTGGTTCGGTGAGCCGGGGCCTCTCTCGCCCTGAGGCGTTTGGTCTTCGGTGGAGATGGAAGGCCATCGCATTCAGAGCAGTGCGCGCCTGAAGTCGCCAAGCAAGCGGGCAAGCTCAGTGGTGAAACGAGCCGCTGCCGCGCCGTCGATGACGCGATGGTCGTAAGACAAGGAAAGCGGAAGCAGGCGGCGCGGCTGAAATGCAACACCGTCCCACACGGGTTGAACGGAGGACCTGGACACGCCAAGAATCGCCACCTCGGGCGCATTCACCATCGGTGTGAAGGCGCTCCCGCCGATACCACCCAGCGAGCTGATCGAAAAGCAGCCGCCTTGCATGTCGTTGGGTGCCAGTTGGCTCGCCCGCGCGCGCGCGGCGAGCGCTGCCACCTCTTGCGCAATCTCGACAATGCCCTTCTTGGCGACATCACGCACGACCGGAACAACCAGACCTTGCGGCGTTTCCGCTGCAAACCCGATATGGCAGTACTTCTTCAGGGTCAGCATGTCACCTCGCTCATCGAGCGAGGCATTGAAACGCGGGAAACGCTTAAGCAGGCATCCACATGCCTTGATCAGGAAAGCGAGCAGAGTGAGCTTGGTGCCATCCTTTACCAAGTCGCGATTGAGCTGCAGACGCAGGTCCTCGAGATCGGTGACGTCTGCCTCATCGTGCTGCGTGACATGCGGAATGAAGGCCCAGCTCCGTGATAGATGGGCGCTTGCGATATTCCGGATGCGTTGAAGCGGCTGCTCCTCCACATCGCCGAACTTGCTGAAGTCGATCCTTGGCCAGGGCAGGAGGTTCAACCCGCCTTGCGGTTTCGGCGAACTTGTCGCTTCCACGCGTCCATGGACGCCGGACAAGGCACCACGCACGTAAGTCTCCACGTCAACGCGCATGATGCGGCCGCTGCGGCCTGTGCCGCTGACAACGCCCAGCGATACGCCAAGCGTGCGGGCCAGTTGGCGTACCGAGGGACTCGCGTAGGGCATGGCGCTGGGCTGGATCTCCCGGCGCGTAGTGGACTTCAGTGGATCCATGCACGGCGAATCGCCGTCCACGATGGTCGTTGCGGCCACGGCCGTCACCATCGATGGCGCAGGGGGTGCGTGAAGAGGCGGTGTCTCATGAACTGGCCCGGGGGGACTCTCGACGACGTGGGCCACTTCGATCAACGCGATCACGTTGCCTTCGGAAAGCGTATCGCCAAGGCGCGCCTTCCATTCCCTCAAAATGCCTGCAGTGGATGAAGGGACCTCCATGGTCGCCTTGTCCGACTCCAGCGTCATGATGCCCTGGTCCACGGCAATGCGATCGCCGACGTTGACAAGCAACTCGATGACGGGAACGTCCTGAGCGCCACCGAGATCCGGCACGCGTATTTCTTTCAGCTGATTCATATAAGCCTCGGCGTCACACGGCGGCCGGATCGGTCTTTTCCGGATCGATGCCGAATGCCAGGATGGCATCGGAAACCCGTGAGCGCGGCACCTGCCCGTCATCGGCCAGCGCTTTGAGTGCCGCGAGCGCAATGAAGTGTCGGTCGACCTCGAAGAACGTGCGCAGCGCGGCTCGCGTATCGGAGCGACCAAAACCATCCGTGCCCAATGCGACGAAGCGGCGGTCAGGGACGAACGGACGAATCTGGTCACCCACGATTTTCATGTAATCGGTAGCGACCACCACCGGACCCCGGCGGCCAGCCAGGCAAGTTTGAACGTAAGGCACGCGGGGCTCGGCTTCTGGATGAAGCATGTTCCAGCGCTCGGCAGCGAGGCCATCGCGACGAACTTCGGTGAGGCTGGTCGCGCTCCAGACATCGCAGTGAATCGCGTAGTCCTTCTTCAGGAGTTCGGCCGCCGCCAACACTTCGTTGAGGATGGCGCCGCTGCCCATCAATTGCACACGCGGTGCTTCCTTTGATGTGGTGCTGTCTTCGCGCAGCAGGTAGAGGCCCTTGAGGATCCCCGCTTCAACACCCTCGGGCATGGCCGGGTGAGGGTAGTTCTCGTTGAGGATGGTGATGTAGTAGTAGATGTCTTCCTGCTCGGCGAACATGCGCCGCATGCCGTCCTGGACGATGACGGCCAGCTCATAGGCGAACGTCGGGTCGTACGAGATGCAGCTGGGAATGACGGACGACAGCACGTGGCTATGGCCGTCGTCATGCTGCAGGCCCTCTCCCATCAGGGTGGTGCGCCCCGAGGTTGCGCCCAGCAGGAAGCCGCGCGTCCTGGCATCGGCAGCAGCCCAGGCCAGATCGCCGACGCGTTGCAGGCCAAACATGGAATAGAAAATGTAGAACGGAATCGTGGTCAAGCCATGGTTGCTGTAGGACGTGCCCGCCGCGATCCACGACGAAATGGCCCCGGATTCGTTGATGCCTTCCTGCAGGATCTGCCCGTCCTTGGCCTCCTTGTAATAGCTCAGCTGCCCGGCATCCTGCGGGGTGTAAAGCTGGCCGAGGTAGGAGTGGATGCCGATCTGGCGAAACAGGCCTTCCATGCCGAACGTGCGCGACTCATCCGGAACGATGGGGATGACCAGCTTGCCGAGGTTGGGATCCTTCAGCAGCGTGCTGAGGATGCGGACGAACGCCATGGTGGTGGATTGCCCGCGCTCGCCGCTGCCCTTGAGAAGGCCATCGAAGCTGGAAAGCGACGGTATCGGCAGCGCAGGCACATTGTGATGGCGAGAGGGAAGCTGGCCGCCGAGTGCGGCGCGGCGCGCAGCGAAATAGCGGGCTTCCTCGCTGCCAGGCTCCGGACGCAGATACGGCATGTCGTCAAGCTGCGCATCGCTGACTGGCAGCGCAAAGCGATCGCGGAACGCACGGACCGCATCCGCGCTCATCTTCTTCAACTGGTGATTGATGTTTTGGCCTTCGCCAGCTTCGCCCATCCCAAAGCCCTTGACGGTCTTGGCCAGGATCACCGTTGGCCGGCCCTGGGTGGCGACAGCCTGCGCGTAGGCTGCGTGCACCTTTTCCGGATCGTGGCCGCCGCGCGTGAGCTTCCAGATGTCTTCGTCCGACATATCGGCCACCAGGGCCAGCAACTCTGGATACTTGCCGAAAAAATGCTCGCGCACATAGGCGCCGTTCTGCGACTTGAAGGTCTGGTAGTCGCCGTCGACGCACTCCATCATGCGCTGGCGAAGCAGGCCGCTCGTGTCCTTCTCCAAAAGGCGATCCCAGCCACTGCCCCAGATGACCTTGATGACGTTCCAGCCCGCTGCGTGGAACGTCCCCTCAAGTTCCTGCATCACCTTGCTGTTGCCGCGCACCGGGCCATCCAGGCGCTGCAGGTTGCAGTTGACGACAAAGATCAGGTTATCCAGTCGCTCGCGTCCGGCGACAGAGATGGCCGCCAGGGATTCGGGCTGGTCCATCTCGCCGTCGCCAAGAAACGCCCAGACCTTGCGGCCCTGATGTTCCTTCAGCCCGCGATACTCCAGGTAGCGCATGTAACGCGCCTGGTAGGCGGCGGTCAGCGGCCCTAACCCCATGGACACCGTGGGGAACTGCCAGAAATCGGGCATCAGGCGCGGATGCGGATAGGAGGACAGCCCGGCAGTGGCCGACTCACGACGGAAGTTGTCCATCACCTCCTCGCTGAGGCGGCCTTCGACAAACGCACGCCCATAGATGCCCGGCGCGGAGTGACCCTGGATGTAGACCATGTCGCCGTCGAATTTGTCGGTGCGTCCGCGGAAGAAGTGATCGAAGCCCACGTCATAGAGCACAGCTGCGGACTGATACGTGGCGATATGGCCGCCGACGTTCGAATGCTTGCCCGCCCGGAGCACCATCACCATCGCGTTCCAGCGGATGTAGGCGTTGAGTCGCTGTTCGATCGCCAGGTTGCCGGGGTAATCCGGCTGGCGAGCCCGCGCAATGGTATTCACGTAGGACGTGGTGACGCGGCCGTGCAGATCGCCGTGCCGGTGGACATCGAAGTCGCTGAGCTGATCGATCAGGTAATGCGCGCGGGTGCGCCCATCCGCGTTGGTGACCGCCTCGAACGCCTCGAGCCATTCGCGCGTTTCCGCAGGGTCGATGTCGGGCTGCACGAGAGGGGGATTCATGGGTACCTCCGAATGAACGGGCACGCCGGAACGCGCCACGTGATGGCGGACAGGGATAAAGGTGGGGCGCTTTGGGAGGGCGCCATGGACGATTGCAATTGCAATCGTCGGCCAGCCGATCATGCCGGGATATAATTGCGATTGCAACTCACTGGGCACGGGAGACAACGCCAATGGCCAACAAGAAGCCGGACCTTTGGTTTTCGTTTGTGCGCTCGCATCGCGCCTTGATTCGGGAGATCGAACGTCGACTCGCCGAAGCACAGTTGCCTGCCTATGCCTGGTACGACGCACTCTGGGGCGTGGAAAGCGGCAAGGACGGGACGCGCCGTATGCACGAGCTGGCCGACACGCTGGTGATCGAGCGCTACAACCTCACGCGTCTGGTCGATCGTTTGGAGCAAGAGGGGCTCGTGATACGTGCGCGGTCGCCGGATGATGGGCGCGCGGCCTATGTCACGATCACCGAAGAGGGCCGTGTGCTTCGCAAGCGGATGTGGAAGATTTACGAGGCAGCCGTGAACGAACTCTTTCTGAGCCAGTTCGATGCGGATGATCAACGGGGCTTTTCAGAGGCACTTGATCGCGCGGCGCTGGCTGCCCGCAAGGCGTAGCGGCTGGTGGGGAGGCGCATTCCGTCCTCAGCCACTTTCACGCACGCGGTTTCAGCCTGCCTGGGGCAGATCGATAACGGCAAGTAGCAGATCATGCTGCGGCGCTATGACTGTTTTGCAGTATTGCCACCGGCGTAGTGATCGACGAACTGCTCCCTCAGCCTGTTCTTGAGTACTTTGCCAGTAGCCCCAAGGGGGAAGCTATCCACGAAGACAACATCGTCCGGCTTCCACCAACGGGCCAGCCTGCCATCGAAGAACGACAGCAGCTCGTCCTTCTCCAAGGCACTGCCGGCGGCCCTGGTGATCAGCAGCAAAGGACGCTCGTCCCATTTCGGGTGGCGCACGCCAATGCAGGTGGCGCTCGCAACGCCGGGGTGCAGGCAGGCGATGTTCTCGATATCGATGGAACTGATCCACTCGCCGCCGGACTTGATGACATCTTTGCTGCGATCGGTGATCTGCATGAAGCCGTCGCGATCGATCCGAGCCATGTCACCGGTAGGAAACCACCCGTCACTAAGCGGGGACGTTGCCGTGTCGCCGAAATAGGCGCTGGCGACCCACGGCCCGCGAACCAGCAGGTCGCCGACCGACTCGCCATCCCACGACAGACTTTTGCCGTTGTGATCGACGATCTTCATGTCGATGCCGAATACAGCGCGACCCTGCTTGGCCTGGATGCCGTAGCGCGCGTCTTCGGGGAGGCTGAGGTGTTGGGCCTTGAGGCTGCAGACCGTGCCCAGCGGGCTGAGCTCGGTCATGCCCCAGGCGTGCAGCACGTCCACGTTGTGTACTTTCTGGAACTCCGCTGCCATCGCGGTCGGGCAGGGCGCGCCACCGATCACGGTGCGTTTCATCGATGAGAATCGGCCGCCCTGGGCGGTGACATGCGCAAGCAGACCCTGCCAGATCGTGGGCACGCCGGCGGACATCGTCACCTGCTCGGCTTCAATCAACTCGTAAAGCGACTTGCCGTCCAGCGCCGGGCCCGGCAGCACCAGCTTGGCGCCGACCATGCAGGCAATGAACGGGAGGCCCCACGCGTTGACGTGGAACATCGGCACGACCGGCAGGATGGTGTCGCGCGCGGAACAGTTGAATGCGTCCGGCAGCGCGCCGGCATACGAATGCAGCACGGTGGATCGATGACTGTAAAGCACGCCCTTCGGGTGACCGGTGGTACCCGAGGTGTAGCAAAGCGACGACGCCGTGTTTTCGTCCATCGTCGGCCAGTCAAAGTCGCTCTTGTGGCTTTCGATCAGGCGCTCGTAGCACAGCAGTGAATCGTTGGCGGGCGGCATGCACGCGGCATCGCACATGGCCACGAACAACCGTGGCGTGGACAGGCGCGCCTGCAGTGCCTCGATAATGGGAAGGAACGTCAGGTCGAAGAAGATGGCGCGGTCGTCCGCGTGCTCGACGATATAGGCGATCTGATCCAGATGCAGTCGTGGATTGATGGTGTGAAGCACGGCACCGGAACCGGAGACTGCAAAGTTGATTTCCAGATGGCGATAGCCGTTCCATGCCAGCGTGGCGACGCGGTCGCCGGGCTGGATGCCAAGGGCGGCCAGTGCGTTCGCCATGCGGCGCGACCGAACGCCAAGGTCGACGAACCGGTAGCGATGGATGCCACCTTCGACGCGGCGTGACACGATCTCCTGATCGGCGTGATGGCGGCACGCGTGGGTCAGCAGGGAGGCGACAAGCAGCGGTTGCTGCATCATCAATCCGATCATTGTCGTATTCCGAGCAGGAGGCAGGGGAGGAGCGTGAAGCGGTTCCGCGCTGGATTCATCTGATGCCGCCGCCTGTGTCGCGACGGCACCAGACGGATGCCGTCAGAACGTGGTCTGGAACGTGAGATCGATGTAGTTGCGGTCGCGCAGCAGCGACGCCAGGCCGGCGCTGGACGTCACGACGCCCGCCTGATTGACGGCAAGGCGACCCACGTAGCCGATGTACTTCAGGTCGAAGCGATAGCGCTGGTGAACGTCCGCACCGACGCCGAAGGAGAAGTTGCCCATGCCCTTGTTGCCGCCGAACGTCACGGCGGAATTGCCGGACAGGCCCATCGTGTAGGTCATTGGCGCAAGCAAGTCGACACCCGGATACACCTGGAACCACGTTGGCGTGAAGCTCAACTGGGTGCCGACGTAGTTGCGGCTCGGCTTGTCGATGCCAGCATAGCCCGGGCTGGTGCCTTCGAAGGCATTGGGGTTCTGTGTAACCTTGTTCCAGCGGCTCCACACGAATTCGACCACGTAGTTCGCGGTATCGAACAGCGGCGTTTTGGGGACGATGCCGGCAAAGTCGGTGACGGCATGCCAGGTGTCGCCACGAGCGCCTGCGGTATCCCCGCTCGACGGCGCCGTGCTGATGGCGCCCACCACTTTGCCGGCCAGCGGCGCCGGCAGCAACTGCACCGGGATGCTCACCAGCGGCATATTGTGGCGGTAGTTCACTTCCGCACTGAAGCTGATGCCAAGGATCTGCTTGGCGAAGCTTGCGCCATAGATGTCGATGCCGTCGGCATAGGTGGCCATGTACTTGCCCACGTTGCCGGCCAGGACCTGGGGCACGCTGGCCATCGATGGATTGATGTAGCAGAGGGTCGGGGTGAGCGACTGGAAGCCAAGCGCCTTGCATGCGGCGGCGGGCACATTGGGCGCGACCGCCGGTGCCAGCATGAACTGGGGTTGGATATCAGACGTGTTGCGGTAGTAGAGGCCGATGGTCGAGTCGATGGCCTCCGGGCTCCAGTGCATCGACACACCCCAGTCGCCCGAGCCGTGCGGCCTAACGTCCTGTCTTCGCAGCGCACGCTGCGTGGCGTTGATGTAGATCGACTGGCCGCCTTGCAACACCGCATCGTTCGGGTCCATGTACGAACCCGACTCGGGGTAATACACCTGGTCCCAGCGAAGGAAGTACTGGCCTTCAAACGAAAGCGTGGGCGTTGCCTGGATCTGCGCCGACACCTGCGTTCGCGGACGGAACAGTTCCTTGGCAGTGGCACCGGGCACGGTCAGCAGCTTGCCGATGTCCAGCGGCGACTGGCCGTAGCTCAGCGAATGGATCGGATTGAGCAAGGCCTCGCCCCAGAACAGGTCGTAGCGACCGGCTTTGGTGTTGACGTTCACGCCACCAACGTCGAAGTTGGCAAATACGAACGCGTCGAGAATCTGGCCGGACGGGCCGTTGAAATAGCGTTCGGTGTAGTTGGGCAGTCCAAGGGCGGGCTTGCCATTGACGATATGGTTGGACGAGGAAACGTGGTTGTTGTCCAGCGAGTTGTACGCGTTGTCGTACCAGCCGTTGGCGCTGACGCGAAAGCCGTAGTTCTTCTTGTAGATGAAGTCGAACTCGCTGATCAGGTCCACGCGATTGGTGACGATCGCGTTGTTGCCGAAGTTGCGGTCACCATCGTCATTGTTGGGACTGTTGAGGATCGACTGATCCTGCGAATGCGCGCGATGTCCCAGGTTGTAGCGAATCGTGTTGTCCCAGCGAATATCGAGATCGGGATTGCTCGTGTTGAACTCGGTGGCGTGTAGCGTGCCCACCGACCCAAGCGCGATAGCGACGGCCAGCGCCGTCCGGCGAATGGCAACAACGCCGCGGCGCTCGATCCCCCCTTCAAACTTCATCATGCAACTGTCCTCCCCCATGTCTTTTGCGTCTGTGTAAGTTGACCGGAGCTCCCGCGCTTTCGGCTGGAGCTTCACATCCGGATACATCCCGCCAGGCCGCCCATGAAGTTCTCCCCAGCTGCGGGGCGAAGTGCTTTCGGGTGGACGCTACCGCCAGCGCTGCACATTCGCCGAATGCACACCACAAAGCGGCTGCGCGGGAATTCACGTTCCCTCTCCGGCGAAGCCGCCAGTGGTGGCTTCTGGTATGTCCAGATTCCAGCCGGTGGTTGAGTAAGGCCCCCCCCAGTCCGGTGGGGGAGGCCGTTGTTCACCATTCCAACCAGCGCGCACGGGAAAAGCGTCGCACTTGCGACGCAAATGCATCTCACAACCGGCATTCAATCAGTGGGGCAAAAGCGGCGTCACAGCAGGGTGTCGATGAGTGTCTGTGCCATGGGCCACGGGCCATAACCGGCTGCGGGATTGAGGTGCCCAACCGCCCCCAACTCCACCAGCAAGCTACCCCACTGATTGGCCAGCTCCGCGGCGCGCGGTGCAGCGCACAGTGGATCGTTGTCGCTTGATGCGACCAGAGAAGGGAAGGGCAAAGGTGCGCGCGGAACGGGCAACCAACCGTGCTCGTGCAACGTGTCGGTGGTTGGATAGCCCGCTGGCATCGGTGTTTCCAGGTCAGCAGGGGTGGCCAGAAGTGCGCCATGAATCGGGCGGCGGTGCGTCTGTGCCCAATGCACGGTGATCATCACTCCAGCGCTATGGGCGACAAGAATCACTGGGCCATCGATGGCCTCCAACGCCCGGTCAAGCGCCGCCACACGAGCTGCGCGACTCAGCTTGTCATGCTCTAGCGGCGGCACGGAGCGCGCGCTTGGAAGCTTCGCTTGAAGCAGGGTTTGCCAGTGTTGCGAGACGTGGTCGCGTAGGCCGGGCACAAAGAGGATGGTCGGGGTGGTCACTTGGCGCTTCCGTCAGATAGGGGCCGCAAAGATCAAACTTCGGTGGCCAGTGCGGGTGACTGGACACGCTCGATGTCACACGCGTAGTGGGTACGACCGATCCAGAAGGCGAGGGCGGCAAACAGTGCCATCAAGGGAATCACCTTGAACGCATCAAGCAGGCCTACGCGATCGGCGAGTACGCCCGTCAGCAACGGCCCGGGTGCAAGGCCCAGCAGATTGTTGGCAAGCGTGAGCGTTGCAAAGGCCGTCGCGTGAATCGGCGTGGGCGTGAGATTGGCGACCATGGCCCCCGCAGGCCCGCAGGTGCCTGCAACCAGAAACATGCCCATGCCGATAGCAATAAGCTGAGGCGTGCCGGGCGTCATCTGAAAGGCTACGCCAAGGATCATCGCCGTCGTCACGCAGTACGCAATCGCCATGGCCATTTTTCGTGGCGGCGAGTGGCGGCACACGCGATCAGTGACAGCACCGCAGACCACCATGCCAATGGCGCCGATAAGCACGAACACCGCGGCAGTGACGCCCGCCTGGTCAGGCTTCATCGCGTAGTAGCGATTGAGGTAACTCGGCATCCACGCAATGATGGCCGCCATGATGAACAGCTGCAGACCGCTGCCGATATACGCGCAGATCACGGACGTGGTGGAGAAGAGTCCTGCAAACAGGTTGCGTAGTGAAAGCTTGAAGCCGGGCCGGTTCAGTCGCGACTCCGTGGTTTGGCCCTGGCTTGTGCGCACGCGCCGCTCGTTGACCGTCAGCGCATACATCACGACCAGCGCTGCGCCAAAGATCGCCATGGCGACAAACGCCGAACGCCAGCCGAATCGCGCGGCGAACACGCCGCCGAGGGCCATGCCCACCACCGAGCCAAACGCGCCGCCAGCCATGAAGGCACCCGTGAGCGTGGAGCGCAGGTGTGACGGAAAGATGCTGATGATCAGCGCAATGCCCACGCTGCCATAGGCGGCTTCGCCGAGGCCGACAAAGAAGCGGGCCGTCAGCATTTCACCGTAGTTGGTGGAGATCGCACACCCAAGCGTGGCGAGGCTCCAGAGCGTCGCCATCAGCAGGATGCTGCGCACTCGCCCCCAGCGATCCGCCATCACCGAAAGGGGGAAGGTCAGTACACCGACCAACAGCGCGACCACACCGGACAATGAGCCAAGCTGCGTATCCGAAAGCCCCCATTCGGCTTTGAGCAGCGGAAAGACGGCGTTGAGCACCTGGCGCGACATGTAGTCCGACAGGAGGAGGCCGAACGTGAGCGCGAACACCAGCCACGCATATAGGCGTGGCCTGGCCACGGATGTGACCGGCGTTCCCAGTGTGGATGCCTCGACGTAGTGCATGCCCAAGTTGGCCTCCTCGGCGACAACGCTGCCGAATGTGTGGGTGTGAAGGCCCGCGGACGCGGCATTGACCGCATCCGCAGGCCGTGACGACTCAGGCTGCAAGTTCAGCCAGTGCCGGCTTCACCGGCTTGCGGTTGGGTGAAAAGCCGTTGGCGGCCAGGGTCTCTTCGATGGTGTCGTAGAACACGCCGATCTTCAGGATCTCGCGCGCTTCCTTGCCATTGGCAATGTCACGACCGAATTCGCGGGAGATGCGCACCAGCTGCTCGATCTGTTCCACCGTCGTCATCTTGGCGGTGCGCGATTGATTCCACAGGTTGTCCTCGATGCCGCAACGCACGTGCAGCCCCATGGCGATCCCCATCATGTTGATGGGCAGCACGTTGCGCATGCTGCTCTCGACGGTCAGCATGGAGCCATCGGGAATGGCGCGCAGGAAATTGGCCATGTTGTAGATGTTGGGTGCATCCATGCCGCCACCGATCGCCACCCAGTTCATCACCAGCGGACCCTTGTACACGCCGCGACGGATCAACCGCTCGACGGTCTCGTAGCTGTTGATATTGTAGAACTGGAACGCGCTCTGGATGCCGGCAGCGGTAAGGCGCTTGATGTGCTCTTCAATGAAACCCGGGCCCGACGGCACGATCATCTCGCGATAGGCCTGGTAGGTCTGCGGCTCGGCGATGGACGTGCCGGCCAGGTCAGCCATCTCCATCTGCTCGACGATATTCATCTGCACCGTGTTGACGGTGACGGTCACCTGGTCGGGCTTGGGATCGAGTTCGGCCAGCATGTGGCGGGTGTCGTCCTTCAGCCACTTGGCGCTTGCGCCATCGGTTTCCGGGGCGAATGAAATCGAGCCGCCCACCTGGATGACCATGTCAGGCACGGCCTTGCGCACGCCGGCGATCAGCTCGTTGAACATCGACAGGCGCTTCGAACCGCGGCCATCCAGCTCGCGCACATGCAAGTGCAGCACGCTGGCACCGGCGTTATAGCAATCCACCGCCTTCTGAATCTGCTCCTCCATGGTGACCGGGATGTCTTCGGGAAAATCCGAAGGGATCCACTCGGGGCCATAGGGCGCAGCGGTGATGACCAGCTTGTCCTGGTACTCGGGAATCAGCGAACCGTCGAGGAAGTTCATGGCGTGTCCTGTTGCTCTGTGATGGTGGGTTGGGGTTCAGAACGTGGCGTCGCCGACGATGCCAGCGCGCTCCATCTTTCGATGGCAGGGCGGGTAGTCCATGACCGCGTAGTGCTGTGTCGAACGGTTGTCCCAGATGGCGATGCTGTTTTTGCTCCAGCGCCAACGCACCTGGTATTCGGGAATGTGGGCCTGGCTGATCAGGTAGTTGAGCAGCAGGCTTGCGCCAGGATTGGCGTCCTGGCCGTAGCACACGTTTTCTTTCGTGTGGAAGTTGGTGAAGTGCGTGGTGAATGCGTTGACGAACAACACCTTCTCGCCCGTTTCCGGGTGCGTGCGCACCACCGGGTGCTCGGCATCGGGATACTTCTCGCGCAGGGCATGGCGACGCTCGATGGGCATGGCCGCGCCAAAGGACGCCTCGATACTATGGCGCGCATACAGAGGCGCGATCTGCTTCTTGATATGGGCCGGCAGCATGTCGTATGCCGCCACCATGTTGGTCCACATGGTATCGCCGCCGACCGGCGGGCATTCGACGCAACGAAGCACGCAGCCCATGGGCGGGTTGGCGCGCCAGGTCGCGTCGGTGTGCCAGGCGTTTTCGTAGCGGTCTGCCGGCGCGTCGGGGGTTTTGTAGATCTGCACCAGCCCCGGGGCGTCCGGATGGCTGGGTACGATCGGGTGGTCTTCCAGCTCCCCGAATCGACGGGCGAACGCCGCGTGATCCTGACGGCTGATGTCCTGGTCACGCAGAAAAAGCACGCGGTGCTTGAGCAGCGCGGACTTGATCTCGCCGAACAGGTCGTCGTTGTGAACGGCATCCGCAAGATTGACGTCGAAGAGTTCGGCGCCAATGTTGCAGGTGAGTTGCTCAATGCGCATGGCGTTGCCTCAGATGACGAAGATCGACGAGCCGGTGGTCTTACGCGACTCGAGATCGCGGTGCGCCTGCGCCGCATCCTCCAGCGCATACCGCTGGTTGATTTCGATCTTGATGCGGCCGGACGACACGTGGCCGAAAAGTTCCTCGGCGAGTGCCGCCTTGTCCACAGGATCGGCGATGTAGTCGGCCAGTGCCGGTCGCGTCAGGTACAGCGAACCCTTCATGGCGAGAATCTGCGGATCGAACGGCGGGATGGTGCCGGAGGCCGTGCCGACGCACACCATGAGTCCGCGCCGACGCAGTGAGTTGAGTGAAGCGTTGAAGGTGGATTGGCCCACCGAGTCGAACACCACGGACACACCCCTGCCATCCGTCAGCTCGCGCGCACGTGCCGCGATGTCTTCGTGGCTGTAGTTGATGATCTCGTCGCAGCCGTGGGCCCGCGCAACAGCGGCTTTTTCTTCCGTCGACACCGTGCCAATGACACGCAGGCCGAGCAGCTTGGCCCATTGCGAAACGATCAGGCCCACGCCGCCGGCTGCGGCATGCAGAAGCAGTGTTTCACCCGCCTGGAAGGGATAGATGCGACGCATCAGGTAGGCGGCGGTGAGGCCACGCATGGTCATGGCCGCAGCCGTTTCCGTGGCAATGGCTTCGGGCAGGCGGATCAGCGGTGCCGCGGGCACGATTCGGGCCGTGCTGTAGGCACCCAGGGTGTTGAGGAAACCGGTGTACGTCACGCGATCGCCGACGGCCACGTTGGCGACGCCCGCACCGACGGCCTCGACGATACCGGCCGCTTCGACACCCATGCCGTTGGGTAACGGAATGGGATACGTGCCGTTACGAAAGTAGGTGTCGGCAAAGTTGAGCCCCACCGCGTGATGCCGCAAACGGACTTCGCCCGGGCCGGGCGAGCCTACCTGGACGGATTCGTAGCGCAGCACATCGGGGCTGCCTGACTCGTAAAAACGGATAGCGTGTTCCAAGGGAGACTCCTGTGCTCAAACCATCGGCGCGAGGCGCCGCGTACTGCTGACCATGGGGTGGCGTGGCGTCATGGCGGTGCCAGGTGCGCCATGCGAGAGAACAACTGCTGGAAGGCAGCCTTTGCCTCGCCGTTGGCACGCGGACTTCCCTGGCGAGTGGCCGCCGTGAAAATCTCGTTCCAATCGGCTTCGGAGAGATAACGTTGAGCGATGGGAAGAATCACGCCCTCGACGCGCCCCACGTGTTCCCACATGAACTGCGCGTAGTTCTCGACGGCATCCCGAAGCTGCCCCTGAACCCACTGGCCCTGGCTGAAACGCTCCACGCCTTCGGCCAGCGCTTCGGCCATCGCGCGCTCGCGTTCGTGCTGGCGTTCCAGCTCATCGAGCTCGGCATGAACGACGGCCGTGCGTCCGCGCAGCACGACGTACAGATAGCCGTGCTCTTTTGGATGCTGGAGGGCGAGCGGCAGTTCAATGACGTACCGGGCCATGGCGCGCATGAGATCGACATCCTCGGCGCTGCACGCGGCGTCCCGGTTGAGCAGGTATATCCATGCGTGCAGCACCGCAGAGAGCGCGCGGTGCTCGTCACGGATGATCTCGATCATCGGGTGGACCTGGCCAGCTGGCTGAGCCGAGGACACGAGTACCGGCAGCTCGCCCGACATCAGCACGCTGGCTGTCTGGGAACCCAGTGCGGCGCCACGCACCGCGCGATGACCGTGAGGCGCCATGAAGATGAGATCGCAACCGAGCTTCCGCGCGGTGTCGAGGATCGCCTGATAAGGCAGGGCGCCATCGAGGATGACTGAATCGCAAGGAACGCCGAGCGCACGCGCGGCCGCTTCGGCCTTGGTCAGCAGTGCACGGGCGCGATCGCGATAGGTGTCGGCGTAGCCAGTCTCGTCGTCGCTGCCATCGGGCTGCGCCGAACGATGATCGTGCACATGCACAAAGCTGACCCGGGCTCCAAGCGCACGCGCGAGATTCACGGCCTTGCTGACCGTTTCGATCGTCAGATCGCTGTCATCGAGCGGAACCAGGAGATGACGATACATGCGGACTCCAAACAGATGTACTACCTGCGACCGCGGCGTCGAGCCCACCGCACCTTGCGATGGCCGCCGGAACATGTGCTGTTGCGTGGGTAGCGATGCAATCCACCGTCGCTTCCCGACAGGCGCGCGCCCGGCCGCCCAGTGGAGCCTCCGTTTGCGAAGGCTCATCGGTTGGACTCCACCCCCATCCGGCCGGCGCGCGCGCCCACCGGACCCCAGGCGTCGGACGGCTGGATCGCCAGACATGTTCTGTCACGAATCCAAGGCTAGGTACGCCTCGCCAGGGAGACCCCCCCCGGCTAGGAGGGGGAGTCTCGTGAAGGGTGAGTGATGAGTAGCGACGCCGGTTGCAGCGTGACTACAATGATTTGTGGCGCACGCCTTGGGTGGGTCGCTCAGGGAGCGAGGGCAGGGCCACAGCCTCATTCTTTCGGGAAATTCGCGGCAGCCTACCTGGATCAGCTTGATGGCCCTTACAGCCGGCGGAGCAGCTCCCGCCATTGCCGAACTGGTTCTGAAAACCACGCCGCCGCGTGCGCCGCGCTATTTGCTGGTGCGGCCACGCCTGGGCCTGGATGACGAGCAGTTCCGCGAGCGGCCCTTCATCCTGGTGCAGGCACCCGCGGGGTTTGGCAAGACTTCACTGCTCGCGCAATGGCGACATGAATATCTCGCGCGCGGATGGGCAGTCGCCTGGATCTCGGCCGACGGAAGCCCGGATCCCCAGCGCATGCTGCACAGCCTTGTGCTTGCGGTGCGCATGGGGTGTGGTCGACCGCAGTTCGGCGCGACGCTGCTGGAAAGTGCTTCCGTGGCGATCGGCGAGTACGAGGGCGTCACCGCGTGGCTCAGCGAGGTGGCCCAGGCCCCGCTGTCGATGGTGCTGATGATCGATGAAGCCGAACGCCTGCATCCGGGCAGCCAGGCTGCACTCAATTATCTGCTGCACAACGCGCCGCCCAACTTGCGCGTCGTGGCGGCGGGTCGCTCCGATCTCGCGTCGATGGTGGCCGACCTGGAAGCCTATGGCCTGTCGACTTCGGTGGGCGTCGAGACGCTGCGATTCACGCTGGAGGAAACCATTGGCTTGGTGCGCAACCGCATCGGCGCCAAGGCGGATCCTGACACCTGTGCGCGGCTGCACGAACTGACGGAAGGCTGGCCGCTGGGCCTGCAGCTTGTGTTGGCTGCCATGGAGCGGGGCAGCGATCTGCGCAGCGTGGTGGGGCCGCACTCGCCCGATTCACGCAACCAGCTGGTTGAGGCACTGACCGCCAAACTCGCGCCGGAGGACGTGGCATTTCTCACCCGCGTTGCCGTGGTGGATCAGCTGCATCCGGATCTGTGCGTTGCGCTTACCGGTGACCAGGGGGCACCGCAGCGACTGGCGCGGCTTGCCCGCGAGACGCCGATCTTCGTCGTTGGCGAAGACTCCGACTGGTACCGCCTGCATCTGCTCGCCCTCGATGCACTGCGCCTGCATCTGGCTGAACTACCCGAGTGGGAGAGGGACGACTTGCATGGCCGCGCGCAGGACTGGCTGGCCGCACACGGCATGCTGACGCAGGCCGCGCGCCATGCGCGGGAGGCGGGCAGGGAAGGCGTTGCCGTCGACCTGGCGCAGAAGGGCCTCTACGAGGCGGTGATCCAGGGCCACATGGGCACGATGCGCGAATGGCTCGATGTACTGCCTGAGTCCGTGCTTGATCAACATCCGCAGCTGCGGCTGGCGGCGGCGTGGTCGCTGGCCGTGAGTGAGCGTCACGAAGAAGCTGAGCGCATGGTTGGCCTGATCCTGTCGCGGCCGGACGTGAATCTCGCCTTGCGCTACGAATGCGTGCTGATTGCCAGCGGCGCGGCCTACTACGCGGACGATCCTGATCGCTGCGTCGGCATGCTGGCCCCGTGGAAGGCTGCCCCGCCGGCCGAGGAGCCCAAATTCCAGCGAATGCACATCAACCGCCTTGCCATGATGGCCCTGCTGCAGGGTGATCCGGCGGAGGCGCGGCGCCTGTGCACGACGCCAGGCACGGATTTGCCAAGGGAGCCCGACTACGCGATACGTTGGCGCGATTTCATCATCGGCCTGAGTTTTGTGTGGGAAGGACAGATCCTTCTCGCCGAAGAAGGTTTGCGTGCCGCCCTGGTCTCCATCGATGCGAAGTTCGGACGACGACATCCTTTGTCGTGCATGTTCGCCGCGTTGCTCGCCTCCATTGCCTACGAGCGCGATCACATGGACGAAGCGGTGGCCTTGCTCGCCAATCGCCTGGACGTCCTGGAGCGCGTCGGGGCGCCCGAGTCGATTCTGGTCGGCTATCGCACCGTGACACGCGTGGCGGCCGCGCAGGGCGAGGAGCATCGCGCGCTGGATATCCTGGAAGCATCGTTCGCCATTGGTGCTGCACGCCGACTGCCGCGTCTGTGCATTGCCAGCCTGGGAGAGCAGGTGCGCATGCATGCCAGCCGCTTTCGCCGCGAGACGTGCTCGGCACTCATCGCGCGCATCGACGAGATGGTGGCCAGCGAAAGCCCTGGCCGCGGCCCCTTGTGGCGACGGAACGTCGAGATGGTGAGCGCCATGGCCCATGCCTACAGCGCGATGGCCGCCCAGGATTGGCCCGGCGTGCTGGAGTCCGTGGCACGAGCGGCCCCCTTGGCCGAACAGGCCCACCTGGGACGCTTTCGCATCGAATGCATGGCACTTCGCGCCTTTGCTCTGGACCGCAACGGCGAAGACGGCCGCACGCTGATGATCGAAGCCATGAGCCTGGCCCGGACCTATGGCTTCGTGCGCCTGTTTACCGATACCCATCCGGTGCTCACCGACTGGGCTTATCGCGTCATGGAAGAGGCAAGCGGCGAACCGGCCACGGTTGCCGCGTCGCCGTCGCGCGTGATTCCGCCGCCCATGGATCAGCGCCAGGGCGGCCCGCGTGTCATGCCAAGCATGGTGTTGACGCCCAAGGAGCGCGAAGTGCTCGAGTTCCTGGCGCGCAACCTGTCGAACAAGGAAATTGCCCAGGCGATGGCAGTGGGTGAGGCCACCGTGAAATGGCATCTTAAAAACCTGTTCGGCAAGCTGGGGGTAGGTACCCGCCGGCATGTCGTCCACCGCGCACAGCTGCTCGGTCTCATCCAGGGTCTGGAATAGCCGCCAAAGCTGGTAGGCGCTGCGTTTGCCGCCCCGTAGACCCCGGCGTACGCCTCCGGAGACCGGCTCCTCCCGTTGACTTGCTTGCCCCTCCCCCGACGTTTTGGGGGGGGTGTGGTTTTCAGCGCTCCTAACAATGGGTATCGACCGCTTTGGCGTGTCCCTGCCAGTCAGGCGGGACGCGAAGACCGGTGACGAGAGCCAGGCAACTAGAGAGCGTGGGTGGTGCCAGAGCATGCGCCCCGACGCTGGAATCACCATTGTGAGGAGTACGCGCATGCAATTACGCAAAGCCTTGATCGCCGGGGCCATTGCCGTTTTGATCTCCGGCGTCGGCCATGCCAGCGTTTCATCCGACGAGGCAAAGAAGCTTGGCACCACGCTCACCGGCGTTGGCGCAGACATGGCCGGTAGCGCCGATGGCGCCATTCCCGCCTACAGCGGCGGCCTTACGAGCCCGCCTTCCGGATTCAAGGCAGGTAGCGGCATCCGTCCCGACCCGTTTGCCGGTGAAAAGCCGCTGATGTCGATCGACGCCAAGAACATGGACAAGTACTCGGCCAATCTGACCGAGGGCACCAAGGCCCTGATGAAGAAGTATCCGGGCTATCACATCGACGTGTATCCGACTCATCGCACGGCCGCCTTCCCGAAATTCGTCATCGAGAACACGGCCAAGTGCGCCGTGGAAGCCAAGACCGATGCGGGCGGTCGTTCCATGAGTGGCTGCCACGCGGGCTTCCCGTTCCCGATGCCGCAGACCGGCTTCGAAGCGATGTGGAACCACCTGGTGCGCTTCAACGGCGTGGCCTATGACACCAAGTATCGCAACTACAACGTCGACGCCTCCGGGCACGCGACGCTGTCCACCGAAGGCAATGCCGTCGAAGAGTATCCGTACTGGGATACCAGCAAGCCTGGCGCGGATGTGTTCTGGCAACAGCGCCTGACCTACACCGGCCCGGCGCGTCGCGCGGGTGAGGCGATGCAGATCGTCGATCCGCTCAACTACAGCGACAAGGGCCGCAAGGCATGGCAGTACCTGCCGGGCCAGCGCCGCGTGAAGGTCGCCCCCGATCTCGCGTTCGATACGCCCAACCCGGGCTCGGGCGGTTCGTCCACCTTTGACGATGTGTTCCTCTTCAACGGCTCCATGGAACGCTACGACTTCAAGCTCGTTGGCAAGAAGGAAATCTTCGTTCCGTACAACGACTACAAGATGGCCTACGGTTCAAAGGCCGATGATCTGCTGACGCCGAGCTACCTCAACCCCTCCGACGTGCGCTGGGAAAAGCATCGCGTGTGGGTGGTCGAGGCGACGCTCGCTGCCGGCAAGCGCCACATCTACAGCAAGCGCACGTTCTATCTCGACGAGGACAGCTGGGCAGCCGTTGCCTCCGAAGCGTATGACGCGCGCGGCCAACTGTTCCGCACGGGTTTCGCGTACATCACGCCAGCCTATGACATGCCCGCGCCGGTAGCCGACCTGCATGGCATCTACGACCTCATGGCCGGCTCGTATTCGTTGACTGGCTTCTCCGGCGAGACGGGGGGCGTGCGTTACACCAAGCCCTTGTCTGAGCGCGACTGGGCTCCGGAGTCGCTGGCCGGATCGGGTGTTCGCTGAGCGTCCATCAGGAAGGATCGTGAGTATGGTCGCGGAGCGAAGCCACCTTCGCTTCGCGACTCCCTGGCATGGCAATGGCGGTGGTGAAGTACACGCTGTCTGACTGCGGCGACGAGCAAGGTTCTCGGGGGAGGGTTTGCGTCCAGCGTTACCCGACCAGCACAGCGTCCCACCGCCATTTGCCACGCACCTCGTGACGCGGCATCACCTGTCTTTACACGTGATGCATGACGCCGGGCATCCGGTATCACGAGATTGGTTCAGTTGTAGATTTTCGGGGCATCCCATGTTCAAGCCATCCATCTGTCGCACGCTGGTCGCTCTGGCGCTCGCGCTTCCCGCTGTGTCGATCGCCGACTTCAGCGATGTGCTGGACACGCCAGCGGACATGAGTCCATTGGCCGCCAGGGGTTTGCTCAATGACCTGGCCGTCGCAGGCCAGCGAATGATCGCCGCGGGCCAACGCGGTCATATCGTCTACTCCGATGACCATGGCGCGAGCTGGAAGCAGGCGAGGGTGCCGGTGTCGTCCGACCTGGTCGCCCTGAGTTTCCCAACGCCCGCCCTCGGATGGGCCGTGGGGCACGACGGTGTCGTGCTGCACACCACGGATGGCGGCCTGAACTGGTCCTTGCAGATGGATGGTCGTCGCACGGGGCCACTGATGCTGGAGCAGATCCGCGCACGTGCCGCGAAGGGCGAGCTCGGTGACAAGGCGCAAGCCGACAAGCTGGTCGACGAAGTGGGTCACACGGCAGCGCAAGGCGCTGAGAACCCGTTTCTCGGCGTGTGGTTTGCCGACGCGCAGCATGGCTTTGTCGTCGGCGCGTTCAACGTCATCTTCGAGACGACGGATGGCGGGCAACACTGGGTATCGTGGTTTGATCGCACCGATAACCCGGATCGACTTCACCTGTACGCCGTGCATGGCATCGGTACGGACGTCTATATCACCGGCGAGCAGGGTCTGGTGCTCAAGCTTGATCGCGAAGCGGGGCGCTTCCATGCGCTGGAAACGCCGTACAAAGGCACCTATTTCGGCATAGCAGGAACCACCGATGCCGTGGTGGTCTACGGCCTGCGCGGCAACGCCTATCGCAGCACCGACGGCGGTAGCCACTGGTCGCCCGTGGATACCGGCGTGCAGGACAGCATCACCGGCGGATCGAGCTTCGGTGCGCAGGGGCTTGCCCTGGTGAGCCAGTCCGGCACGGTCCTTTTCAGCCGCGACGGCGGCGAGCATTTTGTTTCCCATCGACCGGCCAAGCCTGCACCCGCATCAGCGGTGGCGGTATCCGGTGACGTCATCGTGACGGTCGGCGCGAAGGGCGTACGCGCCCAGGCGCTGCAGTAAGCCGGCCAGGATCTATTTCATGACTGTTTCTCCCAAACTGCTTGATCGCAAGTCCGTCGTGCGGTCCATCGAAGCTTTCGACAAGCGCTCCGGCAACTGGCTGGAGCGACTGGTGTTCAATCACCGCTTCATCATGGTGATGGCGTGCGTGATGGCCACGATGGTTCTGGGCTGGTTCGCGGCGACGCGACTGAGTTTCAACGCCAGCTTCGAGAAGATGATTCCCAGTCACCACCCCTACATTCGCAACTACCTGGAGAACGCGGGCGAGCTTCGCGGCCTGGGTAACTCGTTGCGCGTGGTGGTGGAAAACGAAGACGGCAACATCTTCGATCCGAAGTACCAGGAAGTCCTGAAGAAGATCAACGACGATCTCTTCCTGACCCCCGGTGTCGATCGCGCCTGGGTCAAGTCGCTGTGGACGCCATCGGTGCGCTGGACGGAGGTCACGGAGGAGGGCTTTCGCGGCGGTCCGGTGATGCCGGACAACTACGATGGTTCGCCGCAGAGTACCTCGCAACTCAAGCAAAACATCGCGCGCTCGGGCATCGTCGGCCGCTACGTGGGCAACGACTTCAAGTCCAGCATGATCTTCGTGCCGTTAATGGACAAGAATCCGGAGACCGGCAAACCCATCGACTACAGCACCTTGTCGCGTTCGCTGGAAGGTATCCGCGCGCACTATGAAGCGACGCCAGGCGTCAAGGTCCGCCTGCATGTCATTGGCTTCGCCAAACTCGTCGGCGACCTCATCGAAGGTCTGGTGAAGGTCATGAGCTTCTTTGGCATCGCCGCGTTGATCGCGACGCTGGTCATCTTTGGCTACACGCGATGCGTGCGCAGCACGGCGCTGGTCATCCTGTGCTCCGTCGTTGCGGTGGTCTGGCAGCTGGGTCTGGTGGCGCTGCTGGGCTTTTCGCTCGATCCGTTCTCTATCCTGGTGCCGTTCCTGATCTTCGCGATTGGCGTGTCCCACGGCGCGCAGAAGATGAACGGCATCATGCAGGACATCGGTCGAGGCACGCATCGCCTCGTTGCCGCGCGCTACACCTTCCGCCGCCTCTTCCTTGCGGGCGTCACCGCTTTGCTGGCCGATGCCGTGGGCTTTGGCGTGCTGATGATGATCGACATCCCGGTGATCAAGGATCTTGCTTTGACCGCGAGCATTGGCGTCGCCGTGCTGATCTTCACCAATCTGTTGTTGTTGCCGGTACTGCTTTCCTATACCGGCGTCGACCCGGCCGCGGCGGCGCGAACGCTGCGCGCTGAGAAGGACCTGGCCAAAGGGAAGGGCAGCCACTCGCATTGGCACTGGCTGGATCGCTTCACCACGCGCCGTTGGGCCATGGCCGCGCTGGGCGTATCGGCAGTGCTGGCGGTCGGCGCCTTCGCGATAAGCACGCACCTGAAAATCGGCGACCTGGAATCAGGCGCTCCGGAGCTGCGTGCCGATTCGCGCTACAACCGCGACAACACGTACATCACCAGCAACTATTCGCTTTCCAGCGACGTCTTTGCGGTCATCGTCAAGACGCCGCCCGAAGGCTGCCTGAAGTATCAGACGCTGGTCGAGGCGGACCGACTCGCGTGGGCGCTGCAACAAGTGCCCGGCGTGCAGGCGACCACCTTCCTCGGCGATGCCGTGCGCCAGATCACCGCCGGTTCCTATGAAGGCAACCCCAAATGGCTGACGATCGCGCGCAACCAGGACGTGCTTAATTACGGTGCGCAGCAGGCGTCGGTGAACAACCCGGACCTGTTCAACAACGCGTGCTCCATCATGCCGGTGATCGCCTATCTCTCCGATCACCGCGCGGAAACGCTCGATCGCGTCGTTGCTGCCGCCGCGTCGTTCGCCACCGCGCACGGTGCCAAGGACCGGCAGTACCTGCTTGCCGCCGGCAGCGCCGGCATTGATGCGGCCACCAACATGGTGGTGCGGCAGGCCGATCACACCATGCTGTTCTATGTGTACGGCGCTGTGATCGTGCTGTGCTTCGTGACGTTCCGGTCGTGGCGGGCGGTCGTCGTGGCCGTCGTGCCGCTGATGCTCACGTCGATCCTTTGCGAGGCCTTGATGGTGATCCTGGGCATCGGCGTCAAGGTGGCCACCTTGCCGGTTATCGCGCTGGGCGTAGGCATCGGCGTGGACTATGCGCTCTACCTGCTTTCCATCCAGCTCGCCCAGCAACGCGCCGGGGTGCCGCTTGCCCAGGCGTATCGACATGCCGTGCAGTTCACCGGCAAGGTCGTCGCCCTCGTGGGTGTCACGCTGGCCGCCGGCGTGGTGACCTGGGCGTTCTCGCCGATCAAGTTCCAGGGCGACATGGGCATCCTGCTGACCTTCATGTTCCTGTGGAACATGGTGGGCGCGCTCGTACTCATCCCTGCGCTATCCCATTTCCTGCTTCGCGATTCGGCCTTGCAGGCGGCCAGCGCCGAAGTCGAGCGCCCCAAGAGCTTCGGGTCGACGACGAACGGGGCCCGCCTGGTACGGCCCCAGGCGAGCTCGGGCCACCGGTAGCCGGAGGCGGGGCGGGCATCCGGACAGGGCGAGGTGTCCCTACGGCGGCGCATGGCGACAGGCCCGGGTTAACATAGGGACTGTTTCATGCCCCTCCTGGAGTCATCGCGTGATCATCAACCCCAAAGTCCGTGGTTTCATCTGCGTCACGGCTCACCCCGTCGGTTGCGAACGCAACGTGCAGGACCAGATCGACATCACCAAGGCGATGGGCGACTTGGGCGAGGGTCCCAAGCGCGTGCTGGTGATCGGCGCATCCACCGGCTACGGCCTGGCCTCGCGCATCACCGCTGCCTTCGGTTACGGCGCGGCGACGCTGGGCGTGTTCTTCGAGAAGGCGAGCAGCGATACCAAGACCGGTACGGCCGGCTGGTACAACTCGGCCGCTTTCGACAAGTTCGCCAAGCAGGCAGGCCTGTATAGCCGCTCGATCAACGGCGATGCCTTCTCGAACGAGACGCGCGAGCGCGCCATCGAGATGATCAAGAACGAGATGGGCGGCAAGATCGACCTGGTGGTCTACTCGCTGGCATCGCCGGTGCGCAAGCTGCCGGACACCGGTGAAGTCGTGCGCTCCTCGCTGAAGACCATCGGCGAAACCTTCACCGCCAACTCGATCGACACCAACAAGGACACCGTCGTGCAGACGTCGGTGGAGCCGGCGACCGAGCTGGAAATCAAGGACACCGTCACCGTGATGGGCGGCGAGGACTGGAAGCTCTGGATCGACGCGCTCAGCAGCGCCGGCGTCCTGGCCGACCACGCCAAGACCATCGCCTACAGCTATATCGGCACCGAAATCACCTGGCCGATGTACTGGCACGGCACCCTCGGCCAGGCCAAACAGCACCTGGACAACACCGCCAGGCAGCTGATGGCCGAGCACAAGGCCGAGCATCTGGACGCCTACGTCGGCGTGATGAAGTCCGTCGTGACCCAGGCCAGCGCCGCCATCCCGGTTCTGCCGCTGTACATCGCCATCGCCTTCCGCGTCATGAAGGAACTGGGCATCCACGAAGGCACCATCGAACAGGCCAACCGCCTGTTCCGCGATCGCCTCTACCGCAAGGATCACCAGCCGACGGCACTCGACGACGAAGGTCGCGTGCGCCTCGACGACTGGGAGCTGCGCGAAGACGTCCAGAAGGCCTGCAAAGCACTGTGGCCCACGGTGACCACCGAAACCCTCAATGAGCTGACCGACTACGCCGGCTTCAAGAAGGACTTCCTGCGTCTGTTCGGGTTTGCGCGCGAAGATGTGAACTACGAGGAAGACGTGGACTCGGATCGTCGCTTTGACGTGGTAGAGCTCTGATTCGGGAGAGAGCAGGGCGGCCGGCTGGGTTTTGTTTCAAAGATGGATCACGCAGGTTCGATTCCTACACCTCTCACCGATGACAAAAAGGCCGCCCATTGGGCGGCCTTTTTGTTCTTCATGCAGAGCTCTGCTTGGCGAATCAATTCCGGTCGAGGCGCCACTCCAGGGTTTGCCCGGCGAGAAAGGGCACCACTGGCTGACCTCCGACTTCAATCACATCCGGCACCTGCCACGGACTGCGCGTCAACGTAACCCGACTCTCATTGAGGGGAAGGCCATAGAACCGCGGCCCATGCTCCGAAGCAAAAGCCTCAAGACGGTCTAGCACACCTTCCTCTTCGAACACCTGCGCATACGCTTCCATCGCCACGGGTGCATTGAATATCCCCGCGCAACCGCATGCCGATTCCTTCGCCGCGCGAGGATGGGGAGCGGAGTCCGTACCGAGGAAAAAGCGAGGTGAGCCCGAAGTGGCCGCCTGTCGCAGCGCGATGCGATGCTTTTCGCGCTTGGCCACCGGCAAGCAGTAAGCGTGCGGACAAAACCCACCCTGGAACATCGCATTGCGATTGATCATCAGGTGATGCGGCGTAATGGTTGCGGCGACCAGCTCGCGAGACTCACGGACAAAGTCAGCTGCCTCGGCGGTGGTGATGTGCTCCAGCACCACCTTAAGCCCCGGGAAGTCCCGCACGATCTGTGACAGTACGCGCTCAATGAAGATCGCTTCGCGATCGAACACATCCACCGCTGGATCGGTCACTTCGCCGTGAATCAACAGCGGCATCCCGATACGTTCCATGGTGGCCAGCACGGGGTAGATTTGCCGAACGTCGGTCACACCATGGCTCGAGTTGGTCGTGGCATGAGCTGGGTAGAGCTTGCAGGCTGCGAAGACACCCGACTCGTAACCCGTTGCTACCTCGTTAGGATCGATATCGTTCGTGAGGTAGCAGGTCATGAGAGGCTCGAACGCGGCTCCCGCGGGGATGGCAGTGCGAATCCGGTTCCGGTACTCACGGGCTGCCTCCACCGTACAGACCGGAGGAACCAGATTCGGCATCACGATGGCCCGCGCGAAGCCATGGGCTGTCGCCGCGACAGTCTGCTCTAGCTGCGCGCCATCGCGCAGATGGACATGCCAATCATCGGGTGTGCGGATAGAAATGGTGGTCATAAATCGTGAGCCTTCTGCCGTCGCTGGAGCATTGATCAGTGTTGTCAGCATCCTAACGTATACGGGGCGGGCGGCCACTGGTGCCACCTTGGCATCCGGCTTTGTCGCGCGATGTGCGTTAAGACTTCGGCTTTCTGCATAGGTTACAGGGGACAGCTCTACCCCGCAGTGTCCGGTCCGGACTCAAAGCAGGGATAAGCAGGAGAGCGATTAGGTCAAGTTATCGGGGGTGGGGCTAATGTCCGTATATGGACTCCTCCCCGTTGCAAGCCTTCCGAGCTTTGGCGTCCATTTCGACCGAGCACGTATATCCGGCCTCTGACATCGACACCGTTTTGCGGTGCTGGGCCATGATGGGCCAATCGCGCGCCGGCTCCCAATCGCTTTCACGTGCTTGAGGGTGCCCGGACATTTCAGGGTTCTGCCGGCGCCGGTTCGACCGGTTCGCCATGGTGCGGCGGGCTGGCAATCGTGGATGGAACGTATGGATCGCAGGTCTCAGGCGGCCGCCAGGACCGGGTCGCAATCGCGATGGCGATACAGCAAAGCCCAGGCAAGCCGCGCCATCTTGTTGGCGAGCGCGATGCAGGCGACGTTGGGGTGGGCGCGTTGGGACAAGCGCACGAACCATTGACTGAGTCGGTCATCCTTGGTGGGTGCCGTACGAAGGGCCGAGCGTGCGCCGTGGACGAGCAGGCTGCGCACGTACGCTTGCTGATGCCCAGAGCGTTCCTGGCCGACGGAGCTGTGCTGGCGTGGCGTGAGCCCCAACGAAGCGGCCTTCTGTCGACCATTGGTAAACTGCCGCGCGTCGCCGACGGCCGCGATCAGTGCCGTGGCCACGACGGGCCCTACACAGCGCAACAGCTGCAGACGCTTCGCATCGGGATCGGTCTGCGTGATGCGCGTAATGTCCACATCCACCTCGGTCACGCGCTGGTCGAGCCACTACAGGTCGCGCCAGAGTCCATCACGCAACCGACGGAAACACGAGCTCAGGCCGTTGTCGGGAGCTTGCAGCCACGCAGGCACGGCGCGCCGCAACGACGACAGCGCCGGACGTGTCCCAGTCAGACATGGCACGACCAGCAAACCCGTCAGCTTGGCGAAAGAATATCGTCTGTTAATGCGATTTCTTGCCGAGGTATTTTGCGATGCTTCGCAAATTCCTGTTGCATCGAGGGTATGATTTTGCTAATGCTTTTGCCGCCGCGCATGCCGTGGTGTTGAAGGAAATGGGAGGCAAGCCCTGCCAGGGTTCGACCGGGCTTGTTCGCGATGTCCGCAATGGGTGTCTGCGCAAGGATTCGGGGGAAAAATGGGGAGCAAGGTTGGGCGCCGAGCGTGCGCTATTGGGACGTTTGTTCTTCTTGGGCTGGTTTCATTACACGCTGCAGCGCAGTCTGCTGACGTCAAGCCGGAAGACGAGTACAAGAAAAAGATAAGAGTTACCGACGATATTCAGCCGCTTGGCGAAACACCGTTCGGCGAAAATCTCAGCCTGTACAACGGCACGCTGAGCTTCTCTCAAACCGATGTTCGCGCCGATGGTACAGGCCCTTCCATCGAGCTGACACGCAGCTTCCGTATTCCGGACGTGGATCCGAACTTCACGTATCAGGAATTCATTGATAACGCATTGGTCGACTGGACTCTCGATGTTCCCCACATCGAAACGCTGTCTGCGAAGTACAGTTGGTCGGACGTCAATGGGCAGCTGCACACCGGGTGGTTCTTCCGCGATTCCTTGTCGCGTTGCTCGTCCCTAGCAACCGCGCCAGACATCGTTGTAAGTACAGGTCTAAGCGACCCAGTTACTTACAACAGCGCAGACTGGTGGCATGGCTACCAGATGATTTTGCCTGGTGCCGGCGCGCAAGATCTCATGCGTCGCAGCGCCTCGAACATCGCATCCCCGCAGATGACCGTCCCGGGAACATCCAGCACGACATTTCCAATTGTGACAAAGTCGCAGTGGGCGATAGGTTGCCTTGCGCAGACCTCCAACGGCCAACCTGGAGAGGGGTTCTTTGCGGTATCCCCCTCGGGAACCAAGTACTGGTTCGACTGGCTTACTTACAAGGCCGCCGATTCCATGGTTATGACTGGGGGCGGTTCACTGCACCGACAGGTCGATTTCATGCTCGTCTCCAGAGTGGAAGACCGCTTTGGAAACAGCGTGACCTACTCTTACGACGCAAATAGCAATCTCACTGCTGTGATGGGCAGTGATGGCCGAAATTTGGCGCTGGGTTATGACACGTGGCAGCGGCCTGGTATCGACCCGTCTGGCAACTACTACAGCCCGCTGGCCCACCGGTTGCGCACCGCTACGCTTCAACCTGATTCGCCCCAATCGCGGACTTGGACGTACAACTACAGCAACGATCCGTATCTTCCGCGCCTGACGAGCGTTCAGTTGCCGGACGCATCGGCGTGGAGTTTCAATCTAGGGGGGTTTCGTGCTTCCAGTCTCGACAATCTGGTTATCTCGCCGGAAGGTGGTGGCTGTATTGGCGTTGCTGGGCAGGTGGGCGGGAGCTCCATTGGAACGATTACGCATCCGTCTGGACTTGTTGGGACCTTTACGGTCACGACAACTTTGCGCGGGCGCTCCTACACGCCCAATACCTGCATCCAGGCGCCTTCTGGCGACTTCACGCTGATACCCAATGTATATAGCGTTGCAGCCTTGACGAAGAAAACATTCACGGGTGCTGGATCACCTGATCGCGTCTGGCAGTATGTATATTCGCCAGCCAATCAAAGCAGATTGGAGGATTGCGCATCGGGGTGTGTGGGCGTGGTTTGGACGGACGTGATCGCGCCGGACAACCAAGCAACACGCAGTACCTTCAGTAACCGTTACGACAGCACGGATACGTTACTTCTGCGCGAGGATATCTATGCTCAGGCAGTGGGTTCCACGCTAATCCAGTCCAATATCAACGAGTACGCGTCCTTTGATTTTGGTCCTTGGCCGAGCCGGTTCGGCGTGAACCCACAGCGCAGGCTCAATGACGATCAGTTGGAAACTCAATCGCCACAGAGAAAGCGGCAGATACAAAGGGAGGGCGATACCTATACTTGGGAGGCCCTGGCTTTCAATCAGTTCGCCCAACCTACGCATACAAAGCGATTCAACTCGATAACAGGCCAGCAAGCGGTTGACGACTACTTGACCTACCTCAACGAGACCAGGCTTTGGGTATTGGGCCTGCCGCTGACACGTGTCTCGGCCAATAATGGTACTAACGAGGCGGTCAGCGAGAGCGTCTACGACGTACCGGATAGTAGTCATCCTGACGGGAAGGACACCCTGAAGGAGCGCAAGCGGTTCGGCCAATCGGTGGTGAGCTATAGCTTTGACTCAGCCGGGCAACTCGCCAGCTTCACGGATGGCAATAGTCATACGACGACGCTTACCAACTACAAGCGGGGAATTCCGCAGTTCGTCACGTATCCCGATCTGACAACGCAGCATATTGCCGTGGACGATCTGGGTCAGATCAGTAGCATCACCGATCAGGTTAGTAATACGACCGGCTTCACTTACGACGCCGTAGGGCGCTTGGCGAGCATTACATACCCGACTGAAGCCGGCCACGCCTGGTTTCCAAAGATCTTTACCTACGAGTTCGTGCCCAGCGAGCGCGGCCTCACCGGCAATCACTGGCGGCGCACGATCAGCAAGGGGGCGTCGCGCAGCGTAACGATCTTCGACGCCTACTTGCGCCCGGTGCTGAGTGACACATTCATCAATGGCGTCGCCGGGTCACTGAGTACGGCGGAGACCCGTTATGACTGGAAGGGGCAAAGCGTTTTCCAGTCGTATCTGGACGATACGGCGAGCAATATCGGCGGCTATGCGGGTGGTCTGACCACGCAGTACGATGCCTTGGGCCGTGTCACCGCAGTTATTCAGACCTCCGAGCTTGGGAATCTGACGTCCACGACCGAATACCTGTCCGGCGCCCGCAAGAAGGTGACCGATCCCAAGGGTTACGTCACCATCACCAGTTACCAAGTGTTCGATACGCCGTCCTTGGATACGGTTATTGGCGTTCAAGCCCCTGAGGGCATTAATCAGAGCATCACCCGTGACGTCTATGGCAACCCACTAGAAATCCGGCAGTGGGGTACGGGCGGCGGTTTGACCGTCGATATCAGCAAACGGCTTTACTACGACGGTTACCACCGCCTGTGCCGCACCAAGGAGCCGGAGTCGGGTGGTGAAATGACTGCCTATGATGGAGCTAACAATGTGGCCTGGACGGCATCTGGGCTCAGCATTGATGGGGACGGTTGCGGCTCAGCGGCAGAGGGGGCCAAGACCTTCCGGATGTATGACGCCATGAATCGCGTGCGTACACTCACGCCTCCAGCTGGCACGCCGGGTACCACATATACCTATGATGCGCTCGGCAATGTTCAATCTTCCGTCACGAGCGATGGTACGAGCTGGACTGGAAGTCGCAACAGCCTGGGATTGCTGACTTCCGAGCAGCTGGGTGTTACCAATAACGGCGTCAACGCCGTTACTTATGCGTACGATGATTACGGCAGTGTGCGTTCGATCAGCTATCCGGATGCCACGGTGGTTGATTACGCCCCCGATCCACTCGGCCGCCCGACGAAGGCTGGCATCTACGCCACTGGCGTTCATTACTACCCGGACGGCGACGTTAAGAACTTTGTGTTTGGCAATGGAGTGATCTACACGGTCGACAAGAATGCGCGTCAGTTGCTTAGTAATTTTAGCTACGGCAGTAGTGGTCCGGTGTTGAGCAAGGACTACGCCTATGATGCTAATGGCAACATCATGGCGATCACGGATCTTCTTGATGGCACCCACACCAAGACGATGACTTACGACCAGCTTAATCGCCTGAGCTCGGCCACATCGAGCCTTTGGAACGGCGTGGAAAGCTACACTTACGATCCGCTGAACAACATCCGAAGCCGCCTATCCAGCGGGCAGACCTTCACCTACAACTACGACGGAACCAATCGTCTCGCCAGCATCACCCAAGGTACCGGGAGTTTTATGACGCTGGGTTACGATGCCCGCGGCAACGTCATCAACAAGAAAGGTAACACCCTGGTCTTTAACGACAAGAACCAGCTCACCGCCATCCCTGGTTTCGGCACTTACGCCTACGACGCCTCAGGTCGCCGCGTGGTCAAGAGCAGGCCCGACGGTTCCGCAACGTACTATTTCTACACGCAATCCGGGCAGCTGATGTACTCGCTCGACACAGGCACCGCCAAGGAGGCCAGCTACATCTATCTTGGCAAAAAAATGATCGCGCGGAATGACACATTGAAGCTCGCTGCGCCATCTGCCATCAGTTTCGACTCCAACCCGAACAATGGGCGCTACACGGTGAGCTGGACGGCCTCGCCCGCGGCGACCAGCTATCAGCTCGACGAGAGCAGGGAGGGTGGTGGTTGGACCACGTTGAGCGGCACGCTCACCGGCACCAGTTATGTCATCACGAGCAAAGAAGGGGGGGGCTACGGCTATCGGGTGAGGTCCTGCGCCAGCGGCCAGTGTACCGCCTGGACCAGCTCATCGAACCTCGGTGTAACGCCGACCTTGCCCGGCATTTCCGTACCTACGCTTACTAATGTCACCTTCGATGTCAGTTGGACCATGCCCATCAGTGCCACAACCTACGATGTGCAGGAGCAAGTCAATGGCGGCTCCTGGACCACGGTGGTCAGTAACACCGCCGCGACACAATTGAGCCGAACCGTTGCCATAAGCGGTAGTTATCTCTATCGCGTACAAGCCAAGAACATCTATGGTTCCCGTGGCTGGGTCACCTCAATGGCCTTCACCGTGGACAGCACCTACGGAGTTGTTCCCATTGCTCCGGCGGCTCTGAACGTTCCGTCCACCAGTTACACCGATAGCACCGCCATCAGCTGGAGCTCAGTTGCCGACGTAAATCGCTACGTGTTGGAGCGCAGCAGCGATGGTGGCACGACCTGGGGGGCAGCTTACGACGGTACCGCCACCAATGCCGCAGTCAATGGTCTAGCCGCCGGGGTCCATACGTTCCGCGTTCGAGCCTGTAATAGTTATAACTGCAGCGCTTGGAAGTCGAGTACGAACCTTGTCGTCACACTCGCGCCGAACGGTACCCCAACACTGACAGCACCTGGTGGCAGCATCAACGGTGCCTATACGATCGGGTGGTCGACGGTCTCCGCGGCGACCAACTACACCCTGCAGGAGAGCTTCAACGGCGGCGCCTGGACGCAGGTGCAGGCCAACGGTAATACCAGTTGGGCCGCAAGTGGCAAGGGCAACGGCAGCTATGCGTATCGCGTGCAGGCCTGCAATGTAGCCGGTTGCGGTTTATGGAGTTCGACTGGAGCAACCACGGTACTGTTGCCGCCGCCAGCGCCGACTAGCGTAACCGCGCCGGTGACGGCCTATGGCGCGTTCACCGTTTCATGGGCAGCTGCGCCCACAGCGACGGCGTATCAGGTCTATCAGTCGTTCAATGGCGGCGCGAAAGCTCTTGTCTACAATGGGTCAGCCATGTCGCTGACGGTCGCGCCTTCATCCAGCGGTACTTATGGCTATAGCGTCTATGCCGCCAACGCGAGCGGCTCAAGTGCAACGAGCCGTGAGTCGGGCAACGTCGTGACGGTGACATTGGCGCCGACTTTGGCGCCGTCCATATCGGTGCCAGCGAACAGTATCAACGGTAGCTATACCGTCAATTGGTCGGGGGTGTCGGGAGCTACGAGCTACACGTTGCAAGAGCAGTTCAATGGCGGTGCGTGGGGCAACGTCCAGGCCAATGGAAGCACGTCCTGGGGTGCGAGCGGAAAGGGGACGGGAATCTACGGCTATCGGATACAGGCATGTAATGTTGGCGGATGTGGACCGTGGAGTTCCGTCGGAACAACTGCTGTCTTGCTGCCCCCAATTACGCCGACTGGACTCGCAGTGACTGTCTCAGGGACGGTCGACAAACCTGTCGTCCACCTTAGCTGGAACGCGTCGGCCAACGCGACCACATACAACCTTGAGGAGACGCATCCTCAGGATGGCGTATTCATTCTCTATTCGGGTCCGAATACCAGCGCGGGGATGCTGACATATGCCAATGGACAAGTCAGGTTTCGAGTTCAGGCATGCAATTCGTCGGGCTGTTCCGCGTGGAGCGCCTACGCGAGCACTTGGCTTGACTCCGGAAGCGGGTGATCTGCAAGGAGACTTCCGGCCAAAGCTTTCCGGTTGTGAAGGGCATTGAAATGCCGTCGAGAACTCTTTGAAGAGGCAAATATGTCAAACCGATATGCGTTATTGCTGGGCATGCAATTGATATTGCTATCGGCGAGAGCCTATGCAGGCAATACCACTTATATCTATACGGATCCATTGGGGACCCCGCTTGCTGAAGCGGATTCCACGGGAAACATGGTTCTGGCGCAAGAGTACTCACCGACTGGAGCAGTTCTGGTAGGGAGCTCCACCCTTGAGACAGGATTTACGGGTCACGTTTTCGATCCCAACTCAAACCTGATTTACATGCAGGCTCGCTATTATGATCCCGATACAGGGATTTTCCTCAGCACAGATGCCAAGATACGGCGACCGGGTGATTTTAAGTCATTTAGTCGATACTCATATGCGGACGCGAATCCAATTTCGAACCTGGATCCTGATGGTAATTCAACTTTCTGTGGCGCTTACGCTTGCGATGTCTTCTCATCCGGGTTTAATCAAGTAACATCCAAGGGCCAGGCGAGATATTTGGCGTCTCGTTTTTTTAACCACTATTACTACAACGGCCCAAAGGATGGTGGCGCCAAAACAACACTTCCTAAAGCTACAAAGAAAGCGCTAGTTAAGATAATTATGTCTCCCATTGGCGGTAGGCTGGTTTCTAGCATGGCTTCAAACAACGAAAGAATCGATCTCGTTTATATGGACGCCAAAGATGCGTTTGGGACCTTTGGTAACGAGATTTGGTACACGCCTAGTGTAGGAGATTACCTCTATACCCATGCCGAGTCGCTGTTCCCGGGGGATGGTGCGGATAGCACATCACTCGACATTCTTTTGATGCATGAGTTCGGACACTCGGACGCAGGTCATAGGGCTTTTGGTTTTGAGGAGTTTGAAGGCGATAAGCTCAATATTAGGGAGGAGATGCGGGCCGTTAAGTCGTTTGAAAACCCCTACAGGAAATTCAAGGGTGTGCCAATCAGATGCACGTACTTTGTCGAGAACGATTTGTGCAAATGAGGTGGTCTAGCATGAGTATGCTTCCATTTTTGATCTTTGCTTTGAGTGCTCCTGCGAATGCGGGATCCTGTCAGTTGTTAATGGACAAGTACGATGAGATGCCCTTTCATGGGGAGGCGCTTGTTCTCAAACGAGGAGAATTTAAGGTCTCTCCCCATGTTTTGGGGCGGTCGCAATTTGCCGCTTGCGCAATTATATCGTTTCAAATTGACGACGATGGCAATGCCGTTGGTCCCAAAGTTGTTGAGTACTGGCCAAGTCGGGGGGTCGGTGAGGCGGCAAGGACTTCGCTAAGAGATTACAAGTTCAACATGGGCGACCATGGGAAGCGCTACGTACTTTTTCTCCAATACAATGGGGCTGCAATCTGACCCGCAGTGTGTCACGCATCAGGGTTAGCAGGCTTGACCTGCCCGTTCTGAGCCGTATCAGGTGAAGCTGTAAAGTCCGACAACCCAAGAGGACGGACATGAAGAACAAACTAAGGGGTCAGAACACTTTTAAGAGGCCGACCCCGTCGCCGAACGTGGACTGCGCGCCCCAGTTCGGCCCCAATGGACGCCCGGAATCGACTTGATCCCAGCGCCTTCTTCTGTTTCAGATACGCGCGAATGTCCTGCTGCTGGTCACCGCTTAGGGCTTCCGTGGATAACGCCTTTTTTGGGGATTCCATCGCTGCGTCGGATCGGAATCGAGCGAAAGATATTCGTCGTGTGGGTGAATCAGGCGGTCGAAGGCGCCTAGCGCGTTAGCGTCGACACTGCTGGCCGAGCCACCATGGCGGGCCCAAACGGGGCTCATTTCGATGTAGCGATAGCACCTCAGCAGATAGCTTTGGCTATCGACAAGACAGGCTTTGTATCACCCTTCCCACAAAGTACCGCTTCGCTGATAGGTTCGATTGAAGTACGGCACGTACCGACCGCCAAGTGCTTGCACGCATTGGGACAGCGCACCTTCAAGTTCCTAGGTGATCAGCAGGTGCACTTGATTTTTTATAAGTACGTAGGCGTGTACCTGGCAGTGCTCATGCATCGCCGCCTCATACTAGAGCTGCACGTAGCATCTGTAGTCTTGCTCTTGCAGGAAGCACGGTTGGTGGTTGTTGCGGCGCTGAACGACATGCCGAGGATCATCGACTACATTGAGGCGGGACTGCCTAGGCAGGTTGAAGCTGCCGTTGGGGAAGGGCAACAGCTTCTCAGTGGCGGCGCAGGTCGTAAGTCGGTGGTGTCAACAATCTTTGTCGGAAAAGTGTTCTGACCCCTTAGGTTCGGAGGTCGTCCGCATTCTCCGGGGTTAGATGTAGTACTTGAAATTCGGCTTCCACTTGTCGGGACTGACCCCGCGGTTTGCCAATAGGATCTCGCCCACCCGGTCGGAATATTTGATGGTGATCGGCCGACCCTCACCCAACTGGCAGGCGTTGTAGTTGAGCTTGGTCAGACCAAGGATGTCCTTAGCGATCTCCAGAATGTCACCCTCGCCATGCTGCAGCGTGATCTCCAGGGGTACCGGTACCTCGAACCCATCGTAGGTAGCAATCCTGGCCTTGAAGCCGTTGGTGAACAGCAGGCCATGGTTCGCAGATCGTTGCCAGAAGATGCCGCGCTGGACCGGTTGCTGGCCGCGCTTAGTGGCATCAGGATGCGTGTCGTAACGATACAGGCGGAGTCCCTGCGAATCCTGTCTCACGCGGATAGCGGTGAGCTTGACTCCCGGCGGACAGGCATTGAGGAACCCTTGATACTCGTCGATATCGATCCCCGAATGAGCATGCAAGAAGATTTCTTTGAGCGGTAGACCGTGCTCCTGGTTGTAAGTGGCAATCGTGCCGCGTAAGAGCGCCTCGGCCTTCTCAGGCGGCAAGTGAAATTCGCCGCGCTCCTTGGAGTACCAAGGACCGAATTCACCAACGAATACCACGCCATCGCCGCTGTCGAGGAACATCTGGGCCGCGCAACAGGCTTGGCGTCCGTCCTCGGTAATCTTGTATGCGAGCCCGACGTAACACACGCCCTCGCGTGCCCAAGGCGTTTTCCAAGGTTTGGCTCCACACTTGTAGTACAGCGCGGTGCTGAAGTTCCAGAGGCGGTCGGAGAGCGGATTGGTACCTTTCTCGCCATTACGCACCTGCGCGCTCACGCGTAGCGTCGCCTCCCGAATGATCTGTACCGGCAGATCGTGCGCCATCATTCGAGCCTTGAGCTGGCGCCGGAAGTCCGGTGATAGCCCAAGCGCCTGCTCGTAGGCATCAATATTACCGATCGCAGCCGCGACATTGTCGTCGGCATCATCGAACATCCTGGTCTGGCCGTGCTTGCGGTCGAATAGTGCTTGGTCAAGGAACTTCTTTTCTTTCCGCGTGCGCTGTGTGTCGCTGCGCTCGTCCAATGCCACGCTCGAATTGGGATGACAATTCTCATACACCTCGTCGGGAACGATGCAGATCGCCAGCGCGGGCTTGGCATCAAGCTTGATGGTGCGCTCGATCGCCTGCATAAACAGTCCGGTGACTGCATAGGCACGCTCGTACTTGTCGCTCTTGCGCGAGGCCTCAGACAGCGCCTGAGCATCCACCTCATAGTTGCGGATCGGTGATGGCCAGCGCGTTCCGAAGGCGACATCGAAACCAGGGTAGGGCGGCCAAGCACGGTGCCGGTCCTCGTCGACGCAAGCGGCTGGGCTATTGAGGTCGTCGCACCAGCTCTTCCACAGCGCTAGCCCCTCTGGTGTGCCCATGACGACGTGTTTGGGCAGTTGGGCGCAGGATTCGGCCGGTCCGAACAGGGCCAGTCCATCATGAGGATCTTCAGCGGTCTGGCCATTTCCGAACAAGAGCGCGGGCTCGCCGAGATAATGAAAGGTGTCGGTCATGGTGTCGTCAATATCGCGGGGTGGTTGGGCACGCCGGCACCGTCTGTATCGTCTTCGCCATCCTGGTGCGCGCGATACAGCGCCATCTCTTGGCCGACCTCCGATGCATCGGTTAATGCAGACACATCCAGACCGACCGGACACTCCCATCGCATGGGCGCCGTAGTCATGGTCACGGCCCTGCGGCCATTGCCGACCGATACCTTGCCCGGATGAGTCTCAAGTCCCTGCACGACGCCGAGTAGACGGGCGAGCCATTGCTTGTTCCACCAAGATTTGGTCACCACTTTCCTGCGTTGGTTAATCTCCTTGCCCTCGAACATCGCACCTTCTAGCGTCGTGACCCTGACGTAGAGCCTGATGACAGCGGTCCAGTGTCCCTGCTTGTCTCGGTCGAAACGGAATCGTGGGCCGAGCTGATAACGGAACTCCGAGGCGCGCTCGCCAAAGCCTTTAGTGCGTTTTCCCGTGAGCTGAACGGTTGTCTTCTGTCCGTCGACATGGGTGATGGCTTGAGCCAGCTCCTGCTCGCCATTGCGGGTGAAGTGATATCCCTTACGGTCGTGACAGAACACCAGTCCTGTGATTTCACAGGCGACATCTAGGGTGCGACGCAGCAGGGACTTGGCGACGTTAATCGTGGGATGTCCGTGTACGAGCGCGGTATCTTGCCAGGAGAACTCCGAATATCGGCCGGTCAAGTCGCCGAGACATGAGTCGGAAGGAGGAAGGTCGAAGGCGATCAGCGTGTATTCGTTGGCGGTGTAAAATGCCCACCGTTTTGACAATTCGTAGCGCTCGGCCATGGTCAGCGGTTGCTGTACGCTGATATCGAGCATGGCGGTGGGCACAGTCATAGCGAATACATTAGCGAAGACCGGTTCGGGCTTGGCGACGGTCACCTGCGATGGCAGAAAGTCGCGCAACGCGATCTGCGCGCCGCGCTCAGCAGCGAGCGATGGTCGGATGCCGGACGAGGACAAGGCATTGAGCACCGCATTCAGACCCTCGCGCCACGACGAGGAGAAGTCGGCCGCGACCAGCTTGGTCAGGCGCGAGGGCAAGACCCAATCCTCCGAGATGATCCCTTTACAGGGAATCACGAGATCTGGGCTTCGCGCGGTCGCTATAGCGCAGCGTTCAAGAAACAGTGGGTCGGCCAAGCTCCCGGTCGAGAGAATTGGCAGATAACGGTTGGCCCGATGCGCAATCAGCGTCCTCACCGTCTCGTCGGCGTCTTCGCCAGCCAGTGGTGCCGTGCCTCGACACCACGTGCGAAAGCCCGACAGGGAGAGTCGTCTGGAAAGCCAGGCGGCTATCGCATGGTCGGATGCGACGTGATCGATGAGAATCGTATCGTGGCTGTCAGCGATCGATTCGCCGCCCCGCTGCGGGAAGAACGGCGGCACGAAGATGGACTGGTGCTGCGCCAAAAGATGACGCTGTGGCCCGGAAAGCTGGACGCGAAGTCGCTCAAGATCGAAAAGGTCGAGTTCCCAGCCGAAATCTTCCTTAACCATCTTCACCGCCGCGTCCTTCTCACTCGCGGCGATGACTTCTGTGCAGGCAAAGACGAAGATATCAGGCTTATGATTCGCTTCTCTGACGCGCTTGCAGTCACTGCGCAACTTGATACGCCAGTCAGCGCGCACAGTGTATGCAAAACAAATTGTGCGTCCTGCGGAATCGCTACGGATGATTGCGTCGCGACCTTCGTCTCCGGTACCGCCCAAGGGATCGATTGTTGAATAGCCTGCGTTGGCGAGAAGTGCGGAGCACAGTCGCTCAAATTGCCTATAGTCCGAGAGCTGCTCTAGGCAATACGTGATGGCATCAGCAGACACAGGCGGAGTACCCCTTTTCGTCGCATAGCTCCACAAGTTATAGACTGGTCCCTTCAAGTTCAAGCGAGCGTCAGCAACCCAACTGCAGCCTGATCAAGCACGTGAACACTTAGCCGATGCGCGCCGCCTTAGGGGTTACGATCTGGGTCGGCTCATGACCGAGGCGGAATGCCACGACGTACAGGACGGTGGCGTTCACCCGCTCGCCCGAGCCCATCCTGACGGTGACTTTGCGCTGGCCGTGGCACAGCGACACGCCCAACACCCGCAGCGCTTCGACGTGCTGCTGCAGCTCATCATAGATGTCGGGCTTGTCGGTTTCCGAGTATAGGTCGTGGCAGTCTCGGTATTCACGGTAGTAGTCGATTAGTGCGGCGAACTCGGCCGCCGCCTCGCGCGGCAGTTCGAAGGCCGACTCGGACAGGTCCATCTCGCATGAGGTGACCAGGCGGGCCAACTGACGGCCCGTGGCCAGCGGCGCCACTGCCAGGGTGATGTGGTCGTGCTCGAACTGCGCTTGCGCCGTCTGCAGTTCCTCGGCCGTAGGCAACGAAATTGGCTTGTTGAGCGCATCGATGTCGTTGAGATCGAAGGCGCAGGCCAGTGCGCGACGGGTGTCGAAGCTGGCCGAGTCGCCCTGTTCGACCCGCTGAACGGTGCGCACGTTCAGGCCCGAAATCTCGGCCAGTTGCTCCTGCGACCAGTGGCGCAGATCGCGGAACTGGCGGATGCAGGCGCCGACTTCGGCCGGGGTCAGCAGGCAGGGCGGGGTGATGGTGGTCATGGGTGTCACTCCGGTGGTGTAGGGCGCCAGACTAGGGATGCGTCGGACCCGGCAACACGACAGCGCCCCGACAAGCGCCCGGCACGGCTCAATGATCGAGCAGTCGGGCCGCAGGGTTCCGTAGTAAATTACGTGCCGCAAGCTCGCTGAGCATTTAGAGTACCGGAGCCGTCGGTGAGCCAGGGGCGGATAGGAAATTCTGCTATCGCGACGTAGCGATGAGGGGTGGGGCGGATGAAAGAAATTTACGCTAAGCAACTTACTGTGGCGCGCCAGCACACTTCAGATGCTGCGATGTTGAGCTACATGTGCTCCATTATGCGATCGCTTCTTCAAAACATGGCGATCACAGCCTTAGAAATCGCGATTCAAAGCACGCCGGATCTTGATGATGGGGTCGATCTCAAGCCCTACATTGACAGATTTAGTCAGCCGTCGGACGGCCTTCCGATTGAAATAATTGACGTACTAGTGCCAGTCATTCGTGGCCTTGTATCGCGAAACTACTTAAAAGGCTGGTTTGAAGAAGCCGATGGATTCGATCATCCATTAGTAGCTGCGCTTACGGAGTGGGTTGAATTTCGCAATAGGAGGCCAGGGCACGGCGTACTGGATGCGTCCACCACCACCCTTTGGGCGCAGCGAACGGGTGATCTGATCCAGAGAATTCTTGATGCCGATTCTGACGCGCTACCAAAGATGACGTCGAACGGGCTCGCTGTTCAAGTGGGAGATCTCAACATTCAGTTGATGACGCCCCTGGTGATTGACGAGCAAGCGGTGGTTATTGGAAAGGTCCTGTCTCGAAAAGGCGTCTGGAAGATTCAGGGTCAACTCTTGTCATGGTCGAACGCCAGGGACGTAACCATAGACCTTGGATCAACGAACATTTTTGCGACGGACGCGCAAGCTGCCGAAAAGTTTAGGTGGTCCGAGGTGCCGCAAGCCACAGGCGCAAAGCTAGTGCTCAACAACGTGCCGGTGCGCCAAACGTCTACCTTTGTTGGTCGAAAGAAGGAGCTAGACAAGCTGAAAGAGTGGCTTGAGGACACCGTCGACTCCCGGACCTGCTTAGTGTTTGGTGACGGTGGATTCGGCAAGACCACGCTGGCGCTTGAGTTTTTCAACAATCTTCTCGAGGGTGGAGTTGAGGGCAATCCTCCGCTGCCATCTGTTATTAGCTTCTACACGGCAAAGAAGACAAAGTGGACTGATGATGGTCTGGTTCACTTTAAGGGCATCTCAGACGCAATGGAAGATAGCGTCAGAGAGCTCATATATTGTTTCAGCCCAGTACTGGGGAAGGAATGGTACAAGCTCGAGGGTCGCGCGCTAATCGAAAAGGTCGCCACGGAGTTCGAACAGCAGGGCTTCACCAGGAACGACATCCTGCTAATCATCGACAACACCGAGACACTGGCCACCTCGCCGCTGGATGCCGAGGCTTTGGCTGATTTCATTGCCCGCGTAGCCAAGAGGGTTGGTCGAGTAGTTATCACGTCACGTAGGCGCGAACTGATCGCTGCCGCACCCATTGCGGTCAGTCAACTTTCCGAAACAGAGGCACTTCTTCTTATCCAGAAACTGGGCGATGAATATGGTGCTCGCTCTATTATTCAAGCGGGCGAACCACGACTCAGGCAGGCATGCACGCAATTGATGTGCAAGCCGCTACTTATCGACACACTTGTTCGCTTTATCGCGCGCTCATCTTCAGGCATCCAAGATGGGCTTGATCACATCCTGCGCAAAACCAACGACCAACTCCTCGAGTTCCTATATGAAGACGCATGGGAGCGAATGAGCTCCCTCGTGAAGGAGGTCTTCATGGTGCTGGTATCTCTTGCGACCCCTCTGGATGGCAAGTGCGTTGGAGACGCGTGCACCGAAATAGGCGTCGTCCACTCAGAGTTTCAAGCAGGCTTGGGTGAAACCTACTTCGCCAGCATCATTGATCACGGGGACACATACGAATTGGAGATCGTGGATCTCGCGAAGGAATTCTTTCGTCAGAAAAGGCGACGACTCTCGAACGACGAAGCGTCACGCCTGGACAAAATTGCGTTCAAAGTGGATAAGCAGGCGACAGAACGCTTCGAGATCGAAAAGAACTACAGAACAGATCGGGTGGCTGACGGATTTAGGAGCGAATACGCAAAGGCTGCCAGAATCGCCACGATCAAAAAGGACTATGAATCAGCCAAAGACTACTTTGAGCTGGCGATGATAGAAGAGCCGCTCAATGCGGCATTGCAAGAGCGCTACGCCTCGTTCTTGTTGAGGAATCGCGGCAAAGCCGACCTGGCTTATCCATATGCGAAGCGGGCGACGGAACTAGACCCCCATAGTGCGGATGCGTGGCTGACACTTGGTTTAATTTCCTACAAATTAGGACGCCTTTCGGACGGTGATTTGGCAATGGACAAGGCCATGAAGTATGGAAAGCCCGAGGGCCTTTGTGTCCTTCGAAAAGCAATAGCTCGGTACCACGACGCAAGGCGAGAGCCATACAGCAAGCGATCACCGAGACTGCTGAGAGATGCTGAGTCGCTCGTGGATCGGTCAATGAAGGCTGCCTCCCCTAAGGATTTTTACTATCGCAAGAATCAACAAGAAGCTGAAAAGTACAAAGCGTTGATTCGCTCTCTTGTCTACATGATCAACCGACGCCAAGTAGTTTCTGAAAACGCGCCGAGGGGTTAGCCAAAGTGTCGCAACAGAATAAGATGACAAGTTCACGGCCGTTGCTCGACGGCAAGACCTCAGGCGATCTGAGCGGGGATTTCGCGGGGATAGTCGATGAACGCTACGGAAGCTTTGATCTTCCTAACTTCGCCATATATCACCAGCAACCTCACGGTTAGAACACATTTAGGCGATTCGGCATATCCAAGCCCAGCATGAAGCGTGGCACGCCGTTCGTTCACGGACGTGCCACAGGTAAAGCAACTTCACATCGCGCAAAGCAATGAGGTCTCGTCGGCCCGCTTGTGTCCAAGCGCCGGGCGGTATGGTTTTGAAAGTCGGGCAGCACGGGGCACTGGCGCTCCTAGTACGCCAGCGTGTGGTCCAGACACACGCTTCGGAAGCGCCCGAAAGGCTGCGCTCTATTCGTCAACCGTGTCTGGATGGATCGCAGACGGCCCGGGAACTTCCGAGGGATTTGTCGCAGGGGATGCGACGGGGAGGGGATGACGTACAATCCGTCATAGCCATATCAACTCTCTCTTAGTTGGTGATGGTCAGCGGGCCATGCGGTGTTTCCAGCACCCTTGGCCCGCGCTTCTTTGCCTTGCCGATGACTGCTTGTGGTGTCGTGATGACGTTCCGGCAAGCAGTGGTGCGACCCTATCAAACCGAACTGTGATTGTCTGTAAGGCTTTGGATGTTCGTGACATGACAGTTGTTTGAAGATTTTCTGCTACTCGCTTTCCTCAGCATGATGCAACCGTTCGGGAATAACTGGAGGCGCTGACCGCCAGGTCATCACGCCAAGAGATTCAGCGGATCGCGGTTGCCGCTTCATGAACCTGCCAATTCTGGGCTAATCGAGTCTGTGCAAAGCGAGGGCAGGGAAACCACGTCCCAACAACTGCCCGGCTTGCGCGCGATGTATGTCTCATCAGGCCCGGTCCCTATATGCTCCAACGGCATACAGGGAGAGAGCCATGGAAGACTCGACGAAGATTGCCTTGGGCATTCTGGGTGCCGCTGGCATCCTGCTGATTGGACACATCGCTTACCGGGAGTACCAGCGCCAGAGGGACATCGAAGAGGCCCAGGCGGTCATTCAGGGGTGGACCGAGCAGCTGCAACAAGCCGCCGCGGAATCTTCGCGAACAGCCCAGCGGGATGCCCGCCAGCGAGCCGAAGCCGATGAGCGACGTCGACAGGCGCTTTTGTTGAGATCTGACGAGCAATGCCTTGCTGGTTCCGTCGTTACGGTCCGGGGAAATGTGTACACGCAGCTGATCGGCCAGGATGGACGTCCTGAAGCATGTGTCGGGCGACAGCGGCTGGATGGGCGTCATTGAGCCAATTTGAGCTGGAAATCAGCCAGATTCCAGCCAACCGTTGTCGCTGTATCGCTAATTTAGTCGCCACAGAACAATTATAATTAAAACAATAAATTACAATCGATTTTGGGTTGTTCGTCGCGTTGCGGTTGCGAACGTATGACAGCATTGCCAGGCAGCCTGAAAACGGCGACCCAATAAGCGGTATTGGGTCTTGATCAATGCTTGCCGCTGGCACCGACGGAGACGGCGAAAATGCGTATACCCTAGATTGCAGGGGCATCCGCATAGGGGCAGATCTACCGGACGAGGTTCGGTAACTCCGACAGCGAATTGATGGTGTCCAGGGTCAAAGACAGCGATCCTCGGCGAAGGCGCATGGCCTGCATTCCAAAGCGAAGTGGGCCCACGTAATCCTCATCCTCACTATCACCAACCATGAGTGCTTCGCACGGCGAGACACCAAGCTGCTGGCACGCCGAGGCGTAAATGTCCTCGTGCGGCTTAATGGCGCCGACCTCAAAGCTCCAGGAAATCGCATCCCATGCCATTGGGATGAGTCTCTGCACCGGGATTGCGTATGGCTTGGCGAGATTTGAACAAACCGCAAGTTTCACCCCGCGCTGCTTTAGGGCATGCAAGCAGTCAATGACATCGCTAAACGGTCGGATGCTGGCCAGCTCGCAATCGAGGTCGTGGTGCAGCTGGTCGAGTGTTTTGGGGGATAGCGGAATCCCGAATCGAATGGCGGCCGCCTCCAGATCCATGGGTTCTGACATCACGGTCTGCGCGAATGCTTGCCGAAATGTGGATTCGCGGGGAAGTTGTTCGAGCAACTGCTTGAAGGGTCGACGCCTATCGGTGATTTCGACCAGTGTCCCGTAAGCATCAAATACCACGGCTCGAATCTGATGCGCAGGCCGCCTTGCCATCACTCAAGGTCCGATGAAGAGAGGAGGGTGCCAGCATGAAGGTCCCCGCGAGTAACTGTCCAGTTCCTGAGGCTCCAAAAAACAACATCAAAGTCCTGCTAGCGCTTGCCTGGTTGGCGCTCACATAAGCTCAGGTAGTGGCATTCGTTGTTCCTCGAGGGCTTGTACCTCAAGGTTTGATATAAATATATCACAATCATGCACTTACGTTGACTTGGCGGGGCTCCGGCGATATAAGCGAAAGTCGCCAAATAGTGGTGTTCCGGGAGAGGTTTGCGACGGACATTCTGGCGCGGGTCACGAACGCCACCACACGCCATCCGCGGCTCACTCGGGGGTGGTGAGTCGTTCGTTGTGGCGTGCATGACCAGATCGATCTCTCACATCGGCGCCCCTCGGTGCACCTCACTCCTGTCGGGCGACACGGTCAAGATCGCGTCAACCGTTTAGCCATCTGGACGGCTAGCGCCCGGCGAGGCGCGCCTCAGGTGGCACAACTATTCACGACACACTGCACCGCGAACGCTGAGTAGCGAGATTTTCGTGCGCGATCTATTCGCATCGACGTACGACCGCTGGCGTTCGCACACAGGTTACAGGGCGGCCCACGAAAAGGAGGAATGCCTATGCGCCAATGCTGAGGGATAGAAAAAAAGAAACCTCGCATGGCGATGCGAGGCTCTATGTGGCGACAGTTGGTAGCTGTACGCTCCATTTCTATTCCCTTCCTTCGTTGAAGTCAAGGCTCTTCGTGCCGCTGCCGGCACGGAGACGACCCGTTGCACCTCAAGAATATCTGGAGGGAACATGAATACTCGTTCCAGCAACTTGCAACACCGCTCCGAACTGACCCTTGGGACACGCTGGGTCTTTGACGGACAGCTCGTTCAAATCGATGGCATTACATCCGGGAGTACGGTCAGTGTGCGTACGGAAGCGACGGGCGCAATAAACGTTGTTCCCGTCGCGGCGCTCCAACCTGTGCCGACATCCGAGGGAACGCGAGACATCCAATCGATCGCCTCGGATGAATGGGCGCGCATTGCACCACTCGCTCAAGACATTCGTCCTCTGGCCGAGCAGGTGACAAACCCTGGAGAGCAATTACGGCAGTTGGCGGCCAAACACTATTTGAGTGTGCGTCATATCCAGCGCTTGATCACCAGATTCCGGGCCAGCCCGAGGACATCCACGCTGGCCAAAAGAAAGCGAGGCCGACGCAAAGCATCGCATTTTCTAAAACCACCTGTTGAACAGGTCATTCAACACGTCATCCAGAAATACTATTTGGTGCGGGAACGCACGAGCGAATCCGAAATCACTGCGCGAGCGCGCTCCATTTGTCGTCGCCTGGGATTGCGACCTCCCTCGGCGGGTTCGGTACGGCGACGCATAGCCGACCACCAAACATACCAAGGGGATCTGTGCCGACTGGGGAATAAGCAGGCAAAGCAGGCCAGGCAGCCGCGCCCAGGGCAGCTGTGCGTTGTCCATCCGTTAGATCTGGTTCAAATCGACCACACGCTCGTTGACGTATTCGTACTGAGTAACGACCGCACTATCGTCCTTGGACGCCCTTGGCTTACGGTCGCCGTGGATATAGCGACCCGCACTGTGCTTGGGTTCTATCTCTCGATGGATGCGCCATCGTCGGTGGCGGTGGGCCTGTGTATTGCACATGCCGTCCTGCCCAAACCCGAGGACGCACGCGAGCCCGGGCTCTGGCCCATGTTCGGCAAGATGAAGGTGATCCTGGTCGATAACGGAAAGGATCTGGTTAGCGAAGCCATTCGACGGGGTTGCGAAGAACACGGCATAGCGCTGCAAACACGCCCTGTGGGAGAGCCGCAATATGGCGGGCACGTCGAGCGTCTCATCGGGACCTTGATGCAGATGGTTCATGGATTGCAGGGAACGACATTTTCGAGCGTTAAAGACAGGAAGGACTATCCGAGCGAGCGTAAGGCGACCATGACGCTATGGGAGCTTCATGAGTGGCTTCTGCAAAAAATCGCGCGGGCTTATCACGTGCGAACCCACCGCGTACTGGGCGTGCCGCCACTAGTGGCGTGGGAAAGAGCGTGGCGGACAGATGATGGGGCCGCGGTTCTTCCTCCTTTGGTGGCTCATCCGGATGAGTTTCGGCTGACATTCCTTCCCTTCGTCAAGCGACGACTGCAGCGCACCGGCATTCAATTCCGACGGAGTCGCTACTGGGCCGAGCCACTTGCTTGCTGGGTGCATCCGGAGCGAGTCCTCCAAATTCACTACGACCCACGCAACCTGTCGCGCATCTGGGTTCGTACGCCGGACGATCACACCATTCAACTCGAAGCTGTAGCCGGTCGAGCCGCCGGGCAGCCGCAGAACGTCAGGATGGACACGGTGGAATCCGCGCGCATCGACGTCTTGCGCGACGCAGGGTTTGAGGCCACCGAGCGATTGGAGCGCATGGCGGCCTCGGCCAAACGTGCGCAGCAACGCCGCCAAGCAAAGAGTCCTCGACAGCCTGGGGCAGGGCCCACAAGCAACCAGGTGACCGGTTTCGGAAACGAAGGCAATACGGTGCCACTTGATCGATCCAGCGTACACGTCAAGAGGATTGACTGATGGCCACGACCTATAGCCACCTTTTATCGTCCGTGATCGACGCACTCGAATGGCCTGTTGAGCTTCGTGTGCGCGACATTCTGGAGCGTCGCTTTATTGCCCACGAACGCATTAACGCCATCTTCAAGTACATCGACTACCTCATGTTTCGTCCCACTAGGACACGCACTGCGGGCCTGGTCGTGGTGGGGGCGCCGGGTGCGGGTAAAACCGATCTACTGGAGCAACTGCGTGATCGCTATCCCGAGAGTTCCGCAACGCGCGAGACGATCGCAAAGCGGCCTACGTTGTTGTTTTCCATGTGCGGGGTGCGCGAAGCCCGGGGGCTGTATGTGCGGATGCTCGTAGCCTTTGGGCATCCTAATTCGGCAAGTTACACCGGGCGGGAGCGGGAGCAGCTTGTCTTGATCGCCGCGCGCGCGTGTGGACTCAGGCTTCTCTTGGTTGACGAGATACAGGATGTGCTGAACGGAACTCGGCAGCAGCAGCGGGCGACGCTTGAATCGCTGCGCTTCCTCATGAATGAGCTTCGCATCGTCATTGTCTTGGCGGGGTCTGAAGAAGCTGAGCTCGCCATCAAGATGGATGAGCATTTGCGTGCCCGTCTTCGATTGAAACGCCTTCCATGCTGGCGGGCTGATGGTTATCTGGCCCACTTTCTGGAGGCCATGGAATCCACCCTGCCGCTTCGGCTTCCATCACGACTGAATTCGGAAGGCACTATGAAGTTGATCGTTCGACTGACGGGCGGTCAGACCGATGCCATCGTGACCTTGGTCGGCAACGCCGCCGCGCTTGCGGTGATGTCAGGTGGTGAGCGGATCACTCCCAGCTTGCTCGAGCGAGCGGTGAATGAATTTCCGGAGCTTTGCGCCACGGAGCTCGCGACGGGGACTCGCCATGACTAAACAAACGTCACAACTGCAGGGCGAGCGCTGGTGGATCCACGGGCCGGCCGACGATGAAACATTGCATTCCATTACGGAAAGGGCCTGGCGGTGCTATGGCGCGGAGGGGCATACGCTACGCCGAAGGGTATGGCCGCGCGCGACATCGCTCCCCGGAGAGGATGTCGGCCTTGATGGGATATCTGCCCGTGAGGTCTGTGTCTTGGCTCGTGCTATTGGTGTGGAGCCACGTGAGCTGTATCGACACCGATTGCAGGACCACCCGCTGGTGTTGCAGGAGAATCAGCGGCGGGCCTACTGCCCGTCGTGCTGGCACGAAGATGCCAAAGCAGGACATCCTCCGTCCTTTCGGCGAGCGTGGATGGGCGTGTTCACGCTGGATTGCCCGGTTCATCGCCGGCCACTGCACTGGGCACCCTTAGGTGTTGAATTGCATAGTCCGCCGACCAGCCGCATGCCTGTGTGGCCGCGAACCGCGGAAGGCCGTGACTTGCTTCGCACCATCACTGGTTTTGCCCGCACCTTGCACGACTGCCTGGAAGGAAAGGCGACCTGGCCGACTGCTTGGCGGGGTTCCCCAGATATGGCGCGAGCATTACTCATGCGCGTGGTCGTCAATCTTGGACGAATTCCAGAACATCCGCCATTTGCGAGTATCGGTTTTCCGGCGGAGTTGTTCCCCTTCGTTGGCGTGCCGGCGCGGCGAGTCGCGCCGTTGCAAATGTCTCCGTGGGAACACGTACGCGCCCTCGGGCCACCTGCTTGGCGCCGCGCCGCATTCTGGATGGTGGCCCGTTATGTCATGCCGGCGCATCGAAGGCCGCCCAGGCCGGAGGGGTTGCCGATGGAGCCGTTTGCGGCACTTGACGCCCAATGGGATAGCCCATTTCAAGTAAGGGAGCTTCAGCGAGTGCAGCGTTATCGGCACGCGTTGCGACTTATAACTCGTCCTTTGGTTGTTGCCAGGAAGGGGGAGTCTCGCGGAGACGATGGGCACTAGTGAAGACAGACAGAGGCCTGACCTGAAGAACAATCGTGGCTCAGGGACTATCCGATTATCGAGCATGACCCTGCGGCGCTAGATGCACGTCATGCCGTCATCAAGCGGGGCGCCTTGGCGCCCCGCTTTCTTCCCGGGTTTTGCAGCCGAAGGCGTGACCGAGTCGCTCGGCAATCGTGTCTTTTAGCGTGGTGGCGTTCCCAGCTATTTGATGCCTTTGGTCAGCCGCTGGATGGCCTGCCCGTGCCGTCAGGACAGATCACGCGCACCATTCTGGGCGAGCCGATAAATCCCCTCGATCGAGCGCCGCTGGATGAGGCGCTTGAAACGGGGGCGTGTCGTGGACAACCAAGCAGCGACGTCCGCAGAAGAAAATTTCGCCCTGAGCGAAAGGCCGGTCGTGACCGCGCGACGGGGTAAAATTAGAGCGAAAACGCAAAATATGGGGCTAGTCTCATGTTTTGAGACAATATGTTGTGGTTGGCAGTCGCCCGAGGGGATTGCCAAACTATTAAGATGCCATTAAACTGTGATCTGGTGCGCATAAAAAAACGCCTCGCACTGGGCGAGGCGTTTGGTATTGCGGCAAACACAGGAGACACAACGACCAAAAATCTAGAGAAGTCCCAATAGGGCTGCTCACAAAATCTGGTCTGCGGTGACCTACCGCGATGCGTCTTGGCAGACGCGGGAGTATAGGCTGAAAAAGCTACTTTCGTAAAGCATCTACGTGGGTCTACCGCAGTCCGGCCTAACGCCCCACCGATTCGTTCCCGGGTCTTGGTGGCGTGTTGTTGAGCAGCCTCAGTTCGCTGATTTTTCAACAACTGAAAAGGCAGTAGCTATGACTGGCAAGAAGACCATCACTCAAAACCGCAGTGCGATCACCGGACGCTATGTCACGCCGGCGTACGTGAAGACGCACAAGTCAACCACGGTCACCGAACATGTCGTTCGTAAGCCGTCGAAGCCGCGCGGCAAATGAGTCACGCAAGGGGTAGCCATTCTGGCTACCCCTTTTTCGTTCGTAGATTGCATAAGGAAGTCGAAGCCAATGAGCGCTCTCCCGAAATCCCCTCTCACGATCAGCAGGCCGCGTCTTTCAGCGCGCAGCGCTGCGAAGTTTGTCCGCCTGCCCGCGGTCGAACAGATGCGATTGCTTCATGATCAAAAATACCCGAAGCAAACACCGCAGGTTTTCAAGCAACCGTATTACGCGCCCCCACTTAACGGCATTCGAGATTTCCTCGATCGGGGGCTTCCTGGGCTCGTGGATGCTCGCGCAAAGATTCAGAGCCTAAGCATCAAAAGCCGTCGCGATCATTGCAATCGCGTACTCACTCAATTCGTTGAATCCGGACATGCACACAGGGGCCTCAAGCCGACCACCATGCTTCGTTGCTACGCAAGCATGAGTGACCTCGAGCTGAGATTGTCGCCGGACCTGTGCGCTATGGATGGCAAGCTACAGCGTGTCATCTACTTTAACGCTAACGCCTCCGAGCAAGACCCAGAAGCCGCCAAGATGACCCTTGAAATTGCCCACTGGGTACTCGAGCAGAACGGGGAAAATGTCGCACCAAGGCAGCTGGAGTTCATCGACCTTTTCTCGGGAAAGGTCTTCTCGATTAACAGGCGCAGGCAGAAAACAATCAAGCTTCTAGAAGAAAACGCCAGATTGATTGAAAGTCTCTGGTCCGCGATAGAGCCCTAAGTATCTGGCCCTCCCGGTGCCAGCTGAAATATTGCTGGCACCGGCGTTCAACCATGTCAGAACTTGGCCGTGTTTCGCCCAAGCTGCATTTTAACAACATCAACCGAAGCTCTCCCGGAGTCTACCCGACTCGCTGAATCGAGCACCGAGGTTGGATGCAAGGTGGAGTGATATGGATTTCTTTAATACGCATGCCGACGCCTTCACTATACGCACTTCGTCCAGCCCCAATACAGGACTGCGACCAGGCCAGGTGGGGGCGCTATACGCCATAGCTGCTCACTTCATGACGAGTGAAGAGGGTGCAATTGCCTCACTTCCGACGGGCTATGGAAAGACCTCGGTGATGATGGGGGCTTGCTTCATGCTCAAAGCCCGAAGAGTTTTGGTTGTAGTACCGACCAATGCGCTTCGAAATCAAGCAACAAAGGCATTCCGAGCGCTCGATGTTCTCTTTAGTCGAGGGCTTATCGATCAAAATGCGCTTCCCCAGCGACCAACGGTAGTTGCCCTGGAAGCTCGCATGAATGATGCCAGCGACTGGGATGCCCTGGCACATGCAGATGTCGTGGTCGCAACCCCGAATCTTGTAAGTCCCGCAGTGAGAGGCGTGAATCCTCCGCCCTCGGACTTCTTTGACTTAGTGCTGGTCGATGAGGGTCACCATTCCCCGGCTGCAACATGGGCAGCCCTCCTAGCGCACCTGCGCGCGCGCCATGTTTTGCTCTCGGCAACGCCGTTCCGTCGAGATCGGCTTAGCCTCCCGGGCAAACTCATTTTCTACTATCCACTCCGAAAGGCAGTCGCAGAGAACGCGTTCAGTCGCGTCGATTTCATTTCCGTCCCGGTGGAGGAGGGTGCCAACCGGAACGCAGTCGATTCCGCCTTGATCGCGGCAGCAGTGCAGGTGTACCGGAGGGATCGCGATGCGCAGCTTGATCACCGCTTACTTATACGTACGGATGCTATTCAGAAAGCGAAAGTATTGGCCGAGCAGTATCGGGCAGCGGGCGTCCGGGTTGAGGCTGTGTCAAGCCACCTCACACGCAGGAACATTAGCGGCATTGAGCAAAGACTTCTATCCGGCGAACTCGACGGTGTAGTGTGCGTCGACATGTTTGGCGAGGGTTATGATTTTCCAAAGTTCAAAATTGCCGTGCTCCATGCCGCCCACCGAACACTCGTGCCGACTCTCCAGTTTATTGGGCGCTTTGCACGAACAAACGATCAAGGCACCGGAGCCGCAACATTCTTGGCCGCCCCGAGCGATCTCCGCTCCGAAAGCAACGAACTTTTCCGCGAAGGGGTCGACTGGTCGATCATGTTGGCTGATATAGCTGATGCTCGCCAGCATCAGCTCATTGAGGAGCGAGAGGTTCTGCGCGACTTTGAGCCTGTAGTCGAACTAGCTTCAAATTACGAAGCAATATCGCCCAGTATTCTCCGCTTACCTTTCCACGTGGCCATGTACAAGGCTGGCTTTGCCCCCGATCTCCGCGATCTCCCGGGCGTTATAGCTTCGCAGCGCGTCGTCATGAGTTGGCGCACGAACGACGAACTGGCCTGCATTCTCTTAACAAGGAGCCTTCAGCCCCCTGCTTGGTGTGCGACAGAAGATCTGGTCGATATAACTCACGAATGTTACTTGCTTCGCTACTTCCCTGAGTCAGAGCTATTGTTCGTCGCCGCCACTTTGCGATCAGCCAGGTCGTACTCTGACCTAGTGGAACACTATCTTGATGGCGAAGCAAAGAAGTTAGGATTTCACCAGGCACGCCGAGTTCTCAACGGATTGCAGGGGCAAGAGTTCTTTAGCGTTGGGATGAGAAGCACCTCACCGGTTCGATCTACCGAGTCCTACCGAATTCTTGCAGGGGCGCAAACCGATCGAAACATTCGAGATAACGACGCTGCAACGTATACACAAGGCCATTTCTATGGACGTGGTTACGATCAGAATGGTAGCCAAGAGCTGATTGGAGCGAGTGCCGGAGGAAGAGCATGGTCAAACGGCAAAGATTCGATCGATAAAGTTCTGCGCTGGATGGTTTCGCTGCATAACCGCATCACCGCGGAGCAATTAGTGATTGGCAGGTCGGGCTTGGACCGACTGCCTGTAGGCGAGCCTCTTGAGCTGATTCCGGTGGATACGTGCAGTGCTGATTGGGGTATTGATACATATCGCGTCGGACCTCGAGCTCGCTGGCAACGTGGCGATGATCATATAGTCGTGAATCTGCTTGACTGCGGACTGCAAGTTGTTGATGTCTCGCCGGACCAGGCCTGCCTGTCGGTCGATCTGGTATACGAAAACTGGAGCTGCCGACTAACGTTCTCGCCCTCAATATCTCCAAGTTACTTCACAACGATACGCGACGCAGGCGCGGAGCTTTATGTTGAGAGTCGGGAGCACGAGTACACGCCGATTGCAGATTGGCTTGAGGCTGATCCACTTACGTTTTTTACGAAGGATCTATCCAGTTTTAGTGAGGGAACCCTCACTCGCACGCTCGGCCGCGCGATTCTTCGGGAAGACGCACTCGCACCCAGAGACTGGAATGGCTGCGACATTCAAGTTGAATTCGACACGGCGAATCCAGCTCGGCAAACCGTACAGCGATTCCTTCAAGACCAGCTGCTCGCTTCGCAACCGACATTTCTAATATTCGACCATCGAAGCGGCGAGGCTGCGGACTTTATACTTGGTCGACTGCTCGCCAATGGGCGACTACTGATCGAATTACATCACTGCAAAGGAGCTGGCGGTGTGCCGTCCGCCGGGCGTGTTGATGACGTTTATGAACTTGCAGGCCAAGCCGTTAAGTCTGTCCGCTTTCTAAATCGAGAACAGTTGGAGCGGCACATTACGCGCCGTACCGCGCCCCGCGCCGGCGGAGGCTTCTCGACATTCCTTGTCGGCGATCGTGACGAGACAATAGATCTAATACAGCAGATTGAGCCCATCGATGTCGAGTTGACAATTTTTGCCGTGCAGCCAGGGTTATCGGCGGCCGCCCTAAACAGGGATGATGAGGTGATCAATGTGAAGCAGATAATGGCGGCCGCGAATGATGGCGTGGCGGCACAGCAGGCGAAGTTAATCTGGACTGTTAGTCACTGACTCATGAGGTTTTAATTGAGTGAAGCGCCTGCTAGTTGAGCGAACTGACCCGATCCGTAGCAGCTTATAGTCAATCACCGTGACCTGCTTGCCTGGTTCCTCATGCTCCAGTCAGGATCGCGGGCTTCTGTGGTCCAGCGATCCTCTGCACGCCCACGCCACACGACGACCTGAAGCGCCATTGTCGCGACAGGGTAGTGCTGCCGCCCTTGCGCTCGCCCTTGAACCTTCGGTACCGCGTAAACATCCAACGCCCAGTCTTCCGTGATGCTGGCGACGTTGGCAACGATAAGACGGGCACCATCACGAAACTCGGCAACGGCGGCTGGCTCTTTGCCTGTTCGCCGCAATCGCGCCATGGCCAGGTTCTGTGTGTCTTCGTCTCGGAGCCAATAGAGATCATCTTCATGTAGCGGGAAGGCATCATGTGCGACTAGCACTTGGGTCAATGAATAGAATTCCGCCAAGGTGGGGCGCGTCCATTCACAGTGCTTTCGATCCAGGTACTGATCCTCTTTTCGATGGACGCGAAACACTTCCGGATCTGGCGTTGTCCGCATGTCCACGCACTGCCAAACCAACCCCTCTGAAAACTCGTACGCACGCACGACATTTTGACGCTCGATCACGCGGCTCGTCCATTTCCGCCAGGCTGTCGGAATGCCTGCTTTTGCCCGCATGTCTGTCGACCGCCCCACCGCTCGGCGTACCCACTGCGCCTCAATGCGTGTGGCAGGTTCGTATGTCTCGACAATGGGGAAAATACCGGTGTCTGACAGGCCAATTTGCTCAAGCAAGCACTGAGCCCTTGCAAGACTGGCCTCGTCGCTGGCGCTGCGACCCCAGCTCAAGAATAGGTCACGCATCATGTCAGTCCACATCACAGAAGCACATTCGTCACTGCCACCGACGAGTGCGGCAACGAACAAGAACTCCATGATGCTTCGATGAGCGAATTTGTAGTTTCCAGCCGAGTCGCGATTGAGAAGTGAGCGACCAGTGAGCTTCCAGGTCTCGATGCTCGAAGAACTTCTTTCGAGCAGGACAGCGAGATCGTCCAACGACAACCGCTCCGACCGCCGGGCGTATCGATTTAGGTATATATCGACGGCCACTTTTTTTGAAACTCCCAATAGCTCTTGGGGTTCGATCCAGTGGCTTTCACGCATCAGCCAGCTGTCCACCATGAAATGGTAGAGGTCCCAGAGTTCGCTGAATTCATCCTCTCGCCTGAGTAAGTCTGGCAACAAGCCAAGCAGCATCGGGCGAACAGTCAACTCAGGGATGCGGGCAACTAGATGGTGAGCTCGGCGGCGCTTTCGCAACCCATACCAAGGCGTGATTGTCCGCAGGTACTCATCAATCTGCCGCGGAGTAAAGGGCAGCAGATACATTCGTTGAAAATGTTGGGATCCCTGTGTTCCTGCCTTCTTAGGGCCAACTCGCGCCACGCCAGAGGTGGTTGGGATAGTCTTGTCATTGGCGAAGAACTGCGTTCGGCATGTCATGATGACTGATTTGAAATCCGCCGACAGTCCCATGATCTGTTGCAGGCGCAACTTGTGATCGTCAATGGCTTGCGTGTCCTCATCAAGGGCATCCAGAAGCAGGATAGTGTTGCGCTTATCGGTAACCGCCTTGATTTGCTCGTCGGCATCCGCTCTGCCAAGTGGCACTAATGCCATCTCTCGACGACGCTTGGCAGGCTTTTTGAGCTCGCGTGCAAAGATATTCAACAGCAGCGTAGTTTTCCCCATGCCTGAATCGGCCAGAATGAGGAGGCGCGCACTGCTGCCAGCGGATAGTGCGCGCTCCACCACCGCGAAGATGCCTTCGCGAACGGAGGCGAAATCACGAAGATCATCGTCATCGGTAGGGTCGACGTTGGAGGCGTCCGGGGTAATGTATTGTTGAACTGCTTCGCGAATCTCTGCATCGTTAAAGCTGGCGACATGAGTCATCCGCTTCAGTGATTCCGCGATAGCGATGGCTCTCCGACCATGAGCCCATTCAACAAAGCGAGCGATAGGCTTCACCCATTTGGCGGCAGTCCCCAATATGACTGTCGCCTCCGTAATGAGCACCCAGAGCGGCTGGGTTGTTACGTACTTCACAATCCTGGCTGCCTGTGGCAGCAGGTCAACGGATATATCCATGGTTCCCCTCGTTAACCGGCGAGCCCCTATAGTCCCTATCTCGCACTAGACCGATCATACAATCTGAGAGCGCTACTTCTCTTCTTCCACCGAGGGTGAGGGGGAGTCATGTGGCAGCATTCCGTCCTTACGCATCGCGCGAAGAGCCGCCATCGCCCCCGAGCCGGCCTGAGATCGACGGGTGTAGCAGGTCACCATGCGGTCCGTTTTCCAGCCGCCCGCTTGCTGAATTTGCGTTCCCGTTGCCCCGTGCTCGGCCAGGTCGTTAGCGGAGCCAATTCGCGCGGAATGCCCACTGATGCTCGCCGCATTTTCCAAGCCGGCCGCTTTGGCTCGCCGCCGGAAGATCCGCGCCACCTCTTGGGGTAGCAACGCATCTTCGGAATGACCGCCGGCCTTCGGCCGCCCGCCGGTGGATCGGAAGAGGGCACCCTCGTCGATGCCGGACGCCGCTTGCCACGCGCGCACCCGTGCCATTGTCTCCTGGCTCACAAACCGATAGTCCGGCGCCGCGCCGTCTTGGTTGGTCTTGGAGAACGGCACATGCAGGGACCAGGCGTTACGTCGGCGGTTGTGATGCAGGTGCTCGACGCAAATGGCGACCAGCTCCGACTCGCGACACAAGGTGTCCGAGGCGATTGACAGTAACGCCGCATCGCGCAGATCGCGGGGGCTGTCACCCAGCGAGACGAGGATGGTCTGGATGCCGGCGCTATCCAGTTCGCCGGCTTGCTTGCGGGCATGGCCACCGGTGGTCTTGAGGCGCCGAATCAGTTTCTTCCATTTGACCGGCCAATCTGGATCCTTAGACGGACTCGGCAAACCCGCGGCGACATGCACCAGACCGACGGTATACAGATAGCGATCCACCGTGGCGCGCTTGCGCCCCTTGTCGATGGCGGCCGACAAGAACGCTTCGAGTTGCTCGACGGAGGCGGGCAGGGGAGTGGCCCTGCTCGTTTCACACCACGCCAGGTACTGCGTCCAGTCCGAGCGGACCGCTTTTACCGTCGCCGGTGCGCTGCCTTCGGCGAAGTCCGCGGACCAGCTGGCAAGTCGCTCGAGCACGGCCTCGACCGAAGCGGCCATCGCCGGGCGTGGTGCATGAATGTCGGGCGCGATCGCCGGCACCGCGGTCAGCTCCTGCAGCGCATCGACGACGCGAAGGGGAAGGGTGGTTGGCTCGGTCATGACGGGCATCCCCGGGGCGCGCCAGGCGGCGGCGACAACCCATGATAGCGAATAAGTGCCATTATTGGCTATTTTAAATAATGCAATATATTTCTTATTTTCAATGGGTTGTGGCAATATCTTCATGCGCGAACCCATGACTCGCCGCGCAATCCTGATGGCGCCTCGATCGGCCACAGCGACCAAAGACTATCGATCGCATCCAGCCATTGCATACGGACTCATCGACGGTGTTGGGTTGTCGCGAGATTTGAGATCGAAATCCGCCACGATCCCGGCGAACTTACGGGGAGAAAGCTCGGATGTCGTACGTATCTCGGATGTGCGCCCGTCTATTGATGCCGAGTGTGGTGCCGCTAATGGCCGCGCTACTGGTGGCCGTACCGGCCAAGGTCTTGTCGGATCTGCCGGTAGCCGTGGGCGGCGCACCGGCCTGGCCCAATCTGCCGGCTATCCTTGTAGCGCTTGGCGTGGGTGCCAGTGCGCTGTATTACCTTGTTCAAATGGTTCGGCTGCTCCGCTGGCGACAAGGCCGCACGGACACGTGCTATGTATGTGATTGCCTGTTAGGCCGCGAACGCCACGGGCGCTGGGGCGCGTATCGGCGCTGCCTGGGCTGCGACAAAAACCACTCTATCTAAGGAGCGATGCATGGCGACCAAGCTACCGCGCGGACTGGATGGCCGTACCCGCGACCAAAACCCACCGAAGGCCGGTGAAATCCGCCAGAAACGGGGCGACACCAAGGTGGCCACCTTGCGGCGCGAGTACGGCGAGGGGTTTGCCGCAGGCATTCGATCGGATGCCAAACTCGAGACCGTCCGTGAGCGCACTGGCAAAAGCCTGCATCAGCTCGTACACGACATGCCCAAGAAAAAATGACCATTGCGGTTCGGCGACGCTCCAGCAGGAGTTGGTCCGCCTGAATCCTTTTCCTGCGGAACTCTGTTAGTTGGTCTTGCCGATTCCACCGGCAACCGGCGCAACCGCGTAGGAAAGTAGCGCGGTGTCAAAGGATGACCGAATAAGCGGAGATGACACGATTAGCGGACAAACGACGGAATTAAGAGGATGGCGACAACCGTGACCCTGAGAACCGCCATCCTTAATTGCGCATAATGTATATTATGTCAAATACGAAATAGGCCTATCTGGCCAGCCGCAGACCACACCCCAGAGTCCTGCCTTCTCCCATTCCCCCAACAGCTGGCCTTGCTCCTTAGCCCCCCCGGCGTGGCTCCTGCGCTCTGACTCGAGTCGAGCTTTCACTTGCCCATCTGTAGTCGCCTGATCGTGCCACCACGTAACCGGGCCTAAGTAGTTTTGCGACCTTGAACTCGGTCAGTTTGTAGAGTGAAGTTCTCTTGGGAGCATGTCGCTCAGCGCCGGCGCGCCTGGTTCAAGAACGCGCCTGGTGTCGCTGCCGGTCCACGTTCGTCTGCAGGAGCATCTCCATGCAACGCAAAGAAATGCTGGAAACCCTCCGGCGGTATACCAAACCTTTTCGCGTGGTCGATGGCAAAGGCTTCCGCCTGAAGGACTTTGATCCGGGCGACACCCAGGGATTGAAGATGGACAAGGACGATGCCGTCGAGCTCCTGGAGCGTGGATCGGAATGGCTGGCCCTGGAACAGGATGTGCTTTATGCACAAAGTTCCTGGTCCGTATTACTGGTGTTCCAGGCCATGGACGCGGCGGGCAAGGACGGCACCATCAAGCACGTTATGTCCGGCGTGAATCCTCAGGGTTGCAGCGTTCAGTCATTCAAGCAGCCATCATCCGAGGAGCTTGCTCACGACTTCCTCTGGCGGTATCACTCGAAAACGCCCAGGCGCGGACACATAGGCATCTTCAACCGTTCCTATTACGAAGACGTACTCGTCGTTCGCGTACATCAGGAGTTGCTCAAGGCGCAGAACCTGCCCTCCTCGGTTGTCAGCGATGACATCTGGCGCGAGCGTCTTTCCGATATTGCCGGTTTCGAGGATTACCTGAGTCGCCAGGGTGTGGTGATCCTGAAGTTCTATTTGAATGTATCGCGTGATGAGCAGAAAAAGCGCTTCATGAAGCGCCTCGACAAACCCGAGAAGCACTGGAAGTTCTCGGCGTCCGACGTCAAGGAGCGTCAGTACTGGGACGATTACATGGAAGCGTACGAATCAGCGATTCGTGCCACCGCATCCAAAGCAGCACCCTGGTATGTGGTTCCTGCCGACAATAAATGGTTTACGCGGCTTGTCGTTGCCGCGGCCATCGTCGAGGCGGTGGCCAAGCTCGATCTCGATTACCCGAAAATCACGTCGGATCAGAAGAAGCGCCTCGCCGTGGCGCGCACTGAGCTTGAAGCTGAAAAGTAACGACCTTGGCGAGGCGCTGGCTGCACTCAGGTGTTCTTGATCGACGGATTCGTGCTCATCGCAAACCCGCAAGCAAACGTCAGCGGCACGCCGTAAACCTGTCCGTTCACCCGCGCAAAAAGCTGGTAGTGCCAGTGGCCTTCAGTGTCCTGATGGTGATGGTGGTTTTCGATGCTGATGGTCTTGTCGTTGACGCGGAGCTTTTGAAACACCTTCCCGTTCGGCTGGCGAATCAGCCAGCAAAAGCCGGGATTGTCTTTCTCGTCCAGGCCACAGAACTCGCCTTCGCTGGCATTGCCCGTCAGGCGCCAGGTAATGGTGTGCGGTCCGTCGTTGGTCCCGCACTTGGCGAAGCTGTGATGATGCTTGCCCTGGTTGATGACGAGCATGTTGAGGTCGTCATGGCCTTTCGCATCGGGATGCTTGTAGTCGTGGTGGAGTTCGACGTCGATGACGATTTGCTTGGCTTCGCGGGACTGCATGGCTGTTCTCCAGGTGATGGTGGAATGAACGGGTGACTTCCCTGCTCGTCTCGTGCTCTGCCCCGCTCGTCCGGATCAATGCGCCACCACGTTGTCCGCGAGCAGGTGCTTGCGGAATGCGGTATTCACGGGGTAGTTGATCTGGGCTCGCGCGAGTGCCTCCAGAAAGGCGGGATCGCGGAAACCGCTTTCCCAAAGGTGGTGAATGGTGGGCTCCACGTCGGTCTTGCGACCCAGCTTGAGCAGCGCCTCCACTTGCAGGGCGCGCATGCGCGGATCGCCCCGCCCGCTGGTTTGCGCAAGGACGGCGGCGTTGACGGCAACGTAGTGTCTTCGTGCTTCGTCCGGTCGCGTGGACGTGGCGGCCAGCAAGAGCCGTGATGTCAAAGCGGCGAGCAGGATGGCGCGGTCGTTGGGTTGAGTCGCGAGCAAGGGCTCCAGCGTGTCGGACGCCGCTTGCGCCTGTGCTCGTGCCTCGGCCGTCTTGCCCGCCTTTAGCTGTTGCGCCGCGGACTCCAGGCGTGCCTCGGCAAGTTCACGCTGAAGCCGCGCATTGCTCGCATTCTGGCGGGCAAGTGCCTCGAGTATGTCCAGCGCGGGTCCCGTGAGCCCGGCCGCGACGGCCTGATGTCCTGCCAGGCGCTCCAGGCGCGCCAGTTGCGTGGCGTAGCGCGCGTGGTTCTCGCGGAAGTCGTTGTTCTGGGGATTGGAGGTCATCAAGGTGTTGGCCATGTCGACCGACTGGCGCAGCATCTGCGCACCCGCCTCGTGCGATCCGGCCAGCGCCAGGGTGCGGCCGAGAATGGCGCGCACCGTGAGCATGGATTCGCGCTGGCCGTTGTCCTCCGGGTGCTTCGCTGAGAGCCGGGATTCGATGGCGTCATCGGCGCTGTATTCGGCGACGGCCGTGATCAGGTCGCCATCGAGCAAGGCCAGCTTGCCCAGGTTGTTGTGCGCGCCGCCGAGCTCGACCACCCATTCGGCACGCTCGGGATCGGCCGCGACCAATTGCCCAGACAACTGCAGCGCGCTGCGATAAGCGGCCATCGCTTCGTCGAGGCGCCCTTCGGCTTCGAGCACGTGGCCGATGTTGTTCTCCACCATCTCAAGCTCAAACAGCAGCTCGAGGTCGAGCGGCTTCTGCCGGCCGGCGCGTGTCAGGACCATCCGTGCTTCATCGAAGGCCTTGCGCGCCTGATCGAGCTCACCCTGAAACCAGCGCGCCTGGCCGATGTAGGACAACGTGCGCGCATACTGCAGCTCGCGATCCGTGTCGTTGGGTGCTCGCATGCTGAGCAACTTCGCCAGTTTGGACGAGGCCTGGAACGAGGCGATCGCATCCGTCAGATGACCTTGTGACTGGCGCACGCTGCCAATGCGCTCGAGCACCTTCGCCCGCTGTGCAAGCACCTGGTCCGTGACATCCGTGTTGGGCATCGAAGCGAAGTACTGCATCGCCTTGGTATCGACGTCTTCCATGATGTCGAGGCGGCGAACCTGATCGAGCTTTTCGGCAAGATCGCCAAGCATGAAGTCGACCAGGGTTTCGGCCTGGCGTTGGCGTCGCTCTGCATCGGCGCGTGCGACGACGGCCGAATGCCGGGCAAACAACGCTGCAATCGCCAGCAGCGTGGTAACGGCCATGACGAACAGCGCCGCGGCGGCGATCGCCGTCAAGCGCCGGATGCGGCGCTGGAGTTCGCGCTGACGCAAGCTGTCGTAGCTGACATCCAGCATGCCCGCGATCAACTTGAGCTTGGCGTTGCGCTTGCCGTCCTTGTCTTTGCGCGCGTCGGCTGCGATGGGTTCGGCCCTGTGGTTGCGTCCGGGTCGCAAGGCCGGCACGAAACACTCCTCGGCCTGTGGCTCACCCTCTACCAACAGGCAAAAGATGCGGTCGGGATGTCGCAGGCGACGAAATGCCTGGACCTCCTCTTCCACCCATCGCGAATTCGCCGAATGCGGCGAACAGATCACGATTAGGTTGGCGGATTCGGCCAGTGCTTCATTGACCTTCCCCGACAGATCGGTCGCCGATGCCAGTTCGTCACGGTCGCGAAAAACAGGTGTCAGGCGCCGGGGCACCTTCCCCGCCGATGTGATCGATCCCACCAGCCGCGAAGGGATGCGGTAAGTTTCCAGGGCTTTGTGCAGCCATTCGGCCCACGCGGCATCGTGGTGGCTGTAGCTGATGAACGCGCGGTACCGGAAGTCCGGCGCCGGCGTGGATGGGGCCGCGCTTGGCATCACATCCAGCCCTCCCCCGGCTGGTGGTCCGCTTTCCTCCGCACGGGCTTCCGCCCGGCATAAGGAATGCCGCCCTGGCTGACCCCGAGCCGGGACGGGCTAATTATGTGATGTATATCACACTTTGAGTGCTAGTCTGTCCAGGAGACGGCAAGGCGCCCGGGAAGGCATGGGGGGTGGCCAGCCTCCGGGCCGACCCCTGCGGAGACCTCCATGACCCCCTTGGTTATTGGCGTCACCAGCCACCGTAACCTTTCCGCTGACGAAATCGAGCCCATTCGGGCGCGCGTGCGCGAGCTTTTCGCCTACCTCACACACGAGTTTCCAGGCCTGTCGCTAGTAGCGATGTCTTCGCTGGCCGAAGGCGGCGACCAGCTCTTTGCCGCCGAAGCGTTGGCGGCAGGGGCCCGTCTGGTGGTGCCGTTGCCGCTACCCAAGGAGATGTACGCCGAGGATTTCAAGGATCCGGATGTCAGGGATACCTTCAGCGCCCTATGCGATAGGGCCGACACCATCCGCCTGCCATTGCTGAAAAGCCAGTCGCGCGAAGCCCTGCAGACAGCCGGCGAAGCGCGTGACCGTCAGTACGCCAAAGCCGGCGTCTTCATCGCCAGCCACTCCCACATCATGGTGGCCATCTGGGATGGCAACGATTCGGGGCGTCTTGGCGGCACCGGGCAGATTGTGAAGTACTACTTGCATGGCACCCTGCCCGGCATCATCGAGCACCATCGTCAGGCACGGCATGTCCTGGGTGGCGGCGACGAGCATCTGCTCTATCACATCGCCTGCTCGCGCGTAGATGCCGAGCAACCCATCGCCCAGGGTGTGGCCCCTTTGGAGGCCCGGTGGCTAACCGGCAACGAAGCGTCATCACTCGCCGACATGCCGGCAGACTTCCATCTGATGTTCCGGCACATGGTGGCCTTCAACGACGACTGCGAAAAGTACCGCGACACCGTCGAGGAAACGTGCGGCCGTCACGCGACCGAGCCGGTCGAGGAGTTGTTTCATTTCGCGGACTGGTTGGCGCTTCATTTCCAGAAGCGTGTGCTGATGGCCCTGAGGGTCACCTTCACGCTGGCTGCGCTGATGGGCATCGCCTTTACGTTCTATGCGCACCTGCAGGCGCAGAACAGCATGATCTACCTGTTCCTTTTGCTTTTCGCGATAGGCGGCATCGTGGCCATCCTCGCGCGACGCCGCGAGTGGCATCGCAAATACCTCGACTATCGCGCGCTGGCCGAGGGTCTTCGCATCCAGTCTTACTGGCGCAAGGCCGGCATCTCCAAGAGCACCGACCACGAGTTTGCGCACGACAATTTCCTGCAGAAGCAGAACATCGAACTGGGCTGGATACGCAACGTCATGCGCGCGATGGGACTGCACCCTCCATCGCGCCCAACACCCGAAGCGCTCGATGCGGTCATCAACGAATGGGTGGGCGAATCAGGAAAATCCGGCCAGCTGCATTACTTCGAACGCAAAACACTTGAGAGCAGCGGCCTGCACCACATCACGGAGACGATCGGCCTGATCAGCCTCTGGGCGGGCGTCGCCATCAGTGCGTTCCTGGCCATTTTTGCGCTACGTCTGCCTGAAACAACCAAGACCATGCTCGTCATGGCCATGGCGATGCTGTCGATCATCGCCGCTGTACGCGAGGCTTACGCCTACCGCAAGGCCGACAAGGAGCTGATTCGTCAGTACCGTTTCATGGAGCGCATCTTCAAAGGCGCACGGGCCGCCATTGATCGAACGCGCGATCCCGGCGAGCGCCGGGACATCCTTCGTTCGCTGGGCGATGCTGCTCTCACCGAGCATGCAGAGTGGACCCTGATGCATCGCGAGCGGCAGGTGGAGCACAGCAAGTTCTGAAAGGCGCGGGAACCGGGCAAGGCTTCGCCCTGCCCGGCTTTGCTCACGCCATTACCACTTCATTCGGAAACCCAGCGTACCGTTGAGCGCATGCGAATCGCCGAAGTGCTTCATGCTTGTGGACGCCTGCACTTCGCCGAACACCGAATAGCGACCACCCGCCCAATCCATCGCCGTGCCCAGGCCGAAGCCGCCCCACAGTCGCTCATTGCGCGTGGTGAAGTCGGTGCCGGCCACGTTGACGCGGGCTCCATCGCCGAAGTTGTGATACAGGTTCGCGATCGCGTAGACATGAGTGGCCACGGTACCACCCGTGCCAACATGCGAGCTCTGGTAGTCGAATACGGCACCGGCACGAGCCACCGTGGCGTTGCCCTGCTTTTGCGACACATGCGCACCGAAGGCGTCATCGAAGCTGTCGAAGCTCGCCTTGCCGTAGCTCAGCTGCGCCTGCGGAATGATCGACCACCGATCGCTCAGCGCGATGCGCTGGCCCACTTCGACGCCGACGGCGTAGCCGTTGGCCTTGCTGCCATCTTCCAGCAGCCTGGTGAGCGTGGTGGATTGCAGGTCGGTGTCGAAGCGCGTCCAGCGCGCCTGGCTATCGACGTATACACCGTTGCTGCCATACCAGGTCAGGCTCAGACCCACGCCATAGCCATCCGACTTGAGGCGACCCTGGCCGTACACGGAACGTGCGTTGGAGTGATATCGACCGTACTGCAGCGTAGCGCCGCCAACGAGTTTTCCATCTTCGCCTTCGCTCATCGTCGTGTCGATGCCTGCCTCGGCCCTCCAGCTGGAGATGTCATAGCGGGTCGCGCTGGTGGAACTGTTGGGCTTGAAGGTCTGATCGCCGCCTTCGACACGCATCCACAGGCCTTCGCCCGGCGTCATGCCGCCGTCGCTGGCCTTCTCCGAACCCGCCCACAGGCGATCACCGGTGCGCTGGAACAAGGTGCCCAGCGAGTTGATCTGTTGCAGGATGCCGGCATAGGCCTCGTACAGCGGCACACCCGGCTGATACAGCGGCGGATCGACCGGGTCCGTCGGGTCGGTGGGATCAGTCGGGCCATGGGTCAACGCGGAGCGCAGATACCAGTTGCCGTCGGTGGCATCGCTGCTGCCCTTGTACAGACGGTACGAGTACGCACCCGCGACAACCGCCTGGTCGCCCTGGAACACGTAGTCGCCTTGCAGCGCGAACGTACCGCTGGAGGCGCCCTGCACTTCGATCAGCTTGATGCCCTGCGCGGTTTGCGCGCCGCCGCCGCCGACGTTGTTGACGCGAATGTTCGAGTTGCCCGCGGTATCGCCGGTGACGACGAGCTTGTCGGTCGTCGACGAGTCGCCACCGAGAACCGTGTTGAGCAGCAAGGTGCCGCCCTGGCCGGTGTAGTTGCCCTGCACCGTCAGCGTCGTGCCCGGCGTCGTGCCGAACTGCACGGTGCCCGCGTGATTCAATCCGGCAACGGTCTGCGCGTGACCGTCCAGGTTCAGAATGCCGCCACGGAGGACCGTGAACGCCGAGCCCTGGTTGAAAACATTTGCCGCACCGGCGGTAAGTTTGCCTTCGGCCACCGTCGTGGTGCCGGCATACGTCGAAGCGCCGCCGAGTACGAGTTCGCCTGCGCCGCTCTTGGTCAGGCTACCGGTACCACCGATTCCCTGGCTAATCGTCAAGGCGGTGCCGTCATCTGTGCTGATCGTTGCCGCGCCGCCCAGACCGATGTTGCGGTCACTCTGGAAGCTGGCAGTCGTGCGCAGGGTGCCATCGTCGATGGAAAGATCGCCCGCCGCAGCGCCGAGGTTTCCGTCACCCGATACCTGCAAAGTACCCGCATGCACGGACGTGCCGCCGCTATAGGTGTTGGCACCGCTGAGCACCAGAGTGCCCAGATCGTCCTTCACCAGCATGCCCGCCCCGCTCAGTGTCGCATCAATCGTCGCAGTCATGGTCGCACCGAGTGCCGTGCCATCACCCACGCGGATAGTGGACGCACCGCCTGCCAGATCCACCGCATCGCCCGTCACACGATAGCCGTCTGTCTGGAACTGCATGCCGGATGCACTGACCTGACCGTTGTGATTGTCCACCGTCACGACGCCCGCCGTACCTCCGAAGACAGCGAACGCGCTATTGCTGTACGAGGCGTTGATCGAACCGGAAGCATCGGTCCAGTAATCGTTGTCCGTCAGGCGCCAGGTGCCGGTGCCGCCTTCGATGCCGCCGTTGTTCGCATGTCCCGGACCATCCCAGAAGCTCAACGTGAGACCCGATGTGTTGACCAGATTCACCTGGTGGGCGATGGATGTCTGCACAAAGGCATCCGTCGTGGGCATCGAGCCCAGACTGAGCCCGTTGTCGATCAGTGCGCCGTCGTAGCTGAAGATGCGGTAGACGCCGGCACCAAAGGTGCCGCCCGGCGAGGTGGTCACGTTGAGCGTGCCGCCGAGAGTCAGGTCACCGTGCACCACCGTCAGGTCGTTGTACGGACCTCCGGGCGTGCCCGCCTGGCCGAATTGGTAGTCGAGTAAGGCATTACCCGACAGCACCACGTTGCCATTGATGGTGAGCGTACCTGCCGATGCGCCGGGACTGAGCGTACCGCCGTCGGCAATGGTGACGTGGCCACCGATGGTGCCGTTGCCGCCAAGCGTGGCGCCGCTCTGGACGAGCGTCGCGCCCGTCGACACCGATTGATTGCCATTGACCAGCAGCGTGCCAGAAGACACGGTGGTGTCGCCCGTGTAGATGTTATCGCCGGTGAGCACGAGCGTGCCGGTGCCCTTCTGCACCAATGCACCGCTGCCGGAAATCACGCCGTTGAAGTTGCTGTTGTCACTGCGATCGAAGGCGAGTGTCGCGTTGTTGGCGATATTGCCGATGACCGAACCCGTGTTGCCACCGTTGCCCAGCTGCAGCACACCATCGCGAATCGTGGTGCCGCCAACGTAGCTGTTGTCGCCTTCAAGGATCAACGTGCCAAGGTCGGTCTTGGTGACGGCGCTGTTGCCGGTGAGCACCGACGCCACCGTTGCCGTCATGCCGGCACCGTCTGTCGTGCCATCGCCCACGCGAAGAATGGCGGCCGGCGTGCCCAGGTTGATCTCGGCGCCTTCGACCCGATAGCCATCAACGGCAAACTGCATGCCGCCACTGCTGATGGCGCCAAGGCTGTCATCAACGGACACCGTGCCGCCCGTACCGGCGAATATGGCGAAGGCGTTGTCCTTGTAAGGCGCGTTGATTGAGCCGTCCGTTATGGTCCAGTTGTCGTTGCCCGCGGCGTTCTGCCAGACGCCATCACCGCCGAGCACGTTGCCGTCGCCACGACCGCCATTGCCATCCCAGAAGTTCACGTCCAGGCCGTTGGTGTTGACCAGGTTGACCTGATGGTCGATGGATGTCTGCAGAAAGTAATCAGGCGTCGGCACCGAGCCGATCGACATGCCGTTATCAGCAAGCGAGCCGCTGTAACCGATGATGCGATAGATGCCCGGGTCGAAGCTGCCACCCGAACTCACGTCGACAAATAGCTCGCCGTCGAGCGTAAGGTCGCCTTCCACCTTCACCAGATCGTTCAGAGGGCCGCCCACGACATTGGCCTGGCCCAGGTTCACCGCGAGCTTGCTCGTGTCGCTCATGCCAAGGTTGCCCTTGATCGTGAGCGTGCCCGGCACGTTGCCAACATCGCCGGGACTCAAGGTAGCCCCGTCATCCAGTGCGACATCGCCGCCGATCACGCCCGTGCCGCCGAGGGTGCCACCGTTGTTCACCTGGGTCGTACCGCTAGCACCGGCCTGATTGCCGTTGATGATGAGGCTGCCCGCATTCACCGTTGTGGTGCCTGCGTACGTGTTGCTGCCGCTCAGCACCGTCGTACCGCTACCCTGCTGCACCAGTGAACCGCTGCCCGAGATCAGCCCACCAAAGGTGAGCGTGTTGGAGCGGTTGAAGACCAGTGCGCCGTTGTTCGCGATGTCGCCAATGACGGAGCCAGTGGTCCCACCATTGCCGAGTTGCAAGGTGCCGGCCACGATCGACGTGCCACCCGCATAGCTGTTATCGGCATCGAGAATCAGGGCCGCGCCGCCGTCCTTGGTCAGGGCGCCGTTGCCGATGATCCTGCCTGCGAGCGTCAGGTCGGCATCGGTCTGGAACCGGCCACCCGGGCCATTCAGTACGACGTCCCGGCCCGAGACGAAGGCAGCGAGATTCTGCAGGATGCCGTTGTTGAACGTGAGTCCACCGCTGGCACTGCCGAGATTCGCATCGCTGGAGACAACGATGCGCCCGCCGTTGATGGTGGTGCCGCCGAGGTAGCTATTCACGCCTGCCAGCAGCAGCGTACCGTTACCACTTTTCGTCAGTCCGCCCGAACCGACGATATTGCCCAGCTGGGACAAGTCCGCCTGCGTTTCAAAGTTGGCACCGCCCTGGTTGATGGTTACCGTGCGCACGCTGGTGGTCAGACCGGGACCGGTGTTGCGCAGCGTGCCACCGTCGAAGCTCAGGCCGCCGCTTGCCAGACCCAGATTGCCATCCGACGAGATCTGCAGCGTACCGCCGTTGATCGCCGTCCCCCCGCCATAGGTGTTGTTGCCAGTCAGCACAAGCGTGCCGAAATCATCCTTGACGACACCGCCAGCACCGGACAGCACGCTATCGATCGCGGCGGTCATGCCCGCGCCGGCGGACGTGCCGTCGCCAACTCGGATGGTGTTCTGCGCGCCAGTCAGGCCCAGCGTGCCGCCGTCGATCCTGTAGCCGTCCACCGCAAACTGCATGCCTGAACTGGTGACATTGCCGAGGCTGTTGTCGACCGTCACCGTACCCGCCGCGCCGGCGAAAATAGCGAACTCGCCGTCGGTGTAAGGCGCGTTGTACTGACCCGCCTGATCGGTCCAGTTGTCGTTGCCCGCAGAGCTGTGCCACACACCAGTTCCGCCATTGATGGTGTTGTTGGCGTGGCCGTTGGGACCGTCCCAGAAATTCAGCGTCAGGCCGCTCGAACTGAGGAGGTTCACCTGCCCGCCGATCGACGTCTGCACCTGATACGTACCACCGGGCGTGGTGCCCAGCGAGAGGCCGTTGCCCGACAGCGTCCCGTCATAGCTGATGATGCGGTACAAGCCGGGGCCGAAGCTGCCTCCGGGCGTGGTAGAGACATTGAGCGTGCCATCGAGGCTGAGGTTGCCATGGACGATGGTCAGGTCGTTCAGCGGCCCACCCACCACGTTGGCCTGGCCGAACTGATAGTTCAGTTGCGAGCCCGCATTCAATGCCAGCGAGCCGTTGATGGTCAGCGTACCGGCTGCGCCTGCATCACCCGGATTCAGGCTGCCGTTGCTCGCAACGATCACGCTGCCGCCAATCGTGCCCTTGCCGCCCAGTGTGGCGCCGCTCTGGACCGTGGTCGCACCGGTCGCGGCTGACTGGTCGCCATTGATGAGCAACGTACCGTTCTGCACAAGCGTCGCGCCCAGATACGCATGGGCTCCGTTGAGCACCGTGGTGCCACTGCCCGCCTGGGTGACACCACCCGTGCCGGAGATCAGGCCACCGAACGTATAGACGTCCGAACGGTTGAAGGCAAACGTACCGTTATCGACGACATCGCCAAGTATGCTGCCGCTGGCACCGTTATTACCCAATTGCAGCGTGCCACCGTTGATCGTAGTGCCGCCGGTGTAGACGTTGGCGGCGGTGAGCGTCATCGTGCCCGCACCTTGCTGGACGACGTTGCCGGCACCGGAAATGGTGCCGTCAATCGTCATGGCGTTGGAACGATCGAAGGCGAGCGTGCCGTCCGCGACGATGATGGTGCCGCTGGCAATCGATCCTGTCGTTCCTCCCGCACCCAGCTGCAGGATGCCGCCATTGATGACCGTGTTTCCCGTGTATGTATTGGTTCCGGTCAACGCCCACTTGCCGTTGTCGTTCTTCGCCAGCGTGGTGAGGCCGCCGGTACCGTTGATGATGGTGCCGCCCATGATGTTGAGGTCGCCGTTGCTGCCGCCGAGACTCAAGGTGCGCGCGCCGCTGCCGGAAGAGGCTGCCGAACTGGTGTTGCTGAAAACCACGGCGCCCGACCCGGACGACTCGATCACACTGGTGCCGACGGAGAGCGTGAACAGTCGGTCGGTCGTGTCACCCGCACCGGTGTAACGCAACGTGGCGCCGTTGCCGATGATCAGATTCGCGGCTGCATTGGACGACTGGCCGATACTGCTCACCTGCCCGCCGTCGCTGAGTTTGTCGACACCCAGCACGCCACCGGAAATGGTGGTGACACCGGTATAGGTGCTGGCGGCATTGCGCAGAATCCACGTGCCCGTACCCGTCTTGTTCAGCGCGGTCTTGCCCGTACCGTTGTCGGAAAGCTGCAGGGCCAGACTGTTGTCGTCGGTATTGGTGCCTGTCAGCGTGACGCGCTGCGCCGCGTTGGCGCTGCTGAAAGTGAGTGCACCTGTGTTGGTGAACGCCACGGCGCCAGTACCGGACGCGTCCAGCGCGCTGTTGAGCGACGAACCCAGCGTCATCAGACGATCGGTCAGGTCGCCGGTCCCCAGATAGGTAAGCGTGCCGCCATTGAGTACAAGGTTGCTCGCCGCGTTGCCCGATGCGCCGATGGAGCTGGCCTGGCCACCATTGGATAGCTTGGCAACCTGCAACTGGCCGCCGGTGATGGTGGTCGTTCCGGTATAGGTGCTACCCGCATTGGAGAAGTACTGAATGGCATTGCCATTCTTGACCACACTGCCCGTTCCGCTGATCACGCCACCCAGATTGGCCGACGCGCCGCTGCTGGCACCGTTGCTGATGGTGAGGGTCCGGTCAGTGAGATCGATGTTGCCACCGTTCGCGCCGCCGCCATTGATGTACAGGGCACTAATATCGAAGTGGTTCAGATCGAGGAGTACACCAGCGGTGTTGTCCAGCGACAGCAGTCCCGTACCAATCGCGTTGGTTGCTCCCGCCCGAACGATGCCGCCGCGAATATAGGTACCACCCGAATAGGTGTTGGCGCCGCCGAGCACCAGGGTGCCCGGCCCCTGCTTCTGCAGCGCCCCGGCCCCCTGGACCGTACCGCCGATGCCAAGTGTCGTGCTGGCGTTGCTGACGTTCAAGCTGCTGGTGGTCTGCAGCTGTATGCCACGATCCGTTGAGACGTCTGTGCCGGTATAGATGAGCGTGGCGCCACTCATGGTCAGGTTCGCCGGTGCGCTGCCTGACGCGCCGATGCCGCTGGCCTGCCCGCCATTCGCAAGGCAATCCGTGGAGAGGGTCGACGAAGTGATCGTCGTGCCGCCGGTGTAACTGCTGCCGCAACCATTGAAGGTTTGCGATCCCGCGCTCAGCTGCACGCCGCCCGTGCCACTGATGGCACCGGTGAACGTACCGCTGTTGTTGATCTGCAACGTGCCCGCACCGAGCGTGACGTTACCCGCGCCTTGCAGGCCACCCACCCAGACCTTGTTGCCTGCCAGATCCAGTGTTGCGCCGGCATTGACGGTCATGCGCCCCGCACCGGCGCCGTTCGCCGCGCCACCAAAGGCCTGGTTGGAACCGGCGCGCAGCGTGCCCGCGTTGACGGTATTGCCACCGGTGTATGTATTGGTGCCTGACAACACGAGGATGCCGTCACCATCCTTGTTGAGCGTGCCCGCACCGATCACCGTGCCGCTGTCGGTCAATGTCGTTCCCGCCTGAGACACATCGACGCGACCCGCGCCAGACGCCAGCGTGAATCCGCGATCGGTCGAGACAGTGCCACCGGTGTACTGCAGACTGCCGCCCGTTTGCAGGATGAGGTTGGCCGCATCGCTGGTGCCTGCACCGATACCGCTGGCCATACCGCCATTGGCCAGCGTGCCCACCGACAGCACGCCGTCGCTGACGGTGACCACGCCGGTAAAGTCATTATTCGCGTTGGCGAGTGTCAACGTGCCGCCACCCGTCTTGATGAACCCGGCATCGTCAGGACTTGTCACCACGCCGCCAAAGGTGAGATTGGCGGTGCCGTACACCTGGATCGTGCGCGACGGCCCCCCGTTGACGAGCGTGAAGCCGCGATCGGTTGTGGCATTCGGCCCCTGGTAATACAGGCGGCCATTTTCCAGCACGAGGTTCGAGGACGCGGCGGTGGATGCGCCGATCGAGCTGGCGATGCCTCCGTTGGCGACGCTGGTGATATTGAGCGTGCCGCCACTGATCGTCGTGGCACCCGTGTAGGTGTTACTACCAGTCAATGCCACCACGCCCGTACCCGAACCACCGGAGATGAAGCTGGTGGCTCCGCCGTTGTCGACGATCTTCGAATTGATGGTGAACGTGCCGCCGCTATTCTGCAGCACGCCCAGCGGGCTGCCACCAGCGCCACCGGTGATGGACCCGTTCTGAATCGTTTGCGAAGCCGTACCGGCGGAAGGCGACACGATAATGCTGCCATCCACGCTGAGCGTGTTGGCGGCGCCGACGGTCACCGTCGAACCGGCTGCGGCAGCAACTTTCAGACCGCCGAGCGCGACATTGCCATTGACTGTACCGAAGTAAGGCGTATTGGGATTGCCACCTTCATCGCTGACGATGTCGCCGTTCTGCCACTGGCTCGCATCGTCTTTGTTGGCATACGACGTGAACGCACTGATGACCCCGCCACTCACCTGGGCGTAGTCGGTGCCATTGACGGTTGCCCAGCCACCCAATGCGCCGTCGGCATGCGTCGTCAAGATGGTGCTGCCGGCATTGAAGGCGAAGTCGACGAGTCCACCCGTGCGGTTGATCGCACCGAGGTTTGTTGCAAGGGTGCCGCCGGTACCGGCCGTCGCGCTGATGCGGTTACTGCCCGCGGTGACGTCCAGCCCGTTGAAGGTCTGACCGCTGGTGCCGGTTCCGCCCTTGATCGACAGCGTGCCGCCGGCAAGGTTGAGCGAAGAACTGCTATGGATGATGTTGCTAGCAGGCGCACCTATGGCCGTGAAATCCAGCGCGAGCGTTCCGCCGCCGATCGATGTGGTGCCCGTGTACGCATTGGTGCCAGTGAGCGTTTGTGTGCCGGCGCCGAGCTTGGTCAAGCCGCCGGTGCCGGCGATGTTGCCGCCATAGACCGTACTTCCCGTGGCGGCATTGAGCGTGAGCGTGCCGCTGCCCAGAGCGACGGTTCCGCCCGTTCCGGCAAGCGATGGCGCCGCGATATCGAAATTATTGATGTCCAGGGTGCCGCCGTTGACAACCAATCCCTTCGACTGGCCAAACGCTGACGTGCTGCCAGCCGTAAGCGTGCCGGACTGCACCGTCGTTGTACCGCTGAACGTATTCGCGCCACTCAGCAACCAGTTGCCGCTGCCGTTCATCACGAGGTTGCTGTTACCTGTCCCCGTGATGGCACCGCTCAACGTGTTCGTGCCGATGTAACTGCCACCCAGCGTCAGCGTATCCGTGCCGCCGACGACATACGCGATATCGCCGCTCAGCGTGAGCGATCCGGAGCCGTCATTGGCCAGAGTGCTGGCACCGTCTGTCGTCATCCCATGGTTGGACGACGTGGCACCACCGGTGTAACGTAGCGTGCCATTGACGAGGTTCAGCGTGCCTGCCGTGCCCGTACCGAAGGAACTGGCAACGCCGACATCCGCCAACACCGGCGCATACACAGTGATGGCATTGACGTTGGACGCGCCGGTGTACGTATTGGCACTGCCGAGCGTGATGTTGCGCCCTGCACCACCGGTGTAAACGATCGTCCTGTCCGACGTGCTGCTGATTACACCCAGCAGGTTCATGTCGGCCGACACGGACTGGAAGCTGTGACTGAGCAGCCAGGTGTTGGTCAAGGCGATGTTGCCGGTCAGGGTCAGCGCGCCCGTGCCGATGTTGCGGAAAGCGGTGCCGCCACTGGAAGTATTCGCGAAGCGCCAGTCGCGATTCGATGAATTGCCCGAACCACCGTAATTCAACGTGCCGCCAAGACCGCCACCCGCCTGCACCACGACGAGGCCATTGGCCGCCGTGGAGGGTGCGCCAAGAGCACTGGCTTCACCGATGTTGCCGACCGAAAGAAACCCGTAAGTACCACCGGTGTAGAAGTTGACAATGCCATCGAAATCGCTGGCGGCATTGCCCATCGTGACGCCGCTGCCAGCGTTGACGTTGCCGACGCCACTGAAGCGAGCGTAGCCAACACCATTGCCGGCCAGGCTGACTGTTCCGCCGGTAAGTGTCACCAGGCGCGTTGACGCAAGCTGACCGCCACTCGCGGCCAGACCTGTGCCGGCGGCCATCGTGACGCCGTTGCCGGCCACGCCCAGTGCTGCATCATTCGTGACGGAAATACTGCCGCCCGTCAGGTTGATGCCACCGCTGAAGGTGTTGACCCCACCCAGGGCAAGGGTGCCGCCCGAGGTCTTGGTGAGTCCGGCCGTACCGGCGATCACCGAGTTGATCGTGGCCGTACCGACAATCGTCGGCGTTGCGCCGGCCAATGTCAGCGTGCCGCCGTTGAAGATATAGCCGGCGGTGTTGAAGGTCAGCTTATTGGCCGTGATCGGTGCACCGAGCGTGACCGTACCCGCTGTGCCAGCGAACACCGCACTGTCGAGCGCCGTGTTGTCCCAAGCGTAGAACGGGCCTGCGACACCATCGTTGGCGGCGTTCCAGTATTGCGTCGAGGTATTCCACGTACCGGTGCCACCGCTGCCCGCCTGCCCTCCATTGACGTCCCAGTAGCGATCCGCTGCATGCGCGCCTGGCGCGTAGGCCGACACCAGTGCTGCAAGCACGGCCATCCGCAAACTCCACGCATGCGCCGACGAGCGCGATCCGGCGCGCTCGTCGACCGAAGCACCGGCGCGACCGCGACCCTTGCCACATCGTTCCGTCAACTCAGAAGCAACCACCCAGGCATTGGACGCGCGCGACCAGACAATGCGGAATACGCGATTCATGAATTTTCCCTGTCAAGATTTTTGAGAACAAAGCGATGTGCCGGGTAGCCGAAGGGCTATCCGAGGGCGATAGGCATGCGAGAGCGCTAAACGGGGATCCGCAGTCGATGCGGCGCGCGCGTCAGTGGGAGCGCGCGGGGAGCGCTAAGGAAACACGTGCGGCGGTGCGGTGGCTTGGGGTGCCAGGAGGTGCTCGTGATTTGCGAAACGGGAAGTGGCGTCCGGCTTTGACGCGTCACTTGGGTAGGAAACGTTGGCGTTACGACGAGTCACTGTGTTTCGCACTTTCATCTCCCGACTCCACCGCTGCTGCTTTCCATGCGCGCGTGCAGCGGTGCGAGCATCAGCCTGAGGCCAACGCTTCGGATATGGGCGAGGTGACGCCCCCTGTTTCAGGGATGATACGAAAGTTCTTGCTCTCGTAAGGTGTGCGTAAGGTCATGGCCAAAAAGTGAATGAAGTTCACATTACCTTCTCGAGAATTCATCTATCGCACGCGCGTTGAGACACATTCACGGCATGTTGTCGACATGACTCTCCAGCCCCACCTGCCTACGGTGAACGCGCCAAGGGTAAACGCCAAGGGCAAGCGCATGGGGCGGCAGCCACGGCCAACTCACCGGAAACTTGAGCGCGAATCGACCCCTTGGGGCTGGCATCGCACGGTGGTCTCGGTGAGCAAGACCTGTTCTACACATCTCGTTCTACTCTAGACGCCTGTCACAACTCACAAATCCTTCGCCGCGCCGACCGTGAGGTCGCCCGCACCGCTGTGACGTCAGGTCAGGGAGTGACCGAAGGCGCCAGCTTCGCGCAAAGCCGAAGACGGGCCACCGTACCTCCAATGTTAGAGTGGACGTTTTCCGCCTCGAATCCGATCCATGAGCAACGGCCATTTCTATCCCGTCGGCATCCCTGGCCAACCCTGGGGGCCGGAAGAACGCGCGGCGTGGCTTGCACGCCAAATCAAACACCGCAGCTACGCAGACGATGTGCTCAGCGCCATCGACAAGCTGCGGAATCGCTTCGACGTCACCGAATATGGCGCCACGGACTACGCCACGGAGCATTTCTCGTTGCTGGTCGTGCGCAGCCGCGACTGGCGCGATGACCTGCCCCTGATGATTGTTACCGGCGGCGTCCACGGTTACGAAACCAGTGGCGTGCATGGTGCACTGCAGTTCCTTGAGCAGCACGCTTCCGATTACGCCGGAAAGGCCAATCTTCTGGTGGTGCCTTGCGTAAGCCCCTGGGCTTATGAGCGCATCCATCGCTGGAACCCGAACGCGCTCGATCCCAATCGCAACTTCGTCAAGCACAGCCCGGCCGGTGAATCGGCAGCGCTGGTGGATCTGCTGGAGCCGCTGCGCGATCGCGCGCTCATGCACATCGACCTTCACGAAACCACCGATTCCGATGAATCGGAGTTTCGCCCTGCCCTTGCCTCGCGCGACGGCAAGCCGTTTGAGCCGGGTGAGATCCCCGACGGTTTCTATCTGGTTGACGATGCCGACCAGCCGCAGCCGGAGTTCCAGCGTTTCGTCATCGATGCGGTGGCGAAGGTGACGCATATCGCGCCGGCCGATGCACGAGACGAGATCATCGGTTCGCCGCTGTTGATGCCCGGCGTAATCAAATTCCCGGTGAAGAAGTGGAACCTCTGCGCGGGCATCACCAACGCACGCTATGCGACCACGACCGAGGTCTACCCCGACAGTCCGCGTGCAACGCCGCAGCAGTGCAACGATGCCCAGGTGGCCGCCATCCGCGCGGCGATCGACTTCGCCCTGGCGCATCCGTAACACAGAAAAAGGCGGGCACAGTGCCCGCCTTTTTTCCTATCTGGCTTGATGAAGGATGGGTGCGGACGGAAGCGATCACTTGCTTCCGTCCACACCGCCCGCTTCATCAGAACGACACGCGCACGCCCGCGGTGACACCATAAGCCGCACGACCCGAACCCTGCTCCGCCGTCAGGCCACCGTAGAGGTAAGCCTGCTTTCTCAGGCGCATCGTGCCACTGGCATTGACCTGCACGAAGCCGCGGCCGGCGTCCGGTGCGCGGGTGTCGAACGACTGACCCACGACGCGTGCACGCACGGTCGGCGACAGCAAACCACTGCTATCCATACCCGCGGCCACGCCCACGCGCCAGGTCGAGTCGACGGCCAGCGGATCGATGCTGCGCGAGGTGGCATTGAGGCCCACCACGCCACGCGTGCCGGTCTGCGACAGACTGTCGAGCGACAACGCCAGGGGCGAGCTGCCCGTTTCGCTGAAGGCATCACGTTCGATCTTCTGCCACACCACGCCCACGTACGGCTCGATACGCGACGAACCGGCATCCATCGGCAGACGGACCGTCAGGCTGGCCGTGGTGCTGTGACCATCGGCGCGCGACTCCAGTTCGCCCTGGCCCAGCGGGTCATTGCGATGCGAGGTCCAGCGCTCGGAACCACGGGCCAGCATGCCGTCGATCAGCACGCTGCCTGCCTTCTGCTGTGCGTAGATCATGCCTGCGTTACCACGGATGTTGCCGCGGCCGCCGGTGGCGATGACGTTGCTGTCACCGTGCGATGCGGCGACGCCGATGGTGGTGCTCTCGCTCGAATACAGGTCGAGACCGGCGGTGAGGCGGCTGGTGCTGGTGTTGAAACCCGTGCCCTGGGCATCGGCCGTGGAGCGCAGGCCGTCCTGGGTAAAGTTCGCCCAGGCCAGCGTACCGGTGTCGACGTGATCGGTGCTCAGATGATCCACGGCATCGCGATGCATGGCCAGGCCGCCCGAGCGAGCCGAGGCCGCCTGGTCAGCGAAGACGTCACCCGCCATGGCCTTGACCACGCCGGCAATGTCGCCGGACTTCATCGAGCTTAGGCCATACATCGTGGCGCTGTAGTTGTTGCCCGTGCCTGCCACCTGCGCGTTCATCGCCTGATCGAGCGCACCTGCGGCGGCGAGCGCGTTCTTCGTGGCACCCTTGCCCAGGAGGTCGCCGTACGCGTTGGGAATCACGCGCAGGTCGATGCTGTGGCTGTTGCCCACGTCGTAGAAGGCCACGAAGCGCGCGCCCGGCGTCATGCCAGCCGTCGGCTGAGTCACGCTGCTGAAGCGACCGACGATGCCGCCCTCGGCCGTCACGATGCGATAGGTATCGCCCAGCGACGGCGTGTAGGTGTTGCTGGCATCACCGGTGATGCCGCGCAGCAGCGGCTCCAGCGTGCCATTGGCGAAGAACGGGTTGCCTGCACCCACGACCAGCAGTCGCGAATAGTTGCCGGCGCCCGTGCCCGTGCCGAGGCCGTCGATGTCGGCTTCGAACACGCTGCCGGCGTTCATCGTGACCGGGCCTTCCACCACCAGCGTACCCGGCGAATTGCCCGGGGCGAGGCGACCGCTGACGCTGACCGGGCCACGAATCGTGCCCGTGCCGCGCAAGGCGGCGATCGCATCCACCGTGACGAACGAGCTGTCGAGGTTGCCGTTGGCGCGCAACGTGCCGTTCTGCACGCAGGTGCCCTGGGCAAGGTTCGAGTTGCCGGTGAGGCTGAGCGAACCCGCGCCGCTCTTGACGAAGCAGCCCGACTGGCCGTCGGTGTTGATATCACCGGAGAGCACCGTGGTGGTGCCTGCCGACACGTTCACGCCGGAGTCGCCGCTGACAATGACGCGCTGACCCGTGCCGAGCGTGGCGTAGGTTTCCAGGATGCCGCCGCGCAGGATGATGTCACCGGTGCCGAGCGACGAGCCGGTATCGATGCGAATCGCACCGCCGTCGACCAGCGTGCCACCGGTGAACGTGTTGGAGCCGCTGACCACGAGCGTGCCGCCACCCTGCTTCACCAGCGTGCCGTTGCCCGAAATCGAACCCTGCTGGTACAGCGTGGCGCCGGTACCCGTGTCAATCGCGCCGCCGTTGGTGCCGATGACCATGTCGCGCTGCGTCGTCATCGTGTCGGTAACCTGGAGCGTGCCGCCGTTCAAAAGCACATCACCGGAGGCATCGCCAAGGTTGGCATCACTGGAGATGCTCAGCGTGCCGCCGTTGATCGTCGTGCCGCCCGTGTAAGTGTTGTTGCCCGACAGCACCAGGGTGCCATCGTTGACCGTCGTGCCGCCCGAATGCGAGGCCGTGCCGGCGATGTCCAGCGTGCCCGCGCCATTCTTCACCAGCCCGCCAGTACCGCTGACGTCGCCATGCGACACAAGGCTCGTACCGGCATCGGTGACGATGTTGGCGGTTTTGTCGAGGATGATGTTGCGCGAGGTATCGACGTTGCCCGTGGTGTGCAGGCTGCCACCGTTGAAGGTAAGGCCGCCGTTGGCGTTGCCCAGATTGGCATCGCTGGAAATGGTCAGCGTGCCACCGTTGAGCTGCGTGCCGCCCGTGTAGCTGTTGTTGCCCGAGAGCACCAGGTTGCCATCGTTGACGGTGGTTCCGCCGCTGTGCGAGAGCGAACCGCCGAGCGACAACGTGCCCGTCCCGTCTTTCACCAGGCCACCCGTGCCAGTCACGTTACCCGTATTGCTGAAGGTGCTGTTGCCGTCGACATAAAGCGCGCCGCCGTTGAGGGCCATATCACGCGCCGAGTTGACGTCACCGGTGGCGACCAGTACGCCGCCGTTGAGCGTGAGCGCATCGCCCGCATGACCGAGATTGGCATCCGACGAAATCGCCAGCACGCCGCCGTTGATCGTCGTGCCGCCGGTGTAGGTGTTGTTGCCCGAGAGCACGAGGGCGCCGTCGTTGAGCGTCGTGCCACCCGACTGCGACAGGTTGCCGCTGAGCCACAAGATGCCCTCGCCGTTCTTGACCAGGCCGCCGGTACCGGTCGCGTCACCCGAACTCTGGAACGTCCTGCCGCCGTCGATATCCAGCGTGCCGCCGTTAAGTTCCAGATCGCGCGTCGAATCAATGTTGCCGGTAGCGTGCAGCGAACCGCCATTGAGCACGAGCGTATCGCCGTCGTGACCGAGGTTCTCGTCGGCCGACACTTCGATGGTGCCACCATTGATCGTGGTGCCGCCGGTGTAGGTGTTGTTGCCGGAGAGCACGAGCAGGCCGTCATTGACGGTCGTGCCACCGGACTGGGACAGGTCACCGCTGATCGACAGCGAGCCTTCGCCGTTCTTCACCAGGCCGCCGGTGCCGCTCACATCGCCGGAGGTAACGACATGCGTGTTGCCGTCGATGTCGAGTGAGCCACCGTTGACGGTGAGATCGCGCGAGGAGTTGATGTCGCCCGTGGTATGCAGCGAGCCGCCGTTGAGCGTGAGCGTGTCGCCGGCATGGCCGAGGTTCGTGTCGGACGACACTTCCAGCGTGCCGCCGTTGACGGTGGTGCCGCCGGTGTAGGTGTTGTCACCCGACAGGACGAGCGTGCCGTTGTTGACCGTCGTGCCACCGGACTGCGACAGGTCGCCGGTCAGGGACATCGAGCCTTCGCCGTTCTTGACCAGACCACCGGTACCGGTGACATCACCCGAGGTCTGGAACGAGGTGTTGGCATCGACGTTGATCGAGCCGCCGTTGACCGTCAGATCGCGCGTCGAGTCGACGTCGCCCGTGGTGTGCAGCGAGCCGCCGTTGAGCACGAGCGTGTCGCCGGCATGGCCGAGGTTCGTGTCGGACGACACTTCCAGCGTACCGCCGTTGACCGTGGTGCCGCCGGTGTAGGTGTTGTCACCCGACAGGACGAGCGTGCCGTTGTTGATCGTGGTGCCACCGGACTGCGACAGGTCGCCCGTCAGGGACATCGAGCCTTCGCCGTTCTTGATCAGACCACCGGTGCCGGTGACATCACCCGAGGTCTGGAACGCGGTGTTGGCATCGACGTTGATCGAGCCACCGTTGACCGTCAGGTCGCGCGTCGAATCGACATCGCCCGCGGTGTGCAGCGAACCGCCGTTGAGCACCAGCGTATCGCCGGCGTGACCAAGGTTGTTGTCGGCCGAGATCTCCAGCGTGCCCTGGTTGAGCGTCGTGCCGCCCGTGTAGGAGTTGTTACCGCTGAGCACCTGGGTGTAGTCGCCGTTCTTCACCAGGCCACCGGTGCCGGAAATGTCACCACTGAAGTTGGCGTCATTCGTACCGTTGGTGGTGAGCGTCGTGCCGTTCAGCACGATGTCGCCGTTGCCATCGATACCGGCGACCGTCTGCGCGCCGTTGTTGAGCGTGGCGGTGGCGTCGTCGCCAACCGTCAGGCGGCCGTTGCCCAGGTTGCTGTTGCTGCCGACGACCAGATCGCCGCCATCGACGTGGGTGCCGCCGGTGTAGGTGTTGTGACCGTCCAGGGTCAGCGAGCCCTCGCCTGTCTTGGTCAGGTCGCCGGTGCCGGAGATGCCCTGGCTGACGGTGGTGTCATAGCCGTTGGTATCGAGCGTGCCGCCGTTGTTGCCGATGATGATGTCGCGGTTGGCATCGAGATCGAACTGGTTGCCCCACTGCAGGGTGCCGCCATCGAGCACGACGTCGGCGTGCGTGTCGCCAAGCTGCGAATCGCGCTCGACATTCACTGCACCACCCTTCACCACCGTGTCGCCGGTGTTGGTGTTGTTGCCACGGATGTAGAGGGTGCCCTCGCCTTCCTTGATCAGGTCGCCGCGGCCGTCGATGTCGCCCGAGATGGTCAGGTCGTGATCGTTGGTATCGAACGTGCCGTTTTTGCCGGTGATGCTGACGATCTGCTCGAGCGTGCCGTCTGCCGTGCTGCGCTCCTTGCCGCCGTCCATGATCATCGGATCGGTGTCATAGGTCTGGTCGACAACCTCGCCTTCGCCAATGCGGTGCGCGGTGCTCAGGTCGGCCGTGATGATCGTGACGGTGTTGCTGAGGATGGCGTTGTTGATCGGCTCCCACACCTGGGTCGGGTTCTGGATCGGCACGTAGGTAAACGTGTAGGTACCCGCCGTGAGACCGGTAAAGGTCACGCCCTGCCAGTTCAGGATGACGCGCCCCTGGCCGATGTCGGCTTCGTTGCCCGACAGGTAGTTGACCGCGCCCGAATAGAAGTTGGTATCGCCGTCCACCAGGCCCGCCGGCTTGTCGCTGGTGAGGATGCTGAACTGAACAGTCTGATCGAAGGTACCCGTCGAGTTCACCAGGTGGAGCTGGCCCTCGTTGAAATAGGTATCCGCGATCGAGTGGTAGGTGCCGTAGTAGAACGAAAGCGAGTTGTTACCCGAGTTCGCGTAACCGATCGACGTCGTATGCGCCATGGCAGCCGGGGCCATGCCCAGGGCCAGGCAGACACCTGCGGCCATCAACCCCCACTTGCCGAGGACCTTGTTTGACTCACTCGTCGAGCGAGATCCCTTCACTTTCGAACGGGCCAGTTCGGACGCAACGACGAACTGACCGAGCGAGCAACTCCAGATCACACGGAAGACACGATTCACTTATTTTTCCCCTACGGCTGACGGTGCCAATTGGCCGACATGCGGTCGGCCCTCCTGGCGGTAGGGGCGCCATAGCAACTAGTGTGCCAATGGCTTTAAGGTCGAATTGACGGCCTTCACAACACCTTCACATGCTCAGTCTGCGATGTGATTCACATTTTTGACGCGCACTGCGTCAGGTTTCTGACTTGACTTATTGCCACCTAAGGATGAATGAAACTGTCGCGAGGCTTGCGACCATGCGCCCCGCCTGCCTGCAGGAAGGGCCCGAAGGGAACCCCGATGGGGCCCCCTTCCGCCATGGATATCAAGGGGCTGAGGCCGCCTCTTCGATCATCTTCGCCACTTCAACGGGGTGGGACACCATGACGACATGGGAGGCGCCGCTGACCACCTTGGTATCCCGCGCTTGCGCTCGCTTCGCCATGAAGGCCATCGCTGCGGGCGGGATGTTCTTATCCGCCGAGCCATAGATGTGCCACGACGGGATCTGCTTCCAGCCGGCCTGCCCGCTCTTTTCATTGAGAGCGGCCTCGGTCACCGGACGCTGGGCGACGGCCATCAGGCTGGCCTGCGCCACTGGAACGTCTGCCGCGAACTGCGCGGGAAACTTGTCTTGCAGGATATAGAGATCCTTGCCGCCATCGGCGAGCGGCACGGGAGGCGAAAGCGTGGGCCCCAGCGTGCTGCCGGGGAACTTGCCCGACAGCTCGACGGCCGATTCACCGGTCTCGGGGGAGAAGGCCGCCACATAGACCAACGCCTTGACGTTGGCATGGCCGTTGGCGGCCTCGGTGATCACGCTGCCCCCGTAGGAATGGCCCACCAGCACAACCGGGTCCTTGAGTGCCTCGACAAGGCTGCCGATGTACTGGCCATCGCCTTTGACACTGCGCAGCGGATTGGCGGCGGCAATGACGTGGTAGCCGTCCTTGCGGAGGATCTTCGCGACGCCGTCCCAACTGGTCGCGTCGGCGAAGGCGCCGTGGACCAGGACGATATAGGGCTTGTCGGGTTTCTTCATCTGCGCGAAGGCGGCAGTGCCGGTGAGGATGGCAGCGGCGGCCATGAGGGTGATGAGGGTGCGTTTCATGAGGGTCCTTGGGGCGTGGTCGCAGTGAATTGACGTGGTCGCAACGGGATGCCCGCCTTCGCGGGAATAACGACCTGATGGGAATGGAGCACCTCCCTGTGCTCGCCAAGCGGCATTACGGGGCGTAGCGCGTGAAGACGTAGTCGCGCGCTTTGGCGCGTGCTTCGTGGCAGGCGAAACAGGTCTTGTGCTGGGCTTCGTCCGCGGGTTTGCCACGGACGAAGCGGCCGTAGCCCCAGCCGCCTGTCGACGCATATTTCTTCGCATCCTTCACCATGACCTGCACCGTGGTCGCATCGCCGGGAATGGACGCCGATTCGAACTCCGGCGACTGCTCGTGCTTCCATGCGAGCTTCACCAGCACGGTGCCGTCGGGAAACGGTTGTGCGCCGGATTGGTAGGCCTTGATCGCGGTTCGATTGCCGAGCACGGCGCGCAACTCATTGAGCGGCGCACCTTCCTGGGCCGGGGCGATCAACTGCCACTGGCGATACCCGTCAGGCAGGGTGACGCCATAAATCGGCGACGCCTCTTTCGGTGGCGATGCCTGCATGGCCATCGCCACGGAGGCAAGCAACACGGAACAGCAACTCGCCGCGAGCAGAACAAGCTGATGGGGTTTCATCCAGGCGCTCCCGTGGTTCAGAGGTGATCGGCGTCAATCACGGCCTGGGTGAAGGCTTGCGGCGCCTCTTGCGGCAGGTTGTGGCCGATGCCGCCAGTGATCAGCCGGTACTCGTACTTGCCGGTGAAAAACTTTCGGTAGGCATCGGCATTGGGGTGCGGGGCGCCATTGGCGTCGCCTTCCATGGTGATCGTCGGCACACTGATGGTCGGAAACTTAGCCAGGCGGCTCTCAAGCCCGGCGTACTTCGCCTCCCCCGCGGCCAGGCCCAGCCGCCAGCGGTAGTTATGAATGGCCAGCGCCACCTGATCCGGGTTGTCCAGCGCCACGGCGCTGCGATCGAAGGTCGCGTCATCGAACTTCCATTGCGGCGACGCGAGTTGCCAGATCAGCCTGGCGAAATCGTGCGTGTATTTCGCATAGCCCTGCTCGCCGCGCTCCGTGGCGAAATAAAACTGGTACCACCACTGCAGCTCTGCCTTCGGCGGCAGCGGTTGCTTGCCTGCCTCCTGGCTACCGATCAGATAGCCGCTGACCGATACCAGGGCTTTCACGCGCTCGGGCCACAGGGCGGCCACGATATCGGCCGAACGTGCACCCCAATCGAAACCACCGATGACGGCGCGATCGATCTTCAGCGCGTCCATGAAGTCGATGACATCCTTGCCAAGAGCGGCCGGCTCGGCGTTGCGTGGCGTCGCATCGGAAAGGAAGCGCGTTGCGCCGTAACCGCGCGCAAACGGCACAAGTACCCGATAGCCCTTCGCCGCCAACGCGGGCGCCACGACGTCGTAGCTGTGTATGTCGTAAGGCCAGCCGTGCAGCAGGATGACGACGGGACCTTTGGCAGGACCCAGTTCGGCGTAACCCACGCTCAGGACGCCTGCTTTAACCTGCTTCAACTCGCCCAGCGGACTTTGGCTCGCCGTCGATGGCGAGGCGATGTCGGTCGCCTGCACCGCGGCAACCGTGCCCCACTGAGCGGCGGCAAGGACCAGGGTGGCCAGAATGGGACGTTGCTTGAGGGACATGAATGTGACTCCCGTGATGTGAGTGGATAACGCGTTACGCCGTCGGGCCGAGCAGCAGCCGGGCGTCGTCGGCCAAAGCCTCGGGCACCAGCAACTGCACGCCCGCGCCACCGCCTTCCATGCCGATGTCGACGCCGACCACCAGGGCCGGAATACCGGCCCCGTCCAGCGCGAGCCTCGCCACTTCGGCGGCGAGGCGGGTGGCGTACGTGCGGATCACTTTCATGGCGCGGCACTGGCTGCGTGCGTTGCTGCGTCCTTGCGCAGCGGACGGAATGCATCGCGCAGCTCTTCGGCGAACAGCTGCGGCTGTTCCCACGCAGCGAAGTGACCACCCTTCGACGCTTCGTGGAAGTAGTACAGCGAGGGGTAAGCCTGCTTCGACCAGCTTTCCGGCGCGCGATAGATTTCGTGCGGAAACACCGTGATCGCCACCGGCACCTTGATGTCGCGGGTCTTCTGCGCGGCGGAGCTGAAATTGTTGTTGTTGTTTTCCCAGTAGAAGCGCGACGAGGACGCGCCCGTATTGGTCAGCCAGTAGATGGTGATGTCGTCGAGGATCTCATCGCGGCTCAGCACCGTCTGGGGATGGCCGTTGCTGTCGGTCCACTCGGCAATCTTCTCGTAGAGCCATGCCGCTGTCGCACTCGGCGAATCGGACAGCAGGTAACCGACGGTCTGCGGTCGCGTCACCATCATGCCGCCGTACGCTGCGTTGCGGCCAAAGAACGTGCTCATCGACTCATACGCGCGCTTTTCGGAAGCACTCAGATGGGCCGGTGCCGGATCACCGGCATTTATGGGCTTGACCAGCTCGGCGGGGATCGTGGCCGGCATGTTCAGATGGATGCCCAGCAGGCCCTTCGGTGCCTGGCGCGCCATGGCATCGGAAATCACCGAGCCGTGGTCACCGCCCTGCGACACGTAATACGTGTAACCCAGGCGCTTCATCAACACGTCCCAGGCCCGTCCGACGCGCTCGGGATTCCAACCCAGTTCGGTGGGGACGCCCGAGAAGCCGTAGCCCGGGATCGCCGGAATAACCACGTCGAATGCATCTTCCGGCTTGCCGCCGTAGGCCACCGGATCGGTCAGCGGCCCGATCGTCTTCAGGAATTCCAGCGGCGAACCCGGCCAGCCATGCGTGAGGATCAACGGCATGGCGCCCGGCACGCGCGACTTCACATGAATGAACTGGATGTCGATGCCGTCGATGGTGGTGACGAATTGCGGCAGCGCATTCAGCTGCTTCTCGATGCGGCGCCAGTCGTATCCCTTGCCCCAGTAGGCGACGAGATCCTTCACCTCCGCCAGCTGGATGCCCTGGGATTCGTCACGCACGGTTTCCTTGTCAGGCCAGCGCGTCTGGGCGATGCGTTTACGCAGGTCATCGATCTGCGACTGCGGAATGTGGATCGGGTAAGGACGAATGCTGCTGTCGTTTTTGACCGCAGCCGCCGGGGCATCCGCGGCCTGGGTCGAGGTCACTGCCATGCTGACGGCTGCCACCAGCGCCACCTGGCAGGCAAGCATCAGCGCGCGACGCGCAAGCGACGGATGGGTATTCGAACGAATGGGGGACATGGTGGTGCTCCTTGGGGAAGGTGGGTTCCGTGCGTCATGCAGTCTTCGTTGCGGAAACCGCGCGGGTTACATCAGATCGTCGGTATCGATCGCTTCACGCCAGATAGCCGCCATCGACGTTAAGCGCGGCGCCGGTGATGAAAGAGGCTTCGGGTCGGGCGAGGAAAGCGACGAGACTGGCTACTTCGTCCCCCGTGCCCAGGCGACCCAGGGCGAGGATCGGGCGCAGCATGTCGCGCACGGCTTCGTCATCGGTCATGTCGGTTTCGGTCGGACCGGGCTGCACGTTGTTGACGGTGATACCGCGCGGACCGAGATCCCGTGCGAGGCCGCGCGTCAGGCCGGCCACGGCGGCCTTGCTCATCGAGTACGCGGACGCACCAGGAAACTTGGTCTGCACACCGGCCACGCTACCCGTGGTGATAATGCGACCGCCCTCGCCCATGTAGGGCAAGACGGCCTGCACGGCAACGAAGACGGCGCGGACGTTCACGGAGAGCACGCGATCGAATTCGGCCAGCTCGTAGTGGTCGACCGTGCCGTGGCTGAGCACGCCCGCGTTGTTGACCAGGATGTCGAGGCGCCCGAAATGACGGGCGGCCTGTTCCACCGCGCGTTTGACCTGGGCCGGATCGGCACTGTCGGCCTTGATGGCCGTTGCCTTGCCGCCCTTTGCCTCGATGGCCGCGACCAGCGCCTGCGCCGGTGCTTCTGCACTTTGGTAGGTGAATGCCACCGCCGCACCGTCTTGCGCAAGGCGCCGCACGATGGCCGCACCAATGCCGCGCGATCCGCCGGTGACGAGTGCGAACTTGCCGGCCAGACTCTTGCTGTCGCTCATGACCAGCCTCCTCAGGCGACGTTGATGGTCACCGCGACATTGCCGCGCGTGGCCTTGGAGTACGGGCAGGTCTGGTGAGCCGCATCGACGATGGCACGAGCCGTTTCCGCATCGAGGCCCGGCAAGCTGATGTTGAGACGCGCTTGCAGGAAGTAGTCGTCGCCCGTCATGCACAGGTCGATTTCGGCATCCACGGCGCGTTCCGGCGGCAACGCGACCTTCATGCGGCGCGCGGCAATGTTCATCGCGCCGTCGAAGCAGGCTGACCATCCCGCTGCGAACAGCTGCTCCGGGTTGGTGCCCTTGCCCGAGCCCGGCAGCGCATGGTGGATATCCAGCAGGCCATCACTGCTGCGCGAGGTGCCGCCGTCGCGGTTGCCGGTGGTGTGGACCTTGGCGGTGTAGAGAACCTTTTCGGGCGTCATGGCGGAATCCTTCAGATGATCGAATGTCACGTTCCGGGGTGGAACGGCGAACGATCAAAGCAGGCCTGCCAGGACGGGGCGATTGCACGTTGGTATCGGTCGATACCTTGGTATGTGGGTGCCGGCGCCAACCGACACCAAAGTATGATGTCCCCGCGCGCGCACCTGGCGCATGCTCGACAGACGGCGATCGCCGAGTGAGGCCGGTATGAAGAATGAACTCAGCAGCGTCCTCGATGCGCTGCCTGGGTTGGTGTGGACTGCCCTACCCGACGGGCGTGTCGATCACGTCAATCGGGCATGGTGCGAGTACACCGGCCAAAGTGTGGAAGCGGCTGCCGCTGATGGCTGGCCTGCGGTGATGCACCCGGAGGATCTGGGCGCACTGCTCAAGCGCTGGTGGCATCCGGGCGAGCTCATCGAAATGCGGGCCCGCTTGCGGCGATTCGACGGCAGCTACCGTGCCTTTGCCCTGCGCTTGTGCCCGGCCAAAGATGAAACGGGCACGATCATCCAATGGCATGGCATGGCCACCGACATCGAGGCCTACCTTCCCTCGACGCCCACCGACGTACGCGACATCAATCTCTGCGCGATTGTCGACAGCATCCCCGCCTTCATCGGGCTGGCCGATGCCACGGGACAAGGTGAATATTTCAACCGCTATGCACGCGAGTACCTCGGGGCCACGCTCGAGCAGCTCCTGGGCTGGAACGCCATCGACACCGTCCACCCTGATGACATGCTCGCCGCCATCGCCACCTGGAAACACGCCGTAGCAACGGGCGAGCCCTATGAGTTTGTCCATCGCGTCCGACGCGCGGATGGCGCCTACCGCTGGTTCCACGTGCAAGGCCTGCCGCTGCGCGACAGCGAGGGAAAGATCGCCCGTTGGTTTCTGGTGGACGCGGATATCGAAGACCAAAAGCGCGGCGATGTACTGTTGGCCGGCGAAAAAGCCTTGCTCGAACGCGTTGCGCAGGGACGTTCACGCGCGGAGATCCTTGACGCATTCTGCCATCTGGTCGAAGACACCTTCACCGGATGCCGTTGCAGCGTGATGCTGCTCGACCCCACCGGCACCCGCATGGAATCGACTGCCGGCCCCCACCTGCCGGCCAACTTCGTTTCAGTCATTTCCGGCTGCGCCATCGGCGTGGACGTGGGGCCCTGCCCCATGGCCGTTCGATTGCGCGAGCAAGTCATTGCGCCGGACCTCACCAACGAAACCCGCTGGGCCTCCACCCACTGGCCGGCACTGGCCATGGCGCACGGACTGCGCGCGTGCTGGTCGACGCCCGTGATCGCAGCCTCGGGGGAAACGATCGGCGTTTTCGCCATTTACTTTGATCGCCCTACTTCACCGACCGCGCGGGACCTGGCGCTCATTGGGCAGCTCAACCATATCGCCGGCATCGCCATCGAACGCATGCGCTCGCAGCGATCGATCGAGCAGGCGCTCGACCAGCTTCGCCTCTCCGAAGATCGTCTGCGCAGCATTCTCGACGCAACACCCGGCTTTGTGTGGAGCACCGACGCGAGCGGTAGCGTTGACTTCCTCAATCAGCGCTGGAGCGAGTACACCGGCATGACGCTGGACGATTGCTACGGCTATGGGTGGACCGCGGCCGTGCATCCGGATGACGCGCCTGCGCTGGCCGTTTACTGGCAAACGCTGCTGGAATCCGGACAGCCAGGCGAATATGAAGCGCGCCTGCGCCGCCACGATGGTGTCTATCGCTGGTTCCTGATCCGCGCGACGCCGCAACGTGACGGCTGGGGCCACGTCGTGAAGTGGTATGGCGCCAATACGGACATCGAAGATCGCAAGCAGGCGGAAATGTTGCTTGCCGGCGAAAAGAAGTTGCTGGCCATGATGGCGCGCACCGCGCCGCTGCCGCATATCCTTGATGAAGTCTGTCGCCTGATCGAAACGGTCATGGACGGCGCGCTTTGCAGCGTGGTGCTGGTCGACCCGCGTCGATCGCAGCCGGCGCGCGAAGAGGGTGCACTGCTCTATCTCCAGGCGGGCGCGGCGCCGCATGTTCCGTCGGCACTGATCGAGCGTGTTACCGGACGCCCGGCGCGCGCGAGCGACGACCCCATGGCGTGGTCGGCGCTCCATGTCAGTTCCGTGATCTCGGTGGACCTTCGCGCTGAGCCGCGCTGGGACGACTGGCGTGCCGAGGCCATGGCCAGCGGGATCCACGCCAACTGGTCCACGCCCATCACGTGCGTCGCGGGCCAGGTGGCGGGCGTCCTTTCCATTGGATTCCGACAGCCTCGCGCTCCGGAGCCCATGCATCAGGCGCTGATTGCACGCTTTACGCATCTGATCCACATCGCCATCGAATGCGCCTATTGGGAATCCGCGCTGAAGCAAAGCGAAGCGTTCCTCGCCAAGGCGCAGCGCCTGAGCCAGACCGGCACGTTCTCCTGGCGCGTCGCTACCGATGAGATCGTCTGGTCCGACGAGATCTACCGCATCATGGAAATCGCGCCGGGCATCGAACCGAATTTCGAGATGATCTATGCCCGCATCCATCCGGAAGATCTGCCGCTGGTGCACGACATGCTGACGCGGCAGCGCCTGGACGGACGCGATTTCGAACAGGAGCATCGACTGATGATGCCGGACGGTCGTATCAAGCACGTCCGTCTGGTGGCGCATGCGAATCGGGACGATGAGGGTGGCCTGTCGTACATCGCCGCCGTCCAGGATGTCTCGCAACGCTGGCACTCCGAGGAGACGCTGGGCAAGGTGCGTTCCGAACTGACGCACGTGGCGCGCGTGGCGAGCCTTGGCGCACTGACCGCGTCCATTGCCCATGAAGTGAACCAACCGCTTGCCGGCATCATCACCAACGCCAACACCTGTCTGCGCATGCTTGCGGCCGACCCGCCCAATGTCGACGGCGCGCGCGAAACGGCGCGTCGCACGATACGTGACGGCAACCGCGCTTCCGAAGTGATCCAGCGCCTGCGCGCGCTGTTCGCCAAGAAGGAGCTGGCACCGGAGCCGGTGGATCTCAACGAGGCGACGCGCGAAGTACTGGCGATGCTGCTGGGCGAACTCCAGCGCAACAGCGTCGTGCTGCAACCCGAATTTACCGACGAACTGCCCGCCGTTCGCGGCGACCGCGTCCAGTTGCAGCAGGTGATCATGAACCTGATTCTCAACGCCTCCGATGCCATGCGGTCGATCGATGGACGCCTGCACCACCTGCGTGTCACCACCGGCGTTGACGGCCAGGGGCGTGTCTACCTGGCGGTGCGCGACAACGGCTCCGGCTTCGAGGCACAGGACAGCGAGCGTCTGTTCCACGCGTTCTACACCACCAAGGCTTCGGGCATGGGCATCGGCCTTTCGGTCAGTCGGTCGATCCTCGAGAACCATGGTGGCGAGCTGTGGGCATCGGCCAACGACGGCCCCGGCGCCTGCTTCACCTTCGCCCTGCCGGCCTGGTCGGTCAGCGCCGTACCGGATCGGGCGCATGGCCCGATTCGGGTGGATGCTTCGCTCCTGGCGCCTCGCTTCGGGGAAACGCCTTGATGGGTGCCCCCTTGCTCATCGCAGTTGTTGATGACGACGAGTCCGTCCGCGAATCCCTTCCCGACCTTCTGCGGGAGTTTGGTTTCGCCGTGCACGCCTATGCTTCGGCCGAAGCCTTTCTCGACTCCGGGCAGATCGAAGCCACGGCTTGCCTGATTCTTGACGTCGCAATGCCTGGCATGTGCGGACCAGACCTGCAACGCGAACTTCATCGTCGCGGACATGCGCTTCCCGTCATTTTCATCACGGCCCACGCCGACGCCGCCGAACGCCCGCGACTGATGAACCAGGGTGCAGTGGATTGCCTGCTCAAGCCATTCAGTGAAGCGGCCCTGCTGCGCGCACTGAGCACCGCCCTGCCCGTCAGCCCCGGCCCGTCGACCCCATGAGGACCCATGGCATGCTCCCTTCACCCGCTCGTCCCGCGCACGCACCCAGGCTTGCATCCATGGCAACCGACACGCCCGTCGTCTACGTGGTTGACGATGACCTCTCCGTGCGCGAATCGCTGGAGCTGGTTATCCGGCATGCGGGCTGGCATCCCATCCTGCTCGCATCCGCGCAGGCCTTTCTTGCCCTGCCACGCGCCGACGGACCCAGCTGCCTCCTCCTCGACGTCAACCTGCCGGACCTCAACGGGCTCGACCTGCAGGAACGCATTGCCGCTGACCGGCCGGGCATGCCGATCATTTTCATTACCGGCTACGGCGATGTTCCCCTCACCGTGCGCGCGATGAAAGCGGGTGCGGCCGAGGTGCTGACCAAGCCGTATGACCACGACGTGCTGCTGCGCGCGATCACCGATGCCATCGAATCAAGCCGACATTCCCTGAGCCATCAGGCACACTTGCGAACGCTTCGCGAGCTCTACGCCTCGCTGACACCGCGTGAGCAGCAAGTGCTTTCCATGGTGGTGGCCGGTCGCCTCAACAAGCAGATTGCCGGCGTGCTGGGTATCAGCGAGATCACCGTGAAGGCCCACCGCGGCAAGGTCATGCGCAAGATGGGCGCACGCTCGGTGCCCGATCTCGTGAAGATGGCGGATCAGCTTGGCGCGTCGATGGAAACCGCCGGCTAGTTCGGCCAGCGCGCCTCGAACAGCGCCACTTTGCCGGCAAGCTGGATGTTCACTTCATCGAAGTGCTGCTTGAGGGCCTGCTCAAGCCCCTCGCGGGTATCCTGCCGGTTGCCGAAAATGCCTTTGCGGTTGTAGACGTCCATCAGCTTGCGGCCGATGCGATTGTGATTCGCCTCATCACCCAGGATGGTGGCGCCGTACAACACGCCACTGGGACGCAGCTTCGACTTCAGGTGTCCAAACACACGCGCCTTGTCCGCCATGTTTCCCGGCAGGCAATGGAGCAGATAGAACAGGGAGATGGCATCGTATGCGCCCTCGTCGCCAACGGGCAGCGGCGTCATGACATCGTGCTGCATCGTGCGAGTGGACGGTCGATCGATCCGCAGGTCGGCCGCACGCAGGCTGGACGCGTTGAGGTCCATCAGCGTCAGCCTGGCCGAGTTGGGAAACTCCGCTTTCGCCGGGTAGTAACCCGTGCCGACACCCACGTCGAGGTGGTGGCGTCCGGCGTGTAGCTTGAAGAACGGCAACAGCACCTGGCGCGTCGGGCACTCCCACGCGTAACGATTGGAAAAGCCCAGCACCCATCCGTCATAGAGCGTCAGGACCAGCGGCGAATAGACGGCCGCGCCTTTGTCGGTGTCGTGGTTCAAGGTAGCTATCCTGCATCAACCGGGGAACGCGGGGACGGGGTTCGCCACAATCCATGGCATCCCTGCGCATACCTATTGCAGCAGAGACACGGCGCGGACGCCATTACACATTGGTGTAAGGCGATACCTTGGTTCGATAGCCAGCGGGTTGCGGGAAGGATTCAATCCGGGGCGCAAGGCGACTTCGGCGCCTTCCCACTCGAGGCCCAGCATGCTCCTCAATGCCAGACACCGCTTCCGCAACGCGGCGCTTCCTACCCTCAACCGGTATTGCCCGGACGATCGCGTCGATGCCGCCGTCGCGATCTTCAAGGCTGCCGTACGCATTGAGCCCCGGCTCAGCGACATCGTTGCGTGGTATCGCGACACGCCGATCCGTGAGCTGGATAGCCGGACCGCCGAAGCACTGGTGAACGCGGGAAGGACCATCGAGGTGCTGGCCTTCCTGCGCGAGATCGAGGACGAACGGCGCGACTGACCATCCACCTCGAATCACTCAGACGGGCTGCATGCGCCTTTGTGCATCGTCCCAAAGCATCAGCAGGTCGCGCTGATCCCGACCGCTGGCACCTTGCCTTGCCGACGCCAGCCAGGGGCCGAGAATCTCGATGGCTTCACCGGGGCGCCCCGCTTCCAGCGCCGCCCTGGCAAGCTCGGTGGAAGAACGCAGTTCCCAGGCATGCGCACCCTGCGCCCGAGCCATCGCCAGCGACTCCTCAATCAATTCCACCGCCGCTCCAGGATTCCCCTGAGCCCGGAAGATACGCGACCGGATGCGCAGGAGGTCCGGCAAGGCATAGGCATCGCCGCTTGCCCGGCAATGATGAATGGTCCCATCGATGAGTCTGGCCGCCTCATCAAAGCGGCCGCTCAGGATCAAGCCTTCGGTCAATGCCGTTTCGAAGGTCGACGTCAACAACTCATAGCGCATGCCATGCAGCCGCGAAAGGCTGTCCTCTAGCCAGCCGATGGCATCACCCGCATCACCCGCATTGCCGGAACGAATGCGAATGGCCGCCCGCATGCCCGGCGTCGCCGCGATGTACGGCGCGAGCATGTTGGATTCGGCCAGATGGGCGAAGGTCTGCAGCGCCACCTCGGCGCGTTCGAGATCACCGAGCCAGGTATAGATGCCCAGCGTCCACACCAGCGCGATGCAGTGCGTCACCGGGTGGTTCAATGCCGCCGCATCACGCTCGACCCGCTCCGCCCATGCGCGGGCTTCATCAGGATAGCCCTGCAGCCAGAGGGTGCGTGCCAGTGCCAGGCCGGTGCGGTTGCGGTGGTCAAAGCCGTAATGGATGGTGTGACTGCGACGCGGCGGCTGGCTGTGCCTGAGCGCTTTTTCCAGTTCGCTGCGCGCCAGGACCTGATTGCCCAGGAGGTGATGCGAAACACCGGCAAGCGACGCGGCCACCGAAATGGCCTCGGGCTCGCCGATGGCGTCACCGACACCCATCGCTTGCTCCGCCCAGGCCAGCGACGATGCAAAGTCGCCAATGCGTTCGTAAAAGATCTGCAGACGACCCAGCAAACGAAGCTGGGAGCCATGATCACCAAGCGTTACGGCGATATCCATGGCACGCAGCAACGCCTTCTCGGCTGACTCGCTGTTTCCACGCGTAAACATCAGCACCAGGCCGAGTGCCGCCTGCAGCTCCATCTCGGTGGGCGTGCCGAAATAGCCCAGTTCAAGCAGTTCGATGGCCCGACCGCACCAGGTGCGGCATTCGACCAGCAGCGAAAAATGCAGGAACAAGGGCGCGCTGGCGGCGGCCATGGGTAACGCAAGGCCCGGATCGCCATCCGGCCCAAAGCTCCATTCCAGCGCGCTGCGGATATTGCCCAGCTGACTGGCCAGTCGGGCCGAACGTTCGAATATCTCGTCGGGAGTCGTGCCGAGCTGCCCCAGCAATGCCGTGTAATAGGCGCCATGCCGAAAGGCGATGGCGTGCGCCTCATAACGATCATGCGTGGCCAGTCGCTCCCTGGCGTATGCGCGCGTCATTTCGAGCATCCGGTACGAATGGATGGCTTCGGAGTGATCGACGGCAACCAGGCCCTTGGACGCCAGTTCATCCAGCAAGGCGGCGGCCATCACCGGCTCCACCCGTGCATCGCCCACGATCTGCGCGGCGGCATCCTGGGAAAACGGGCCGACGAACACGGCCAGTCGATCGAACACCAGCCGCTCGGCATCCGAGAGCAGTCCGTAGCTCCAGTCCAGTGTCGCGCGCAGGGTCTGGTGGCGCGGCAGCGCCGTACGCCTGCCCGCCCATCCCAGGGAAAACCGCTCACCCAACATCGAATGCGTCGCCTGGATGCCATGCGTTGCCACGCGGCCGGCTGCCAGCTCGATGGGCAGCGCCAGACCGTCCAGCCGCCGGCACATGTCGGCAATAAGGCGCACCTCGTCGGTGGTCAGGTTTGACGACGCATTTCCGGCGGAAACGCGCTCGACGAAGAGCTTCACTGCAGGAAACGACACCAGTTCGTCGAAGGTGTAGCTCGTCGATTCCGCGGGAAAATCCAGGGGATTGAGCCAGTGCAGCTGTTCTTCCAGCGCCCGCAACGGCTCGCGACTGGTGGTCAGCAGGCCCGTTTCCGGCGCACCCGAACGGATGCGCTCCACCACGGCGGACACCGCATCGATGACGTGTTCGCAGTTGTCGATCACAAAGAGCAATGTGTGCAACTGAAGATGGGCCAGTAGCACGAACACCGGATCGTCTGCCTGCACGGGCAGGCCAGCCGCCCCGACCAGGGCCGAAGGCACCAGGGACGCATCTTCCACCTGCGCCAGGTCGATGAAATGGACCGCCTCGTAGTGTCCGCAGAGTCGATGCGCTGCCGCGACGGCAAGACTGGTCTTGCCCACGCCACCCGTCCCGACAATGCTCAGAAGCCGGGGCGTCGCGAGGCGATCGACGATCAGCTGGATGTCGACATCGCGACCAATGAGCGGAATCGGTGGCGGCAATCCCTTCAGTCGGGACGCGACGTGTGCCATTGGCGACACCGGAAGGGCCATGGCGTGTGCCTTCCGCTCCACGGGAGCGACGAAGGCATAACCCACGCCAACCTGCGTGTTGATATAGCGCGCGCCCTCCTCACCATCACCAAGGATCTTGCGCAAACCGTTCATGTGGAAACGCAGGCTGCCTTCTTCGACGATGGCATCAGGCCAGACCCGGCGGATCAACTCGCGCTTGGCGATAACCTTGCCCGGCTGCTCGACCAGGGCCATGAGGATGTCGAGCGCGCGGCCACCGATCTCGATCGGCAGACCCTCGCGCATCAGCAACCGCTTGCCCGGCACCATGCAGAACGGGCCGAAGAGGAGATGCACCTCGGACGCATCGTGCAGTTCGACAGGGGCGGACTCCACGGGAAGCGCTCTCTCGCATGGTCGACGGAAGGGGCGGCATCCCGGAAGGCGGGCCGCGAATGCCCGCATCATAGGGGATCGGAAGGCCTTCGGTCACGGGGTGGAACGTGATTCTCGCGGCAGAAGGCGAACCTGCGCGCGGGTTCATCGACCGGCACCTTCGCGCGCGTCTGAAATGGCCGTTTAAGCGGCCATATGCAATGTCGATCTCAGACGAGCCTGAAAGCCACGTCCACATTGCCGCGCGTTGCCTTCGAATAAGGGCAGTTCTGGTGCGCCGCATCGATCAGCGAGCGGGCGATCGCAGGATCGATCCCCGGCAGCGACACCCCAAACCGCGCCTGCAGGAAGAAGCCCTGCTCGCCATGCCCCAGGTCGACCTCGGCCTCAACCGAAGCCTCGGGCGGAAATCCGATCTTGCGGGCATGCGCGGCGTGGCGGAGCGCACCGATGAAGCAGGCTGACCAGCACGCCGCGAACAGCTGCTCCGGATGGGGGCCTTCACCCGGCGCACCGGGTGGCGAAAGCCGGATATCCAGCCTTCCGTCATCGCTGCGGGACATCCCGTCGCGCCCACCTGTCGTGAAAGTCTTGCCACTGTGAAGAATCTTTCTGACCGTAATCATCGTACTTCCGTCAAACCCAAACGTCTTTCCGGCAGCCATCGTGGGGATCGATGCGGCGCCGGATCACTGCCAGCCATCGGTACTGTCACCTTGCGTTGGCCAACGCCGGCACTCGCAGTGCCTCGCGCGCCTGCCCTTGCACCAGCTTGTGGAAGAACAGCGTGATTTCGCCATCGACGTCGTAGTCGGCGACATGGCGAGGCTCGTCCGGTTCACCGGCAGCCGTGCAGCCGTCATCGTCCGGATGCGCCACGTAGTTGACGAGCCGCGTCCGCGCCAGGCCGAGCAACCACGCCCGGAACGGCCGGCTCGGGTCATAGCTCGCACGCCGCCGATAGACATCGATCAGCGTGTCCAGAACCAATACGTTCAGCACCGACTTCCGCTCCGGCAACTGTCCCTCGAAGAAGGCGAACAGCAGCGGCGTCACGGCACCGAAGAGCTGCTGCAGCGACTGACTGTCGCTCCGGGCATCGGCGCGCAACCAGGCTCCCAACTGCTCATTGGATGCCCGGCCAGCAGGATCCACACAACTTGCGCCACCAGCGTCAGCCATCGCTCCGTCCTCCCTCACACGCTCCCCCTGCCGGTTCGAAACACGCCCCGGAAACGCTCCGGGAATCTGTCGCCATCCACGGTGGGTGATCCTGCGAAGGATCGCCAGTTATTTGCTGTTAGCAGGTGTTAGCCCGACATTTTTCGCAGCCGATTCACGCGCTTGCGCGTAGCGTGGATGAGACCGCCCGGGGCTACCCCGCCCCTTCGAGTACCTGGGGATTCGATCGCCACCTGTCCGTTCCGGCAGACGCCGCCCTTGTCACAGGAGTGGTAACGATGGGCATTCCTCTGATCCACTATTTCCGCATCCTCGTCGCCGGTGAGCGCAGCGAAGAGGTCGCCACGATCCTTTCCGAAGACCTGCATTTCCGGGTGCTGGTGGTTTCGCCCGCCGGCATCGAAGAAGCGCTCCGCTCAGGGGCCGACCTGGGGGCACTCGTCGTATCCCGCGAACTCGCACCGACGGCCATCTCCGCCCGGGACCGACGTGGGTTGCGCATGCCCATTTTCATGATCACCGAGCGCGACGAAGCAACGTTCTCCGATCCGTTCCTGAAGTCACTGGATGGCGTGGTCATCGCGGACATGGAAAGCCGGGACTTCTACGAGAAGCGCCTGGTCTCATCGGTCGAAAAATACGTTTCCAGCCTGATGACACCGTTCTTTGGCACCCTGATGCAGTATGACTTCGATGCGAACGGCACCTGGGCCTGCCCCGGACACCAGGGCGGCCAGATGTTCATGCGGCACCCCGTGGGCCGGCTCTTCTATGAGCACATGGGCGAGAACGTGTTCCGCGACGACATCTGCAACGCCATGGTCTCGCTGGGCGACTTGCTGATCCATGAGGGCCCCGCGCTGGAGGCGCAGCAGGCCGCTGCGAGGGTGTTTCAGGCGGACCGGACCTACTTCGTTCTCAATGGCACGTCATCGTCCAACAAGGTGGTCAATACGGCCTTGCTGACCAGCCGGGACATCGTGCTGTTCGACCGCAACAACCACAAGTCCAACCATCACGGCGCACTGGTTTTCGCCGGTGCCATTCCGATCTACCTGGAAACCGATCGCAATGGCTATGGCATGGTGGGGCCGATTGACTGGTCGGCGCTCGATGAGGCGTCGATCCGGGAAAAGATCCGGAATCATCCGCGACTCAAGGGCACCGATGCATGGCAGCGCGAACGCCCCATCCGCGTGGCGATCATCGAGCAGTGCACGTATGACGGAACCGTCTACAACGCCAGGAAAGTGCTGGAGAAGATCGGCCGCCTTTGCGAGTACATCCATTTCGACGAAGCGTGGGCCGGATTCGGTGCGTTCCATCCGCTGATGAAGGATCACTTCGCCATGAGCCTGTCCCTGGGCGAATCCGATCCTGGCGTGATCGCCACCCAATCGACGCACAAGCAACTGGCGGGCTTCTCGCAGGCTTCGCAGATCCACGTGCGCGACGCGCATATCCGCCAGAAGCCGTTCCGCCTGAACCACAAGCGCTTCAATGAGATGTTCATGCTGCAGGCGTCGACCTCGCCGTTCTATCCGTTGTTCTCCAGCCTGGACGTCAACGCGCAGATGCATGCCGACAAGGCCGGCCGCGTGCTGTGGGACGACATGGTCCGGCTGGGCATCGATGCCCGCAAGGCGATCCGCAAGCGCTTCGCCGGCTTCCTCAATCCGTTCGTGCCCGACACGGTCGCGTATCAGGGGCAACGCATCAAATGGGAAGACGTGCCTACGGATGTGCTTGCGAGCGAACAGGCCTATTGGCAACTCGACCCGAATGAAACCTGGCACGGCTACCGCCACCTGGGCCGTGACGCGGCCATGGTCGACCCAACCAAGCTGATGCTCACCACGCCCGGCATCGATCCGCGCACCGGCGACTACGCAAGCAGTGGCATCCCGGCGACGATCATCGCCAACTACCTGCGCGAGAACAACGTTATCCCGGAGAAGAACGATCTCAACAGCATCCTGTTCCTCATGACGCCCGCCGTCGGCGAGGGCAAGATGGCCATGCTGTTGGCGGCGCTGGAACGTTTCCGCGATCACTACGACGAGGACAGTCCGCTCGAGGAGGTGCTCCCTGCCCTCTATCGCAAGTACGAGTCACGCTACCGGGGATACTCGGTGCGTCAGATTGCGCAGGAGATGCACGAGTTCTACGCCTCGAAGAACGTCAAGGAACTTCAGCGCCTGAGCTTCCGCTACGAGTCCTTCCCGGAACAGGCGATGTCGTCGCGCGAGGCCAATGAAGCCCTCGTCGCCGGACGCGTGGATTTCGTGGCGATGGACCAGGTGAAAGGTCGCGTGGCCGCCACGCTGGCGTTGATCTATCCGCCGGGCATCGGCATCGTGATCCCCGGCGAACGCTATGACGAGCACGCCCAGCCGATGATCGACTACTTCCTCGCCTTCCAGGAAAGCTGCAATCGCTTCCCGGGCTTTTCCTACGAGGTACAGGGGGTCTATCAAGTGCCCGAAGACGGCAAGGTCCGCTTCTACACCTACGTCGTCAGGGAAGATTGAGCCGGCACGGGGCGCCTGCCCGAGCGTGGGCGCCTCACGACTCACCGGCCGCGAGTGCTTCCGGCTTCCTGGTCACCCGGATAAGCGCGTACAACGGAACCGTGGCCAGCAACACGATGAGCGCCTTGCGACCGAGCAGGTCGGACTGACCAAGCACCACGCTCACGCAATACATGCAGGCAATGATGCCGGCCACGACGAGGAAGCGCTTCCTCCCGCGATCAACGTCAATGATGCGGTTGAGCCGCCACATGGCAACCACCGAATAGATATAGGGCAAGGCCATCAGCACCACCGTTGCATCGGTGATGCTGGAGAACTGGGTGGCGACATTGGGTGATGCGGTAGCGATCAGGATCGCCGTCATCATCACGCCCGTGATCACCAGATTCTGCACCGGCATGCCGTGGGCGTTGGTCTTGCCGAAGCGCTTGGGGAACATGCCGTCCTGCGCCGCTGCCTGGGCGGACTGCGCAACGATCAGGATCCAGCCCACCAGTGAGCCCGACGCCTTGAGGATGGCCGCCAGGGCGATCAGCACCCCGGCCCAGGGACCCAGCATCAGGCGCGCGGCTTCGGAGAACGGTGCGCCCGATGTCCGCAGGTGCTCGCCGGGAATGATGCCCATCAACACTGTGGTGCACGAGATGTAGATCACCGTGGAAAGCAATAGTCCGATGACGGTGGCGAGCGGAACGTTGCGCCGCGGATTGTCGATGACGCCGGCAGAGACGGCCGCGCTTTCAACGCCCAGGAATGCCCAAAGCGCAATCGATGCACTGCGCTCGACCGCCGTGTAGGTCGGCAACGCTTCCGGATTCCAGCTGGCACGAAACACCTCGGGTTGAAACCAGAACCAGCCAAGCAAGCCAACAAAGGCAATCGGCAGAATGCCCGCGATGGTGCTCACCGCGGTGAACTTGCCGATCACGCTCGCATCCCGGGTATTGAGCCAGACGAACAGCCAGATGATGGCCGCAGTGGTCACATTGGCGACCATCTGGCCCTTCAGCGCGGGAAAGAACGTGGCGAGGTAACCGGTGACCGACACGGCGATGGCCACGTTGCCGATGACGTTGGCGATCCAGTAGAGCATGTTCGTCTGGAATGCCGGGAACGCACCGAGATGATCGCGTGCATAGGCATAGGGCCCACCGGGTTTGGGGTCGACCATGCCCAGGTGCGCGAACACCAGTCCCAGTGCACTGGCGCCGATGGCGGCCACGATCCATCCGAGGATCGAAATGCTGCCGACATTTGCCAGGCTGGAGGGCAGCAGGAACAAGCCCGTGCCCACCATGTTGGCCACCACCAGCGAGGAAGCCCCCACCAACCCCATCTTCTTCCCGCCGCCCGTGGACATCGTCCCTGTTCTCCTACTTCAGGCACTGAATGAAGTACTCGCCATCCTCGACTTCCACGCCGTGCGTGTCATGGCCAAAGCCCGGGAAGGTGCGGTCCCAGTTCTGCAGTGCCTTGAGATAACCGATGTACGGGCCATCCGCGGGGCCCGCCACTTCGCCGGGCATCAGCATGGGAATACCTGGCGGATACGGCACCACGCTGGTGGCGATGGTCCGGCCGGCGAGATTCGGCAGAGCAACGCGTTCGATGTCGCCACGCACCAGATGCTGATAGGTGTCCGCCGGTGTCATGCGGATCTCAGGGAGATTCGAGTACGCCTTCTGGAGATGGCGTGTCTGGCCGGTCTTCTTCAGCTCGGCGAACATCTCGTCACCCAGGTCGCGGAAACCCATCGCGCCATAGCGATCCGGATAACTGGCGACCAAGTGCGGCATGACTTGCTCCAGCGACTTGTTCTCGTCGTAGTCGCGCTTGAAGTCCAGCATCGCGGTGATCAGCGTGCTCCACTTGGCCTTGGTGATGCCGATGGAGAACAGGAACAGCACGGCGAAGTCGCTGGTCTTCTCCACTTCGATACCACGGGCATCCAGGTAAGCGGTGAGCAGCGTCGCCGGGAATCCACGATCGGCCAGGGTGTCGTCGTCGTTGACGCCTGGCGTGATCACCGAAACCTTGATCGGGTCCAGCATGCAGTAACCGTCTTCGAGCTTGTCGAAGCCGTGCCAGGTTTCGCCCGGATGCAGCACCCAGGCGTTCGAATCCTCGGCCAGCCACTCGGGCGAGGCATCGGCAAACGGAATGCGCTTGCCGGTCGAATCCGTGACTTCATCCGGATTCCAGGTGCGGAAGAACCACTCGCTCTTCTTGGCGAAATCCCGATTCAGTCGGCCGACCACCTGACGGAAAGCAATGGCCTCGTCGATGCTCTCGCGCGTCAATGCCTTGCCGCCGACGCCATCCATCATCGATGCGGCGACCTCGTTGGAGGCGATGATCGGATAGAACGGCGAGGTCGAGCCGTGCATCATGAACGACTCGTTGAAGCGCGCATGCGGAATCGCGCTGCGCCCGTCACGGATGTGGATGTACGAGGCCTGAGAGAACGCCGCCAGGAGCTTGTGCGTGGAGTGCGTGGTGATCACGGTGGGGCCGTTCGGATCGTGTTCCGACGCCGGCCCATGCATGGCCAGCCGGCCCGAATAGATGGGATTGAAGCGCGCGTAGCCATACCAGGCTTCATCGAAATGCACGCGATCCACCCAGGTACCCACCTCCTCCAGCACGCGACCGGTGTTGTAGCAAAGGCCGTCGTACGTGGAGTTGGTAACCACGACAAAGACAGGCTTCTGGTCCGCCAGCCCCTTCGAGAACGGGTTCGAGGCAATGGCATCGCGCACGCTGGACTGCACGAACTTGTCCGGATAGATCGGGCCGATCAGGCCGTAGCGGTTGCGAGACGGCACCAGGTAATGCGGGATGCCGCCCGTCATGGTCAGGCCATGCTCGATCGACTTGTGGCAATTGCGATCGCACAGCACCACCTGGTCACGACCGACGCAGGCCATGAAGATGATGCGATTCGAGGTGGACGATCCGTTGGTGACCGAATAACTGCGATGCGAGCCGAAGATGCGGGAAATGTACTTCTCGCTTTCACCAATCGGGCCTGTGTGATCGAGCAGCGAACCGATTTCGCCAACGCTGATCGACAGGTCGGTACGGAAAATGTGCTCGCCATAGAAATCGTAGAACGCCCTGCCCGAGGGGTGCTTGAGGAACGCCGTGCCGCCCGTGTGTCCGGGCGTGTGCCAGGAATACTCGTGCACCTGGTTGAACTCGGCCAGCGCCGTGGTCAGTGGGCCAAACAGCGTCGCGAGATAGAGCTTCATCGACGCCTGGACGCGACCGCAGACAAACGTTGCCGAATCCTGCGTCAGCCACACGAGCTCGTTGATGGCCTGGACAATCTCGACGCTCAGCGTGCGCGCCTTGCCCGCCTCGGACATCAGGAAGATCGGCACGTTCTCGTTGCGCGAACGCACCAGGTCGATCAGGCTCTTGGCCGCTGCATTCTCATCGCCCGGTGCCGTGGGATCAGGCAAGGACCAGTCGATCATCATGGCGTGGATCGCCGCGTCGGCCGTGATGATCGAGCGTGCATCATCCACGTTCGTCGCCGTCACGGTTTCAATATTGCGATCTTCGAACTCGTTGATCACAAGCCGCGCCGCGCGTCCTCCCGCACTTTCGGTGCCGATGTTGGGCTGGACCAGCAGGACGCGGAATTTCTGGCGGAGATTGCGGCGCTCAAGCATGGGGATGTCCTCGATGGGGAAAGCCTGCGTACGTCGATACGGGTCTCAAAGTGCCGAACCCCGCCTTGCGGCGGGGCACGGACATCATTTCTTCTTGCTGGCGCTCCTGGCGGCTTTCGCGGGTGGCGTTTTCTCGACGATGACGCGAACCCACATGTCGCCGCTGGCGTCGGGATGGACGTTTTGGACTTCGCGCCCGAATCCCGGGAAGCGCTTGCCATAGGCTTCCACGGCCTCGAGGAAGCGAACGATGGGACCACCCTTGGGATCCACGCGCTCACCCGGCATCAGCACGGGAATGCCCGGCGGGTACGGCACGATCATCAGCGCCGCGATGCGCCCCGGCAAATCGCTCAGCCGGACTTCCTCGGTGTTTTCGTGGATGAGGTGCTGGTAAGCCTCCGCGGGTGTCAGCACCTGCTCGGAGAGCGTCTCGCCTGCCAGATTGGCCATGTCCTGGAGATTGGACTCAGTCATCACGGCGTGCATCTCGCCGCAAAGCATCGCCAGCGACATGCCGCGATAACGATCGGGATAGGCCTGCACCAGTTCCGGCAGCGCTTCGTCCAGCAAGGCATTGCGGTCGTAGTGCCGCTTGAACGAAAGCAACGTCTCCAGCAGCGTGCCCCACTTGCCCTGCGTCGTACCGACCGAGAACAGGACCAGCACCGTGTAATCGCCGGTGCGCGCAATGGCCTGGCGGTGGGCACCGAGGTACTTCGAAAGAATGGCGCCGGGCACGCCACGCTTGGCGAGCTTGCCCTGGGCATCGGTGCCGGGGCACAGGATGGTGACCTTGGTGGGATCGAGCATGCAGAAGCCGTCCTTGACGACTTCGTCCGGCAGCCCGTGCCAGCTGTCACCGACTTTCAGGGTCCAGTGTGCGGGGTCGTTGGCCAGCGCGTCGATCGGCGCATCATGGATCGGGATGCGCTTGTTCTTTATCGATACCGTCGGCGGCTGATAGAGGTTGAAGAACCACTCGTCTTCGTCCTTCAGGCGTTGGTTGACCAGCGACACCGTGCGCCGGAAGGCCACGGCCATTTCCATGGTTTCGCGCAGCAGCGCCGGGCCGGAGGGGTCATCCATCATCGCCGTCGCGATATCCAGCGACGCAATCAACGGGTAATACGGCGAGGTCGTGCCATGCATCATGAAGGCTTCCTTGATGGGAGCCCACGGGATGGCACCACGTTCGCTGTTGCTGACATGGATGTACGACGCCATGGAGAAGGCCGGAAGCATCTTGTGCGTCGACTGGACGGCCAGCACGGTGGGACGGTTCTTCATGTTGCGCGGCACGCCCATGGCATAGCGCTGCCGGTAAAGCGGATGGAACTTGCCGTAGGGGTACCAGGCTTCGTCGAAGTGCACGCGCGGCACGCTTTCGGCGAGCAGCTCCGTCACCTTGTCGACGTTGTACATCAGCCCGTCGTAAGTGGGATTGGTCACCACGGCGTAGACGGGCTCTTTGGCGCTCGCGCCGGCGCTGAGCGGGGACTTCGCAATCAGCGACTGGATATGTGCCTTGGTGAAGCGCTTTGGGGGGATCGGGCCGATCATCCCGTACCCATTGCGACTGGGCTGGAAATACACCGGTCGCGCGCCGCAGAGCGTCATCGCATGGTTGAGCGACTTGTGGCAATTGCGGTCGGCGATCACCATCTCGTCCTTGCCCACGGCCGTCTGCGCGACGATGCGATTGGAGGCGGACGATCCTGCAAGGACATAAAACGTCCAGTCCGCACCAAAGACACGCGCAGCCATGCGCTGCGATTCGGCCGGAGCGCCTTCGATATCCAGCCACGAGCCCAGCTCAGGATTCGAAATGCCTATATCGGCACGCATGATGTTCTCGCCGAAGAACTCATGGAACTCGGCGCCTGCGGGATGCTTGAGGTAGGCCGCACCACCCATGTGACCCGGTGCATCCCACTGGTAGGCGCCCTCTTCCGTCAGCTTCTTCAACGCCTTGAAGTACGGCGGCAGCAGGCCCGCGTGGTACTCGTCCACCGCAAACTTGACGCGCCGCGCGAAGAATTCCGGTGTTTCGCTGCCGACATTGACGTACTCGCGCACTTCACGGATCAGTCCAAGTGGAATGTCTGGCGTCTGCACACTGCGCGTCAGCAGGAAGATGGGAATGCGCAGGGACTTGTCGCGCACCGCGTGCACGATCTTCATCACTTCGGCTTCGCCCATGGCTGCGGTTTCGCCGAGATTCCAGTCGATGGCGATCACCGAGTACGACGGCTTGCCCCGCGCAACGGCGAGGCCGTCCTCGCAGCTCATGGCCCGCACCACTTCGATGCCCTGCGCCTGGATGGCATGGCCCAGTCGCGCGAGGGCCAGCTGGTACACCGAGCCCTCATCCGGCAGGTCCGTCGTGACGTAGAGCATCCAGGGATGGTTCATCGACATGGCACGGCTCCATGGCGCGGGTCAGGCCCGCGCATCGATCAGGGATTGAGGTCGTAGCGGAACGTGGTCTGGATGCGCTGGCCCTGGCCGCGTGCGTCGGTGAGATCGATGTTCTGGCCCCACAGGTATTCCACACCCATCATGGCGCGCTCGCTGAACTGCCATGCCAGGTTGACCGACGCGAACTTGGTGCTCTTGGGCATCGTCGGAAGAATGAGCAGATCCGACTGCGGGCTGATGCGCAGGTAACCGTACGAAGCGCTGGTCGTCAGCGTCTCCATCCAGGCGTGTGTGTAGCCTACGCCGTATCCGCGCGCGCGAATCGCGCGCAGATTGCCGTCCGTGGTGAACGCAGCGTCGAGGCCAAAGCCGGAGATGTCCTGCAGGAAGTTGGCGTAGCCCTTGCCGTAACTCACCCAGCCCTGGGCGCTGTCGTGCTCGAAAACATCCACTGCGCTGCTGAGCTGGCTGGCATAACCCGAGGTGCTCCGGGTGCGACCTTCTGAGTTTTCAACACGCAGATCGCGGAAAAGGTTGGCCCACTGAAGGTGCCAGCTGGGCGCCTGCCAGCGCAGGCCCAGCGTGATATCCGGCCGACGCGAGTAAGTATTGAAGCCTTCGATGACGCTGATGTCGGCATTGGGTTTTTCCAGTGACATCGGCATCGTCAACTTGCTTTCGCCACTCGTGTACAGCACAGGCGAGAAGCGGATCTGTGGCGTGTACTTGAAGGTGAAGGAGTTCGGGCCTTCGAAATCCAGGGTGTTCGGGAAGGCGTCGATATCGGTAAACGCGGAGATGTTGTAACCGGCAAGCAAGCTGTAGTGCGGGTTGTCCAGTTCGCCGTAGAACGACTGCAGGTTGTACGGCATGTCGCCGCTGCCGCTACCGAAGAAGTTGTTCTTGTAGACCACTTTCAGCATGCCGTAATCCGTGTCGCGCCGGAAATCCATGCGGAAGATGCTCTGCTTGCCGCTCATGTTCGAGCGCCGGCCACTGTCGTAGAACGGTTGACCGCTCACCGGAATGGTCGAGGGCAGGAAGAGGTCCGCACCGCCCATGTAAGTGCTGTCGAGCATGGCATCGAGCTGGGCGACGAGATCGAGCTTGATCAGGTTGCCCGTGTCGCCAAGGCGCACATAGCCTTCGGGCAAAGGCTCGACCACGCCAGCCGGCGCTGAAGGCGGGCGATACGCGGGCGTCGTGGCAGTGCCCTGCACGTTCGCCGCGGTCACGGGCGTGGCCTGGGCAGGCTGCGCCGGTTGCGTCTGCACCACCTGCTGTTCCTTGGCCGCCTTCTCCTTTGCCTCCAGCTCGTCCAGCCGGGCCTGCATCTTTTCCATCTGGTCCTGCTGCGCTTTCATCTGCGCGCGCACGGTCTGCAGTTGGTCCTTCAACTCCTTCGTCTCGCTGGATTGCGCGAACGATGGCGGGCTTGCCATGGCCAGTCCGGCCACGGCAAGCGAAGCGACAACCATCCCGGGTCCACGTTTGGCATTGAGCGACGAACCATGCATGGGATTACCCCCAACTGGATTGATGAGCTAGTACGAAGCGGAGCCAACGGGGCTCCGCTTCTGGTCTCACTCGTGAAGTGCGGCGCGGCGGAACCACGTCTTGGTGGCATCGTCCGGCTTGCCGAGGTATTGCTCGTAGATGGCGTTGATCTTTCCGGACAGATACAGCTGGCTGAGCGCCGTATCGACCAGCAGACGGAAGTCGGGATCGTCGCGGCTGAGCGCGAAGGCCATCTCCTCTCGATCGAAGACCCGGTTGATCACCACCAGCTTGCCCTGCCCGTTCCGGTTGGCCTGGTCGAGCAGCACGCTGCGCTCGCCCACGAAGGCGTCGGCACGCCCGTCCAGCAGCATCTTCACGCCCGTCGCCAGGTCAGGCACGGTCGAAATGATGCTGTTGACGTGGAGCTCGTCACGACGCTCGGTCAGCAGCTTCTCCTGCAGAGAGCCGCCAATCACGACGAAGTTGCGCTCCTGCAGGGCCGCGAGCATCGGCGATCCCCGCCACACCGGACGGTCCGCGGTATGTCCGGTTTCGAGAAGTTCACGGAAGCTGTTCGGGGCGTCCTTGCGCAACAGGATGGCCGTGCCGCTCTCCAGGATCGGCAAGGAGAAGCTGACTTCGGCGCGGCTGCTCAGGGTGGGTACGCTCGGCCCGCACAGCAGGTCCACCTTGCCCTCCTTGACCAGCGGATAGCGATCGTTCGCCTGCACCTGCACGAACTCGGTCGCCAGGCTGCTCATCTTCAGTTGCTCCTGCAACGACGCCGCCACGGCCTTGCAAATGGCGATGGCATAGCCGTCCGGCTGGCCGGGACTGCCCTGGTAGGTGAATGGACGCGCTTCGTCGTAGTAACCCAGGGTCAACTTGCTGGTCGACCGGATGCGGTCAACCGTTGGATCGCTGGACGCCTGTGCGAAGGCGAGTGACTGCACGGCCAGCATCGTCACGAGCGCAAGCGCCCGCGCGAGCTTCTTACCCGAGACACCGATCACGCGCTGCATGTGTTGATCTCCCATACGGATGTCCATGGCGGCGCCTCAGGCGGCCTTGGCCGCAGTCTGGCCCACGACCGGCGGCGGGAAGCGCGGTGCGAGGAAGCCGTAGATGATGTACGTCAGTGCCAGCACGATCGTGCCGCCCAGCACGGCTTCCATGCCTGAGGCATAGATCGCGTAGGTGCTGTAAAGCATGCCAATCGTCGCCACGCTGGCATTGAGCCGGAACGTGCTGTCCGGTGTCTTCGCCTTGCGCATCATCAGCATCAACGCAGAAAGCGAGATGATGTACGGAATGACATTGGTGACCACCGCCAGGCTCACCAATACCTGGAACTGCTTGTTCAGGCTCGGCGAGATGGTCGAGAGCGCCATCAGGGTCTGCACGACACCCATCACGATCATGCCGACCACCGGCGCAGTCATCTTGTTGGTCTTGGCAAAGAAATGCGGGAAGAGATGATCCTCCGCCGCCGTCTTGGCCGTTTGCGCAATCGTGAACTGCCAACCCAGCAACGAACCCAGGCACGCCAGGATCGCCAATGCACGGATGACCGATCCGACGCCGGGGCTGAACATCTGGATGTAAACCAGCGCGAATGGCGCCGTCGACTTGGCCAGTTCCGGATTGGGCACGATGCCCTGGATGACCGTGGTCGACAGTACGTAGATGACTGCCGCACCGAGCGTGCCCAGCATGCAGGCCATCGGCACGTCGCGCTTGGGGTTCTCCACGGCGTCAGAGTTCTGCACCGCCGATTCCATGCCCAGGAAGGCCCACAAGGTCAGCGTGATGCTTGAACCCATGCCCTTCAACAGGCTCAGTCCCTGCGGATTCCAGGCTTCGCTGAAGGTGCTGCTCTTGAACCAGAACCAGCCGATGATGGACAGGCCGGCAACCGGAATGATCACGCCCCACACGGTGATCGCGCCGATGCGACCGGTGATGCGCGGCCCGCCGAAATTGGCGACGGTGGTGAGCCAGACCAGGCCGATCACGCTGATGCAGGTGGCGATCGGTGTTGCCGACATCGAGGGGAAGAACGCGGCGAGATAACCCACGGCCGAAATCGCGATGGCCACGTTGCCGACGGCCAGCGACAGGAAGTACAGGAAGAATGTGACGAAATAGCCGCCCTTTCCGTAGGCGTCTTCGGCGTAGGCGGCCATGCCGCCAGCCCGTTGATTGAGGAGGCCCGCCTGGGCGAAGCCGTACGCGATGGCCATGGAACCCACGGCCGTCACGATCCATGAGAGCAGTGAGATCGCGCCGACCTGAGCCATGTTGGCCGGCAGCATGATGATGCCCGATCCCATCATGTTGACAGCGACCAGCACGGTCAGCTGCATCATGCTCATCTTCTTCTTGCCGTCCATCGGTACCTCCAGTCGAAACTTCCGGAGTCGATTGATGCGTTGAACGCTACGCGGCAGATTCCGATGGGGGCTTTTGACACGAGGTGTCGCGACTGGCAACGCGGCGGTGAACGGCAAACGTGACGTACGACGGTACGCCTACGACGGAACTACACCGCATTGCTGGTTTACGGCACTTGCCCCAATCGCTATGCAATGGCCGAGAAACGTTCGGTCAGTTTTCTCGAGCGGTTCCGCACCCCCGTGCGGAACGTGAAACGACACACGACTTCATCGCGAAGTCACGTCGCCCTGAACGGCGTGGCAGCAGATCGCGCGGCGGCGATTCTGCTACCGCCGCCGGCGATTGGCACTAGGTAAATCTACGGTGAAAAGCGCGTTTAGGTAGAACTACGCAGCCGGTGCTAAGTACGGTATCGCCGTCGGCTTGCCACGACTTCGCCGTTGACCTCGGAACGCAGAAAAATGCTACGTGCAGGGCGCATCGCAAGAACGATGAATGCTTGCGAAGACCTTACGGCGCGCGACGCTCCGTTTGCGCCCTTGTTGGGCGTCATGCCTTGTCGGAGGGAACCGAAGCGTCCATCCACGCGACGATGAACGCATCCAGCGATACGCGCTCGGGAACCTCAACACGTGCCTGGCGAATGATGGCGTTGGCTGCCTTGATCAGCGACTGGCGCGCGACGTTGGTTGCCTGCCGCGCGGCGGCCTGTTTCTGGCGCAACTGAATGATGTGCGCAGACGGTCTTCCCGGCTTGGCGTATTTCTGGAACTTGCGCAGCTCGTCGGCGATGAACGCCGTGTCTGCCGCCGCCTGCATCGTCGCCGCGCGCGCCTTCAGAAGCACGATCAACGATTGCGCCAGTGCCGCCGGATCATCCGTTGCGCCCGGCATCCAGGGCTGCATCCACGCAGGCGCGGCTCCGGCGGGATCACTGCAGAACGCCTCGAGATCAGCGATGGCGCGAGCAAAGGGAAAGGGCGGATGCGCGCTCATGGGCAACGTCCGAAGGACAAGGGCGCGCATGCAACGCGCCCTTCCGGTGCGTCGACAGCCTTAACCAAGCTCGTTGCCCCGGCGCACATGGATACCCAGCTCGGTCGCCAGCTCTCGCATGGTTTCCGTATCGCGCGACAAGGCCATCCACCCCGCTACGCTGTCGTCTTCGGTGTCCCTGACCCACAACGTGTAACCATGCGGCGCGAGGTTGTCGTAGGCCACGCCGATAAGGTCGCTCGTGTCGATGTCAGCATGAAATTCGTCCTCGTCCGGATCGCCATCCCAGTCGATATCGATGCTCCAGCGGGAAGCCAGTTCATCGACCACCTGGACCAACGCGCGCGTGTCTTCGCCATCGGCGTGGAACGCCGAGCGCCAGTCGGCCACCTGCACGACCAGCTGGCCGACGTCGATCTCATCATCGGGCAGGCCGTCGACCGCTTCGCGGAACGCCGCGAACTGTTGCAGGGCCGACTCGTCGTCACCGGGGTTGATCAGGACAAACAACTGCCAGACGCGGGACTCCATCGAGTCGTCGTCATCGTCAAAATCCGGGGTGGAGTCGAAGTCGTCGTCGTACATGGCGTGCTACCTGGGGCAATGGCCCATGATCGCCCCTGGCGCGCGCCCTGCAAAGCGGTTTCAGCGTTTCACTCCGATTCTTCGTCCACTTCCCGGCCGTTGACCTTCTGCAAGGGTCGATGGTTGTCCGGGAAGAGCTTCTTGAACGAGGCAATCTGGCTGCCCGACATCTGGATGGGATGCGTAAGCACGATCCAGCGAACATCCTCGCTGCACGGCGGCGTGGTCAGGGAGCCGCTGTAGACGAAGGCTTCGTGGTCCGCCGGCAGAATCGACGCCAGATTCACCGGGATCGTCGCGCCGCCAGGAGTCGGCGCGTTTTCCGAATGCGCGGGCAGGCTCCGGAAGACGGGCGCGAGGCTCTCGTTTTCCTTGCCAAGCTTCACCAGGACACCGAGCACCGCCACGCGCTTGTGTGCGTCGGCGTGGACGAAATGGATCTCCAGCGGGAAGCGTGTCCCATTTTCGGTGTGTTCGCTGGGCGAATGGAAGTGGAACTGGGCGAGCTTGTACGTATCGCCGTCGAACTTCATGGTGTCACCGGCGCTGCTGACGTTCGCCTGGATGGTATGGCCGTTGTTGACCAGTCCCACGTCGCTCTTTTCGTAGTCGATATGGAAATGCCCGGGGGCGCCGGGCTTGGCCTTCTTCGATTCCAGGTCGATCGGCGATTGCGCCCTGCCGTCGTGGCAGGCGGCGAAGGCGGCGTCCAGCGCCGACCAGTGGGTCGGGCCCGATTCGCCTGCATAGGTCCAGTGATGCGAGGGTTCACCGGTGCCCGACGCTTGCGGCAAGGCCAGCGCACCCACCGATGCCGCTGCCACCGCCAGAGCGGTCAATCCCGTGACATGACGCTTCGACTTCTGCATGGCTACGCCTCCGCAGGTGGGGAGTGCAGATCCGCTTGTTGCGCTTAGCAGCCCGAGGGGCTGTTGCGGCGGCGGGATTCTCACTCCGTGAGCCTTGCGTCGTTGTGAAGAACGGCGCTACTCCGACGAACGCCTGTGGAACACCATGGAGCCGATGGCGACCGACCTGGCAACGCCGTTGGTCATCGCAAACTGCAGGAACTGACCCGAGCCCGGCACCAGTTCCGCGCGGATCTGGTCGGGATCCTTGCCCGCGCTGGCGATAGCCTGCAAGCGCCCCCAGCGCAGCAGAAACGCGCCGTCCGGCGCCAGGGACACGACCAGGTCACCCAACTGCTCATGGGAATAGCGTCCTGCATACGCCTCGCGTGGCTGGCTCAGCCTCCACACCCGCGCCTGGATCGACTGACGCTGGCGGGCGGCTGCCGCGGTGATCCTGGCGGCCCTCGCGACCACCTCGTCGAAGCGCCGGGAAACCTTGCCCGCCACGTCCGGCTCGCCAAGCAGCGCGCCATAGACGTAGTCGGCGATCAACTGGGTGGTCTGGGCGCAAAGCACGTCTTCGTTGTTGAGCACGACCAGGCCCAGCCCCTTCTCTGGCATGAATGACAAGTGGGCGTGGAAGCCCGCGAAGGCGCCGAAGTGATGCAGCAGCACCTGACCTTTGTACGTCCCGCTATACCAGCCCCAGGCGTAGCCGTTGCGCTCGAAATTCTGGTACGTGGAAGCTACCGGGACCTGGACGTGCTGCGACCGGGCGATGACCGCAGCCGGCAACGCCGTGCTTCCACCCAGCTCGGCGATCAGGAACCGCGCCAGGTCCGGCGCCGTGGAGAACATCCCGCCGGCAGCCTGCATGGTGTCGTCGGACTTCGAGAGATAGAGCGGCTCGCGGGGCTGGCTGCTGGCAAGGGAATACGGCCGGGCCATGGCCCATCCGGCTTTTTCCGCTTCGCTAACGTAGGCAGTCGTGTGCGTCATGCCCAGGGGCGTGAAGATTTCCCGCCGCAGGTGGGCTTGCCAGGGCGTACCGGTGTGCTGGTCCATCCAGATACTGACGATGTTGTAGCCCACGTTGGTGTACTTGAAGGTGCCATGGGCCGCATCGGTGGATGACGTCGAATCTGCCACCAGCGCCTTGAGCGACGTGGGCGTGTGGATGCCGCTGAACGCCGTCGCCCAGACCAGCGGCTCGTTGTCGACGCCTGACGCATGCGTGAGCAGATCCCTGACTGTCACCTTTCCGGCGTCGAATCCCCTGAAGCCGACGCCCGGATACATCTGCTGCAGCGACATGCCGGTATCAAGTTTGCCCCGCGCCTCCTGCAGCAACGCAAGGAGCGCGAAGAAGGGTTTGGTGGCCGAGGCGATGTAGAACGCCGTGTCACGCGTTACCGGGGTTTGGGCGGCCAGATCAGCCAGGCCAAAGTAGCCTTCGTAAATGACCTTGCCATCCCGGACCACGGCGATGGCAACGCCCGTGGGCATGGCCGTCGCCTGTTTCGCCTTTTCAATCATGGCCGCCAGCGGCCGGAAGTCCGGTGACGTTTTTGAGGCGAACGACATCATCGGCATGGCCAAAAAGAGGGCCATGCCAAGTTTGAGCACGCGGTTCATGGGTGTTCCTTGGGCGCAGGTCGCCGCGGTGCGAAAGCGCACCGGGCCTGACCATCGAAGGGAAACGGGCGCCGGGTGTACTCACCGGCGCAGGTTGAACGAGCGGCTCGAAGCGATTTACTTGAGGTGACGCTCGAGCATGTAGTAGACGAGGTTACCCAGGCCCGTGGCGCCCAGGATCAGGGCGATGCCGCCGGCCGTGATCTGGTCCGAATTCGTCCCAGCGACGCCGGCAAAGCCCAGTGCCAGAAAGACCAGGACGCAGCCCCACTGGAGCGCGGAATGGCGGCGACGGGTGTTCTCGCCTTCGATCAGCGAACGAACCAGCTCCTCGGAACCGCGCGACTCGATGATGCGGCGCCGGGCGTAGGCATCGGCGACGGTCTTGATCGACCAGGCGATGCAGACAAACAGGCTAATGGGGATCAGCACTTCGGTGTTCATGGGTCGTTCCCTGTTGGAGGTCTTGCCCAAGGAGATACGGCGGCGGCGGCATCGGTTGCACGTTCGATCGTTGCAACCGAATCGCCGCATGACGTATCTCTAAGTGGATGCCGCTCGCGCCTGCGCCCGCTCAAGCTCCCTTTGCCGATGACCTGGCGCTGGTCAACGACGTGCTGTGCCTGCGTGCGGGCGCCTTCGAGCGGCTGGTGCGGCAGTACCAGAACCTCTGCTGGCATGTGATCGACCGCATGGTCCGCCATCCGGACGACACGCGCGAACTGTGTCAGGAGACCTTCCTGCGCATCCATCAGTCGCTGCATCAATACCGTGGTGAGAGCGCGCTGAAATCATGGATCGCCCAGGTGGCCTACTCCATTGCCAAGCGACACCTGGAGCGCAAGCGCATCCCTCTGGTCGAGACGGGTGACGACGACGAGGGCCTGGCGCTGATCGAACGGGTGAGCGATGGCTATGACCTGGAACGGGCAGTCAGCGACGAGGACATGGAGGCGCAGCTGCACGCCGCCATGGACGAGCTCCCTCCCCTCCAGCGCACCTTGCTGACGCTCTATCATCTGGAAGACATGCCGATCGGCGAGATTGCACGCACGACGAATCTCGCCGAAGGTACGATCAAGAGCCATCTCTTTCGCAGCCGCAAGCGGTTGCGCGAACTACTCGAAGCACGCATGGGAGTGCCGACGTGAGCACACCGGACAAGCACGACATCGACGAACGCGAATGGGCCGCGCAGGAGCGCGCCATGCGTGCGCCCCGCCACACGGCACCGTCCGATGAGATGGAAGCCAGTTATCGGTGGGTTGCCAGGGCGGCGGCATCACAGCCCCTGAGCGGCCCACCCGCCGACTTTGCCGCGTCCATGGCGGCGGCCATCGTCGGCACCGAATCCCGTTTTGAACGGCTGCTCTCGCGTTGTTTGTTCCTTGTGTTCCTGCTGGTAGCCGGGGTGGTCACGCTGGTAGCCCTGAAGCTCGCAGGGGACGCGATGTCCGCCTCCGGTGACCTGCGCTGGATGGTCGCAGGCGCCGGTTGCATTGCCGTCACCTGGGGCTACAAGCAGTTGCGAGAGCTCGCTTTTCTTTCCAGGGCGTCGGCACCTCAGCACTAGGCGCCCGGCCGTTCCCGGCACTTGGAACGTTACAAACGCGAATCATTATCATTATAATCGGCCCCATTGCCGGCCCGGGAACCCCTCGCGCCGGCCCCGATCCGACTTTCCTGGGGCCTATCCACCATGCCTGTCCGCCACGCCAGAACGGCGCTTCTGGTCGCCATCTCGATCGCGCTCGCCGCACCCGTCTACGCCGCCGATCAGGCCGCGCCCGACACCACGACGACGGACAAGGACAAGAAGGCGGTCGCCCTTGAGTCGGTGAACGTCGTCTTCTCGACCACCAAGACCGAAACACCGGTGATCGATATCCCGCAGTCCGTCAGCACCATCACGCCCGACCGCATGCACACCTATGGTGTGCAAGGCCTGGATGAAGCCGTCCGCTACCTGGCCGGTGCCGTGGGCGGAAGCTATGGCGCCGACCCGCGCAGCGACTGGATCCTGATTCGCGGTTACGACCCGGCGAAGTTCCTCGATGGCCTGGCCCTTCCCAATGGCGACTGGACCGGTGATTCGCGCATCGAGCCGTATGGCCTCGAACGCGTTGAAGTGAACAAGGGCCCGTCGTCGGCCATGTATGGGCAGCTGCCGCCTGGCGGCATGATCGAAATGACCAGCAAGCGCCCGAGCCTCGAGGCGCCACATGAAGTAGAAGCAACCGTCGGCAGCTTCAACCAGCGCCAGTTGTCAGGCGATACCGGAGGCCAGTTCGACAAGGACGGCAAGTGGCTGTGGCGACTGGTAGCGCTGGCACGCAAAGGCGACTCCAACATCAACCATTCGAAGGATGACCGCTATTACTTCGCCCCGAGCGTGACGTGGCAGCCGAACGACCAGACCTCGCTCACGGTGCTCGCGCGTTACCAACGCTCACTGTCCAGCGGCGTGGGCGGCTTCCTGCCCTCGCAGGGCACGCTGTACCCGAATCCAAACGGCCAGATTCCGCGCGACGTCAATCCGGGCGAGCCCGGTTATGACCACTACAACAAGACGGACGAGTCGGTTGGTTACGCCTTCAGCCATCGCTTCGATGACACCTGGACGTTCCGCCAGGATGCGCGCGTGCAGAACGTCAAGGTCGACCATCGCTCCATCGGCAGCCTTGGTTTGCAGGACGATCTGCGGACACTCAATCGCTACAACTATCCGCTGGTCGATCATGCCAATGTGTTTGCCATCGACAATCAGGTGGAAGCGCAGTTTGCCCAGGGCGACGTGCAGCACACCGTGCTGATGGGCCTGGATTACCTGTACAGCCGCAATGACTACAAGTCCGGCTTTGGCAGCGCTGCACCGATCGATATCTTCGATCCGGTTTACGGTGCGCCGATTGTCCCAACCCCCTTCACGTATCACACCAACAGCCTTCTCGAGCAGCTGGGTGCTTACGTGCAGGATCAGATCCAGGTCGGTCGCTGGGGCATTGTCGCGAGCGGCCGCAAGGACTGGGTCAGCAATGACGTGACGGACAAGATCGGCGACTCCCACACCCGGCAGAACGACAACGCCTTCTCGGGCCGCCTGGGGATCAACTACACCACCGACATCGGCCTGACGCCTTACCTCGCCTACTCCCACTCTTTCAAGACGACCGTGGGTCAGACGTTCGACGGTCGCGCCTTCAGGCCCATCACCGGCGACCAGTACGAAGGCGGCGTGAAATACCAGACGCCCGGCGGACGCACGCTCATCACCGCCGCCGTCTATCAGCTGACGCAGAAAAACGCCCTCACCGTCGATCCGGATCACATCTTCAACTCGCTGCAGCAGGGGCAGACGCGCACGCGCGGTGCCGAGCTGGAAGCCAACGTTGTCGTTACTGACCATTTCAGCATGACGGCGGCGTACGCCTACACGGATGCAAAGGTCACGCACGCGAACGATGCGACCCTGGGCAAGAAGGTCGCACTGGTACCGAAGCAACAGGCCTCCCTCTCAGGCGATTACGCCGTGCACGGCGGCAGCCTCGACGGCCTGGGTTTCGGCGGCGGCGTGCGCTACATCGGCCCGCACTACGGCGATGCCAACAACCTCTTCCGCACGGGCGGCTATGTCATCTACGACGCCAATGCGCACTACGACATGAACAACTGGCGCTTCCAGGTGACGGCGGCCAATCTGTTCGATCGCGAGTACGTGAGTGCCTGCAACAGCGCAGCATGGTGTTACTACGGGTATCCGCGTCAGGTGACGGTCTCGGCCCGTTACCGCTGGTAAGCCCTCCGGAGGTCAGCAAGCACTGCATGCAAAGCAATCGCGCTTGCTGACCTCTTATCGCATCAGGCTGCCATCTCGCACGCGAGGGCAACATCGCTTGCCCCGAAGCCGAACGGCGGGCGCTGTTTGACGACGCCGACGACCGTCGGTTTCAGGTATTGATTTGCCAGGGCATGGCGATTGCCCTTGGCCGCATGCAGCGACTCCAGCATGCGGGAAGTGACAACCGTTTCCAGATTCGCGTTGAGGTTGTCGAGCTCCTCGGCGGAGAGCATGAAGCTCCTGGCGAGGTACTCCATCTGCTCGCGCACGACGGCGAGCATGGCGATGCGATCGTCTTCCACCAGTTCGTTGGCGATGATGCTGGCGATGCCGCTGGCCACCAGGCCACCCAGGACGCCACCGGCCACGCGACCCACGACCATGCCGACCGGCCCCAACGGACTAAGCGCAGCGCCGCCGACCACGCTGCCCAGGGCGCCGCCGGCGATTCCCGATACACCCACGGCGGCATTCTTGAAGAACTGTGCCTGCGAGATGCGCCCACGCATCAGCTTGAGCATGTCCGGCCCGGTCGTGACCAGCACCAGCACCATCGAGGTGACGACCGTGCCACGAACGGCCTTGTTGATACCGGCGACGCCCGACTTCCCCGCGGCAGCCTTTACGCCCAGACCGTCACGCAGCACGCGCAAGGTGGTGGGTGACGCCGATGAGAAATCAATGACGGTCAGCGCCTTCTGAACCATGGCGAGGCGGTGCAATTGCTGCGCGCCAACATAGACCATCATCGTGCTGCCAAAGGTCTTGCCAAACTGGAAGGCGGCGGCGCGCAGCGACGCACCGTGGTCGCGCGTATGGAAGTAGTGGACGAAGGCGCAGACGCCAAAGCTGATGCCTCCGGCCACGACGCCTACGACGGCGCCGTCGACAAGGTCGAATTTCAACGAATCCAGCGTGCCGAATTTCGTGATGTTCTTGGCCTGGTCATACGTCAGCTCGCCTTTGCGAAGAATCGTGTCCGCTTTCTCCGGAGGGATCGGCTGACCTTTCGCGTCCAGTACCTTGCCAGCCTTCATCCGCTCGCGCATGACCACGAGTGCCCTGTCGTACTGATCGCGCGGCACCTCCAGCTGCATGGGTTCCCCGGTCGCCTTGTCGACGTACCGGTACATGCCGTCGGACCCGAAACCCTGGCCCACGGAACTACCAGGTGTCTTGCAGTACTTCGTCTGGATCAGCTGCCCATTGACCAGGCGGTCGGCACCATTGGCCGCGTTGTCGCCACCCACGATCCGCGCACTGCGGCCGTGCAGGACGTCCGACTGATGGTTGCCGGCTTCTGCCGCGAAACCATGGCCCTGGCCGCCCGCCGCAAACATCTTGTGATTGCCGGACCAGGCGGTGGCGCCGGCCATGATCTTGAACCCCTGGCTCGCCGCTTCGGACAGAAACGTTTCCCGAGACTTGGCCTGGAGGACATCGCAGATATCTTCCGTTTTGCGGCAGATCTTCGAACAGTACCAATCCGGCTGCCCTTCCTCATGCGTGTGCTGTTCCTCCGAAAAGCCGCAGGACACGCACACTCGTACCTCCGACATGCGTCGGAAGCTCACGTAATGGACACCCTCGGCAAACCGCAGGTGCTGGCCCAGCGACAGGTGACGTTCGATGAAATCGTCGTTGGCAGCCGGAGGCAGGGCCAGGTGATCTGTCGCCATCCGTGCAAGCGACACCGGATGATGACGAACCGCGTTGGCGAGATACCCATCCATGGAATGGATCGCCGCGTCGTACCAATCGCGCCTGAAGAACCAGCGACCACCGGCCAGATCGAGTTCGCGCAGGACACCCTCGAGCACCAGTTTCGCGGCGATGCCATCGAAGATCGTTTCGAGTTCCGGCGTGTTCAGCGAACCCTCCCGGGCCACGGCGAAAATGATCTTCTCTGCGTTGACCTGGTTGCTCTCCGACAACTCGCGAAAGAAGGCATCGCTCGCCTTTCGCCGGCCGGCCATCTGCGCCGCGACGCCGATCTGCAGCAGCACCGCGGCGGCCAGGTATACGATCCGGATGGTGGTCGTCACGCCCGCGCCAAGCTCAATGGATTCGACGAGGCGAGGGACCAGGATACCGGTCACGAAGAGCGCCGTGGCCGACAGCAGCAACGCGTGGGTCTGTGCCGCCTTCTCATCGAAGTAGGCCAGGGGCAGGCTGCGCTTCTGGACGGTGCCTTGCCCCAGCATCTGCAACGACGTGACCATCGCCATCAAGGCGAAGCCACCACAACCCACCAACGTGACGCTATCGAACGCCGCTGAAGCAACCCCCAGCTGCCACGTGTCGAGCGCAGCCCATCCCATGGCTGCAGCGGATGCGATGAGGGCCGCCGTCGCACCACCTCGAATGAGCCGGGCGATCCGTTCGAGGCCAAATCCCACCAGCAAGGCCGGCGCGAACGGAATGGCTACGGCAATGCCCAGCGCTACCGCCAGCACTTTGAACAGGAAGCGGAACACCGCGCCGGCGACGGCAATGATCAGCACCAACACGATCAAACCAAGAATGACCTGCATGATCGTCAGCCCCGGCCGTTTGGCGTCGTCGCACGCCACTGCACGCTTTTAAGCACCTTGACCAGGCCCACGATCGCAAGCCCGTACACCACCGTCGCACCAATGACGCGAAACATCCGTATCTCCCATGAGGTCAATCCACCCTGCCCTTCGTGACGAGCAACGAAGTCAGTGGCGCTCATCGGGCCACCGGCTTGTCGCACGGTGTGCGACGGGTTGCTCCGCACAGACAACAAAGTGCAGGCCAAGGGTGGCGGAAGCAAAGGCTATGCCATGACTGGCAATCGAGGCGGCACAAGCAACCTGCCCGCGGCGTAGTCCCCGACGGTGTCGCAGCGGGGCCATCTTGTAAGCGGAGCGTCAGATCCGCGGCAGGTGGGTGAGCCGCCGGCGGCGCGCCTGTTGATCACCCACCAACCACCCTCGCGGGCGAAGGGCGGTTTCATCGCGCCGCCACACCCGGCACCAGGCGTCAATTTTCCGGCAATCCACACCTGCCGACCGGCTTGATACGACGCCATCACAAACCGCACCGGACACTGTGCTGGCGCCCGGCTGGCGGGCTTTCCGTGGTGCAGGGCAACCGTCGACATGTCCGAGGCTTCGACCAAGAGCGATTCGATCAACCGTCGATTCCGCCACATCGTCATCACGATCTATCTCGTGGTACTGGCGGTGGTGGTGTGGCTCTTCTCCCTTCAATGGACGGGCTTCCGGGACGCCAATGAAGCGCGCCATGAGTACCGCGCCGTGCAGGCTGCCATGCGGGCCATGGCCGACGTCTCCCTCGAACGTCGTCCGGTTTATACAGTGATGATGGTTGACGAACTCCCGATGGCGCAGCGGCTCGACACCCTGCGCCAGGCTCGCAGCGTTACCGACGCGAGGATGGCTGAACTGGGCAACGCCCTGCGCGACCCCAGCTGCATCCATTGCGTCGAACTTCTGCCAGCGTGGGAAAGCGCATCACGCCAACTTGCGGACGCACGCAAGAACCTGGATGCCCTGGTCGGCAAGCCCGTCCGTGACCTCTCGGACGACGAGCTGCTCGATGGATTCACCCGACTGAGCGACGTCATTCCCTTGCTTTCAGGCATTGCCGACGCCGGTTCGTTTGGCGTCATACGCGAGAACGCTGACGTCCAAAGCTACCTGATGGCAGCGCGCCTGGCCGCGCTGATCCGCGCACATGCAGGCGTGCTGCCGTCGGAATTTGCGCCGGCACTGGTGCGCCATCGCGCCTCCACGCCCCATGAGCTATCGCGCATCGCTGGCACGCTGGCGAAGATCGATCAGCTCCACCAGCTGCTGATTCCCAGCATCAAGGTCCTGCCGCCCTCCCTCCAGTCCGGCTATGCCACCTTGAATCGCGAGTTCTTCGGGGAAGGCCTCACTTTCATCGGAAAACTTGAGGGTGATATCACGCAACCCGATGGGGTCGACATGACACCCATGCAACTGGCGGAGCGCTATGGCGGCCGCCTCGTGCCCATCGACCGGTTCCGCGACGAAGCCCTGTTCCTTGCAAACCAACGCATCGAGCGGAGCCAGCGAAGTCACCTGCTGCTGCTCATCAGTTCGGGCCTCTTTGCACTGGCGCTCACCGCTATCCTGCTGGTGATGACCTGGCGCTTCCGGGAACACGTCATCCAGCCCTTCGTCGATGCGCGGCGTTTCATCCTCGGCGTCGCCTCGGGCAATCTCCGAATGAAACTGCCCCAGGGCTCGCATGGGAGTGAAGTCGCGGAATTGTTCAGTGCGCTGAACGTACTTCGCGAGAACGACGTCAAGCGCCTGCACCTGGAGCAGGAACGCAAGCGCCTGATTGGCGAGCTGCGCAGCATGGCCGAAACCGATCCGCTCACCGGACTACTCAATCGCCGCGCCCTGGAAGAGCGTGCGCAGGTGCTGTTGAACGACAAGCGCGGCACTGAGCCCCTGGTGGCCCTGATCGCGATGGACATCGATCACTTCAAATCGGTCAACGACACCTGGGGGCATGAAAGTGGCGATCGCGCCCTTCTGCGCTTGGCCAGTGTCTGTCGCGAATCGGTGCGCGCCGAGGACATCGTGGCGCGCCTGGGTGGCGAGGAATTCGCGATCATGCTCCGCGTGCAGACGCCTGCGGATGCAAGGAGCCTGGCTGATAAGCTCCGTGACCGGCTACACGAAGAGATTATCGACACCGAAGAAGGCGCGAGCTTTCGGATCACGTCCAGTTTTGGCGTCGCCCATGCGACCCGGGACGGCGCAGCGGATCTTGCGGAGTTGTTGCGTGTCGCCGACGGCCTGCTCTACCAGGCAAAGAAGAACGGACGCGACCGCGTCGAAATGCAATAGTCCGGGTCGTCAGTCTTTCGCGGGTTCCGGATAGAGCACCGCGGCAAGCAAAGGCCAGCGGTTCATGGCCTGATCCAGCCGCTCCTTGGCCTGGCTGTCGAAGTAGCGGGAGGGATCGATGCCTTCGACGTAGTGGGCGAAGGTGTCGATGTCATTGGGCATCATCCTGGCGTTCGGGTCGCTCGTGCCGGCCATCACTTGCCCTCCATCCAGACACCATCCGGCGTGTGGATCACATAGCCGTTGGCGGTTTTCATGGTCACCGTGTTCTCGTTCTCGCCAACCATCCGCGTTTGCGGCAGGTCAGCCGCGTACTGTTGCAACGCAGGTGCATCGGCACGGAACGGGCTGGTGGCCAGCATGTTCGAGATCATCTGCGTCAGGGCCAGATAGCTGGTGGGCGCGTCGATCGCGATCGGTTGTCCGTGATGGTCCTTGTCCGCCGGCAATCCGACGAGCTTCACACCCACGGGTACGTCGATGATGCGCGGCGTCGGGATTTCACGCAGGCCCGAAATCTGGCCTGCGTCGCCACGCAGGGCCGCACCATGCTCGGGCACGAACACCAGCACAGCTTTTCGCCCAGATCGCGAGATGAGGTCGATCAGCCGGTCGACATCGCCCAGAAGCATCTTCAGGCGGATCGGATAGGACTGCACGCTGGTGAGGTTGTTGCCCGGCAGCCGGTTGCCGTCATGCAGGGTCACTGTGTTGTAGTACAGCGCCACCGGGCTGCCACCCCGTGCAACGCGCCCCTGGTACCACTTGGCCAGTGCGTCGTAGTCGCCGATCAGCGGCGAACCATCGAATTCGCGCATGGCCATCGGCAAGCCTTCGTTCGATTGTGGCTGGATGCCCGGCACGCCGATCTCGCGCTCCACCACGCCGCGGAAGTCGTCGAAGCGACCGTCGTGGTTCATCAGGAACTGGACGTCGTAGCCGGCCGCCGCAAGGTCGGCGAACACGTGGCACTCGTCCGGCGCGGCGCTGTACAGCTCCTTATGCGCATCCTGTCCGCAGGACGCACGCAGCACCCGGATGGCCGCCGGACCGCTGTAACTGGCGGCACTGCTAAAGTGAGTGAACAGATAATCGAACCGCGCGAACAGCGGGTTCTCGCGCATGTTGGCCACATCCATGTCGTCCCAGGACAGCGAGCAGATGTGGATGAAAATGATGTCGAACTGGGACGCCGGATCATTCGACCCCGGGCTGAAGATCACGTGGCGCGATTTTTCATTGTGATGGAAGGTCGCCAGCTGTTCGTCGTAACTTCCGCTGCCATCGACGGCACCCGCGTTGGCAAGGCCTGCGTTGGCGATGGGATTGGACGAGGTGGCCTGACCGCTGGAGGCCATGGCGATCATCGACGACATGCCCTGCCACAACGGCACTACGATCAGGCCGATCAACACGAACGTGGTGACGCGAACCCAGCGATTAACGATGGCATACGCCAGCAAGACCAGCAGCGGTATGTAGACCATGGCCGGATCGAACACGCGCCGGGCCAGCTCCATCATGTAGGTGCCGGAAAAACCCGATAGCTGCGAAGCCTGTCGCAGCGCATAGCCGACAGGCGGAAGACTCGACTCGCGGTACAGCAAGGCCGCGCCCGCGATCACTGCCAGCACTTGCCGCGCGATGCGCTGCCAGCGCTGGTGAAGCGGCACCAGCAGGGCCAAGGCAAACAACAGGTTCGCCCACCAGATCGGCTGGATCGCGCCGGCCAGGCCCAGGTAAAGCACCGCAATGAAATAGAGATTCCAGAGTCCCATGGGGTTTCCCGTTAGTCCGGCTGGCGGGGCCGGCGCACGAATACGGCTTCGGCCGCATCCAGGCAAGAGTCGAACAGGCGCAGCACGCCCTGGTAACCCATCTCGACCACCTCCACGAAGCTATGCAGCGGCGAGTCGGGCACCAGTTCTTCATCCCAGCGAATCCATGCATCGGCCCGACCGAAGGTGCACTGGATAAGCTGAGTTTCCTTTTCATGCGACCAGTCTTCGAACTTCAGGCCAAGGTGCAGGCCACTGTTGCGGGCAACCATGGCCGAGAAGTAGTAATCGGCATCGCCGCGAGTCAGCGACACACCGACGGCCTCGCCCCGCTTCAGCGCAAACTCCATGGGCAGAACGATGCCTAGACCACCCGTCGAATAGTTTTCCGTCCGGCAGGCGACGGTACGTCCATCGGCCAGGATCAGCGTGGCGGGCACGCGCAGCGGCACGTGGTGTGACACGCGCACCTGCCGCAGTTCCTTGGCGACACCCACCGCGGCCCCCAGCATCGCCACGTTGAACATGGCCCAGACCATATTCATCAGCACGGTCGCCGGTTCATCGCGCTGCGTGGTGAACATGCGGATCACGCCGGCCAGCAAGGCCGCGATGTTGATGCCGAGCAGCCACACGTACGGCTTGGACGTCGCCCAGTCGAGGTATTCCTGTTCGATCAGCCCGCCTTTTGCGGTGACATTGAACTTGCCCTTCTTGGGGTTGATGAAGGCCACGGTCGTTGGCAGCACCGTGTACCACGCCAGTACGGATTCGTAGACCTCCGCCCAGAACGAGTGGCGATAGCGACCCTGGATGCGGGAATTGGCCAGGCCGGAGACAAACAGGTAGGGCAGCACGTATGCCATGACGGCTACCGCGTCGGCCGCGAAGACATGCAGGCCGAAGAAGAGATAAGCGCACGGCATCAGCAGGAACACCAGGCGCGGTATGCCGTAGAAGAAGTGCAGCATGGCGTTGCTGTAGCAGATTCGCTGGAAGAAGCTGAGCCCCTTGCCGATCCAGGGATTGTCCACGCGGAAGATCTGCGCCATGCCGCGCGCCCAGCGGATGCGTTGCCCGATATGTCCCGAGAGGCTCTCAGTCGCCAGGCCCGCCGCCTGCACGATGCGCAGATATGCACTGCGGTAGCCATGCCGATGCATCTTGAGCGACGTGTGCGCATCTTCGGTCACCGTCTCTACGGCGATGCCACCGACCTCTTCCAGCGGCGCGCGTCGAATGACCGCGCAACTGCCGCAGAAAAACGTTGCGTTCCAGAAGTCGTTGCCATCCTGGATCAGTCCATAAAAAAGGCTTCCCTCGTTGGGGATGCGCATGAACGTGTCGTAATTGCGCTCGAAGGGATCCGGAGAGAAAAAGTGGTGCGGCGTCTGCACCATCGAACACTTCGGATCGGCAATGAACTCGCCCATCGTCGTCTGCAGGAAAGAGCGTGTCGGAATGTGGTCGCAATCGAAGATGGCGACGAATTCGCCACTGGTCAGCTTCAGCGCATGATTGATGTTGCCGGCTTTGGCGAAACGGTGTTCCTCGCGAGTCAGGTAGCCCACGCCCACCTCGGCGGCGAAGCGGTTGAACTCCTCGCGACTGCCGTCGTCCAGGATGTAGATGCGCAGTTTGTCGCGGGGCCAGTCCATACTCTTGGCCGCGAGCACGGTGGGGCTGACCACCGACAGGGGTTCGTTGTACGTCGGGATATAGACGTCAACCGTGGGCCACTCGTCAGGATTGGCCGGCAGCGGCTTGGGATGGCGATTGAGCGGCCACGCCGTCTGGATGTAACCAAAGAACAGCACGATCCAGGTGTAGATCTCCGCCATGAAAAGCAGGTAGCCAAAGATGGCCTCCACCGGCGTGGCAAAGTTCAGGGTCTGGGTGATGCGCCACCACATGTAGCGGCCAGTCATCAGGATCGAGAGCGAAACCATCAACATGGTCGGCCACCGCCCGGGAATGCGACGGGCGATGAACATCACGATGCACACGGCAATGAACAGATTGAACTGATCAGCCAACGGCAACGGCGTCGTCCAGAACGCCACGCCGACCGCGGCGGCGGCCAGCAGGATGATGGTCCTCAAGAACGGAACGCGATCGACGACGGACGACCATGTGTCCACGCGCGCCCCGATCGCGTCCCAGGGCACGCCAGGAAGGTGCGAGGTAATCGTGCGATGCGTGGTCGCGAAGGCGCCCGTGACGGGCTTGAACCAGTGCCCGATGCGTCCGAGCAACATCGAGCGCCTGTGCTGGCCCCGGTGGTGTCGCGCGCGCCGCAAGTCCGCTTCGAGGCGGCCCCGTCGACGCAGCGGGCGGAAGAACAACCGTCGAATCCGCGTACGCGTGCTGTCGTCCGGGGCGATCGACAGTTCAGCGCGAACCTGCCTTCCCAATGCACGTGACCACAGCATGGCGAGGTCACGTTTGCCAGCGGCCGGTTTGCGGAAGAACAGCCGCACGACCCATGCTCCCTTTCCCGCATCCACCGGCACGTCGATCTGTCGCGCGACGACGGCCTTCCATCGTGTGATCAGGGACGGGCGCGGCACCGCGTTCATGCCACACCGTCCGCCGTCTTTGCGGACGACTCGTGGACCCACGACGATAGCCAGGTGGCCAGACCCTGCAGGTCATGGGCCGCCTGCGAATGAGGCGAGCTGAGGATGAAGTTGAGGTTGCGCGCCAATGCTTCGGGGATGCCTGCATCGGCGTGGATACGGTACGCCGACAACGCCAGCCCCAAGGTGTCGCGTAGCAGGGCAACGATGTCGGTATGCAGCTGCGAGGCGGGCGAGATCCGGTTGGCCACGTACACGCTCGCCTTTCCGCTGGTCCGCAGGGCTTCGCGCAGTCGTGGGAGTGCCGCGCATGCGACCGGCTCAGGCGGCATGACGACCATCACCAGATCGGCGGCCTCGACGGCCTGGAACGCATGCACCGAGGGCCACGTGGCCGCATCGACCAAGACGACGCCATGTGCCGGAAGATCGAGGTAGGACAGCTGCTCACGAAGCCATCGCGGCCGGGAGTAAAGCGTCGAGGCCAGCGCCGCCATGTGTCGCGCGTCGGGCAACTGGCCCGATGCATCCACCCCACCCCAGGGCAGCCAAAGCGCACCGTCGTCGGTTTCCAGCGCGGCATCGCCCCAGCCCTTCGTCGAGTCCGTCAGCGCCGATACCAGGCCTTCCCTGGCGGGCTCACGCAAGCCACAGTAGAGCGCGAGCACGTTGCGAGGGTCGCATTCCACGGCCAGCACCCGATGACGACGCGCCGTCAGCAGCCCGGCGAGCGCGGCCGTCAGCATCGTGCGACCGGCGCCTCCGACGGGAGAGATGATCGCGATGGTCTTCATCCCTTGTTTCCTTGCTGACGCTTGCCAAGGATCACCAGCGGCTCGACCTGGGCAGGCAACTGCACGGCGCGATGACGCATCAGCGAGCGCATGCGCGGAATCCAGTACACCACGCGAAATCGCCACACCAACCACCAGACCGGAGCAGCCAGGATCAGGCCCCAGATAAACCAACCGTAGAAGGTCTCCGCCATCGGCTAGACCCTCGCCTTCATGGGCAGGCGCGTCCGTTGCGGCGTGGGTCGCAGCACGGCGGTCGATGCGCCACTTTGGTCAGGCGACGTCCCGGCGGACCAGTCCCCGAGTTCCCCAGGCGTCGGTGCAGTTGAGGTGGGCACCTCCATGCGCGCTTCTGCAGGGGCCGAAGCGTCGCCGAGCGGTGCCTCGGCGAGCAGCGGTTCGATCAGGCCCGTGTAGTCAGGTGCGGGCAATTCCGCGATCTCCTTCTGCAAGGCGTCGAGCATGGCGGCGATGGCGTCGCGATCACCGCAACGCAGTTCGCCCCGGAAAAGTTCGGCGAGCGGTCGTGCAAATACCCGCGACATCGCTTTGGTGGCATCGTCGACATAGCAGGCAAAAAAGAATACGTACAGGCTGTCACCGGCGGCCGTGCACAGGTCGCCGGTACGACGGATGCGGCAGGCGCGCAAGGCATCGAGACTGGCGACGTCCGGCTCGAGCGGCAGCCGCAACAAGACATTGGGAAGGCGAATCGGGCGGCTGCGTTCCACCGCTTCACGTACCAGATCGATGAAACGCTGGGCAGGCACGTAGCCCGTCGTCGAATCGCGCATGGCCGCCGAAAGCGCGGCGCGGTAGTCGTCGGGCACCGGGCGCGAATACAGCTGGCCCTGCACGCCATCGACGGTCACCTGCACCTGCGCCAGGGGTGTACTGCGCGGAATGATCGCGTTGGCGCCGAGCGTCAGCAGCACGTGCTCATAACGAATGCTGACGTTGTCTTCGCGAATGAGGATCTTGAGCGCCTTGCCGCATTGGCGACGCAGGAAGTTCACTTGTTTGGCGATGGTGGCCAGGTTCTCCTGGATGCCGTAATGCAGGATCACCGTGGCTGCGATGGCGTGGCTGGCCTCGGCGACCACGCTCTCGTTATTGGGCAGGTCACGCCATCCCTTTGGCACCGTGCGTTCGCGCGCCACGACATCGTGGGCAACGATGACTTCGCCTTCATCGGGAGCGAGCATGCCCGGCGTGGTGGTGCTTTCGGTCGATACGACCAGATGCTGATCGGTGGCGGAGAACCTCAGCGGAATCGATTCATTGGCGGCGGTTGCATCCAGATGGTCGCGCCAGAACGCCACCTCCCAGCGATACTCGCCCTGCACGTGCACCAGCTGCGCGGCACCGGCGAACTGCACCTGGAAATCCGTCAGCGGAAGAAAGCCCTGGCCCTGCTCCACGAGCGGCGGCAGCATCACCATCAGCACGGTGTGGCGCGTGGTCGCGCACCAGTCCGCCAGTGCAGCACCCTGGCGCAGCAGCTTTTCGCGGTTGTCCCAGGCGAAGCAGGCCGCGACACCCTCGATCAGGAAGGGTGACGCCGGACTGGCGCACTGATCGGACATGCCCTGCAGCGCTTCCATGAGCAGATCGCAGCCATCGCGCGTCGGCGACAACTTCAGTGCGCAGACGTTGGACCTGGGATGGACGATATTCGGCGTATCGATATCCAGCCCATGCTGTTTCAGCGCCGAGGCGATATGGCCGGGCGCTCTCGTGGAAAGCACATTCACGGGCGTGAGCAGCGCGTTCGCGGCCGTTTTCCAGAACAGGGCGTCGCGCGCGGGCGATCGACTCGCGTACACCGCATAGACGCGCCCCGTCGCCAGCGTGGCCAGCGACGGCGGCAAGCCACGGACGGCCAGCGCCTGGTTGAGGCGCAAGCGGGCGCGGGCGGCGCGCTGGGGGTTGGGGTTCGGGTCGGTAGCTGGGCTCAAGGCGTGCGTCCCTCGTTTCGTCTTCCGGTCAGTAGGCGGAGTACGGCTGAACGGGATTGGGCGGGTACGGCACCGGCAGACTCTGTCGGTCGAAGAAGTAGCGCAGGTAGATCGTGCCAAGGTTGGGGGCGTAGTCGTGTGAACGGTCCAGCTTGAAGCGCGTGCCCATCACCCAGTGTTCGGTGATGCGGTACTCAAGGGCGCCCGCCACGGTGTAACTGAACCCGCCGCCGTTCCCGGAGCCGTAGTACGGCGATCCGAGGTCGGCCGCCGCCATGCGCGCCGTAGCCAGCTGCTGGAGATCCGGTCGCGTGGGGAAATACGGCGCCGTGTCTTCGCGCGTGTCGGAGTGGCCGACGGAGGCTTCCAGCTCCCATGCCCAGCGTCCTTTGCGCCCCCGCCAGTCCAGCGGAATGCTGATGGACACGTATTTTTGAGGGCTGTAGTAGCCGCCATTGCCGTAGGTGTAGAAATGCTGGTTGTTGGCGTAGTGCCAGTAGTTGACGACCAGCCCGCTGCTGAAACGCTGATCGGGCGACACATAGACCGGCCAGTCGATGCCGGTGCGCAGGCGGAAGTCCTGGTTGCTTCGCGTGTCTTTGCCGTCGTAGGTGCCGTAACCCAGCGAGGCGAACAAGGTGGAGCGCCCCACGTCCTGCGCTCCGCGCACGGTGATGCTGTTGCGGACCACGCCACCCCAGGTATCTCCTGTTACCGGGTCGCGCGCACCGGCGTAGGAAAGCAGGCTGGCGGTCACCGGCCGTCGCGAGACATCCAGCGACAGCGAGGCGTTGTAGAAATCGTGCCGGTACGCGAATCCACCCAGCACCTGATGAACCGTGAACCCAAGCGGCGAGCTGCCGATGTCGGCACGCCAGCTGTTGCTTGCGCCGCTGAAGTCGTAGCCGGCGGCGAGGGCGACGCCCTTGTCCGACTGATCGATCGGACGCAGGCCCGCATTTCCCCACGCAGCAATCTGGCCGAATTTGTACGCCGGATCAAAGCGGTCGGCCGGCAAGGTGTCCGCGTGCAGGATCACCGTGTCGGCATGGAAGAACCAGTGTCCCGTGTAGCCGTCCGGGATGCGCAGATAGACGGGAATCTCCGTCGCGTTCAGGCGCGACATGCCGCTGCTGCCCGATTCGTTGGACTGGATGATCGCCGTGGCCACCTGCCCTTGCCGTCGGTCCTGCAAGCTTTTCAGCGCGCGGCCGGCGGACGTCAGACCGTCTTCAGCGCTGGGCAACTCACCTTCGGCCGCTTCTTGCTGACGCGCCACGCGATACAACCCGGCGGCGCCGTTGTAGTCACCCTGCGCCTGCGCGATCCGACCGGCCTGCATGGTGACGTCCGAACGCTCGCCGTTGGTCGCGCGCAATGGGTCGACGACATCCTGAGCGCGAGCGTTGCGTCCCAGGGCGGTATAGCGACGTGCGATCGAAAGGCGGGTATCCACATCGTCAGGCGGCGTGTCGGCCAGCACCTGGTTGACGATGTCTTCGGCGGCCTGACGGTGCCCCAAGCGCGCTTCCATGCGCGCGATGGTCAGCCGCGCTTCGGCATCCGTGGGGTCCTTCTTGAGAATCGCGTTCGCGGAAGCTTCCGCGCCGCGATAATCGCCCTGGGCTTCGCGCAGATCCGCCTGCGTCAGAAGCCAGCGCCGGTCCGCCTTGCCAGCCTCCGGAACGGCCTCGAGCGTCTGGCCAGCCGCCTTGAAGTCACCGGCGTCCATCTGCCGGCCGGCCGTGCGCAAGGCAAGGCGCAACAGCTGATCGTCGAAGCCCGACTGCTGCTCGGGCGTCACGCCCGGGCGAGCACGAGCATCCGCGATCCATGCGCCCAGTTCATCGTCCCGGTTCGCGGATGCGAGTAACTCGCCATATCGCAAGCGCACGCCGATGGCGGGGTCGTCCGGATGCGTGTCGAGCCAGTGTCGTACCTGTTGCAGACCCTTTTCGGGTTCGCCCAGTGCGATCCACTCGCGCCCGATGCTGGCGAGCATTTGCGGATCGTCCGGAACCTCCGCCGCCATGGCATCCAGTCGCGCAGCCGCTTCCTGGCGGTGCCCTTGCGCCACGAGGGCCCGCACGTCACGCAGTTCGCCCTGAACCCTCAGGTTGGCGGCCAGTTCGCGCATGCCGTCGGAACGTTGTGCATCCGGCACTTTGGCGAGCACGGCGCTCGCCGCGTCGATCTCATCAAGCGAGTTGAGGTAGAGCGCGGTCGCGTAGCGCATGTCGGGCGATGCTTCGACACGAAGGCCATCGTCCATGACACCTCGACCGGTCGCGGGCAAACCCATGTCGCGATACTGTCGCGCCAGTGTGTAGCGGAGCCACGCGTTGCCAGGCGTCAGGCGAACTGCCTCCTCGAGTTTCAGCACGGCGGCACCGTGACGCCCATCGGCAATCATCTGGTCAGCCTCGATCGACAGCAGCTGTGCCCGGAGTTCGCGCATCGCATCCGTCGAGCCCGTGGCGCGCTCTTCCGCACGGGCGATCAGTGGAGTCAGCTCGGCGGTGCGATGCGTGGCGACATAAACACGGGCAAGCTGTTCGAGGGCGTCGGCATCAGGCTTCGGTGCTTCGACCATCGGCCGCAGGATCTGCTCCGCCTCGGCCCATTTCTCCTGGGCGATGAGGGACGTAGCCAAGACCTTGCGGGCGTCGGCCTGGTTCGGCTGCATCTTCAGCGCGTCGCGGGCCAGCGCTTCACCGTGCACCGGATCACCGGCCGCATTCGCGTTGCGCGCCTTTGCCAGCGTGCCCCAGAACGCCGAAGTGTTCATAAGGCTTCGCCACTTCGACGCGTTGTCAGGATCGAGCCTGAGTGCCCGCTCGAAGAGCCCGCGGGCTTCGTCGTGCCGGCCTGCCCGCATGGCCACCAAGCCCTGCTCTCCCCATGCGCGTCCCTGGCGAACGGACGCAGGCGTCTCAGCCGGCGCCCTGGCCGCCGCCACGGGCGCGCTTTCCTTCGGGGGCGGTACGTAGCTTGCACCGCCCTTCTTCGCCAGCGCGGCAAGCGCATCCCTGGCGTTGGCGTCGTCCGGCACTTCCTTGAGGTATCGCAGATACCAGACGTAGTAAGCCGGATCGTCCCGCCCTGCGCTGTTCAGTGCGCGACGCCACAACTCCAGCGCCTGCGCACGGTTGCTGTCTTGCCGCTGGTAGACGCGATAGATGATGTCCAGGCCTTCGAGCCGGGTCGATGCGCGATCGGTGAGCAGGTCCGCCAGGGTGAGCGCGAGGCCCAGGTCATCCGGGTTCTTCGCCGTACGTTGTCGAAGTTCGGCCAGCGCGCGATCGCGTCCGTTGGTGGAACCGGCCATGACTCGGTAGTAATCCTGTGCAAGCGCCCCACTGGGCGCACCGTTTGGAAACAGCGCCTGCATCTTTTGCCACGCCTCGTCCGACTTGCCCGAACGCGCGAGCAGGCGCGCCTCGGCGAGCGCCGTGCGGTCGGTGGTAGCCAGTCGGTAGGACTGCGCCAGTTGCAGCGTCGCGGGGTGATGGGGATAAAGCTTCTGCAGTTGTTGCAGCGTCTTGCCGGCATCGATGACCTGGTTCGAGGTCAGCTGGATCTGGCCGAGCATCGCCAGCGCATCCGGCTGGGTGGGATCGCTCACCAGCGCCTTCTCGACAATGCCACGCGCCATGTCCGGACGCCCCTTGGCCAGCCAGACACGCGCCGAATCGAGCAACTGTTGCATCTGGGGGCTGGCTGCCGGCGCGGCGGACTGCGCGCAAATCGCCATCGGCATGCTGCCCATCACGAGCAGCGCCAACATGGGCGTCAACCCTGTCAGCGCGGCGCGGGACACGAGGTCTTCCAGGCGGGTACGACGGTGCCATCGGCGTCAAAGCGATACTGACCGTCCAGGTAACCGAGGCCGAACAAGGCCAGTACCTGGCTGTAATAGCCAAGCGGTGACTGACGAGCCAGCGAGCGCGCACGCTCGACTTGCGCCTGCGCAAGATCGTTGCGACCCAGTGCGGCCAGATACGGCGCGACCGCCGCCGAGAACCCGGCATTGCCATCATGCTTGCCTGCTTCGCCCGTGCGCGTATCGACGCGCTCGGGCGGTGCGCCGCGGGCGGCGACGTCATCGGCCAGGGGCCGGAATGTCGCAAGCACGGCATCGCGCGAAGCCGTGTTCGGCGCCATCGTGCCGGCCCATAAGTAAACGCGAATCGCGTTATAGGCGCTCTCGGCCTGCGAGGCCTCATCGGGCTGAAAACCTTTGCCGCGTCGGTAAAGAATCCAGTCGGGCGAGTAGCCCCTGGGCGCCGTCTCCACCAGTACACGCCGCGAGCTTTCCAGGAGCGACCTCCACTCCGTTTGCGTCGGCAATGCTTGCGCCAGGCGCGTCATGACTTGCAGCGGCACATAACTGGGATTGAGGCGCCACGTGTCCTTATCGGGCTGAAATCCCACGGGACCTGGCATCACGGTGCGACCAAGATCCGGTATCGCTGTCGTTTCTTTCGCAAGGATCTCCCGTGCAAGCACGGTACCGAGCGCGGTATAGCTGCGCTCGTGCCAGAGTCGCCCGGCTTCGAGCAAAGCGTAGGCGATCCACAGATCGGCATCCGAGGCGCTGTTGCTGTCGAGCACGCCCCAGCTTTCCGGTTCGCCGGGCTTCGCGGCGCGACGTCCCCACTGCCATGCCGGGAGGTGCTGCGACAGGTCACCCTGGGCAAGGTTGTTCTGTGTCCAGGTCAGCAGGAGATCGAAGGTCGGCCGGTCATTCGCCACCAGCGCGAAGAACAGCCCGTACGCCTGACCTTCCGATACCGTTACCTGCTCGGGCGTACTTGCGTCGATGACGCGCCCGTCTTTGCTCAGGGTGGTTTGCCTGAAGTGGTCCCAGTCAGGCCAGGCGCACGACGAAGCCATCGCTGCGCCTGACGTCGTCAGCACGAATCCCATCACCATCGCGCGCCACCACATGACCCGGGCCATTCGCATGCATCACCTGTCGAGCCGGCGCGCGGCGATACGGCCTAGCGCCCAGAACACGCTCATCGCAACGAACAGGCCCGCGAGGATGCCGGCGATCGCCATCAGCACGGGATAGCGCGAGATATGTACCCACAACCAGGCATACCAGGGCAGATGCCCGACGTCATACGTCTCTCCTGCGGAGAGGCCAACCACCACCTTCTGCCGCACGACCGTGAGGTCGCCGCGCACTTCGCCAACGCGTGCGTCGTCACCGAGTACATCGAGCACATCCATCAGGCGATCGGACGCATTGGCTTCCAGCGCCACGACGCTGCGCTTGCGTGCATAGGGCGATTCGAAACCGACCAGCGCGGCCATGGGACCGTTCACGCTCACGTCGACGCTACCGACGGTGCCCGGCGCGCCGCGCGATTGTTCGCGCAACTGCAGCTGGTTCTGGCTGCGTTCGATCACCATCGGCATGCCTTTGCCCCACTTGCCGAGCAGGTCAGCGGCGGAGCCCGTGCCAATCACGATCAGGTCTTTGTTCTTGACCGTGTCGATGGATGCAGCGGGCACCACCGACACCCGCAAGGCCGGCAAGCCGCTCATGCGCCCCATGCGGCCCAGCAGGGCCAGGAAGGCTTCCTGATCCTTTGCATTGGGCGCATCCGGCATGACGACGGCCGTATCGGCCAGGTCAGCCATGCGCGTGAACGGATAACCGCTCGATGCAATGAACGCCAGGTTGGGCATCGAGGTGTAGTGCACGAACTGACTGAAGTCGATGGTCGAGTCCGGATCGATCGCGGCACGCGCGCTGTTGGTCGCGGTCGATACGCATAAGCCGGTCTTCTGCGAATCCATGTGGAACTGGAACTGGAACTCATTGTTGCTCCCGATCCGCAACGCCGGCACGCGGATCTCCTCAGCACCGCGCGATACATTGCCCGAGAGCAACGGTACGTTGAACTGTCGGTCGGCGGCCGACGTATCCAGCGGGCGCAGGCGCACCGATCGAAGCAACTGATCATTGATGCCGACGTTCAGGACAGAATCGTTGTACGAGGACGGCGCCGTATAGCGATAGTGGACGTCCAGCGGAACGCTGTTGCGCGCCCAGGCGAACATGTCCGGCGGCAGGCGCATCTTCACGCGGATGGCCGGCGGGTTGAAACCGGCCGCTTCCAGCTGCGACGGGTCGGTGACAAGTTCCTTGAACGTCACCACGCGATCGACGGGCGCCCAGTTGGGTGCGTCGTAAGGCTTGCGCTCCGGGCCCAGGTCAATGGCATTTACCAAGGCGCGATCGCCGGACATGCTGACCTGCCCCAGCACCAGCGCATCGGCGGCCTGCTGCAACTCCTTGGCATCCCGGCCGGCAATGACGAGCAGCTTGCGTCCGGATTCCGGCGGGCTGGCGGGATTGGGCATCACGAGTACCGTCGGGCCCTTGAGATCCGTCAGGTTGACGCCGTCGGGGTGCGCGTTGGGCAACGCGAACGCCACGGCATGGCTGTCTGCAGGGGGTGCTGCGCTCACCGGAAACCGCGCGCCGCGCCAGTCTGCCAGCGCCCCCAGCCATGACGACACCACGCCAGCGGCGCGCAGCACGGCAGGATCCGCCTGCGCGGGAAGTACAAAGGGAATATTCAGCGAACGATTGTCGCGGCGGTCAAAGAACGGTGCCGGCAGCAACGCCAGGCTGTTGGGCAAGGCGATGTCGGACGTGGTGAGGGCCAGCGACGTTTCCGGGCTGATGTCCGTCCACAAGGTTGAGTGATACGGATCCTCGCAATGATCCATGGTGTAGTGCGCAATCATCTGCACACTGATGCGATTGAAGTCGGTGAACAGGCGCGGGTCGAGGTCGATGTCCTTCCTGACCGTGCCACCGGCGGAATCTTTGTCCAGAGGCAGCGTAGCGATCACCTCACCGTTCAGATAGATCTTCAGATGCGATAGCGCATAGATCAACGACGGCGAATAGGTATAGACAAGCTTGAGCCTGGCTGCCGTCACCACTTCGTCATTGCGGACAGAGACGTTCAGCGTGGTCGTGGGATCCACGCCGCGCAGCTTTACCGTTTCGTACCCACCCATGTCGCTCAGGCTGAGCTGGCGGGTCTGGCCCGCGACCGCTATTGGCTGGGCCGCTGCAACCGTCGACGATGCAGCCGGCGCAGGAGTTTCCGGCGTGGAGGGCCCAGCCCTTCGGCTGGACTGGGGCGGCATGGCTGCGGCGGCAAACGCCACCACGAATCCCAGGATCAACGATCCGAACCGCACCGGCCGTGTAACCCGCATGGCATATCGCCCCATGTCAGTGATCGAGCGCCGGCAACCGGAAGTCGTCGATGGCCGCCCAGGGCGTGTTCGCATCGATCCGCCACTCACGTTGGCCCCGTAAGCCTGCCCTGCACGATGGTCTGTCATCCGTCCCAAGCCGTCGCGTCCGTCCGTTCTCCGCTGCCGCGAGACAATCAAAGAATGCGGATAAAGGGAGCGTGAAAACCACTGCTTTTGCAGGCCCGTGGACGCTAGCCGCGGTCCGCTGGATGGAGGTCCTGCAAGACGGTCGGCAGCAGCTCGGCCACGGTGGGATGGATGTGAACGGCATGCGTGACGGTGTCGATGGGCACGTTGGCATACATGGCGTCCAGAAGGCTGTGGATCGCCTCATCGCCGTTGACACCCAGAATCACGGCACCCAGCAGTTTGCGCGTCGCCGCATCGACGATCACCTTCATCGTACCCAGCGTCTCACCGCGCTCGATGGCGCGTCCCACGCGCGTCATCGGTCGAACACCGACCAGGACGTCATGTCCCGCCTTGCGGGCCTCCTCCTCATTGAGCCCGATGCGCCCCAACGGCGGATCGATGAAGAGTGCGTAAGTATTGATGCGATCGCTGATGCGGCGCGCGTCGTGATCGAGCACGTTGGCGGCGACAATTTCGTAATCGTTGAACGACGTATGCGTAAACGCTCCCTTGCCGTTGCAGTCCCCCATGGCCCAGATGCCAGCGACACTTGTGCGGCACTGATCATCGACGTGGATGTAGCCTCGCTCATCCGTTGCCACGCCGGCACGCTCAAGACCCAGGTCATCCGTGTTTGGCTGCCTTCCCACGGCAAGCAACAGGTGGCTGCCGCGCACCTCCATGCGCGGATCGGCGCACGCCGCGACAACACAGACCTGGCCCGAGCTCCCTTTCAGTTCGATGCACTCGGCACCGGTGTGGATCGTGATGCCTTCGCGCTTGAGGATGTCCACCACGGCATCGGCAATCTCAGGATCCTCGCGAGGAAGCAGGCGCTTGCTGCGCTCGACGACGCTTACCTGCGAACCGAATCGGCGGAACATCTGGGCAAATTCAAGTCCGATGTAGCTGCCACCGACGATGACCAGATGCTCGGGAAGTTCACGCAGTCCCATCACGCCCACGTTGTCCAGGTAGGGAACGGAGTCGATGCCCGGAAATGGCGGCCGCGTGGCGCGGCCACCGACGTTGAGGAAAATCTCGTCCGCCTCCATCACGTCATCGCCCACGCGCAGGGTGGTGGGCGATTCGAATCGGGCGTGACCACGAAAGAGCTTCACGCCGGCCATGCCCGCGATCCATTGTTCGACGTTGCCGCGCGAGCGTTCGGAAATGCCCCGCGTGCGACGCCACACCTCATCCATCATCACTTGAACGTTGCCGGCACGCACGCCGTATTCCGCGGCCCGGCCGGACTGATAGGCGACGTACGCGCTGGCCACCATCGATTTGGTGGGGATGCAACCGGTATTGACGCACGTCCCCCCGACGTCTTTGCGCTCGATGATGGCCACTTTGCGACCGGACTTGCCCAATCGCTCCGCCAGCGGCGGCCCCGCCTGCCCTGCACCCACCACGATGGCATCGAATCGCTCGGTCATCACAGGCTCCCGCGATGAAATCGGGAGCTTGCCAAAAACCCCGGCATGCAAAGCGTCAACCCATACCAAAGTCGTGGTTATCTGGCTTGTCATATTCACGCCTTTGCAACCTGGCGTGCGCAACCTTCACACGCTGTACTCGTCCCGTCCGCTCAGGACATGACGACATCACTTTCCGGTCATGGCTGCCTTCCCTGGCGGGCGGCCCTGACGGGCTGTTCTTTGAGCGGCATATGCCATGCCGCCCCGACCCTGGAGCCTGCGCAATGAACGACACGATCACGACCAAAGATGGCGTTGAGATCTTCTACAAGGACTGGGGCAAGGGGCAGCCCATCGTGTTCAGCCACGGCTGGCCGCTGTCATCGGATGACTGGGATGCGCAGATGCTGTTCTTTGCAGCGCAGGGTTTTCGAGTCATTGCGCATGATCGTCGCGGTCACGGTCGTTCGTCACAGACCTTCGAGGGCAATGACATGGATCACTACGCCGCTGACCTGGCGGCACTGACCGAGAAACTCGACCTGCACGACGCCATCCATATCGGCCATTCCACCGGCGGCGGCGAAGTGGTGCATTACGTGGCCAACTACGGCATGAAGCGCACCGCGAAAATCGTGCTCGTGGGCGCGGTTCCGCCAATCATGGTGAAGAACGCCAACAATCCCGATGGCACGCCGCTTGAGGTATTCGACGGCTTTCGCCAGGCCCTGCTCGCCAATCGCGCGCAGTTTTTCCTGGACATCGCCAGCGGGCCCTTCTATGGCTTTAACCGACCGGGCGCCCATGTGTCCCAGGGCACCATTCGCAACTGGTGGCGACAGGGCATGATGGGCGGTGCACAGGCCCACTACGACTGCATCAAGGCCTTCTCAGAGACCGACTTCAACGACGACCTGAAGAAGATCGACCTGCCTGCGCTCGTGTTGCATGGCGATGACGACCAGGTCGTGCCGTACAAGGATGCGGGCGTGCTCTCGGCAAAGATCCTGAAGAACGCGACGCTGAAGATCTATCCCGGCTATCCGCATGGCATGCTGACGACCCACGCAGATGAGCTCAACAAGGACATACTGGCCTTTATCCGGGGCTGAGCTGATACGGGCCATGGACGGCCCTGCTTGACCGGCTCAGGGGGCCGGGCACATGACCGGCTTCGAACCATCCGTGACCTGCGTATACGTCGGCACACCATCGATCTGTTCAAGGCGCACGATCGATCCGCCGACGCATGTCTCGTTCGATGCGAGCACGCGCCCTTCTTCGGGCGCAGCCATGCGGCGCGACTGCGCACGCGCTTCCACGGCCTGACGCTGGGCCATGGCGACCTGTTGCTGTTGCATGGCTTCCACGGCCTGAAGCATATCCGTCTGCGCACGCTCGACCATGGCCATGCGAAACGTCCACGCGACCGCCACCACCACGACGGTAGCGACGACGCTCTTCCAGTACGCTGGCATTCCTTGCCTCCCCCTCAGGATGCAAGTCGCGGAGCATACCGGTATCCCACCGCGAAAAGGTGCACGCCCGTCGCCTTCATCGCGCCATGACGCTTCATACGTCATATCAGCTCGCCAACCGGCTTCTTCACCTCCCTTCCACATTCAAGGACGCCCATGAACCCTTCTGCTGAGATCTGGCTTGCCGCGGGCCTGCGCACACCCTTTGCCAAAGTCGACACGGGCCTGGCCGGGCTGGACGCGATTGCGCTTTCCGTGCCGGTCGCGCAGGCCATGCAGGCACAACTGGCTCAGGGAACCCCCGACTTCGCCGTGTGGGGCACCGTGGCCCCCAATCTCACCTGGAGCAACATCGCGCGTGAAGTTCTGGTGGATGCGGGCTTGCCCGCGACGATTCCGGCCTTCTCCACCATCATGGCCTGCTCGACCAGCATGATCGGGGCTTTGGAAGCGGCGGGCATGATCGATGGATCGTCACGCAACCTGGCCCTGGTCGGCGGCGTGGAGAGCATGAGCCACATCCAGCTCGGGCTGGGCCAGCGCCTTTCCGACTGGATGCGGGGTTTCCAGAAGGCACGATCCGTGGGCGAGAAGGTGTCGCATGCGACGGAACTCAAGCTCAAGGACATCGCGCTTTACGTGCCATCGGTGACCAATCGCACCACGGGCATGAGCATGGGCGAACACACCGAGATCACGGCGAAGGCATGGCATATCGGTCGCGAAGAGCAAGACGCCTGGGCGCTCGGCAGCCACCAACGCGCCGTGGCAGGCTGGGAAGATGGCTTCTTCGACAGCCTCGTCCTGCCCGTGCGGGACCTGAAACGCGATGGCATACCACGCAAGGACACATCGCTGGAAAAGCTCGCGAAATTGCCACCCGCGTTTGACCGGACCAGCGGCAAGGGCACCCTGACGGCCGGCAACTCCTCACCCCTGACCGACGGCGCCTCGTCACTGTGGGTGGGCTCGAAACAAGGCATGGCCCGCCTGCCCTCATCGACCCCGCGCGTCCGGCTCATCGACTGGGAAATCGCCGCGGTGGACTTCCGCGTCGAAGGTCTGCTGATGGCACCGGCCTTTGCCATTCCGCGGCTGCTCGCGCGGCAGGGCCTGCGTTACGAAGACATCGCACTGTGGGAGATCCACGAAGCCTTCGCTGCGCAGGTGCTGTTCCACGTCAAAGCCCTGGAAGACCCGACGTTCCTGCGCGAGCGCGCCGGGGTGGACGCGGCGTTCGGCGTGTTTCCCCGTGAGCGCATCAACCCACATGGCGGCAGCGTGGCGCTCGGACATCCGTTCGGCGCCACCGGTGCGCGCATCCTCAGCCAGGCCGTGAAAGAGCTGGCCGCGCAGCCGCCGGGTACCCGCGCCATCGTCAGCATCTGCGCGGACGGCGGACAGGGTTCCGTGGCATTGCTTGAGGCGCAATAAGGGCCCCTGGGGAGTCCGGGGCAGCGACGCGGTCTCCCTACTTCGCCTCTTCGATGGTCATGCCGCCAATGGCAATTCCCAGCGTCACGCCCTCGCCCTTGCCGGAGAGGTACATCGAGACGGAACCTTTCGTGAGCACCTGGTTGGTCGACGCCTGGCCCGCGGCGAGTGTCGAATCCGCCTGGGCGTACGTACCAAGAATGTCGCGCGCCGTGGCGAGCCCGGTGAACTTGCCCACGCCATCCTTGATCTTGGATTGCCCGACGCTCATGCCACCGCCATTGGCGGTGAGTTTGACCTTGAGCGTGCTGCCATCGGTGCACTTGATCGTGCCTTCGCCCGTGGTGCGTTTGTAGAACACCGACCAGCTACTCAATGAGAATTGCATGCGACACACCAGTTCAGCGGCACTGGCGGCGGAGCTGAGGCACATGAGCGCGGCCAGCAGGGTGACCGAGGTGAGCCGGTGCTTTTGCATGTCGTACCCCTAAGTGTCGCCCCAGGTGGCGACCGTGTCGGCGAAGCTTGCGCTCGTCCCCGAAGCGCGCAGAAGCGCATAAATGCGGTGCTTTCACTAAGCAAAAGTACGCCCCCTCCTTCCTGTCGAAAAGCTTTCGTGGATACCCCGTAAATTTGCGTAATGACGGTAGGTATTACTTCGCTGGGAAATGCCCGGAACGCGGCGGAAGATCAGGTGAGACCCCCGATGGATGAGTCGCCATGAAGAAACTTGCGGCCTTCGTAGCTTCCCGCGTTATCGCACCTGCCTTGCTGTTTTCGATGGCCTGCGCGAGCACCGCGCAAGCGGGCGAGCCGGTGCCGAACAACTGGGACGGCAACTGGCACTACAGCATCACGCCCTACGGCTGGCTGCCGGGCATTTCGGCGACCATGCGCTACCGGCTCCCTGAAGGTTCGGTGGAGAGCAAGACCAATGGCAGCATCTTCGATTATCTGAGCGGCGCATTCATGCTGGAGTTCGAGGCGCGCAAGAATGACTGGGGCATTTACACCGACCTCGACTGGGTCAAGTTCTCCGACGAAAAGGGACGCTTCACCTCCATCGGCGGCGACCGTGTCGGTGCCAATCTCGGACTCGATACGCGCTGGGGCATCAAGGGCGGCATGTTCAATGTGTCGGCGCTCTACTCCATTGGCCACAGCGACATCGGCTACGTCGACCTGATCTTCGGCGCCCGATACCTGTGGTTGAAGGGCAACCTGGACTGGAACTTCAACGCCAACGGCAATGCCGGCAACTTCAACATTGCCACCAGCGGCCATCGCAATAACCAGATGCATGTGACCGACGCCATCGTCGGCCTGAAAGGCGCGTGGACGCCTTTCCACGACAGCGGCTGGTTCTTCCCCTACTACGTCGATGTGGGCGCGGGCGGCTCAGACAGCACCTTCCAGCTGAAGGCCGGCGTGGCGTACGCGTTCAACTGGGGCAACATCGCCCTCCTCTATCGCGATGTCGAGTACCACCAGTCAGACAGCGACAATTTCGTGAAGAAAGCGACGCTCAGCGGACCGGCATTCAGCGTGACGTGGAACTTCTGAAGCAGACGATCGAACAGCAGAGCGCGGGCCAGCCCCGCGCTTTTGCATTTGTGTGGTCCGGTCGATGCAGGGCCTGGAGGCCGATGCCAGGGCATTCGACGGGATTGCGGGAGGTGAGCAGCGTGACAACGGCACCCCGAACAGCGGATGATCCCTCCGCGGGCGCAACCACATTCCGCACCACGGGCAGTACCTGAGCAAGCCAAACCCTTCGAAGCAGCACTGCAACGATCGAGGTGGTCTTTCGTATGGCAACTACCGAGTACTACAACGACAAGGTCGTGCGGCAGTTCCTGCTCGCCGCCGCCGTCTGGGGTGTCATCGGCATGTCGGTGGGCGTGCTGGCAGCCGGGCAACTGCTCTGGCCTGCGCTCAATTTCGGCGAACCCTGGCTGACCTTCAGCCGCATCCGGCCTGACCACACTTTCGGCGTCATCTTCGCGTTCGGCGGATCGGCGCTCATGGGCACCTGCTATTACGTCGTGCAGCGAACCGGGCATACGCGCCTGGCGCTCGGCAAACTGGCGGAGTTCACGTTCTGGGGTTGGCAACTGGCCTGCGTGCTGGCCATGGCAACCATGCCGTTCGGCATCACCCAGAGCAAGGAATACGCCGAGCCGGAATGGTTCGTCGACATCATCATTGCCGTGGTATGGGTGTCCTTCGGCGTCGTGTTCTTCGCCAGCCTTGCGCGGCGTCGCATCCAGCACATCTACGTCGCGAACTGGTACTACGGCGCTTTCATCATCGCGGTGGGCCTGCTGCATATCGTCAACAACATCGCACTGCCCATCAGCCTGACCAAGTCGTACCCGGTGTACTCGGGCGTCGTCGATGCGATGGTGCAGTGGTGGTACGGCCACAACGCGGTGGCGTTTTTCCTCACCGCAGGCTTCCTGGGCATGATGTATTACTTCGTGCCACGCCAGGCACAGCAGCCGTTGTGGAGCTATCGCTTCTCCATCGTCAATTTCTGGGCGCTGATTTCGGTTTACATGTGGGCCGGATCGCATCATCTGATGTACACGGCACTCCCGGACTGGGTGCAGTCGGTCGGCATGGCCTTCTCGCTGATCCTGCTGATGCCCAGCTGGGGCTCGGCGGCGAATGGCCTGCTCACTTTCAATGGATCCTGGGGCAAGCTGCGCACGGATCCCGCGGCAAAGTTCATGGTGTTGTCGCTCGTGTTCTACGCCGCGGCCACGTTCGAAGGTTCGATGATGGCGATCAAGACGGTCAACTCGCTGTCGCACTACACCGACTGGACGGTCGCGCACGTGCACTCCGGCGCGATCGGCTGGGTTGCGATGATCACCATCGGCTCGCTCTACGCCATGGCGCCGCGCGCGCTTGGGCAGGAGGCGATGTATTCACGCTCGGCCATGGAGCTGCACTTCTGGCTGCACACCATGGGCCTGCTGCTCTACGTCGGCTCGATGTGGACCGCCGGTGTAACCGAGGGCCTGATGTGGCGCGCCACCGATGCCGACGGCACGCTCACCTACAGCTTCCTGGACAGCCTGATCCGCATCAAGCCGATGTATTTCCTGCGCTGGCTCGGCGGCGTGCTGGTGCTCGCGGGCATGGTGGTGATGGCGTGGAACTTGTGGCACACCGCCGCCGACGCTCGCGCGCGCCTTATCAAGCCGATTCCGGTGCCGATTCCGGAGCCCGAGCCGAATCAGATTCCCCAGCCCCTTCCGGCGCAAGGTTGAGGAGACGCGCACATGGCCTACAAGCAATTCGAAGCCATCGAAAAGCACGCCGGTCTGCTCGCGATCCTGACCGCCATCATGGTGTCGATCGGTGGTCTGGCGGAAATCACGCCACTGTTTATGGAAGCGCACGCCGTGAAGGCCGCGCCGGGCGTGAAACCCTATGACCCGCTGCGCCTTGCCGGACGCGACATTTATGTCCGCGAAGGTTGCTACCTCTGCCACTCGCAGATGATTCGCGCGCTGCGTGCGGAAACGCAGCGATACGGACATTTCTCGACGGCGGAGGAATCCGTCTACGACCGGCCATTCCAGTGGGGATCCAAACGCACCGGTCCGGATCTCGCACGCGTGGGCGGAAAGTATTCGGATCAGTGGCAAGTCATGCACCTGATGGATCCGCGCAGCGTGGTGCCGGAGTCGAACATGCCATCGTACGCATGGCTCGCCAGCGCCAAGCTTGACGCCTCCGACATCGAGGCGCGCATGCGTGGCCTGCGCAAACTCGGCGACCCCTATTCCGATGCTGACATCGCCTCGGCGCCCGATGCCGTCAACGGCAAGACCGAGATGGATGCGCTGGTCGCGTACCTGCAAGGCCTGGGCATCAAGAACGAGCCGACGCCATCTGCCGTTGCCGCCGCTCCAGCCAGTGACGGGGGTGCGCCATGAGTGCGATATGGGGCCACCTGACCGGCGTGCTGATCACCCTGATCATGTTCGCCTTCATCGCCATATGGATCTGGGCCTGGAGCGGACGCCACAAGCGCGTGTTCGACCGCATGGCCGAGTTGCCGATGGAAGACGATGTTCCTCCCGCCACGACGTCAACCGCGTCCGATGACGCTAAGGACGGCCGCTCATGAGCCTGTTCTGGTCGCTGTGGATCATGTTCCTCATCGTGCTCAACCTGGGCATCACGCTGTTCCTGTTCCTGTGGGCGCCACGAGCGAAAATCCCCGTCCGCGCCGATGGCACCAGCGGCCATGTCTGGGCGCACGGCGTGCTGCGCGAAGGCGTGCGTCCCTTGCCGATATGGTGGGTGGTGCTTTCCGCGTCGATGTTTGCCATCGGCTTTGCCTACCTGGCCTTGTTCCCGGGCTTCGGTTCATACAAAGGCATACTGGGCTGGACCGCGCACGGCGAACTGGCCGAGCACGTCGCCGAAAACAACGCCAAAGCCGATCAGCTGCTCACGCGCTTTCGCCTCTACACGCCGGAGCAGCTGTCGGCCGATCCTGCCGCGCAGCACATCGGCGAGCGCCTTTACCGCGATAACTGCGCGGCATGCCATGGACGCCAAGGCAAGGGCAATGTGGCGCTTGGCGCGCCGGACCTCACCGATAACGACTGGCTCTACGGTGGCGACGGCAAGACGATCACGACGTCAATCCACGATGGGCGCCAGGGCGTGATGCCGCCCTGGAACAGCCTGGGCGAGGACAACGTGCGCAACCTCGCCCAATATGTGCTCAGTCTTTCCGACTCACCGCACGACGCCGCCAAGGCCGAGGCCGCCAAGCCGTTGTTCGCCACCTGCGCGGCCTGCCATGGCCCGGATGGCAAGGGTATCCAGGCACTGGGCGCACCCAACCTCACCGACAAGATATGGCTGCACGGTGGTACCGTCGCCGACATCGAACACTCCATCGGCGAAGGCCAGCACGGCCAGATGCCGGCATGGAGCCCGCGCCTGAACGACGATCAGATCCATATCCTTGCAGCCTACGTCCTCCACCTTTCGCACCAGGATCATGATTCATAGCCGTTCGCGCACGACGGCCCGCCACGATGGCGGGCTTTGGTATCGACAGCCGGTGGTCTGGCTGGGCATGGGGATCTTCGTGGCGACGCTGGCCGGGTGCGTGTGGATGATTGTCCTCGGCTCGCGCCATCGCGATGAAGCCGTGGAAACCTCGCGCCAGGTGTTTGGCGTGCCCAAGAGTGCACACAGCGCACCGCAGCCGCATCCATGAGCACGACCATTGCCTGGGATAGCCCCCTGCTCGCCGCCAAGGTCCTGCGCGAGCGCAAGGACGGTTGCTCGGAGATCGCGTTGCATGTCGATGCCCTGGCCGACCTGCGCAAAGTCGTGCTGCTGGAAAAGCGGCTCCACGGCCTGAGCGGCGTGCGACGCGTCAGCATGGAGCCGAGTTCCCGCACGGTGCGGATCGTCTGGCAGCGCCAGGACACCAGCCTGTCCGAACTGCTCGGAACGATGGCGAGCATGGGCTGTCCGGCTCACCCCTTGCGACGCGAGGCCATTGATGATCGCCGCTCACCGGCCATGCATGATGCGCTCAAGCGATTGCTGGTGGCCGGCATGTGCGCCATGCAGGTCATGACCTACGCCTTCGTGATCTACATCGGCGTTGTCGATTTCGTCGATTTCAGCACGCGCGACTTCTTCCGCTGGATGGGTTTCCTGCTGTCGGTGCCCGTCGTGCTTTACTCCGCGCACCCCTTTCTCAAGGGCACGTGGCGCGAGTGGCGCGCACGCCGGCTGGGGCTGAACACCCCCATCGCCGCCTCGGTATGGCTCATCTTTCTGGCCAGCGGGTGGAACACGTGGCGGGGCACGGGCGAGGTGTATTTCGATTCGATCACGATGTTCGTGTTCCTCGTGCTGGCCGGGCGCTTTCTTGAGTTGCGCGCGATGCAGCAGGGTCGCGCGCGGACGGACGCCCTGCAGGCGCGCACGCCACTGCTTGCGCGGCGAAAGACAGCCATTGGCGACTGGGAATGGGTGCCGGCAGAAACGCTCGTCGTCGATGATGTGGCTTGGCTGGAGCGCGACGTCATCGTGCCGGCTGACGGTCGGGTGACATCGGGCGCGATCGTGGTGGATGTCTCCGCGCTCACCGGCGAATCGCAGGCCATGACGTGCGGGACGGGCGACCGTCTGTTGGCTGGCAGCCAGGTGGTTTCGGGCGATGCGACCTTGCAGGTCGAGCGGCCCGGCACCGAATCGTTTGCCGCGAGACTGGCCGATCTGTCGCGACGAACGGTTGCCCACACGCCTGAGGATAGCGATCCTCGCCTTTCGCGTTTTGTCACCGCCGTCCTCGTCCTGGCCGCGCTCACTGCCGTCGTCTGGATGTTCATCGATCCGGCACACGCATGGCCGACGTCCGTTGCCGTGCTGGTGGTCGCGTGCCCTTGCTCCTATGCGCTGACGCGGCCCAGCCTGACGATGCAGGCGCAGCTGGCCATGGCGCGGCAAGGCGTGCTGATGACGGATAGCCGGGTGCTGGATCGCCTTCCCCGCATGTCCCGTGCCTGCTTCGACAAGACGGGGACATTGACGTCTCCCCGGCTGGTCAGCGTGGAGGCCAGCACCATCGACCCGATGCATGCGCGCGAACTGGCAGGCGCCCTGGCCATCGCCAGCCATCATCCGCTGGCGCAGGCGGTGCTACAGGGGCTTGAGGGCGAACGGCGTTTCCATGCCATCCAGACCATGGAGATGCCCGGCCATGGCGTCGCCGGAACGATCGAAGGTCAACGCTACTGGCTCGGTCGGCCGGACGCATTCGGACATGCCGCTACCGACGCATCGGCGCTCTGCCTGGGTAACGACGAGCGCGTGATCTGCCGCTTCGCCTTCGATGAATCACTGCGCGACGACGCCGCACGGGCGATCACACGTTTGCAACGCGATGGCGTGCACTGCGAAATTGTCAGCGGAGACCTGCCCTCGCGCGTCGAACCCATCGCCGCCTCGCTGCAAATCGAGGACTGGCTGGCACGGCAGTCGCCGGATGACAAACGCGAGCACGTTGCCGACATCCAGGGCGAGGGTCACGTGGTCCTGTTGGTGGGTGACGGCAGCAATGACGCCCCCGCGCTGGCCCAGGCCGACATCTCGGCGAGCCTCGCCTCGGGAACGGAGCTGGCCCAGTCGACGGCGGATCTCCTTCTGGTATCGGGACGCCTTGAAGGCCTTGTCGACGCGCGCGAGCTGGCGCGAGCCTTCGCGCGCAAGCTCGATCAGGGGCAGCGCTGGTCGCTGGCCTACAACCTCGCCTTCATTCCTCTGGCCACGCTGGGCCTCGTCACGCCATGGCTTGCGGCGCTTGGCATGTCGCTCAGTTCCCTTGTGATCATCTGGCGTTCTCGTGGCCTGGGCGCAGGAACGCCATTGCCATGAACATCCTGCTCGTACTTATTCCCGTCACTACCCTGATCATCCTCATTGGTGTGATCACGTTCTTCTGGGCCGTGAATCATCGGCAGTTCGATGATCTGGAGAGTCCGGCGATCCTCCCGTTGCTTGAGGATGCCGACAAGCCAGCGAAAGACGACGTGGCCCCTCCCGACGAGACCGGGACCGGGGCGCCATCAGGGCCGGACGATCGCACATCGTGAGGCTGAACGCCGGGACCGCGTTTCAAATTCAGGATGACCGCCCGTCATAGCTCCCGAACCCAGGTAAAGGGAGCCGGGCATGAGCACCAGCGACGAGCACCGCACCGACAAAGGCATGGACATGGAGCCGCGCTGGAGCCAGGGCGCGCACGCCTGCTTCCTGGTGCTGCAGACGGCACGGACCTGGTGGCGCTACTGCAATGCCTCGCCGACGCGCGGCGTACGACGATTTGCCAGCTTCGCCTGGCATGCCCTTCGGTCACCTCAATCGCAGCTTTCCTGGCTGGATGAACTCGACAGCGATGCATCGACCCGGCTTGCCGTCGCGCACGATCCGACGCTCCTTGAACGCTGGCACCGGCCGTTCGGCGCGCGCGGCCTGCAACGACCGGAACGCCAGAAGCTGTTGCAGGATCACCTGCGGTTCGTGACAAACCGCTTTCCGCAGCGCCTGCGCGAAAAGGTCCTGAAGGGCCACGATCTCCGACTCGCCTCCATACCTTTGCGCAATGGTGACCTCGCTTATCTGCACGTGCGCAAGCCGATCGAGTCCACCACGGGCGAAATGGCCCTTTTCCTGCTCGATCACGAGAAGCACGTGCTGGCGACCTGCGCACTCACCTTGCATGTCGATGGTGCGCTGATCGGGGAGCTGCGCGGCGCGTGGGCTTTCATGGGCGCCGATGCCGTGCGCGAGTTCACCCGCGAAAGCCATGGCAATCGCCCCAAGGATCTGCTTCTCCACGTGGTACGCGCGCTTGGCCGGCATTACGGATGGTCGTCGTTGCGCGTCGCCTCAGCCGCCGCACAGGTGACGAACCACCACCGATCGCCGGCACTTTATGACGGCTACTGGCAGAGCCACGGCGCGGTTCTCGGTGAAGATGGCTGCTTTCGGCTGTCGTGCCAGGAACATCGTCGACCGGACGCGGCACTTCCTTCGCGACGTCGTGGCGCACGTCGACGCAAACATCAGTTTCGCGATGACGTGAGTCGGCAGGTGATGCGCAGTTTCATATGGGCGGGCCCGGATACGGAAGGCGCTGCCACCGCGCGCCAGGGAAACATCGACACGTCCGTTGCAGCATGGCTTCCCGGTTTGCCCGCAACAGCAGGCGCGCGCTGACGTGCGCTCTCGCTGCCCGGCGGCTTCAGAAATCGTACGTACCCGTGAGCATGACGATGCGCCCCTGGCGAAGCGGTACGAACGACTCATCGAAGTTGACGGCGTACAACGTGCGTGCAAAGAGGTTCTTCACGCCAAGGGTCGCGCGCCAGTGCTTGCTGTAGTAGCTGACGTTGGCTTCCGCACTCGCCTGGCCAGGAATATCGAAGTACTGACCCTGGCTCGTCTTGCCTTGCGTACGGCTTCGGGCCGTGGCACCCGCACCCCAACCCCAGTCACGCCACATGGCGTTCTGAAAACGGTAGCTGAGCCACAGGCTGCCTTGCTGGCGCGGCGAACCGGTGACGGGCTGGTCGCCGTCATTGCGAACGGTCGCATGCGTATAACTGGCGAGCACGTTCAGGCCCGTCGTAACTTCGCCGGCGAATTCCAGCTCAACGCCACGATTGGTCTGACCTGGTCCCGGCGTCGCGAAGTACGGCGGCTCCGGCGATATCAGATCGATGCTGTGATCGAGGCGGATGCGGTAGACGGCCGCCGTCAGGCGTGCCCGTTGATCGAAGAGATCAAGCTTGGTACCCACCTCAACCTGGCGCGAAAGCGACGGCGGGAGTGGTTCGCCATCCTGGCCCAGAAGCGAGTTCGGCTGGAACCCGCTGGCCGTGTTGGCATACAGGGAAACCGTTGACGAGGCCTTGTAGACGATGCCGGCCTTCGGCACCCACTTGGACTTGTCCAGGCGACGAGGCGTACCGTCGGCCGTCTTCGTATGCAGCTGGTAAGTCGTGCGACGGGCTGCCAGCAGCGCACTCCATCGATCGCCGAAATCGATCTGGTCCTGCAAAAAGATCCCGGTATCCGTTGACCACGCACCACCGAGCGTCTGCACATCGGTCGCCGAAACAGCATCCGCCGAGGCCAGCGCCTGGCGTACCGTCGGCAACGTCGTCGCGCCGTAGAAATTGTAGTCGTCGCTCTTGCTGCTCTTGAGATAGTCGTTACTGCCGCCGCGCCCCGCATGCGTCTGCGTGTAGTCGAAACCGACGACGACGTTGTGCGTGACCGAACCCTGCTCGAAACTTCCGGCGACGTCATTCTGGACATTGAACCAGGCGTCGGAATAGCGATAGGCCTTTGCGACGGCGTCCACAAGTCCCGAGGGGTCACCGTTGTAGAACGACCACAGTCCACCGTCTTTCAACTGCTTCACGTACTGGCCGCGACTGCGGAACGCCCAACCGTCACCGATGCCCTGCTCCAGCGCATACACGAATCGACCGGTTCTAAAGGTGGCGTGGTCGTCGGGATTGCCCGGCAGGATGCCCATGGGCGACAGGCTCTGCAGCGAATTGCCCATCATCACCACGTGATCCGGGCCGGCGACGCGATTGTTGAGGTACTCGGCGCCGAGCATCAGCTTGGTGCTCTCACCCTCCCAACCGATCGATGGCGCGAGATAAACATTGCGCTGGCCGCGATAGCCCTGCTCCGTGCGCTCGGCGTAGTTGCCGGACATGATCCAGCGATAGTTCCAGCCGTTCGACCCGGCCATCGGGCCACCCAGGTCAAGACCTACGCGCGCACCGTCATAACGTCCCCAGGAAAACGACAGCTGGCGAATCGGGTCACTTTGCGGTCGCTTCATCACGACGTTGATCAGGCCACCGAAATTGTTGGTGACTGACGTGTCACCCAACACGGCTTCGGGCCCCTTGAGCACTTCGACGCGCTCGATGCCAATCAGCGGCGGCAGGTCTTCGGTTCGCGCAATGCTGTTGGGCATGCCGTCGGTCATGCCATTTCCGGCGTTGAACCCACGAATGCGGATCAGCGCCGGGGAATCAAACCCATCAACGTATTGCACACCTGCCACGTTGCGTACGGCTTCGGCAACGCTCATTGCCTGCTGGGCGTCCATCTGCGCATGCGTGACCACACTGACCGACTGCGGTACATGCAGGATCGGCATTTCCGTGCGGCTGGCGCTGCCTGTGGAGTTCACGATGTAACTGCTGTCACTCAGTGCGACGGCATGCACCTGGATCTCGGCCAACGCCTGAATCAGCGGCAGGCTGGCATCGGGGGCCGCGCTGTAGCCCAGATACGTCGACACAGGTACGGCGGGACGACGGCGGACAATCACCGTCTTTGCGTCGAACGACTCGAAATCCAGGTCCGAGTCTTGCAGCAGCCGGCGCAGCGCAGCCTCAGGCGTCAGTTCGCCGGAGGCGCCGCCCGTCCTGATGTCGCCTACGGCACCGGCGGCCGTGAGCACCTGCAGGTTGGCTTGCTGTCCAAACGTCAGTAGCGCGGTCGAAAGCGACTGGGCAGGAATGGAAAAAACGAGACGCGTGGGCCCTGGTGCCTCGGTGATGGCCGGGGCACTTGCGTTTGCACAGGCGAGCGACGGCAACAACGTGCCGATTGCAAGCACCAGGCTTAGCCGCCGCGTTCCGATACTCATCCCCCTGAAATCATTTCAAAAACAGCAAAAACGAGAGTTTGGCATGGGAATCGGATGGCGCCAAGGCGTTCTCTCCCAAACGCCCGGGCCATGCGCTCCCTCGATGTGCCTATCGCTTGTCGCTCCCGCTGCGTTGACGGGCCAGTTCGACGTGATCCGGATAGGTCGTGACTTCGAGCGGAAAAACCCGGGGCAAAGCACTGACCCAACTGTCGATGGCATCGGTTTTGACGGTACCGGTGAAGCTCAATCCACCGAGATCGGCATCGGCGATGCGCACCGGCCGCTGGCTGTAGCGGTTTACGTTGGCCACGACGTCGACAAGTGGCTCATTGACGAATTCAAGGCGATGGTTGCGCCATGCCGTCGCGTGATCGGTCGTCACCGGGCTGACGCTCAATGAGGCATTACCCGGATCAAATGACACCTGATGACCCGCCGTCACTTCCACGCCGGCGACGTTCGATGCATCAGCCTGCTGGTTGGGTGAAACCCGCACGCGTCCTTCGGTGACAGCCACAACAACGCGCTCGCCGGTCCGGCGCACGTTGAACGCCGTGCCCAGATCGAGGATCGACAGCGGCCCGGCATTGACGACGAAGGGCCGTGCTTCATCGTGGGTGACATGGAAAAAAGCCTCGCCGGCTACCAGGTCGACATGACGCTGGCTACGTGCGTACTTGGTAGTCAGGGAGGACGACGCACCGAGCTCGATACTCGAGCCGTCCGGCAAGGCAATCTGCTGGGTTTGCGCGATCTGGCTGGCATAACTCCGGGACGACGGCGCGAGGTCACGCTTGGCGACCCATACGCCACCAAGGACAGCCACGACCAGCACGGCCGCTACGGCGAGCCATGCGTTCGTGCGCGACCGCTGCATCGCCGTCCGGGCTGGCTGCGTGGCAAAGGAGCGGGAAAGCGCCTGGCGTTCCATCGCGGGGACGCTGTCCAACTGCTCGGCAAACTGGCACACGGCTTCAAACGCCTGTCGGTGACGCTCGTCGGCTTCGAACCATGCCAGCCATTGACCGGTCGTCTGTTCACTGCAGTCCGGATCGCGCAGGCGCAGCCACCAGTCAGAGGCGGACTGGGCGACAGGATCGTTCGAATCGTTGATCGTGCTGACCATCAGATCGTCTCCGGCCGGTTGCAGCGTTCGCGGCAATACGCCAGCGCGTTGGTGACGTGGTAGCGCACCATGCGCTCGCTGAGTTTCATGTCCTGCGCAATGGCCGAGAATTCGCGGCCCTCGATGGCATACATCACAAATGCCTTGCTGGTTTTGGGCGGTAGTTCGGCCAGAGCGGCCCGCAAGCCGCGCACCTGTTCGATGGCGGTCGCGTGTTGCTCGGGAATGGGCGATTCATGGGGCTGAGCTTCAGGAGGCGGCTCCAGGGCTGCATGGGTGCGCACGGCGCGCATGCGCAGGCGATCCACCGACAGATTGGCGGCCACACGGAACAAAAAAGCCTTGGGCGAGGTGATCTGCGACGTGTCGTCCATGGTCAGCAGGCGCAGGTACACCTCCTGGGCCAGCTCCTGGGCGTCCGCATTCGACCCCAGGCGGCTATGCAGGAAGCCCACGAGGGCACGATGGTGCTCGCGATACAGCTGATCGATCTGGGCAGCACGTGCGGGACTGCCGGGCCCGGCGACGGTGTTATCCATCGGCACGCGCCCCCTGGGCCTGGCAACGTGGCGCGCCAAACCCTGCCCCGCCTGGGGGGCTGCCAAGACACGCTTGCTGTATGGAGCGTCGCTTCGACGGGTAAGCCATGGTCCTGCCATCAATGGATCGACGCTGTACTGTCGGGTTAAGGGGTAGACGTTTGGATCGGAACTTTCGGAAATGCCTGCGGTGAAACGTCGGGCTGGCGTCCCTTGCTTGCACGCGATGCACCGGCGTCTTGCAGTATTGTGCCTCTCTCTGGTCTGACCGATGGAATTAACGTGATCGAACTCGTGGGCTTCGATGCCGATGACACGCTCTGGCACAGCGAGTGCTATTACCGGGACGCCCAGGATGAGTTCGAGCAGATCATTGGCCGCTACGTGGATCTGAAGCAGCAATCGCTGCATGAACGCCTGCTGGCGATCGAGCGACGCAATCTCAAGGTGTTCGGCTACGGCGCCAAGGCAATGACGCTCTCCATGATCGAGGCCGCCGTCGACTTCACCAATGCCCGCATCAGTGCAGCTGATATCCACCGCATCGTCGGGATCGGCAAGCACGTGCTGTCTCATCCCGTGAAACTCCTGCCTGGCGTGCGCGACGCGGTCGAGGCCGTCGCGGCGCGATACAAGATCGTGCTGATAACCAAGGGCGACCTTTTCCACCAGGAGCGCAAGGTGGCGCAGTGTGGTCTCGCCGACCTGTTCCACCGGATCGAAATCGTGTCGGAAAAGGACGAAGCGGCCTATCGGCGCGTGCTGGCGGAGTTCGATCTCGCGCCCGGGGCATTTGCGATGATCGGTAACTCCCTGCGCTCGGACATCGCGCCGGTCGTCGGCATCGGCGGCTGGGGCATCCATATCCCCTATCACCTGCTGTGGGCCCACGAGGCGGACACTGACTTCGCAGCCGGCTCCCCGCGAGTCGTCGAGGTCAAGGATGCCAGCGGCATCGCCGCCGCTCTCGAACAGCTGGACCGGCGCGCAGCCGCCTGATCCATGAGTGACGCACGCCCACCATCGGACCATCCGGCCAGCGCCGACCTGGAACGCGACGCCGCCCAGCTTGCCGATTTCATCGGGCGATACCCCCGTCTGTTCGTGCTGACGGGCGCCGGAGTCAGTACCGACTCGGGCATTCCCGATTACCGCGACCTGGAGGGTGACTGGAAACGGCCACAGCCGGTGACCTATCAGGCGTTCATGGGCGAACTGCGGACGCGGCAACGTTACTGGGCGCGCAGCATGGTCGGATGGCCGCGTTTTTCGCAGGCGCAGCCCAACGCCGCACACCGGGCGCTGGCCCGCCTTGAGGCTGCCGGGCATGTCAGCCTGCTGTTGACCCAGAATGTCGACCGCCTGCACCAGAGGGCCGGAAGCCAGCACGTCGTCGATCTGCACGGCCGCCTGGACGTGGTCCGCTGCATGGCCAATGAGCATCGCCTGCCCCGCACCGATTTCCAGCGCATGCTCGAAGAGCGCAACCCCAGCTGGGTCGCGCTGGAGGCGGTCGAGGCCCCCGACGGCGATGCCGACCTCGAAGGGCACGATTTCTCGACGTTCGACATTCCAGCCTGCCCATCCTGCGGCGGCATCCTCAAGCCGGACGTCGTGTTTTTCGGCGAAGGGGTGCCAAGAGAGCGGGTGGAGGCAGCCATGGCCGGCCTGGACGCCTCCGATGCCGTACTGGTGATCGGCTCCTCGCTGATGGTCTTTTCGGGCTTTCGCTTCGTGAATGCCGCAGCCAAGGCAGGGAAACCGATTGCCGCCGTCAATCGGGGAAAAACCCGCGCCGATGCCCTGATCGGGCTCAAGATCGAAGAACCGGTGGGCGCCCTGTTGGACATCGTCTGCCCGGCTTAACTGTCAGACCCAAACCTTTGTTACAGTAGGGTTTCCGGCAGGGGCTTGACCGGAATGCTTTGTTTTGACCTGCATCAAGGCGCATGCGACGTGCGCTGGCTATAGGTAGCGGCAGCCGCGCCGCAGAAAACCAACGCAGTCGTCAGAGTCCATCGTCATGAACGCATCGCAGGACCAGGCCCCGATCAAGCAGGCAGCAGCTGCCAAGTCTGCAGGCGATCGCGCCTTCACCGACCTGTGCAAGCTGTTCGAGACCTATCTGGTCAAAGCCGGCAAGGCTCGTCACGAGCTGCTTATCCGCTATTCCCCCAAATCGTTGCACGCCTGGCGTGTCAGCCTCAGGCGAGTCACCGCCACGCTGGATCAGGTCTGCGAAGCCGTCGACGACGACGCGCCCGTCGATCTGGTCGAACAGTTGAAGGGCTACCGCAACGCCACCGGCCAGAGCCGCGACCTGGATATCCTGCTCGACGAGTCCCTGCCGCATTTCTACGAGCACAAGCCGAAGGCCGACAAGATCGATCCGGCCCTGGTGCAGACGCTCGAAGCAGAGCGACAGCGGCTACACCACGACGCGCTCGATCATCTGCAGCACGCCAATATCCCTGCCATCCAGCGCGGATTCGAAGCCTGGTACAAGCAGCAAAGCGTGGGCGATGCCGAGCTCCAGCAGATCGCCGCCGAACTGATCGAATTTCTCTTTCAGCAACTTCGAAAACGAGGCGAGCGCCTGGGCGAGGGACGAAAACGCCTGCACAAGGCCCGCACGACGACCAAGAAGCTGCGTTACACCATGGAACTCTTTGAGCCCCTGTTTCCCAAGGATGCCGCCAAGCGCTGGCTCGACCAGCTGGCCGACCTGCAGACCCACCTTGGCGAATCCCACGATCGCATGACCAGTCGGATGCTATGCAAAGGTCTGCTCCCCGAAGCCGTCGAGCGCGATGACCTCAAGGCGTTCCTCAAGTGGAGCCGGACATCCGCCCAGGGTTCGGCCATGAAGGCAGCCACGTCACTGGACCGACTGATGGGCCTGGAGAAGTACTGGGCAAGCTGAGGCCGGGCCCGACGTGCGCAGGCTTTATCGCCGTGACCTGAAGAATTCGCGCAGCATCTGCGATGCCTCCTCCGCGAACAGGCCGCTCTCCACCGTCACCCGATGGTTATGGCGCTCCGAAACCAGCGTGTCGAAAACGCTGCCGGCGGCGCCCGTTTTCGGGTCCGTCGCGCCGTAAACGACGCGGCCGATCCGCGCGTGCACCAGGGCCATCGCGCACATGGCGCAAGGCTCCAGCGTGACGTAGAGCGTGGCGCCGGTCATCCGGTAGTTGGAGAGCTTTTCGCCCGCCGCGCGCAGGGCCTGGATCTCGGCATGCGCCGTCGGGTCGCTCAGGGTGATGTTGCGGTTCCAGCCCAGGCCGATCACCTCGCCGTCCTGCACCAGCACGGCGCCCACCGGCACTTCGTTTTCGGCATCGCGCGCGTGTTCGGCAAGCTGCAGGGCCTGGCGCATGAAGCGCTGGTCGAGCTCGCTGAAGACTGCCGCCCCTGCGGCGGATTCTTGTTCCGTCATTTCAATAGCTTACGGCGTGAACCTGAGGAAGTCACCGTGGGCCCTCACCAAGCGAGGGCCCACACAAGCGAGGCTCGGCCTCACTCCCACTCGATGGTGGCAGGCGGCTTGCCACTGATGTCATAAACGACACGAGAAACACCGCGCAACTCATTGATAATACGGTTAGATACCTTACCAAGAAACTCGTACGGCAGGTGGGCCCAGTGCGCGGTCATGAAGTCGATGGTCTCGACGGCGCGCAGGGCAATCACCCACTCGTAAGCACGTGCGTCGCCGACAACGCCCACGGATTTCACCGGCAGGAAGACGGCAAAGGCCTGACTGGTCTTGTCGTATAGATCCCAACGGCGGAGCTCTTCGATGAAGATCGCGTCCGCACGAGCCAGCAGCTCAGCGTACTCGGGCTTCACTTCGCCCAGAATGCGCACGCCCAGGCCGGGGCCCGGGAACGGATGGCGATAGACCATCTCGCGCGGCAGGCCGAGTTCGACGCCAATGCGACGGACTTCGTCCTTGAACAGCTCACGCAGCGGCTCGACCAGCTTGAGCTTCATGTGCTCCGGCAAGCCGCCGACGTTGTGGTGGCTCTTGATGACGTGGGCCTTGCCGGTTTTGCTGCCGGCCGACTCGATCACGTCGGGATAGATGGTGCCCTGGGCCAGCCACTTCACCTGCCCGTGGCCGGCGTTGGTGACCTTGGCCGATTCCTCGTCGAAGATCTCGACGAACAGTCGACCGATGATCTTGCGCTTGGCTTCCGGATCGGCCACGCCCTCGAGTGCCTTGAAATAGCGCTCGGCCGCGTTCACGCGAATGACTTTCACGCCCATGTGCTGGGCCATGGTCGCCATGACCTGGTCGCCTTCCTGCCAGCGCAGCAAGCCCGTGTCGACGAAGACACAAGTCAGCTGGTCGCCGATGGCGCGATGAAGCAAGGCGGCCACCACCGAGGAATCGACGCCACCGGAGAGACCAAGCAGCACGTGATCGCCGCCGACCTGGGCGCGTACGCGCTGGATCTGGTCTTCGATGATGTGCGCGGCGGTCCAGAGCGTCTGGCAGCCGCAAATCTCGCTGACGAAGCGCTTGAGCAGGGCCGTGCCCTGCTTCGTGTGCGTCACTTCCGGATGGAACTGGACGCCGTACCAGCGCTTGTCTTCGTTTTCCATCACGGCGACGGGAATGCGATCCGTCGTGCCGGTGATGGCAAAGCCCGGGGGCGCCTTGGACACGTGGTCGCCGTGGCTCATCCAGACGTCCAGGCGATGGCTGTCGGCATGATCGCTGAGGCCGGCAAACAGACGACTGGTCTTTTCGATGTCGACTTCGGCATGGCCGAACTCGCGGGCATCGGCAGCCTCGGTGGCACCGCCGAGCTGGGAGGCCAGGGTCTGCATGCCATAGCAAATGCCGAGGATGGGCAGGCCGGCGTCGAACACTTCCTGCGGCGCCTTGGGCGCACCCGGCAGCGTGGTTGACTCGGGGCCGCCCGAAAGGATGATGCCCTTGGCGCCAAACGCGGCGATCTCCGCCGGGTCATGATCCCAGGCCCAGATCTCGCAGTACACACCAATCTCGCGCACACGTCGGGCAATCAGCTGCGTGTACTGCGCGCCGAAATCGAGGATGAGGATTTTGTCGCTATGGATGTCGGTCATTGCGGAGGCCATGAACTGAAAAATATGTCGACGCGATGGAGGCAGGTGGCGAACGATATGTTGTCGGCGAATCAGGGGCCCTTAACGAAAAGCGCGGCCAAAGCCGCGCCTTCGTCCAGCGCTGTCCGGAGGGAAGAGGTCGTGGCCATGGATGCCATGCTCTTCGCGCCGGTCCCTCGCTCCCTTACGAATTCAGCCGATAGTTCGGCGCTTCCTTCGTAATCTGGATGTCGTGCGGATGGGCTTCGGTGACACCGGCTGAGGTCACCTTCACGAACTGCGCCTTCTGGCGCACGTCCTCGATGCTGGCCGCACCCAGGTAACCCATGGAGGCGCGCAGGCCACCGATGAGCTGGTGGATGATGTTGCGCAGCGGACCACGGTACGGCACGCGCCCTTCGATGCCTTCCGGCACGAGCTTGTCGGCGTCTGCTTCGTCCTGGAAGTAGCGATCCTTCGAGCCCAGCGCCATCGCGCCCAGCGAACCCATGCCGCGGTAGCTCTTGTAGGAACGCCCCTGGAACAGTTCCACTTCGCCCGGCGATTCTTCCGTGCCAGCGAACATCGAACCGAGCATCACCGTGGACGCTCCGGCGGCGAGCGCCTTGGGGATGTCGCCCGAATAACGGATGCCACCGTCAGCGATCAGCGGAATTTCGTCCTTGAGCGCCGTTGCGACCATGTCGATCGCGGTGATCTGAGGCACGCCCACGCCCGCAACGACGCGCGTGGTGCAGATCGAACCCGGACCCACGCCCACCTTCACGGCATCGACGCCCGCGTGCAGCAGCATGCGCGCGGCTTCACCCGTGACGATGTTGCCGGCGATGACCTGCACTTGCGGGTAATGCTTCTTGACCCAGCCAGCGCGTTCGACCACGCCCTGCGAATGACCATGCGCCGTATCCACGACGATCACGTCCACGCCCGCAGCAACCAGTGCTTCCACGCGCTGCTCGGTATCGCCACCGACGCCAACCGCCGCGCCGACCAGCAGGCGCTCATGGGCGTCCTTGGCGGCATTCGGGTTGTCGCGGGCTTTCTGGATGTCCTTGACGGTGATCAGGCCACGCAACTGGAAGTCGTCGTTGACCACGAGCACCTTTTCGATGCGGTTCTGGTGCAGCAGCTGAAGGACGTCGTCCTGGCTGGCGCCTTCGCGCACGGTCACGAGCTTGTCCTGGCGCGTCATGATGTTGCGCACCGGATCGTCGTGCTTGCGCTCGAAGCGCAGGTCGCGGCTGGTGACAATGCCGACGAGCTGTTCGCCATCGACCACCGGCACCCCGGAGATGTTGTGCGCGCGGGTGAGTTGCAGGACTTCGCGAATCGAGGTGTTCGGGCCGACCGTGATGGGGCTGCGGATGACACCCGCTTCGAACTTCTTCACCAGACGCACTTCCGCGGCTTGCTGCTCGGCGGTCATGTTCTTGTGGATGATGCCGATGCCGCCGTTCTGGGCCATGGTGATGGCGAGCCGGGCTTCGGTCACGGTGTCCATGGCAGCGGACACGATCGGAATATTCAGGCGGAGGCTTCGGGTAAGCCGCGTGGAAGTGTCTACGTCGCGCGGCAGAACGACCGAATGGGCCGGAACGAGGTAAACATCGTCGTAGGTGAGAGCCTCGGCGAGGATGCGCATGCGAAAAGTCCCGCTGCAAAGATGGAATTATACGCCGATGGCCCGGGCGCCGCCAGCGCGATGACGGGCGTTGTGTGGGCGGGGTGTCGTATTCGCAAGGCCTGCGCGGCGCATGACTGCCATGCGACTCCTGCACACGGACAGCGCCGCAAGAACGAAAGCTGCGTCAACTTGCCCCACCCCGCAAGGCGAAAACCGACACCCCATCCGGGTGCGGACCGACAGCGCGGCCAGCAGATGGAGCGCCTTAAGCGGCCCGCGACTCTGCGGCTTCCAGCGTGTTCTCCAGGAGGGTCGCCACCGTCATCGGACCCACGCCACCCGGGACCGGTGTAATCCAGCTGGCGCGCGCGGAGGCCGGTTCGAACTCGACGTCACCCACCAGTCGGCCGTCTTCAAGGCGATTGATACCCACATCGATGACCACGGCACCGGGCTTGATCCATTCGCCCTTCACCAGCCCCGGCTTGCCGACCGCCACGATGACGATGTCCGCCTGGCGGATGTGGCTTTCGAGATCGCGGGTGAAGCGATGGCAGCATGTGGTGGTGCAGCCGGCGATCAGCAGCTCCAGCAGCAGCGGGCGCCCGACATGGTTGGATACGCCAACCACGACGGCGTGCTGCCCGCGCACCGGACGATCGGTATGTCCCAGCAAGGTCATGACGCCGCGCGGCGTGCACGGGCGAAGACCGAACCGGCGCAAGGCCAGTCGACCGATATTGACCGCCTGGAAGCCGTCCACATCCTTGGAGGCATCGATGCGGTCCACCAGGGCGTCTTCGTCGATGTGCTCGGGGAGCGGTGACTGCACGAGGATGCCGTCCACGGCCGGGTCAGCATTGAGCTGGTCGATCAGCGCGAAGAGCTCTTCCTGGGTGGTGCTTGCCGGCAGGTCGTAGCCGAATGAGCGGAAGCCCACCTGCTTGCATGCAGCACGCTTGTTACGCACGTAAACGGCCGACGCCGGGTCATCTCCCACCAGGACCACGGCCAGGCCGGGCTCGGCATGGCCCTTGGCCTTGCGCTCAGCCACGCGACGGCCGATGCGGTCGAGCAGGTCCCTGGCGATGCGCTTACCGTCGATGATGCGTGCGGTCATGGTCGTGATTGCCTGCAAAGATGTGCATTATCGTGGCTCACCCATACGCACACAAACGATTCCGCATGGACGACCAACCCCTCCCCTGGCCCAGCTTCCCGATTCCCGGCACGGGCGTCGTGCTGCGGCCCTGGCTGCCCTCGGACGCGCCGGGGCTCTATGCCGCCGCCACGGAGTCCATCGAGACGGTGGGGCGATGGCTGCCGTGGTGTCATTCGGGGTATGCACTGGCGCAGAGTGAGTCCTGGATCGACTTTGCCGGCGAAGGCTGGACGCGCGGCGAAGTGTTTGCCTTTGCCCTCGCGGACCAGGACTCGGGCGAGATCGTCGGCGGCATGGGTCTCAACCAGCTCCACCGCGAGCATCGCAACGCTAACCTCGGCTACTGGATCCGCCGCAGTCGACAGGGCGAAGGGCTCGCCCCGGCAGCGGTTCCAATCGTGGCGCGTTTCGGCATCGAACGACTGAACCTGGTGCGTGTCGAGATCGTGTGCGCCATCGACAACGTCGCCAGCCGACGCTGCGCAAAGAAGGCGGGCGCATCATTCGAAGGCATCGCCCGACAGCGCCTGCTCCTCCGCGACGTCGCCACAGACGCGGCGGTCTATGCGTTTGTGGCCTCGGATTTCGCTCAGCCGACGGAGCAAAGCTGAGCGATGTCTTCGTAATCGACCTGGCTTGAGGCAGCACCGCAACCCGGGCATTCCGGATCACGTGCGAGGCGGCTCTCGCGGAAATGCATGCCCAGGGCATCGAACTGCAACAAGCGCCCGACCAGCGGCTCCCCCAGACCCAGGATCAGCTTGAGTGCTTCGGTTGCCTGCAGCAGGCCCACCAGTCCCGGCAACACACCTAGCACGCCTGCCTCGCTGCAGTTGGGTGCCTCGGCTGCCGAAGGCGGTTCGGGGAAAAGGCAGCGGTAGCACGGTGAGTCGGTCCGTCGGGGATCGAACGTACTGAGTTGCCCGGTGAAGCGCTCCACGGCGCCATAGATCATGGGCAGCCCGAGGCGCTGCGATGCCGCGGCAATGAGGTATCGCGCCGGAAAGTTGTCCGCGCCATCGATCACCAGATCGTGACCGGCAAGCAGGGCTTCGACGTTGTCGGCACGCAAGCGCGCTTCGCGTGTTTCGACGTGCACACGTGGATTGAGTGCGTTCAGGGTGAGTCGCGCCGACTCGGTCTTGTACATGCCAACGCGCGAATCCGTGTGCACGACCTGACGATGGAGGTTCGAGCGCTCGACACGATCGTCATCGATCAGGGTGATGTGCCCGACGCCGGCCGCCACGAGGTACAAGGACGCGGGCGCACCCAGGCCACCCGCGCCGAGCAACGCAATGCGGGCCTTGCCCAGTTTTTCCTGGCCCGCCTCCCCCACCTGCGGCAAGCGCAGCTGGCGTGAATAGCGGTCGGCTGCGTCGGCATCCATCGCGCTTTTGGCGACCGGCAAACCCTCGGCCTTCCAGCGATTGAAGCCGCCGGCCACCGAGTGGACGTCGGTATACCCCATGCGTTGCAGCGCTTCGGCTGCCAACAGCGAGCGCTGGCCGCTGCCGCACAGGGCCAGAATGGTTTGCGTGCGATCGGCCGCACTTTGCTCGATGCGCAACTCCAGGAAGCCTCGAGAGAGACCCAGGGCACCCACCGGGGAGCCATCAGCGCGTTCATGATCTTCACGAACATCGACCAGCAGGGCACCGCGCGCCTGAAGCGCCAGGGCTTCGGCGGGAGAAATCTCAGGAATGCGCTGGCGCAGCGCAGCCAGCCAGCTTTCGCGATTGAGGGGTTCGGACATGGCGCGGAGTGTATGCCTGATGACGGGCCTTGGGCGACACCACCCGATATAGGCACCTCCACGCAGAACACAACCGGCGGGCACCGCCCGCCTCCCCCATGGGCCTTACTTGCGGCGCTTCATTTCGCGAATCATGCGCTGGCGCTTGCGCACCTGAGCCTCGGTCAGGACATTGCGCTTGCCTGCAAACGGGTTCTCACCGTCGCGAAAATCGATGCGAATGGGCGTGCCTTCCAGCTTGAAACGCTTGCGGAAGAAGCCTTCCAGATAGCGACGGTAGGCCGGAGCGATGTGTTTGGTGCGGCTGCCGTGAATGACGATGGTTGGCGGATTGGTCCCGCCCGGGTGCGCGAAACGCAGCTTGGGCGCGTGACCACGAACCAGCGGCGGCTGGTAGGCCTCGTAGGCACGCTCGAGCGTCTTGGTCAGCTCGGAGGAGCCCAGCTCGACCGTCGCCGCATGATGCGCGCGCACGATGGCGCGCATCAGCTCGCGCAGGCCCGAACCGTGTAGCGCCGAGATGAAGACATTCTTGGCCCAGTCGACAAACTGAAGGCGGCGCTCCAGCGCGCGCTGGCACTGTTCGCGCTGGTACGCGTCCATGCCGTCCCATTTGTTCACCGCGATAACGAGCGCGCGGCCTTCTTCAACGGCGTGACCGATGAGGTGAAGATCCTGGTCAGCGAGGTTTTCGCGCGCATCGATCAACACCACGACGACCTGTGCGGCAGCCATGGACTGAAGCGTCTTGATGACGCTGAATTTCTCCACGCCCTCATCCACGCGCGCCTTGCGGCGTACACCGGCGGTATCGATGAGCGTGTAGCGCTTGCCATCGCGTTCCACCGGAACGCGAATCGGATCGCGTGTCGTACCCGCAACGCTGGAGACAATCAGGCGATCTTCGCCCAGCAAGCGATTGATCAGGGTGGACTTGCCCGCGTTCGGTCGGCCGACGATAGCCACACGGATGCTGTCGTCTTCGCCGGGAGCGAGCTCCTCATGGGCGTCTTCGGGCAGCATCGGCAGGACGGCCGCCACCAGCTCTGGCGTGCCACGGTTGTGCGCAGCCGACAGCGGCAACGTCGACGACAGACCGAACACCGAGAACTCCGCCATGGCGTTCTGCAGGTCCAGTCCGTCAGTCTTGTTGACCGCGGCAATGATGGGCTTGCCGCTGCGACGCAGGTCATCAAGGATGGCCCGGTCCTGCGGGAGCAGGCCGTCGCGCGCATCGACCACGAAGACCAGCACCTGGGCTTCGTCAATGGCCAGTCTGACCTGCTGCGCCGTCAGCGCATCGAGTCCTTCCTCGACACCGGACAGACCGCCGGTGTCGACGACGACGAAGGGGCGTTCGCCCGTGCGGCAGACACCGTAGTGGCGGTCGCGTGTCACGCCGGGCATGTCAGCCACGAGCGCGTCACGACTGCGCGTCAGCGCGTTGAAGAGGGTCGATTTACCGACATTGGGACGACCGACCAGGGCGACGACGGGCAGCATGGTAAAGCACGAATCCTTGCGATCAGTGCGTGTCGAGACGGTAAGCGCCGATATGGCCCTTTACGTCTTCGACATACACGGTGTCGCCCACAACAAGAGGCTGGGCACGAATGGGTTTTTTGGACAGGCGCTCACGCGCGGCCAGCGAGCCGTCGCTGCCCTGCAGCCAGTGGATGTAGCCTTCCATGTCGGCAACGACCACGTAATTGCCCTGCACGGCCGGGCCGGTGAGCCAGCGGTACTTGAGCTTGTCGCTCTTCCACATGTCGGAGCCACCGCTCTTGTCGAACGCCCACACCTGCGACTCGTCGTTGACGGCGTAAATCGCATTGCCGCCCAGATCGATCGAGGTAAACGTCGAGAACGGGCGACCCCACAGCGGACGACCGCTGGGACCGTCAACGGCAATCAGGTTGCCGTGATAGGCCGCACCGTAGAGGGTGCTGCCGTCAAGCAGGATGCTGCCGTCGGCGTCATTGAGACGATCGATTTCGGTGCGGCCTTCGCCGCCAGCCATGGTCTGTTCCCACAGCTTTTCGCCGTTGTCCAGGCGCAACGCCACGAGCTTGCCGTTGTCGCTACCGAAGAAGACCACGCCATTGGCCACCATCAGGGGGCCGTTGCCACGCAGGCTCAGCAGCGGCACGCTGCCCTGGTCGTACGCCCAGCGACGCTCGCCATTGCTGGCGTCGAGGCCGTACAGGCGACCGTCGGCCGTACGCACGACCACCAGACCACCGACGATGGAAGGCGCAGCGAGCACTTCGGAGCTGACGCGAGCCTCCCAGCGCGGACTGCCGTCCTTCGCGCCGATGCCATAGACGTGGCCATCGAGCGTACCGATGGCAACCAGGTCGCCCGATACAGCCGGGCCACCGGCGTAGAACGCATCCGGGCGCTTCTTGTCGCCCCAGCCAAACCAGCCATGCGTGCTGGAGCTCTTCGACCACAGCGTCTTGCCGCTGTTGGCGTCAAATGCAGCGATCTTGCCGTCCACGGACGCGGCGTAAAGCACGCCGTCGGCGAAGGCCGGACGCAGGCGGATGCCGCTGTCACGGGCGCCATCACCAATGCTGCTGGTCCACAGGCGCTTGACCTGCGCGGTCGCCTTGAAATCCTTGTCCAGAGGCGTCGGCGGCTGGACGTTTTCCTTCTTGAAATTATGGCAGCCCGCGAGCGCCACCAAGGACGTCAGCGTGATCAGCAAAGCCCGTTTCATTGCCCCAGCTTTCATGCACCCTGCTTCCCGGCCACAGCCAGATTGTCTAGTTTCAACTGCAAGGCGCCGCGTTGCGGCGCACCCTCGCCCATCGCGGCCAAGGCCGCCTGGTAGGCCTTGCGCGCCTCATCCGGGCGACCAAGCTTGACCTGCGCATCGCCGCGTAGTTCCTGAGCCAGGCCCGCAAAATGCTTGGCATTCATTCGATCGAGCGTCGCGACAGCATCGGAAGCCTTGTCCTGCGCCAACTGCAACTGGGCGACGCGAAGCTGCATCAGGGATTTGAGCTCCTCGTTCGGCGCATGGGACTCGGCCCAGCTCAACGACACCATGGCCTTGTCGAACTGCTTGGCATTGGCCTCGCGCACGGCGCGCTCACCCATCGCAAACACCGCGTACGGCGTATCGGCGAAGTCCTTGGTCAGCTGATCGGCCAGGGCGTCTGCGCTGTCGTTCTTGCCCGAAGCGGCGGCATTCTGCATCTGAACGTAAAGCGCGGAACCTTCTTCCTGGTGTCCGGCCTTGTGCTTGTTCCACTGCTGCCAGCCAAAGATGCCGACCAGGCCGATGGCGATACCGACGACGATGGAGAGGCCGTTCTGCCTCAGCCATTTCTGGACGCGTTCACCCTGTTCGTAGTCGTCGTACGCTTCAAATGCCATGCAATCACCGTTGAGGGGAACGAATGCCACCCATGGCAATCCTCGTTCCAGCAGGAAAATTTTTGCGAAACCGCCCTACCCGCGCCAGGCGGGCGGGTAAAGGGCAAGCATAACCGATCGGGGGGCCTAACGTGGATGCCGAGGCCGGAATCAGGCCCCGGACGGGACGGCCTTGCCGTCGCGCATCTCGACCTTGAAATGAGCCACGTTGGCGCGACGGAAGCCATCGAGTTCCACCGGGCGACCATCCACCATCACCTGCGCGCCATTGGCATTGCCAATCCGGACCACCAAGGGCTTGTCGCTGCGATAGGTCTTGCTGGTGCCCGCCGCGAGCAAGCCATATTCCAGGCGAGTGCCATCCTGATTGGTCACTTCCACCCAGCTGGCCGAAGGAACCGAGATGGCCAGGCTGTGCTCGCCCGAGCCGACCGACGTGCTGGCTTCCGGCTCGCTGCGGGGAGATTGCGCCGCATCGCTGTTGCTGAGCGCCGAGAACGGCGTCATCGACGCCATCAGCGGCTGCTGTTCCTGCTCGCGCTGAACCGCCGACGGCGCAGGTGCCGCAGGCGCAGTGCTCGCCTGGGCCAGTTGCGCTGCCTCCGGCGACATGGAAACCGAGGCGGACGTTGCCGGTACGTCGTTCTGCGCCACGGGCGCGGCGTCGAGCGGCGCCAGGTGGCTGACATCACGGTCCAGCGTGCCGCGCACACCCAGCCAGATGGTCGGCACCACGATGGCTGCGGTCAGCACGACATAGGTAGCTGCCCGCGCGTAGCGTTCGATCAGGTAGCGCGAATGCGAAATACCGCCGGTGGCGACCAGGGTCGGCTCGGCCGGACGCAAGCTCCGCAATTCATCCTGGATCGCGGCCTCGTCCACGCCGAGGTGGCGGCCGTACTTGGTGAGATACCCGCCCAGGTAGACCTGATAGTCGATGCCGCTGTAATCGCCGCTTTCGAGCTGGCGCAAGACGCGCACCGGCAGACGCAGGGCTTGTCCGCAGCTTTCGATATCGAATCCGCGCGCCTCTCGTGCGGCGCGCAAACGCGCACCAAAACTCGCAGGCACGGACACTCGGGTCTCTACGGCTGCTTCGCTTGCATCGTACAGGTCATTTTCGCCGGGGGTCGGACCGGTCAAGGGTGACTGCTTGGATGTCATTGGCTGGCGGAAGATTCGAAGGCGCGAGCCTGTTCAGAGTCCGGAAACTGGCTCTGCAAGCGCCTGCGGTAGCTAAGGGCAGCATCCTTGTTGCCCAGACGGGTTTCAATATCCTGGCCCAGTTTCAGGCCTGCAGGCGTGGGCTGGCCCAGCGAGTCAAAACGCTGGATGAAGGCACGCGCGCGAAATGCATCGTTCTGTTGATACAGCAGATTGGCGATCTGGTACAGCGCTTCCGGGTTCTGCGGATCGATCGCGATCGCCTTGCGGAAGTCATCCTCCGCCGCCGTACGATCACCCATGCCCATATGGCAGGTGCCCGCATTCGTCCACGCCAGCGCCGGGGTCTGGTAGAACGGATCGGTGACCGCCTTCTGGAAGTACGGAATCGCCTCGGCGCCGCGCCCGGTCTTGCACAGGAACGCACCCAGGTTGTTGTTCGTCGCCCCCTTGGAAGGATCGAGCGCCACCGCCCTGCGGTAGTGCTTCTCGGCTTCAGGGAGATTATTGATGCGCTCGTCCAGGACGGCGATCACGGTATGTGCCGGCACGTAGTTCGGATCGAACTGCAGCGCCTTGTTGAGCTTGGTCAACGCCCCCTGGAGATCGCCATTCTCCATGTACGTCTGGCCCAGCTCGGTATGGATGCGTGCGCCTTCCTGCGCCTGTTCGGACTTGCTGACTTTGGGCGCCGGCATGTCGTTATGCGTCGACTGGTTGCCACCGGTCGTGGTGCATCCGGCCAGAACGATCAGACTGGTGACAAGGAAGACCCGCTCAAGCCGCATGACTCGCACTCTCGTCCAGACGTTTACGGAACTCCGCCTGGCGACGCGTGCGATCGAGCACCTGCCCCTTCAACTGGCCACAAGCCGCATCGATGTCGTCACCACGCGTACGGCGCAGCATCGTCAGGACGTTGGCATTGAGCAACTGAGTCTGGAAGGCGCGAATGGTGTCGGCGTCGGAGCGCTCAAAGCGCGTGCCGGGGAAAGGATTGAAAGGAATCAGGTTGACCTTGCAGTTGGGCAGGCGACGCATCAGCTTGATCAACTGGCGTGCGTGCTCGGGCTGGTCGTTGATGCCCTTCATAAGGGTGTATTCGAACGTGATCGACGTCCGCGGCTTGCGCGCCAGCCAACGCTGGCAGGCCGCTACGAGCTCGGCGATCGGGTATTTCTTGTTGAGTGGCACCAGTTCGGTACGCAGCTCATCGTTGGCGGCATGCAACGACACGGCCAGCGAGACGTCGATGGACTCGGACAGCTTGTCGATCATCGGCACCAGGCCGGCCGTCGACAGCGTCACGCGCTTCGACGCCAGGCCAAAGCCCAGGTCATCGCGCATCAGGCTCATCGCAGCCACCACGTTGTCGAAGTTCAGCAGCGGCTCGCCCATGCCCATCATCACCACGTTGGTGATGCGACGGTTCTGGTGCGTGACGTTGCCCAGGTGCTTGGCCGCCACCCACATCTGCCCGATGATTTCGGACGTGGCGAGGTTGCGGTTGAAGCCCTGCGTGGCGGTGGAACAGAACTGGCAGTTCAGCGCGCAGCCGACCTGCGAGGACACGCACAGCGTGCCGCGCGTGGGCTCCGGAATGTAAACCGCTTCGACGGCATTGCCGCCGTCCATGCCCAGCAACCACTTGTGGGTGCCGTCAGCGGCGCCCTTGTCGAACATGGTCTTGGGCGCGCCCACATAGCAGGATGCTTCGAGCTTGGCTCGAAGCGTCTTGCCCACGTCGGTCATGTTTTCGAAGTTGTCTTCCAGGCGGTGGTAGATCCACTTCATCACCTGCTCGGCACGATAAGGCTTCTCGCCCAGCTGCGCGAAGAAATCACGCAAGCCCTGGCGATCGAAATCGAGCAGGTTCACCTTCTCGGTAGTGGATACGGCCTGTTCAGTCATCTTCGAATCATGCGGCTCGTGGCCGCCCTCGGTTTCCTTTTGTCACCCGCGAAACGCGGTTTCTGCAACCGCGTTCCCGGATCAACGCAATTACCTGGAAGTCACTTCCGTCGTTGCGAAGAAGTACGCAATTTCGACAGCAGCCGTTTCGGCAGCGTCGGAACCGTGCACGGCGTTCGCATCGATGGAGTCGGCGAAGTCGGCGCGGATCGTGCCCGGCGCGGCTTCCTTCGGATTGGTGGCGCCCATCAGCTCACGGTTCTTGAGGATGGCGTTGTCGCCTTCCAGCGCCTGGATCATCACCGGACCGGAGATCATGAACTCGACCAGGGCGTTGAAGAACGGACGCTCGCGATGCACGGCATAGAAGCCTTCGGCTTCCTTGCGCGACAGCTGCTTCATCTTGGCGGCTACGACCTTCAGGCCGGCCTTTTCGAAGCGAGCATAGATTTCGCCGATCACGTTCTTTGCAACTGCGTCGGGCTTGATGATGGAAAGGGTGCGCTCCAGCGCCATGGTAGGTCTGCTCCGGTAAAACGGGTATCTGAGTGGGCGGCCTGGCAAACAGCCAGCAAAATAGGCCAAATCCAGCGAGGATTTGCGGATTTAGCTCACGAAAGTCTGACAGATTCTAGCCCATAAGCAAGCCAGCTGCAGGTTCGTACCGACGTCTGTTTGACGGTCGCCGGGAGACCGACGTATGCTCAAACGATCGTTTGAACTGTCGACCGACCCGGGAAGCGCCCACTTGCAAAGCTCGCCGCAATCGACCAAGGAACGCATTCTCGTTGCCGCCGAGGAACTGTTTGCCCGGCATGGCTTCGACGGCGCCTCGCTCCGCCAGCTCACCTCGGCCGCCGGGGTCAACCTGGCCGCAGTGAACTACCACTTCGGGTCCAAGGACCGTCTCATCGAAGAGGTCTTCCGCCGACGCCTGGATGAGCTCAACGGCCGCCGCATGGACGCCCTCGCCCGGATCGCCGGCCAGTCTGAGACCAACCTGGAAGACGTCCTGGCGGCCTTTATCAAGCCAGCCCTGGACCTGTCCCACGATGGCAACGGCTCGCTCTTCATGCGCGTGCTGGCCCGGGCCTTCGCCGAACACGACGACACCCTGCGCAAGTTCCTGTCGGAGAACTATGGCCACGTCATGCGCCAGTTCACCGCCGAATTCGCCCGCCTGCTGCCCGACCTGAGCAAGGAAGAACTGTACTGGCGGGTCGACCTGGTCACCGGCGCCCTGACTCACGCCATGTCGGGCTTCGGCATGATCCAGCGCAAAAGCGATGTCACGGAAAGCAGTCACCGTGAACAGACCGCACAGCACCTTATCCGTTTTGCCGCGGCCGGTCTCAGCCACCCCTGAGCCAGCGACCGACCCGGCCACCCAAGACCACCAACACGTTTTCCCCATGGAGAAGACAATGACCGCTCCCACTTCCGCGAAGCCCGCACTACGCATCCGCAAGGCCGCGGTGCTCGGTGCCGGCGTGATGGGCGCGCAGATTGCTGCGCACCTGACCAACGCCGATGTCGAAACCGTGCTTTTTGACCTGCCCGCCAAGGAAGGTCCCAAGAGCGGCATTGCCCTGAAGGCGATCGAGAACCTCAAGAAGCTGTCGCCCGCCCCGCTGGCCGACAAGAACCGCGCCGCGGCGATCATCCCGGCCAACTACGAGGAAAACCTCGACCTGCTCAAGGACGTGGACCTCGTCATCGAGGCCATTGCCGAACGCATGGACTGGAAGCTGGATCTCTACAAGAAGATCGCACCGCACGTGTCGCCGACCGCCGTGCTGGCCAGTAATACGTCGGGCCTGTCGATCAACGGCCTCGCCGAAGCACTGCCGGAAGAAATGCGCCACCGCTTCACCGGCGTGCATTTCTTCAACCCGCCGCGCTACATGCACCTGGTCGAACTGATTCCGACCCGCCTGACCCATCCTGACGTTCTCGCAGGCCTCGAAGCCTTCCTGACCACCACCGTCGGCAAGGGCGTCGTGTACGCCAAGGACACGCCCAACTTCATCGGCAACCGCATCGGTGTCTTCTCGATGCTGGCGACCATGTACCACACCGAGCAGTTCAAGCTCGGCTTCGACACCGTCGACGCCCTCACCGGCCCGGCCGTGGGCCGCCCCAAGAGCGCGACCTATCGCACCGCCGATGTCGTGGGCCTGGACACCATGGCGCACGTGATCAAGACCATGGCCGATACGCTGGCCGACGATCCGTGGCACAAGTACTTCAAGGCGCCCGTGTGGCTGCAGGGCCTGATCGACCAGGGCGCGCTGGGCCAGAAGGTCGGCGCCGGCTTTTATCGCAAGGCTGGCAAGGACATCGTCGTCCTCGACGTCGCCAAGCGCGACTACCGTCCTTCGGAACAGAAGGCGTCGGACGAAGTGGCCGCCATCCTTGCCATCAAGGACCCGGCCGAAAAGTTCGCCAAGCTGCGCGCATCGAACGATCCGCAGGCGCAGTTCCTGTGGGCAACGTTCCGCGATCTGTTCCACTACACCGCTTATCACCTCGCTGATATTGCCGACACCGCGCGTGACGTCGACTTCGCCATCCGCTGGGGTTACGGCTGGAAGCTCGGCCCGTTTGAAACCTGGCAGGCGGCCGGCTGGCAGCAGGTGGCCGGCTACATCGCCGAAGACATCGCTGCCGGCAAGGCCATGAGCGACGCGCCGCTGCCCGCATGGGTCACCGACGGCCGCACCGGCGTGCACGGCAAGAACGGCTCGTACTCGGCGGCCGCCGGCACCGACAAACCGCGCTCGCAGCATCCGGTCTACGCACGCCAGTTGTTCCCCGATCCGATCCTGGGCGAGAAGTTCGACCAGGGTACGACCGTGTGGGAGAACGACGGCATCCGCTTGTGGACGCTGGGCGACGACGGCGTGGGCATCATTTCGTTCAAGACCAAGATGAACACGGTCAACGATTTCGTGCTCGACGGCATCCAGCAAGCCATCGACGTGGCCGAGCAGCAGCTCAAGGCCGTGGTGATCTGGCAGACCGGCGAGCCGTTCTCGGCCGGCGCCGATCTGAAGGGCGCCCTTGGCCTGCTGCAGGCCGGCAAGTTCGACGACTTTGACAAGATGGTCGCCAATTTCCAGCGCACGAGCATGCGCATCAAGCATTCGCTGGTGCCCGTGGTCTCGGCTGTGCGTGGCCTTGCCCTGGGTGGCGGTTGCGAGTTCCAGATGCATTCGGCACGCACCGTGGCGGCGCTGGAAAGCTATATCGGTCTCGTCGAAGCAGGCGTAGGCCTGTTGCCGGCAGGCGGTGGCCTGCATGAGCTGGCCGTCCGCGCCGCGAAGGAAAACCCGGCCGATCCGTTCGAGTCCCTGAAGAAGGTGTTCGAAACGGTTGCCATGGCGAAGGTCTCCGCCAGCGCGCTGGAAGCGAAGCAGCTGGGCCTGATGCGCGACAGCGATGTGGTCGTATTCAACGCCTTCGAACTGCTGTACGTCGCCAAGAAGGTCGCCATCGGGCTGGCCGAACAGGGTTACCGTCCGCCGATGTACGACCGGAACATTCCGGTGGCCGGCGACGTCGGCACCGCCACGTTCCGCGCTTCGCTGGCCAACCTGGCAGCCGGCTACTTCGCATCGGAGCACGACGTTGCCATCGCCACGCGCATCGCCGACACCTTGTGCGGTGGCGTGGTCGAGCGCGGCTCGCTGGTCGATGAGGAATGGCTGCTGGCCCTGGAGCGCAAGCACTTCGTGGAACTGGCGAAGACCGAAAAGACCCAGGCTCGCATCGCCCACACCATGACCACGGGCAAACCCTTGAGGAACTGAGTGCGCGCGTAAAGCGCGAAGTGGGGAGATGCAAGCGCACCGCGCCGCTCCTCACTTCCCACCACCCATTCCTTTACCGATCTTCCTGGAGCATTCCATGAGCAAGCAAATCCAAGACGCCTACATCGTCGCCGCCACCCGCACACCGGTCGGCAAGGCACCGCGTGGCGTATTCCGCAACACCCGTCCGGACGACATGCTCGCCCACGTCATTCGCGCCGTCATGGCGCAGGCACCGGGCATCGATCCGCACCAGATTGGCGACGCCATCATTGGTTGCGCCATGCCTGAAGCCGAGCAAGGCATGAACGTGGCGCGCATCGGCGTGCTGCTGGCCGGCCTGCCGGACACGGTGCCCGGCGTCACGATCAATCGTTTTTGTTCTTCGGGCGTGCAGGCCATCGCCATGGCCGCCGATCGCATTCGCCTGGGCGAAGCCGACCTGATGCTTGCCGGCGGTACCGAAAGCATGAGCATGGTGCCGATGATGGGTCACAAGATCGCCATGAATCCGGGCATCTTCGATAACGAGCACATCGGCATCGCCTACGGCATGGGCATTACGGCCGAGAACGTTGCCAAGCAGTGGAAAATCTCGCGCGAAGAGCAGGATGCGTTCTCGGCGCAGAGCCACGAGCGCGCCCTTGCCGCCATCAAGAACGGCGAGTTCAAGGACGAGATCACCCCGTTCCAGCTCGACGATCATTACCCCGACCTGGCCACGCGTGGCATCAAGACGGACAGCCGTCTCATCGATACGGACGAAGGCCCGCGCGCGGGCAGCACGGTCGAAGTGCTGGGCAAGCTCAAGCCCGTGTTCCGCAACGGCCAGTTCGGCGGCAGCGTGACGGCAGGTAACTCGTCGCAGATGTCCGACGGCGCCGGCGCCCTGTTGCTGGCCAGCGAGAAGGCCATCAAGGAATACAACCTGCAGCCGCTGGCCCGGTTCGTCGGGTTCTCGGTGGCGGGCGTGCGTCCGGACATCATGGGCATCGGCCCGAAGGAAGCCATTCCGAAGGCGCTCAAGCAGGCCGGCATGACGCAGGATCAGCTGGACTGGATCGAGCTCAACGAAGCCTTCGCTGCGCAGTCGTTGGCGGTCATGAAGGATCTGGGCCTGGATCCGTCCAAGGTCAATCCGCTGGGTGGCGCCATTGCGCTGGGCCATCCGCTCGGCGCCACCGGTGCCATTCGCGCCGCGACCCTCGTGCACGGCATGCGCCGCCACAAGAAGAAGTACGGCATGGTGACGATGTGCATCGGCACGGGCATGGGCGCAGCAGGCATCTTCGAGGCGCTGTAATTCAAGCGCAGCGCGTTGCCTTCGGCGACACGTGAAACACCCGGGCGGCGTCACAACCATGTGGCGCCGCCTTTTTTGATGAGCGCTCCCGACAATGTCAGGAGCAAGCGTCCATCGCTGTCGCAAGAATCGGAGGGCTGAACGGGGCGCCGAAGCCCAGACTTCACGGGAAGCGCCCATTGATGAGCATCGCCATGTCCGTTTCCCCCAACCTCGAGACAGCTCGCGCTGTCGCCTCAAGCAAGGTCAGCCAGGATCCCTTCGACCGATTCGACACGTCCGATCTGGAGGATCGCCTGGACAACCAGGGGTACGCCGTATTACCCGGCTTGCTGACGCACGACGACTGCGATGCCATGGTCGGCCTGTATGACAGTTCCGACGGGTTTCGTAGTCGCGTGGTGATGGCCCGCCATGGTTTCGGTCGCGGCGAATACCAGTACTTCGCCTACCCACTGCCTCCCCTCGTGGAGATCCTGCGTGCATCCGGGTACCGACGCCTGGCACCCATCGCCAATCGATGGCATGCATCGCTGAACATTGACGCGCACTTCCCGTCCACCCACGCGGCATTCATCGCACGCTGCCATGAGGCGGGTCAGCTGCGCCCCACGCCCCTGCTCCTTCGCTATGGCCAAGGCGACTACAACTGCCTGCACCAGGATCGCTATGGCGACCACGTATTCCCATTGCAACTTGCCGTACTGCTTGCCGAACCGGGCAACGAATTCGACGGTGGCGAGTTTGTCCTGGTCGAGCAGCGACCGCGCATGCAATCGCGCCCGCATGTGATCCCTCTTCGCAAGGGGGATGCGGTGGTATTCGCCGTCAACTTTCGGCCCGTGCAAGGTGCCCGTGGCATCTATCGCACCGTCATGCGACATGGCGTCAGTGCGCTCCGTTCCGGGCGCCGGCACACCCTGGGCGTGATATTTCACGATGCCACCTGATTCGACGATGGTGTAAATGCCCCGGTTGCGTACCTGCTGCTATGGTGAAGCGTCCATCGCGAGGGTTTCTTCCATGAGCAACGGCATCCACACCATCGACACCGGTTTCGTACGACCGGGCTTCGATGCCGCCTACCTCGTTGTCGAGCGCGGCCGCGGCGCCTTCATCGATTGCGGTACGAACTATGCCGTGCCGCGGATGCTGGAAGCACTTCTCGAGGCCGGCCTGGAGCCGGGTGACGTCGAGTGGCTGATCCTCACTCATGTGCATCTGGACCACGCGGGCGGCGCTGGCGAGCTGATGGCGCACCTTCCGAACGCAACGCTGGTGGTACATCCGCGCGGTGCGCGCCACATGATCGATCCGTCTGCTCTGTGGGCGGGTGCCTCCGCGGTGTATGGCGAAGAAGTCATGGATCGCACCTATGGGCGTCTTCGTGCCATTCCTGCGGAACGCGTCGTCGAGGCGCCAGATGGCCACGTCGTCATGCTGCAGGGCCGTGCGTTGCTTTGCCTCGATACGCCCGGTCATGCACGTCACCATCTCAGCGTTCATGACGCAAAAGCACGCGCCTGTTTCACTGGCGATACCTTCGGCCTCTCCTACCGCGCGTTTGACACGACCCAAGGGCCCTACATCCTGCCGACGTCCTCGCCGGTTCAGTTCGAGCCCGATGCACTGCACGATTCGATTCGTCGCCTTGTTGAACTCGACGTTGACGCGATGTACCTCACGCACTTCGGGGCGGTCCGTTCCGTGCGAAAACTGGCGGATGATCTGCATGCGCAGATTGACGCCATGGCCGAACTCGCCAGGGAATCGGCCGGGCGCGAGCATCGTCATGAATGGCTGAAGCAGGCACTGACCGAGCTTTACTTTGGCCGCCTCCACCAGCATGGATGGACGGGAAGCCGCGCGGAGATGCTGGACTGGCTTGCCATGGACGTGGAACTCAACGCCCAGGGGCTGGTGATCTGGGCGGACCGCGCGATCAAATGATCGAAGCGGTGTGTCGCTCCGATGGGAGTGCGCCCTGCCTCACCTCGCCGACGCGACCGGCCGGTTCCGGTCGCGCCGCCCGAGATGACGCCTACTTCTGCCCCTTCCTCTCTTCGTCCAGACGGGTCGCAAGCTTGTCCTCACCCGCTTTGGCCAGTTTCCGGCACGCCTTTGTGTCAAACAGCTGATCGGGATGCTTGCCCTGATCGTGGGCAGCCACGCGCCCCAGCAAGTCACTGGCGTCAGGGTGCGGCGTCATCAAGACATCGCATGGCATGGCCGCCAGTTCGGCCAGTCCCTTGCGGATATCTTCGACGCGATGCGGGTGCGCCTTGTCGTCCGTGAAATGGAAGCCATCGGCGCTGATATAAGTCACGCTGTCGGCATAGACCATGTTCAGGCAACGATCCTGTTCGCAGGACGTCCAGGTCCAGGTGCTACTGCCGGGCGTGTGACCTGGCATCGCATGTTCTTTGACCGCGAGATCGCCAACGCGCACCACGCTGCCAGGCTTCAGAGATTCCACATGTTTGACCGGCGGGAAGAGCGGCGCTTCGCCATGCTGCGGATCGTCCGGATCATTACCGCCGAGCATCAGCGCCGCAGCCCCTGCCGGACTGGCGATCACCCGGGCGCCCGATGCATCGGCCAGCGCGGCCAGCGCACCGGCGTGGTCACCATGCGCATGCGAATTCAGGATCACCTTGATGTCGGTGAGCCTGAATCCCGCCGCCTGGATGTTGGCCTTCACCATCTCGGCGTTCTCGGGCAAGGTGCCATCAATAAGGATGTGACCTTTCGGCGAAGTGATAAGGATGGCACTGAGTCCTTCGCTGCCCACGTACCAGGTGTTGCCATAAACCCGGAACGGCTTGTGCGGCTGTTTCCAGCTGGCATCCTGCGCCGTTGCGATCGAGGCCGCGCACACGGAGACCATCGCAATTGTCATGCCACTGAGCTTCTTCACCATCGCCTCCTTACGTTGAAAGCGTTCCAGCGTGACGACGCTGCCTCGCATTCCGATGGCGCGAAAGTGGCGAGCCGAAGGCGGGGTCGGGCCGCCTCAGGCCAGGCGAGTTCCGTTCGGTACCGGCCGCTCGACCGTGGTGATGACGACGCCCGCATCGGTGGGGAAGCCCGTGAGCAGAAACTGGGATCGCACCGGCCCGACCTGCTTCTCCGGGAAGTTGATCACGCCTACGATTTGCTTGCCGATAAGCTCGTCCGCCGTATAGAGCGAGACAACCTGGGCGCTCGTCTTGCGCTCGCCGTGGGGGCCGAAGTCCACCCAGATCTTCCACGCGGGCTTGCGTGCCTCGGGGAACGGCTCGACGCGAATCACCGTGCCGGCCACCAGCCACACCTTCTCGAAATCACCCCAGCTGATCAGCTCGGGCACGTTGTCGTCTGTCATCCTTCCAGCCTCGATTTGAACCAGTCTTTGCTTTCCTGCCACCAGTAGCTGGCCTGCGCGGCCAGATAGCCGGCCGGGCGCCAGGCGCGGTCAAGTCCGTAAGTCGAAAAATGCTTCCATTGATCGTCACCTTGCGCAATCGCCGCCGCCAGCAGCTCACCCGCAGCGCACGTCGGTGCAAGTCCATGTCCACCGAAGGCCTGGGCCCACCAGAGGCCGGCGTCCGTGCCACCGATCTGGGGCATCTGGTGACGCGCATAGCTCATCAATCCTGACCAGGCGTAATCCACCTGCACGCCCTTGAGCTGCGGAAACACGTGCATGAGGTCGCGCAACAGCAATGTGCGGACCGCCTGCGGCGATCGATTGCGGATCGAAATCCGACCACCCCAGAGCAAACGTGTGTCAGGCAACGGCCGGTAGTAATCGAAAGCAAACCGCGTGTCGTAAATAGCCGAGCGCGTCTGGAGGACGTCGGCCATGCGATCCCCCAAGGGTTCGGTGACCATGGCGTACGTGGCAATCGGCAAAATGGCGCGATCGATCGTCTTGCGCAGGCCCGCAAGATAGCCCCCGCACGCCAGCACGACGTGGTCCGCGCTGACGCTGCCCTGGTCGGTTTCCACCCGCCAACGCAGCCCCTCTCGCTTGAGCTGCCAGGCGTCGGTGTTCTCGTGGATCCGGACTCCCTGGGCGGATGCCGCGGCGGCCAGCCCGATCGCGAAGTTCAAAGGATGAAGGTGGAGGGCATTGCGCTCGTAAAGGCCGTCGAAATAGCGCTGGGTGTGAATGCGCTCGCGTAGTTGCTCCTGTGGCATCCACTCCCACTCGACGCCGTAGCGTTCTGCCAGCAGCGCCTGTCGCTGGCGCAGTACGCCGGGATCGCGAAACCAGTTGGCCCAGATCACGCCTTCATCGACGACCTGGCAGGGCATCTCGTACCGGCGGGTCAAATCGCGAATGCGGCGCACCGCGCTGGTGGTGAGTTCAAAAAGCTGTCGAGCCTGCGCGGCGCCTTGCTGATCCAGCAGCGACTGCTCTCCAAGCGAGTAGCCCGCGAAGACGAAGCCACCGTTGCGGCCGGAAGCACCGAACCCAACCTGCTCGCGCTCAATGAGCACCACATCCTGAATGCCCCTTTCTGCCAGCCCGAGCGCCGTATGCAGGCCCGCATAACCTCCGCCCACGATAACCACGCGCGCATCGACCCTGCCCTGCAGGCGCGGATAAGGCTCATAGGGCGTCGCGGTGGCGCGGTAATACGAGGGCGCGGGGGTTTGCTTCATCGGCACAGGGAGATGAGCGAGGACATGATTCGAAGCATAGCCCAGCCTTGCGTCGCCGCCCCTGCCGGAAGGCCCGGGTCAACTTAGAGGTTCGTGTTCATTCAACACGCGTGACGCCCAGCCCACGATGATCGCTCATGCCACGATCATCGACGACGCGAACGTCGTAGTTGCCCGGCGAAGGCGGTTCCCAGAACAGGGGCTGTCCGGGTGCACTCGAACCGACGTAGGCATCGTTCACGAACCAATAGAGATTTCGCACCGCAGCATCGGCATCGGCTGTCAGTGCGATACGACGACTGTCATCGTCCCTCAGACGCAGCGCATAAATGCTGCCGCGCAACGGCGAGGTCATTCGCGGGGGATCTCCCACCGCGATGCCGCTTTGCACGCAGTCGTCGTTACGCGGAGGCACGCGCCGTGGCATGCCCGCCTGAATAAAGACCTGCTGGAGCTCGGACGGCCAGAACTCGTACACCTCCAGGTGAGTCCGCTTGCCTTCCAGGGGTGGGCAGGCGGGCTTCCCCGTGGCGTCATCCATAACCAGGGCCCGATGGACCTGGCTTACGCGTATGGGCGACTTACCGGGAATGAACCAGGTCTTGCCCCGCTGCGGGCACCACTCGTTGGGCAGGTCACCGCTGGCGAGGCAGATCTCGACGCGCCTGAGGTTGCCAGGCATGTGCCTTACAGGTTCGGTCATGCGCGCGTCCTGGGCGCGCATGGCATCCACGATCTGAAAGAACAACGGCGCCGCGGCCTCGACGCCGACAAAAGCGGGATTGCCAGAGCCATCGAAGTTCCCGATCCACACCACCAGCACGTAAGGACCAAAGCTCCCGGCCGTCCAGGCATCGCGAAAGCCCCAGGACGTCCCGGTTTTCCAGTACACCGGCAATCGCCCCGGTTGCGCGCCAAAGGTCTCGTCCGGGCGGGGATTCTGCCTGAGCATGTCCATCACCATGAAACTGGCTTCGTCGCTAAGCATGCGCGTACCCGCGCCTTGTGGATCGCTAGCATCCAGACGCAATGGCTTGAGTTCACCACGGTTGGCCAACATGGCGTACAGGCCCGCCAGCTCTTGCATGGTGACTTCGCCTCCACCAAGCACCAAAGCCAGCCCGTAGTGCTGTTCGCTGGCCATGCGACTGATGCCCGCATCGCGCAGGAACTGGTAAAAGTCAGGTGACTTCAGTTGTGCGGCAACCCATACCGCCGGGATATTGCGACTTCGAATCAGCGCTTCCGTCGCGGTGACCGGACCCAGGAAATGGCCGTCGAAATTTTCCGGGGCATAGGGGCCGAAGGACGTCGGCACATCGCGTAACACCGTCTGCGGATGCAGGACGCCCTGGTCGAATCCCAGCGCATAGATGAATGGCTTCAGCGTCGAACCGGGCGAGCGCTTGGCGAGCGTGCCATTGACCTGCCCCTGAATCGCCGCGTTGCCATAGCCGGCCGAACCGACCATGGCGCGAACAGACAGGTCGCGCGTATCGACCAGAATGGCAGCCGCGTTACGAATGCCGCGCGCATCATTGCGCTCGATGTATCGCCCGATCTGCCGCTCCAGCACGTGCTGCAAGTCGAGATCGATGGTGGTATGGACGCGACTATCCAGGGGGGCACCCAAGCGACTGCGCGCTGCCAGTTCCTGCTCGACCGCATGCGGAGCTTCGAAAGGAAGCTGGCCGGGCAGGCGAAGATTCAGTGGCAACGCGAACAGCGGCCGCAGACGTTCATCCTGTGGATGTTGGTGAATCCATCGGGCATACAGGCGATCGCGTGAACTGGCCAACGCCTTGTTGATGATGCCCGTGGGCGCATCAGCACCCGGCAGGGCGCGCAGGCGACGTGTTGGATCCTGAGGCACGACCGCCAGCGTCAATGCTTCGGGAAGACTGAGCGATGCAGGCTGGTGATCGAAATAGATGAGGCTGGCGGCGGCGACACCTTCGACATTGCGTCCGTACGGCGCGTAGTTCAGATACGCCTCCAGGATGTCGCGCTTGGAGTAGAAGAGCTCCAGTTGCATCGCTCGCGCAATCTGCACGAGCTTGCCGCCCGGTGTTCGCGTATTCAATCGCCATAGCAGCCGTGCAAGCTGCATCGTGAGCGTCGAACCACCCTGGGGGTCACCATGGCGCACGTAGGTCACCCAGGCACCGCGCACCAGTCCGAAAGGATTGAATCCCGGATGCCAGCGAAACCAGCGATCCTCATGCAGCTGAACCGCCTCCACCATTTGAGGCGACATATCGGACAAAGGCACCCACAGTCGGTAGCGATCATCGGATGCCAGGGTCAACCGCATCAGTCGCCCCCTGGCGTCATACACCGCTGTCGATGACGGCAGCCACGCTTGCAGGGGACGATGGGGCCAGAGCCGGCAGCCGACGGCAACGAGGACAAGTAACAGACACGCCATAAGTACGTTCTGCCAGCGCTTCGCGAACTGCGCGATGCGTTTCCACTTGGCGTGTCGATCGGTCATGGCTGTCGCCCTGCCCGCTCCCGTCATGCGGAAGCGGGCGGGTCATTCCTCAGGGTTTGCTGACGACGTTGAGCACCGCGCCACCGGTGGTGCGCGCCTGAACTTCGCGGTTGTACATGGACTCGCCGTAGGCCGGCGGCACCTTGAACTTGCCGGCGTTGGTGGCTTTGATCCGGTAGACGAACTCCCGCACATCGGCCGTGGCGCGACCGTAGATGACCACGCGATCCTCGCGTATATCCGCGTACTCGGGCGACCAGGTGGAGCTGGACAAGCCGATCGGCGAGCGCCAGGCACTGGCCTTGACCTCGCTGTCACCACCTTCGTCACTTTCACCTTGCTCCTGCTGGTCCGTAACGGCCGGCGGCGGCTGGACCACGGCTTCGAAGCCACCGGGAAGCAGGTCGACGATCGCCACGTTGTCCAGACCATCGCTGGTTGTGGCGCGGATCTTCACATGGACGTCGATTTCCTGGCCGACTGTGATGTCACCCAATGCCTTCCCCTTGGCATCGGTGTACTCGCGCACGATTTCGAGGCCTTCGGCGACAGCCTTGTTCGGCACATCCCGGTCGTAACCGCCTTCCGTCGAGAGATACCAGGCAGAAACCTCCCCGCCATTCGTGTAGCGCAACCGGCGCGCCGCGGACGACCAGGAACCCGAAAGCAACAGGTTGCCCTCAACCGTACCGATCGATTGCACGCCACCGTCTGCACCGACGGCGTCCACGCGCAGTTTGCTCAGGTCGCCGACGTTGTCATGGGCGTAGCTGTCCAGCGCCAGCAGCAACATCGAAGAAGACAAGGTGTTGTACCACTCGTGGCCGACATCCCAGGCGATACGTTCCCAGGCCTTGGCAGGCACTGCCCGCGCACGGTCGGGGAAGTGCTTGCCAAGGATGTAAAGCGTCGTGGCGTCCCTGATCAGGGCGTCGTCGAAATAGTCGTACTCAAGACGCTCATCGTTCTTGCTTCGCGCCAGATCCTTCAGTGGACCTGCGATCAAGGCGTTGGCCTGTTTTTCCTGCTTCAGCAACTGGTACGACGCCGCCATCCAGACGGCCGCCAAATCGTGCTTCCAGGTGTCTGCATCATCCTGCTCAAGCCGGCGTTGCACCGCTGCCAACGCGTTCGTGGTGACCTGTCCCTGGCGCGTGAGCAGGTAAATGGCATAGGCACGCTGCCTCAACATGGGCAGCCCATCCAGATCATCATCACCCGCCAGTTTTCGCAGGTAGGCATTGCCGGCATCGAACATGTCCGCCGGCACCGAGATGCCCCTGTCACGCGCTTCGATCAGGAAGTTCATGGCATAGGTCGACACGAACGGATCGGCGTCGGGTGTGGCAACCCAGAAACCGAAGCCGCCCTCACTGTTCTGTCGCGTGTGCAGTACATCGAGGAAGCGCGCCAGCGCCTCGTCATTGCTGATCTTCTTGTCCCTGGTTGCCGGATCGAGCGTATGCGCGAACACTGGCACGACAGGCCACTTCGGCAGAATCAACAGCGGCATGGCCGAACTGATGATCTGCTCACTGCAGTAGTTCGGATAATTGATCAGATAGCTGCTTAGTCCCTGAGCCAGCACGACGGGCAAAGTCGAGAACGACGCGGCGCGGGAGGCGTAGGCGTCGTGCATCTTGCGCAGATCGGGCACATCCACCTTGCTGCCTGGTGCGACCAGTCCATAGTGAAGCTGCGTTCGATACGCCGTCGCCGGCCGCACGGACAGATCAACCGACTGCCTGGCTGACTTGTCGCCATACCCGGCCGTGAAACTCAGATTGCCTGATCCGAGCTGGTCAGTGGCCCGCACGCGGAACACAGCAACGCCTTCGCGCATCTCGCCCAGGTTGATGCTCTGGGTTGGCTTGCCGACGACCTGCAACTGGGGGCCCACCTTCAGGCTCACGGCGACGGGCACTTCCTTGCCGCCAAGGCCGGTCAGGTTGTTCGCCACGCCGACGCTGATGTCCGCCTCATCGCCCGGCGCGAGCGTGGTTGGCACGTTGGGTGAAAGGACGAAGTCTCCACGGACGGTGGTGGCACCTTCGAAGGTGCCCACACGATCTGCCGATACGGTCACCGCCATCACGCGCAGCTTGCCGTTGAAGTAATCCGGCACCGTGTAACTGAGTTCCTTCTCGCCGTTGACGTCGACAATGCCTGACCAGAAAGCAACGGGAATGTCACGCTTGCGCTTGAAGGGATTGAGCTGGCGACTGATGGCCGCATCCGCGTCGCCGCCAGGGGCCGCCATGCTCATGAGCTTTTCGAACTCCGGCAGGATCAGATCCAGGATCTGCGAGGTGTTCACTTCGAGCATGCGCTTGCGGAAGAAGAACTTCAGCGGATCGCCAAGCTTGTAGCGCGCCACCTGGAGAATGCCCTCGTCGACGGCAAAGACGACGGCTCGGGCCGGTTGCGCCGAGGTGAGCTTGAACGTGACGGCCTGGCCGGGCTTGACCAGCGCCGGTGATTCCACCTTTACCTCGTTGCGGCGCGCATCCAGATTGACCGAGAACGGGACCACGCCATAACTCAGCGGACTCATGAAAATCTCGTCCGAGGAGGGATCCCTCACGTACTGCACATTGATGTAGCCATTGCCCTCGAAATCCGAAGGCACGGTGATGTGCTGCACCGAACTGGTGGTGTCGGCGTGGAACCAGACATGCGCGTAAACCTTGTCGCGCTCGATCGTGATCAGGCCGTTGCCGGCGTACGGCGCACGAATGGCAATGGCGATAGTCTCGCCCGGTGCGTAGTCCTGCTTGTCCAGATTCAGCTGCAGCTCCGCGTTGCGGTCGAGCGATCGCGACACATTGGCCGCACCGGCGACCGAGTAGTCCACCCGGTTGACCTCGACACCATCGCTTCCTCGCACGATAACCAGCGCGTAGTTGCCCGGCTTGTCCGTGGGCAACGTGTAATTCAGTCCCGTCGCCGGGAGCGCGAGCGCGTCTTCCTTGACCGGAATCTCCTTGAGCTTGGACTGGTACTTGTAGACGCCCGAATCCTGCTTTGTCAGCACGGAGATGTAGCGGCGCTCAATCAACCGTGCACGCAGCCCTTGCAGGGCCATGGCCTTCGCCTGCGGATCGATGGCCACCAGATGAACCGCGCGCGGCGCATTGCGCGTCACGTAGCTGAGGTTGTCCTGTGCGCGATAGCCCACCAGCCAATCGTTACTGGATACGAGGGTCTGCGCGGCCGCTGCGACCGAGCGACCGCCGTCGGGTTCGTGCGCCTTCGCCAGGAAATAGAGCTGGTAAGTCGCGTTCGCGTACTTTTTCAGATCAAGGTCGAACTCGGCGTGTCCCTTGGCGTCGGTCTTGCCATCCTGCAGCGTTTCCTCGAAGCCTTCCTTGGCTCGGCGAGCGTCATAGAAATGGTAGTCGGGCCAGCTGCGGAAAGCGGGCCATGCCGGGCGCAGCGTCAGCGACGCCTCCACGCGCCGGTCAGCCGCCGGTGTACCGAAGAGATTCTGCGCATCGATGATGCCCTTGAGCCCGTCAGGCTTCACCCATCCTTCCGGAACCTGTTGCGAGAGCTTGGCACTGACTTTCATGCGGTCCGGCAAAAACTCTTTGACTTGCAGCGTGGTGCTGCCGATCTGCGCGCCGGATTTGCCTTCGCGCACGATATAGAGGTTGACCGTCCATGTGCCGGTGGGGGCTGTCTCGGCGGGCGCGTAGGCCAGCTCGGCAAATCCCGAGCCATCCATGCTGACCGGAACCTGCTTCACCGTGACACCGCGTGGATCGACAATCTCGGCCTGCAGCGGCACACCGGCCACACTACGCGTCCAGCTCGCGGCGCGGACAATCATGCCCACATGAAAGAGATCGCCCGGGCGATAGATGCCGCGATCCGAGAACAGGTAGCCGGACAACTGGCCCTGGTTGGTCGCATTGCGTTCGCCGCCGATATCGAAGCGTGAAAAATCGAGTTGCCGGTCGTAGCTTCCGATCGGCAGGAACGACAGGTCGTCGCCCTTGCGGACGACGTACAACGTGGGCCGCTTTTCTCGATCCAGCCCCTTCAGGCTCGGGAAATGCACGACACCGTCGGCTCCTGTGATCTCGCGATAGAGCGGCTGACCATTCACGGCGAGCACGGACACTTCGGCACCGCTTACGGGCTGGCCATTGCGGATCGACTGGACGAAAACATCCTGGGCGCCATCGACCGCCCGCTTTACCAGCATGCCCAGATCGGTGACCACGACCAGGCGGGTGTCGTTCGGACCACGCGAGGATGCATAGTCCTGCGAATCACCACGATCGTCGTCACTGGCGTAGTCCCCGTCAGCGCGCGGTGCGGCCTGTGGCTCGGAGGCCCTCGCCTGGGCCGCCTCCTCCTTCTTGCGCTCGGCGTCGGCGTCATAGCTTGTTACGCGAAGCATGAAGATGCCGCGCTTGCCATCCTTGAGGTACTGCCCCAGGTCGACGCCTTCGTAGCGCGCCTTGCCGGGATCGCCCGGCGGGAAGGACCGCTTGATTTCCATGCGTTCAACGATGTGATCCTCGCTAAACGCGTAGTGCATTGAAGGGCGCGCATAACTCCCTTCGTTGAACGCCACCAGATGCTGCAGCTGGTCCGGAAGGACGCGACCGACATCGACGCGCATCCCTGGCAGATTGCGCGAGACGACTGACAATCGCTTGCTGCCATTGAGCGAGAGCAATGAGCCATCGGCCATGAAGCGAAGCAGCTTCGGGTAATCGGGCACCTTCACCACCTGGCCGACCGCTTCGCCCAGGATGTAGCCGCCAAAGGAGGTCAGGCCCTTGTCGACGCGAACGTAGACCTGCTGTCCCGGCTCCGCGTGAAAGCGGAAACTCTGAAGTGCTTCGAAGTCGTTCTCGGTCGGCACCAGCTCCAGGTTGAGCGGCGTGGCCTGACGCAGCGTAGCCTCACTGACCGTCCCGGCGCTCCAGCGATAGTCCGGGTCACCGTCCTTGTGCTTGATGTCCGTGCGATAGCGCGGTAGCACCCAGGCCTTGACCAGACCGGCGAGCGCCGTGCCGCGCACCGTGCCACTGCTCTCGACTAGCAGCACTTGCTCAGGCTCGTAACGCTCGTTGTCCACCAGCGTCGGACTGATCTGGTTGATGGCAAGGCTGTACAAACCGGGCACCGCGATACTGGTGTCCAGCCGATCGGTCGTGGCATCGCCGCCGCGGGAGCTGCTTATCCCCTTGTCCAGCGAGTACAGGACGGCGCCGCTTTCGCTGGGAAGCGCCAGTGGCTGGGAGTGAATCCAGGCATGCAGCTTGAACTGGTCGTAGGTGACGGTGAACTTCAGCGGCTCCTCACCCTTGCCACGTGACTTCAGCTTGATGCCGATGCGCTTTTCGAACTGCGCCGGATCAACCGGATAGTTGAAGTCGACCGGCTGGATCGTCTTCCTGGCCGTCGCGTCCTGCGGGTCCTGATAGAACTCGCCCGTGCCGAAACTTGCCTTGAAGGGGGCAAGATCGAAGCTGAAGCTGTCATCCGCCATGAGGACATGGGAGGCAAACACCCTGCGCACGTCAAACCGGACATTGACGTGCCGGCCAACAGGCCAGTCATCCGCAGGGACGAACTGGAGCGTGTGGTCATCCGTCCATGTCCAGGCACCCTTTAGCGCCGGCTCCATGACGATGCCCTCAGTCACGGGCTTGCCAACGCGTTCGATCGGCGCCGCCGATCCGGAAAAATCGACGCGGAGCGAATGGATGACGACGGGAGAGTGCGTGTAATCGGTGATTTCCGGAACCTGCACCGATGCCGTGATGCGTTCAGGCTCGGGCGGGCGCGGACGATGCTGGTACCAGTTCCAGCCGAACCAGCCAGACGCGGCCAGCACAAGGGCGCCGGCGAGCATGCCGGCGGCGCGCAAGGGCCTCTGTCGTACAAACGTGGCCGAGGCCGGCATCCAGGCCGGCGCAGTCCACGACAGTCCGCCGAACAGCGGGCGCAGCAAGAGACCTAAAAGCCACAACGCGCCGCGTACCAGTCGCACGGGCAGCATCAACAAGAACCGAAGCAAATCCATGGTGCTTCCTGTACATCATCCGTTGAAAAGAACGGCCCGAAGGCCGGCCGGTCGATCGATTGCTTTGATGGCACCCGGCTTGGTAGCGCGCCGAACCTGTCAGCGCAGACAGCCATGTGCCGCACGAATCCCTCCGGCGTGCGGAAGGCGTCGCGTTGAATGCTGTTCCCCGACATTCATGCTGCGCCACGATTATGGCGGGACGCGGGAGAGATTCTGTCAGGTTGACGCTGGCTTGGCAGTAGGCGCGCACCAAGGCCGCTTCAGGGGTATGGCCTCGTTCCCATCCGCTGCCCGCCGGTCCAGCGCGAAGGGAACAACCGCAGTCCCCGCGCGCCTGATGACGCTGGACCCGGGGTATCAACGAAAAAGGCCTCCGCGTGTAGGCGGAGGCCCTGAGTGCGACCCGGCAGCCAGAACGTCCTGATGACGTCAGAGCGAGGCGATGATCTCCCGCACCGTCGGAGCCAGCTTCGGGTCCTGCAACGCCATGTGCATGGTGGCGCGCACCAGCCCCGCCTTGTTGCCGCAATCGAAACGCGTGCCCTCGAACCGGTATGCCAGCACCTTACCTTGCTCCTTGAGCAGCGCATCGATGGCGTCCGTCAGCTGGATCTCACCACCCGCGCCCGGCGTGGTCTTTTCCAGCAACTCGAAAATCCGACCCGGAAGCACGTAGCGCCCCACCACGGCCAGGTTGGACGGGGCATCAGCAGGCTTGGGCTTTTCCACCATGTGCCGGATCTGCGCGCTCCGCTCGTCCACTGGCGTCGCATCGACGATGCCGTACTTGTCAGTGTCGCTCAACGGGACTTCTTCCACAGCGATCACGCCGGCGTCCTGCGCCTGGGCGAGCTCGGCCATCTGACGCAGGGCGCCCTTGCCCTTGTTCCAGATCAGGTCGTCAGGCAGCACCACACCGAACGGCTCATCACCGACCACGGGCTTGGCACACAGCACGGCATGGCCCAGGCCGAGCGCCTCGGGCTGCGTCACGAAGATGGCGCGGACATGACGCGGCAACGTTCCCTGCACGAGGGCAAGGAGCTCGTCCTTGCCCTTCTCCTGCAGCTTGGCCTCAAGCTCATACGCCTTGTCGAAATAGTCGGCGATGGCGTGCTTGTATCGATTGGTGACGAAGACCAGCGTGTCTGCACCGGCATCCACCGCCTCGTCGACGGCGTATTGAATGAGCGGCTTGTCGAGCACCGGAAGCATTTCCTTGGCGACCACCTTCGTTGCCGGCAGAAAGCGCGTACCCAGTCCGGCAACCGGGAAGACCACCTTACGCAAGGGTTTGCTCACTCACTTCTCTCCTGATTCATTGCGACGGAGCGACACCACGTTGTCCGGCTGCGCCACGTCGCTCCAGCGGAACGACGGCAGCAAACTGGAAACACAACGCCGCAGGGATTCTTCGTCAAAGTTTGCCGTGGCTTCGGCCGCTTTGGCTAGCTGCGCTTGCAACAATTCCCAGCTGACCGGCCGGTACTGCGCCAGGAAGATCTTCGAGTGCGCGGTCTCGCTGTAATTCTCCAGCGGGTGGAACAGCTCCTCGAAGAGCTTCTCGCCAGCGCGCAAACCCGTGAAGACAATCGGAATTTCCGTTCCCGGACGCTTGCCGGCCAAACGGATCATCTGCTCGGCGAGGTCGCGAATCTTGACCGGTTCGCCCATGTCCAGCGCGAAGATCTCGCCGCCTTTCCCCAGGCTGGCCGCCTGCAGGATGAGCTGGCAGGCCTCCGGAATGGTCATGAAATAACGGGATATCTCCGGATGGGTGATGGTGACCGGACCGCCCGCGCGAATCTGCTTGCGGAACAAGGGCACCACGGAACCGGCGGAGTCGAGCACGTTGCCGAACCGAACCGTGATGTAGCGGGTGCTGGAGCGTGCGTCAAGATTCTGGCAGTAGATCTCAGCCATGCGCTTGCAGGCGCCCATGACGCTGGTCGGATTGACGGCCTTGTCGGTGGAAATCAGCACAAAGCACTCGGCGCCATGGCGATCGGCCATGTCTGCCATCGTGCGCGACGCCAGTACGTTGTTGCGTACCGCCGAGCGCAGTTGCCCCTGCAACATGGGAACATGCTTGTAGGCCGCCGCGTGAAACACCACCTGGGGCTTCAGCTCGGCGAACAGGCGCGTCATCGCAGCCGGATCGCCACAATCGGCCAGCACGGCGTCGAAGATCAGCTCGGGATAACCCTGGCTCAGTTCCTGCGAAATCCTGTAGAGGTTGTATTCGCTGTGATCGACGACAGTCAGCGAGTGCGCACCCAGTCGTGCCACCTGGCGGCACAGTTCCGAACCGATCGAACCACCGCCTCCCGTCACCAGCACGCGCTTGCCCGTCAGGGTTTCGCGAATGGCCGTCCAGTCGAGCTCCACGGTGTCGCGACCGAGCAGGTCCTCGATGGCGACTTCCTTGATCTCGTTGAACTGCGCCCTGCCGGCGACGACGTCTTCAAGCTTGGGTACCGTGCGGTAAGGCAGACCAGTCTGGTCGCACAGCTCCACCACCCGACGCATCTGTTCCGTGGACGCGCCCGGCATGGCGATGAGCAGCATCTGCGCAGCGACTTCCCGTGCCAGGTCCGGCAACTGGTCCACACGGCCCAGGACCGGCCGACCATTGATGCTTGCGCCGCGCAGGCTTTCCTTGTCGTCCACGTAACCGACCAGGGCATAGCGACTGTCGCGATGGAGATCACGCGCGAGCGCCTCACCGGCGCGATCGGCACCCACGATCAGCACACGTTGCACGGGCTGCGACTGGAACATGTCGACGCGGCTGTCCTTCCAGAAACGGTAGGTCAGTCGCGGGGCGCCCAGCAGGATCGACAGCACCACCGGATATACGAGCAGCACCGAGCGAGGGATGTCGACCAGGCGGTTGTAGAAAAACAGCACCAGACCGATGGCTAGCGCGCCGATGACCGTGGCACGCAGGATGTTCCAGAGGTCCGGCAGACTGGCGAATCGCCACACGCCGCGATACAGGCCCGTCCAGGCCATGATCGCCCCCTGCACCGCGAGCACCAGAGGAAACTCGAAGGTCTGGAAGCTGATTGCCTGATCGTCGATCAACGCGTAGCGAAGCGCCTTGGCGACCCACCAGGCCAGCGCCGCCATAAACAGATCGTGCACGACCACAGCCGTGCGCGGGGGAATCAGTGCAATCACTTTACGTAGTGACATGAATAGCCTTGTGCTTGATTCGCCACAGACATCGACGCTTACCAAGCATCCATGCAGCACCAGCGGCGATATACGTCATAGCCGTGATGGTCACCCCCCAATCTGGACAGTTCCATGACAGGACCGCCAACGGTGCAGCGATTGCCAGGTTCCAGATCAAGTAGCACGCGCCCCCCTGCGCATGCGACATACCACTGCGAACCAGCCATTGATAAAGGTGTTCGCGGTGTGGGGCGTACCAGCGCCGTCCCTTGATGTAACGATTACCCAGCGTAAGGGTAGCGTCCATTACGAAAGATGAATTCAAGGTCAAAGCAGGCCAAAGCGTGCGCCAGTCCGCTTCCCACAGCAAAAGTGTGAAGGCGAAGAGAAGAAAGCCCATGGTGCCACTGCCCACATCCCCCATGAAGATGGATGCACGCGGACGGTTGAAGCACCAGAAACCGAAAGTACCTGCGACAAGACAGGCCACGCTTACCGACAGCGCGAACTGCCCTGCGGCGTAACCCAGCAAAGCAAAACCGGCCCCGACGAAGATGGCCTGTTGCGCCAGCAACCCGTCGATGCCATCCATGAAATTGTGCAGGTTGATGCTCCAGGCACCGGCCAGCACCAGGACGGGAAACCACCACCAGGAGTGCGCGCCACCAACGAGTGCCGCGCCGGCAAACAAGGCGCAGGCAGCCAGCTGCACGCCAAGGCGCGGCAAGACGGGAAGCGAACGATGATCGTCCCACCAACCGATGCCCGCCACCATGACAGTCGCCAGTGCCATGGCCATCGCGACAGCCACGCCCCATGCAGCTGGCATCGTCGCCAGGCACCAGGGGCCCGTCAGCAGAAAGGCGATCACGATGCCGAGGCCGCCGCCGCGTGCTGTCGGCACCACGTGCGAACGACGCTGACCAGGCTGGTCGAGCATGCCCCGGTGATGGGCGTAGGCAATCGCACCGCGAACGATGCCCAGTGCCAGGACCAGCGCAACAAGGACCGCCCCCGCAGCCGTCAGACCCCCCATGCAACCCTCACTCGTTGGCAACACCATGGATAGGACGGATGGTGCTCCAGCTTTTGCAACTGGGGCATTGCCAATGGTGGGCCTTGGCACCGAAACCGCAACGGCTGCAGCGATACATGGCCTGGCCTTCAAGCAGCTTCTTGGTCAAATCGCGCAGGATCAGGAAGTTCTCGCGCGCTTCGCCTTCCACCTTGTCCATCGTGGCATCGATCAACGCCATCAGGCCGCGCACCGATGGACGCTGACGAAGCTGCGACGTAAGGAAGTCGATGGCGGTGCGCTCGCCGTCCCTCTGCTGGTAAAGGCGCGTAAGGGCGAGCACTGGCGATATGCCGTGGTAGCGTTCAAGCATGTCGCGCAGGAACCGCTCGGCACGCTCCATCTGCTGCGAACGCGCATAGCTATTGAGCAGCGGAGGCAGAATTTCGGGTACGAAGGCAATATCCGCCTGGATCGCCGTTTCGTAAACATCGACGGCCTTCGTGTGCTGACCTTCGTCTGCATAAAGTCGCCCCGTCAACATGAAGGCGCGCACACAGTCAGCCTGACAGGCGAAGGCCTGGTTCAAGTATTCGCCGGCATCGTGGCGGGCGCCGTGCTGTCGCGCCTGGTCGGCGAGTTCGCAGTAGAACTGCGCGATCATGCTCGACTCGTCTTCGCCCGTCATGGCTTCGAGCCGACGCGCATGCTCGATGGCTTTGTGCCAGTCACGTTCGTGCTGATAGATCGCGATCAGGTGACGCAAGGCCGAGGGCGCATGGGCGTCCATGGCGACGAGATCGGAGAACAGCGTTTCGGCACGATCGAGCAAGCCGGCGCGCATGTAGTCCTCGCCCAGCTCGAGCAAGGCGACGGTTTTCATGGCATCGGACAATCCCGGTCGGGATACCAGGTGCTGGTGCAGCCGAATCGCACGATCCACCTCGCCGCGCCGACGGAAAAGGTTTCCCAGAGCCAGATGCGTTTCCACGGTGTCGCGGTTGTATTCGGCCAGGCGAAGGAAGACCTCGATCGCCTTGTCCTGCTCTTCATTGAGCAGGTAGTTGAGACCGCGGAAGTAGTCGGACGAGAGCTCGCTTACCTGCGCACCGGAGCGCTTCACGCCGGCGCTGCGGGCGGTCCACCAGCCACACGCGAAGGCGACCGGAATCAGGAAGGCCAGCACATAGAGGGCAATCATGCGTCGACGGACTGCCTCGTTTCAGCGCGGCGACTCGCCTGCTTGCGTTCACGGCGGTGACGGCCGCTGACGCCCAGCCAGGCCGTCAGGCCACCCAGTAACCAACCGACGACAAGCGCGGTCAGCAAGGCAGCCCCTTTGGGCATCTCGAATTGAACGAAGCCGAGGTCGTAACCGACCAGATCGGCATTAAGCGCCCCCAGCACAATGCCGGCAGCGATGAACAGCAAGAGGATCACCATCACGATCAGTCGCATGGGCGCGACTTTACCTGATTGCCCTACACGGTCACAGGCGTATGGTGCGTTCTGGCTGAACAAACGTTGGGGCTGTGCGGTAACCGTGAGGGAGGCGTGAGGACCTCACGGCCTGCCGGAGCCACCGGTCCGGGCTGGTAAGCATGGGCCGGCCTCATGGCGATCAACGTCTTGCCACATCGACCGCTCGGCACGAGAAGCCAGAGGCCGTGAGAGGGGGCTGTGCGCCCCCCGGCGCGGGTTCTTTCCATGCAGACATAAAAAAAGGCAGGCCCGGCTTGTTCAGCCGTCCTGCCCTGGTCATGCCTGCGGGTCAATCCCTTGCGGGCGGACTCAGGCCTCGTCCAGCGCCTGGTTGACGCGCTCGCGCAGTTCCTTGCCCGGCTTGAAATGCGGCACGTGCTTGCCCGGGAGGGCCACCGCTTCACCAGTCTTGGGATTGCGACCCATACGCGGCGGACGGTAGTGCAGCGCAAAGCTGCCGAAACCGCGCACCTCGATACGTTCGCCATTGGAAAGCGCGTGGCTCATCTGTTCGATGACGCTCTTGACGGCCAGCTCGACATCGCCGAACGCAAGATGAGTCTGACGCCGAGCCAGCGCCTCGATCAATTCGGATTTGGTCATGGGTCCCCAATGTCCGTGACGTAAAACCGTGGGGCGGCGAGCGCCGCCCCACGTCATGCTACCTGCTTAGTCAGCCTTGTTCAGCTGTTCCTTGAGCAGAGCGCCGAGCTTGGTGGTACCGCCCGAAGCGGACGAGTACTCATTCATGGCGTCCTGCAGCTCTTCTTCGTCCTTTGCACGGATGGAGAGCTGGAGCTGGCGACCCTTACGGTCCATGCCAGTGAACTTGGCTTCGACCTTGTCGCCGACCTTCAGGTGCAGGGTCGCGTCTTCGATGCGCTCCTTGGCGATGTCGTTGGCACGGAGGTAACCCTCGATGCCTTCGCCCAGGTCGATCGTCGCACCCTTGGCGTCCACTTCCTTCACGGTACCGTTGACGATGGTGCCGCGCGGATGGGTGGCCATGAACTGACCGAACGGATCCTGCTCCATCTGCTTGATGCCGAGGGAGATGCGCTCACGCTCCGGATCCACAGCCAGCACCACGGCTTCGATCTCGTCGCCCTTCTTGAAGTTGCGAACGAGGTCTTCACCCGAGGCCTGCCACGAGATGTCGGACAGGTGGACCAGACCGTCGATGCCGCCGTCCAGGCCGATGAAGATGCCGAAGTCGGTGATCGACTTGATCTGACCGGACACCTTGTCGCCCTTCTTGTGCATGGCGGCAAAAGCTTCCCACGGGTTCGAGCGGGTCTGCTTGATACCCAGCGAGATGCGGCGACGCTCTTCATCCACGTCCAGCACCATCACTTCGGTCTCGTCGCCGACCTGCACAACCTTGGCCGGGTTGACGTTCTTGTTGGTCCAATCCATTTCGGAGACGTGGACCAGACCTTCGACGCCCGGCTCGATCTCGACGAAGCAGCCGTAATCGGTGACGTTGGAGACCTTGCCGAACAGGCGGCTGCCGACCGGGTAACGGCGGGCAATGGCGACCCACGGGTCGTCGCCCAGCTGCTTCAGGCCCAGCGAAACGCGGTTGCGCTCGCGGTCGTACTTCAGCACGCGGACGTCCAGCTCGTCGCCGACGTTGACGACTTCGGACGGGTGACGCACGCGCTTCCACGCCATGTCGGTGATGTGCAGCAGGCCGTCGATACCGCCGAGGTCCACGAACGCGCCGTAGTCGGTGAGGTTCTTGACCGTGCCCTTGACCACTGCGCCTTCGGTCAGGCGCTCCAGCAGCTTCTCGCGCTCTTCGGAGAACTCGGTCTCGACGACGGCGCGGCGGCTGACGACCACGTTGTTACGCTTGCGGTCGAGCTTGATGATCTTGAACTCGAGGTCCTTGCCTTCCAGATAGACCGGATCGCGGACCGGGCGGACGTCGACCAGCGAGCCCGGCAGGAATGCGCGGACGTCCTTGATGTCGACGGTGAAGCCGCCCTTGACCTTGCCGGAGATCTTGCCGGTGATGGTCTCTTCCTTGTCGAAGGCCTGCTCGAGATCGTCCCAAACCATGGAACGCTTGGCCTTCTCACGGGAGAGCTTGGTCTCGCCGAAGCCGTCTTCCAGGGCGTCGAGGGCAACCTTCACCTCGTCGCCAACCTGCACTTCAAGCACACCAGCCTCGTCCTTGAACTGCTCGATCGGGACGATGCCTTCGCTCTTGAGGCCAGCGTTGATCACGACGACGTCGTTGCGGATTTCCACAACGATACCCGTGACGATGGCGCCCGGCTTCAGCTTGGAGATAGCCTGTTGGCTCTGTTCAAACAGCTCGGCAAAACTTTCAGTCATGTTAATTCCAGAAATGAGAAAAGGCCGCAACCCGTAACGCGCCGTCGGTATGAATGCGCACGGATGATTCGGCCCACCGGTTGTGGGTGACTCGGGGTAACCCCTTGGCACCGTTGACCATAACCCCTGCCGCGACAGGGGCGCCTTTGCTACCGCCAGCCTCAGGACTGGACGACAGCGAGTACCTTCGCAACGACCTCGTCGATGGGCATGCCGGTGGTATCCACCAGAACAGCATCATCGGCAGGTTTGAGCGGCGCGACTGCCCGGGATGCATCACGAGCGTCACGCGCTTCAATTTCGCGCTGAAGGCCGCTAAGTGTAACGCTCAGTCCCTTTTCCTTCAACTGCTTATAGCGCCTTTTCGCGCGCTCGGCGGCGCTGGCGGTCAGGAAGACCTTGAACGCGGCGTCCGGGAAGATCACGGTACCCATATCACGCCCGTCTGCGACCAGGCCCGGCGCCTTGCGGAAGCCCAATTGCAGGTCCACCAGGGCCTGGCGGACGGTCGGAATGGAGGCGATGGCCGACGCGGCGGCGCCGGCGGTCTCCGTGCGCAGCTCGTCGGTGGCGTCATGACCGTTCACCATCACCCGCGTGTCATGTTCCCCCGGGACCGCATGGAAGCGTATCTTGACGTGCTCGGCGCAGCGGGTGACCGCCTCGGCATCGGACAGGTCCAGCCCTTCCATGCCCGCGGCGTAACCCACCGCCCGGTACAAGGCCCCCGAATCCAGCAGGCGCCAGCCCAGATGTTCGGCCACCAACCGACTGATGGTCCCCTTGCCCGATCCCGAGGGCCCGTCGATGGTCAGTACGGGAACATTAGACGAGGGGCTCATGAAGTCTCCGGGCGATCTGGCAAAGCGCTTATGTTAACGCGTTGACCCTGCTCCAGACGCATGTTATCTAGCCCGCCCATCAACTTAAGACGCGTCGCCCGCCTCGCCCATGACCGATCTAAAACGCGCGTTCGAACAAGCTGCCGAGGATGTCCAGGGCCTGGGCATGCGCCCGGACAATGACACCCTCCTGAAGCTCTACGCGCTCTACAAGCAAGGTTCCGAGGGCGATGTCCATGGTGACCAGCCCGGATTCTTCGACTTCGTCGGCACGGCCAAGTACGAGGCCTGGAAGCAACTGAGCGGCACCTCCCGCGAAGCGGCGATGCAGCGTTACATCGATCTCGTGCACCAGCTCCTGGCCTGAACCCCGGGGCCATCCGCCACCCCCATCGCTCTGACGCCCCGGCACCCGATGCCGACCGGCGCCGCCCGCTCGCGTCTGCCGCCCCTTGCTTTCCCTTCATGGGCCGGGCAAATTCATACGTCCGTTTGAATTCGCGAGGCCGCCATGCCCTATCCGCATCTGTTCGCCCCTCTGGATCTCGGGCACACGACGCTCGCGAACCGCATCCTGATGGGCTCGATGCATACGGGCCTGGAGGACAAGGCCGCCGATTTCGACAAGCTCGCCGCATTCTTTGCCGAGCGCGCCCGCGGCGGCGTGGGGCTGATGGTGAGCGGCGGCATCGCTCCCAGCATCGAAGGCTGGCTCAAGCCTTTCGGCGGCCGCATGTCGATGCCGTGGCACGTGGCACGCCATCGCAAGGTGACGCAGGCCGTCCACGCCGAAGGCGGCAAGATCTGCATGCAGATCCTCCATGCCGGCCGCTATGGCTACCACCCGCTTTCCGTGGCGCCATCGAAAATCAAATCGCCGATCACACCTTTCACGCCGCGCGCGCTTTCGTCTCGCGGCGTCGAGCGCACGATTGACGATTTCGTGCGCAGCGCCCGGCTGGCCCGCGATGCTGGCTACGATGGCGTCGAAGTCATGGGCTCGGAGGGATACCTGATCAACCAGTTCCTCACGGCCCGGACCAACCAGCGCCGTGATCGCTGGGGCGGCGGCGCCGAACAGCGCATGCAGTTTCCGATCGAGATCGTGCGGCGCATGCGCGAAAAAGTGGGCCGCGACTTCATCATCATTTATCGCTTGTCGATGCTGGACCTGGTCGACCACGCGCAGGACTGGAGCGAGATCGTCACGCTCGCCAAAGGCATCGAAGCCGCTGGCGCCAGCATCATCAACACCGGCATTGGCTGGCACGAGGCCCGCGTGCCGACCATCGTCACCAGTGTGCCGCGCGCGGGCTTCGCCTGGGTCACGCGCAAGCTCAAAGGCGAAGTCGCCATCCCGCTCGTCACGACAAACCGCATCAACATGCCGGAGGTCGCCGAGGACATCATTGCCCGCGGTGACGCGGACATGATCTCGATGGCGCGCCCGCTGCTGGCCGATCCGGCATGGGCGCTCAAGTCCCGGGACGGTCGAAGTGACCGCATCAACACCTGCATCGCGTGCAACCAGGCGTGCCTCGATCACGTATTCCAGAACAAGCGCGCCAGCTGCCTGGTGAATCCGCGCGCCTGCCATGAAACCGAGCTGCGCATCGAACCGGCGCAGGTACGCAAGCGCATTGCCGTCGTGGGTGCGGGGCCCGCGGGACTTGCATGCGCAAGCACCCTCGGCGAACGCGGGCACGAGGTCACGCTGTTTGATCAGGCCACGCGCATTGGTGGCCAGTTCAATTACGCCAAGCGGATTCCGGGCAAGGAAGAATTCCACGAAACGCTGCGCTATTTCGAGCACCGGCTGACCGATACCAAAGTGAACGTCAAACTCGGCAGCCTGGTCGATGCATCGCAGCTCCAGGGCTTCGATGACATCGTGGTCGCCACGGGCATCACGCCGCGCCGGGTGAGCTTCCCTGGCAGCGACGATGCACGCGTCCTGAGTTACCTGGACGTACTCGAGAAGGACCACCCCGTCGGCGCACGGGTGGCGATCATCGGTGCCGGTGGCATCGGCTTCGACGTCGCCGAGTTCCTCATCGAACACGCCCCCTCGCCCACCACGGATGTTGCGCGCTGGACGCGCGAATGGGGTGTGGACATGTCGTTGAGCCAGCGTGGTGGTTTGCAGAAGCCTCAACCGGAATCGCCGGCACGCCAGGTTTGGTTGCTGCAGCGAAGCGAAGGCCGGCCCGGCGCGCGGCTCAACAAGACCACGGGCTGGGTGCATCGCGCCACGCTCAAGGCGAAGCAAGTGCAGATGCTTGGAGGCGTCACTTACGAACGCTTTGACGACGACGGCCTGCACGTCACGATTGACGGTAAGGCACAGGTCTTGCCAGTCGACAACGTCATCGTCTGCGCGGGCCAGGAGCCACGACGCCGCCTGGCTGATGATGCGATGGCACTCGGCCTGAAGGTGCACGTCATCGGTGGCGCCGATGTCGCCGCCGAGCTCGATGCCAAGCGGGCCATTGATCAGGGAACGCGTCTGGCCGCGAGGCTTTGACCGCCCCGCGATAGACAACGACTCGCCTTTGTGGTCATGGTGGGTACTCCATCCGCGGAGTCCCCAACATGCATGTTGCCGCTCGTTCGATTGCCTTTCTCGCTTGCGTGACGGCTGCCTGCGCCCCGGCGCAAGCCAGTGATGCCCGACATCTCAATCCCTCCGGCATGCCGAAAACCAACGGCTACAGCCACGTCGTGAATGTGCCTGAAGCACGGCACGTGATTTATGTATCCGGACAGCTCGGCATCGATGCCAACGGCAAGCTTGCCCCCGACTTTCGAAGCGAAGCGACACAGGCGTTCGAGAACGTCAGGAAAGCCCTCGCAGCGGCCGGGGCGGACTTCAAGGACGTGGTGCGCCTGAACATCTACGTGACCAACATGGATGCGCAGATGATCACCCTGCGCGAGGTGCGCAACCGCTACATCGATATGGCCAACCCACCCGCCAGCACGGCGCTTGAGATCAAGCGACTGGTCGTGCCGACGGCCAACGTTGAAATCGAGGTCACAGCGGTGCTGCCCGATCGCTCGTAAGCACAGGCTGATATCCGTGTATTTGGGGATTCGGGGGGCGCAGGAAAGAAAGCGCCCCGCCAGCGACGCGTCGATAGCGGGTCAGGGGGAGGGACCGGGTATCGCGGGGGTAGCGTCGCTGCGGGGCGAGGGTCGCCGCCACCTGGGGGGAGGGGACGGTGGCGGGACGTTGCGAAATATACGCTCGCGTCCGGCTCGCCTCCAATATATATTTTGGTCGTAACTTATCTGAAACACATATATATGTTCGATTTTCGACAGCTTAGGTACTTCGTGGCGGTGGCTGAAGAGCTCAGCTTCACTCGGGCTGCGCAGCGCCTGCACATTTCGCAACCCCCACTTTCCCAGCAGATTCAAGCCCTTGAGACTGATCTTGGGGTTCGATTGTTCGATCGAAACAAGCGCAACGTGGCGCTTTCCGAGCCGGGGAGAGTTTTCCTGGAGCAGGCACGACAGATCCTAGCCAAAGCCGATGAGGCCCGTTCCCAGGTCACTCAGGCCGCCGCAGGCTTCACCGGGCAGCTCCGTCTGGCCTATACCGTCTCGGTGACGTTCCACCCCTCCTTGCCACAGACCCTGCTTCGCTATGGGCGCCATGCGCCGCAAGTTCGGGTCATCCTCAGCGAGATGTACACAGAACCGCAGTTTTCAGCCCTGCTCGCAGGCGAGCTGGATGTCGGTTTTGTCCGTGACCTGCCCCACCACACCGACGCCCGACTCCTGCGTCTGGACGAAATCGACCGGGAGCCCCTGCTGCTCGCCCTCCCCTCCGAGCATCGCCTGGCGGGGCGTCAGCGCATCTGGCTGCACGAAGTGGCGGATGAACCTTTTGTCGTACAACCCCGCGAACTGGCCGCCACCTTGTACGACCGTCTCGCGCATATCGCCGCCAAGGCGAACTTCCACCCCCTGATCCGCCAGCATGCCCAGCAAATCAATGGCTTGTTGATGCTGGTGGCCGCCGGCATGGGCCTGGCGCTGATCCCGGCGTCGATGTGTACGGTTGCCCTGGCGGGCGTCAGCTATGTGGAACTGGAAGATCCGGACGCCTACATGTTGCTTGCCGTGGCCAGTCAACGCGAAAATACCTCCCCTGTGCTTCAGCAATTCCTGAATGTGGTGGCTGAATCGCGCGTCATGCCCAAATTGTTGTGAGACTGGACTTGTTCTAATCCAATCAAGCAGCTACACTTTCGGGCTCTCGTCTTTATACGTATGTTTCAGGAGCTGGCCGTGAAGGTGCTTTCCTCTTTGAAGTCCGCCAAGCAGCGGCACCGTGACTGCAAGGTTGTGCGCCGTCGCGGCAAGGTTTTCGTGATCTGCAAGAGCAACCCGCGTTTCAAGGCTCGTCAGCGCTAATTTCAGCTGCTCGTACGAACTTGCAAAAAGCCGCCCTCAAGGCGGCTTTTTTGTGGCCTGCGATCTACGGAGGCGCTCGCCCGCGGAGCGCTTCGGAAACCGGCAGCGCACGCCCAGGCCGATCCCACCCCCACCAATAACAAGGCCGACTGAAGGTATGCCCCTCAGCCGGCCCTGTTGATCCGGAGCACCACCCGATGCGCAGATGTCGCGCACCCGGCGACGACACCGTCCTTATGCGTCGTAGTTGACGCCCGTGATCTCGTAACGTTTCACGCCGTTGGGCGCCTTGAACTCAAAGCTATCCCCCGCACTCTTCCCGATCAGGGCACGAGCGATGGGCGACGACACCGCAATCAGACGCTGCTTGATGTCCGCTTCGAGATCGCCAACGATCTGGTAGGTCACGGCCTCACCGCTATCTTCGTCTTCCAGATCGACCGTGGCACCAAAGACCACACGCGTACCCGCAGCCAGACGGGCCACGTCGATCACCTCCGCCGTGGACAGCGCGCCTTCGAGTTCCGCAATGCGACCCTCGGTAAAGCTCTGCTGCTCACGGGCGGCGTGATATTCGGCGTTTTCCTTCAGGTCGCCATGCGCACGCGCCTCGGCGATGGCCGCGATGATCCGCGGCCGGTCGACGGACTTCAGGCGCTCCAGTTCGGCCTTGAGGCGCTCCGAACCTTTCTTGGTGATGGGCGCGCGACTCATGCGTTCAATTCCTTATGAAGTTCCTGCAGGCTGTGCACTTCGCCGGCACCGTGGTAATCCAGCGAGTGCACGAGCGCGCGGGCACCTGCGACGGTCGTGGAGTACGTGACGCGATGCTGCAAGGCTTCGCGGCGGATCGAGAACGAGTCGGCGATCGCCTGCTTGCCCTCGGTCGTGTTGACGATGTAGACGACTTCGCCGTTCTTGATCAGGTCGACGATGTGCGGGCGGCCCTCGGCCACCTTGTTGATGCGCTCGCAATCGACACCGTGATCGGCCAGGTACTTCGCCGTGCCTTCCGTCGCCACCAGGCTGAAGCCCTTGGAGATGGCCTCGCGCGCTACCGGCAGCAGGCGATCCTTATCGGCGTCACGCACCGACACGAACACCTTGCCCTTCGGCGGTGTCTTGATGCCAGCAGCATCGTGACCGCGCGCGAAGGCGGCGCCGAAACTGCGGCCCACACCCATCACTTCGCCCGTGGAGCGCATTTCCGGCCCGAGGATCGGATCGACGTTCTGGAACTTCAGGAACGGGAAGATCGCTTCCTTCACCGAGTAGTACGACGGAATCACTTCCTTGGTCGCGTTCTGCTGGATCAGGGTACGACCGGCCATCGCACGCGCGGCAATCTTGGCCAGCGGCACGCCGGTGGCCTTCGACACGAACGGGACGGTACGCGAAGCACGCGGGTTCACCTCGAGGATGAACACCGTGTCGCCCTGGATGGCGAACTGCGTGTTCATCAGGCCAATGACCTTCAGCTCCTTCGCCATGGCGGCGACCTGGCGGCGCAGTTCGTCCTGCACTTCCGGGGTCAGCGAGTAAGGCGGCAGCGAGCAGGACGAGTCGCCCGAATGGACGCCGGCTTCCTCGATGTGCTCCATGATGCCGCCCACCAGCACGTTGCCTTCGGCGTCGGCGATGATATCGACGTCCACTTCCACGGCATGATCCAGGAAGCGATCCAGCAGCACCGGCGAATCGTTCGACACCTGCACCGCTTCGCGGATGTAGCGCGAGAGGTCGGCATCGCCGTAGACGATTTCCATGGCACGGCCACCCAGCACGTAGCTCGGGCGCACCACCAGCGGGTAGCCGATTTCGCGCGCCAGCGCGAGCGCTTCGTCAGCGTTGCGTGCGGTGCGGTTCGGCGGCTGCTTCAGGCCGATCTTTTCGATCATCTGCTGGAAGCGTTCGCGATCTTCGGCCAGGTCGATGGAGTCCGGCGAGGTGCCGATGACCGGCGCACCGGCAGCTTCGAGCGCACGCGCCAGCTTCAGCGGGGTCTGGCCGCCGTACTGCACGATCACGCCCTTGGGCTTTTCCAGATCCACGATTTCCAGCACGTCTTCAAGCGTCAGCGGCTCGAAATACAGGCGATCGGAGGTGTCGTAGTCGGTCGAAACGGTTTCCGGGTTGCAGTTGACCATGATGGTTTCAAAACCATCCTCGCGCAGGGCGAGCGCGGCGTGCACGCAGCAGTAGTCGAACTCGATACCCTGGCCGATGCGGTTCGGACCGCCGCCCAGCACGATGATCTTGTCGCGATTGGTCGGGTTGGCTTCGCACTCTTCCTCGTAGGTCGAGTACATGTAGGCCGTGGTCGTGGCGAATTCGGCGGCGCAGGAGTCGACGCGCTTGTACACCGGACGCACGCCCAGCGTGCGGCGCAGATGACGCACGGCGGCTTCGTCCGAACCGATCAGCTCGGCCATGCGTGCGTCGGAGAAACCCATGCGCTTGAGTTCACGCATGCGGCCGGCATCCAGCGCGGTGATGCCCTGCGCCTGGATTTCCTTCTCCGTCAGAACGATGTCTTCGAACGCGGCCAGGAACCACGGGTCGACACGGCTGAGGCCATAGACCTCGTCCAGCGTCAGGCCGGCGCGGAAAGCATCAGCGAGGTGGAACACGCGATCGGGACGCGGCTCACGCAGCTCGCGCTTGAGCGTGGCAACGCCTTCGTCGGTGGTGATGTCCAGACCCGTCGGGTTGAGACCGGTCTTGCCGATTTCCAGGCCACGCAGCGCCTTCTGCAGCGATTCGTGGAAAGTGCGGCCCATCGCCATCACTTCACCCACCGACTTCATCTGCGTGGTGAGGCGGGCGTCGGCAGCCGGGAATTTCTCGAAGGCAAAGCGCGGAATCTTGGTGACGACGTAATCGATCGACGGCTCGAACGACGCCGGGGTCAGGCCACCGGTGATGTCATTCTTCAGCTCGTCGAGCGTGTAGCCGACGGCCAGCTTTGCGGCGATCTTGGCGATCGGGAAGCCGGTGGCCTTGGAGGCCAGCGCCGACGAGCGCGACACACGCGGATTCATCTCGATGACCACCACGCGGCCGTCTTCGGCATTGATGCCGAACTGCACGTTGGAGCCGCCGGTATCGACGCCGATCTTGCGCAGCACCGCGATGGAAGCATCGCGCAGGCGCTGGTATTCCTTGTCGGTCAGCGTCTGGGCCGGAGCCACGGTAATCGAGTCACCCGTGTGCACGCCCATCGGGTCGAGGTTTTCGATGGAGCACACGATGATGCAGTTGTCCGCCTTGTCGCGGACCACTTCCATCTCGAACTCCTTCCAGCCCAGCACCGATTCCTCGACGAGGATTTCGTGCACGGGCGAGAGTTCGAGACCGCGCTTGGCGATTTCCTCGAACTCTTCCTTGTTGTAGGCAATGCCGCCACCCGAACCACCCAGCGTGAAGCTCGGACGGATGATGGTGGGGAAGCCGACCTTGGCCTGGATTTCCACGGCCTGCTCGAAGTTGCGGGCCACTTCAGCCTTCGGGCATTCCAGGCCGATGTCGGCCATGGCAATGCGGAACAGTTCGCGGTCTTCGGCCATGCGGATGGCTTCGCGCGAGGCGCCGATCAGCTCGACGTTGTACTTTTCCAGCACGCCGTTGTCGGCGAGGTCCAGCGCGCAGTTGAGGCCGGTCTGGCCACCCATGGTGGGCAGCACGGCGTCCGGACGCTCCTTGGCAATGATCGCTTCCACCGTCTGCCAGTTGATCGGCTCGATGTAGACGGCGTCGGCCGTCTCCGGGTCGGTCATGATCGTGGCGGGGTTGGAGTTGACCAGGATGACGCGGTAACCCTCTTCCTTCAGCGCCTTGCAGGCCTGGGCGCCGGAGTAGTCGAACTCACAGGCCTGGCCGATGACGATCGGGCCGGCGCCGATGATGAGGATGCTCTTGATATCGGTGCGCTTTGCCATCTCAGCGGGCCTCCTGCATCAGCTTGGAGAAACGTTCGAACAGGTAGCCGATGTCGTGCGGACCCGGGCTTGCTTCCGGGTGACCCTGGAAGCAGAACGCCGGACGGTCGGTGAGCGCAAAGCCCTGCAGCGAACCATCGAACAGCGAAGAGTGAGTGACGCGCACGTTGGCCGGCAGCGTGGCCGGGTCCACCGCAAAACCGTGGTTCTGCGAGGTGATCAGCACGCGGCCGTCGTCGTGGTCCTTCACCGGGTGGTTCGCGCCGTGATGGCCGAACTTCATCTTGAGGGTCTTGGCACCCAGGGCCAGGCCCATGATCTGATGGCCCAGGCAGATGCCAAACAGCGGGATCTTTGCCTCGAGCAAGGCCTTGGTGGCCTCGATGGCGTAGTCGCAGGCGGCCGGATCGCCGGGGCCATTGGACAGGAACACGCCATCGGGCTTCATCGCCAGCACGTCGGCGGCAGGCGTTTGCGCCGGCACCACCGTGATGTCGCAACCCTGCTCGGCAAGCAGGCGGAAAATGTTGTGCTTGGTGCCGAAGTCGTAGGCGACGACCTTGAAGCGCTTGGCCGGCTGGTTGAAGGCCGTCTTGTCGAGGTCGTAGACGCCTTCCTGCCACTGGTAAGGCGCGGTGACGCTGACCACCTTGGCCAGGTCCATGCCATTGAGGCCCGGGAAGGCACGCGCCTTGGCCAGCGCCGTCTCGGCGTCGACGTGGTCGCCGGCGAGAATGCAGCCCGACAGCGCGCCCTTGTCACGCAAGATGCGCGTGAGGCGGCGCGTGTCGATACCGGCGATGGCTACGATGCCATGGCGCTTGAGGTAATCGGGCAGGCTCTCGGTGCTGCGCCAGTTGCTGGCCCGGCGCGGAACGTCGCGCACGATCAGGCCGGCGGCGTGCACGGCGGTGGACTCGGCGTCCTCGGCATTGACGCCGGTGTTGCCGATGTGGGGATAAGTCAGGGTAACGATCTGACGCGAGTACGAGGGATCGGTGAGGATCTCCTGGTAGCCGGTCATGGCGGTGTTGAAAACCACCTCACCGACGGTTTCACCAGTCGCGCCCACGGCATGGCCGTGGAACACGCTGCCATCTTCGAGGGCAAGCAGAGCGGGAGTAGGCATGGAGGCCGCCTTTTAGGTGCAGCAAAGTCCGCAAGCCGCTGGAAGCAGGCTTGTGGACCTTGGTCGAGGAAAGTCACAGGGCGGGTCGCAATGATAGGTGCGAGGGGGCTTTCTGTCCACAGAAACGAACGTGAAAACGACGTCTTCGTGGCAAGTATTTGATGCTTCTGCGACGGCGTTTAGGTCCACGTTAGCCGCGAGGCCCCATGGACCGGGCTCGCGGTCGATGGCGAACATTCCACCATGAGACGTCTCCACGATTCGTAAACAGGGCCCACGCGCTAAACTAGGCCGCGCTTTGATGGAGATCTGCACCCCTTATGAACGCTGCCGCTGCCGTTCTGCTCGATCCGGCTCGTCTCGACCGTCCCGACACGGATGTCCGGCACGATCCCTTCCCGTTCATGATCGCCCACGGGCAGCTACCCGATGAATTCCGTTCCGAGCTGGAGCGCGATTTCCCACGCTATGCCAGCGCCGGTTTCTTTCCCTACGACGCCAGCGACTGCGGCCCGACCATCAACGCCCTGGTCCAGCGTCTCACCACGCCCGAGTTTGCCAGCGCCATCGGCACCCGCCTGGGCATCGACAACCTGGGTGGCTACCCGACTCTGGTGACCCTGTGCCGCTCGCTCAACAGGCGCCACGGCACCATCCACACGGACAGCCGCTCCAAGGTGGCCACCGCCCTGCTCTACCTGAATACCCAGTGGCCGGACACCAGCGATGGCTGCCTGCGCTTCCTTGGCAGCATCGACAACATCGATGACATCGTCGCGCCGGAGCTCAAGCCTCTGTATGGCGAGTTTGCGGTGTTCAAGCGTTGCGACAACTCCTTCCATGGCCATCTGCCGTACGAAGGCGAGCGTCGGGTGATCCAGGTGGCCTGGCTGACCAGCGAAGAAGAAAAGCTGCGCAAGACCAAGCGCGGCAAGTTCGCCCGGGCCTTCAAGAAGATCTTTGGAGCGCTGGACCGCCGACTCGGCGCCGGCCGCGACCGCAACGCCGCGCACCGCGACTGAGCTTCCGCACCCCCGGCGGCTTGACGTAGCATGCCGGGTTTCGGGTCAACGCTACCGGGGGGCACGCGTGCCGATTCTTTTTTACCTCTCCATCGCCATGCAGGTGGCGTGCATCGTGCATGTCATTCGCACGAATCGACCCTTCTACTGGATCGTCTTCCTCGTCATCGGTTCGTACCTGACGATCCTGGTGTATACGATCGTCGCGATCATCCCCGACCTGCGCCATGACCCACGCGGTCGCCAGGTGGCCCGCAAGGCCGTGGCAGTCATCGACCCACAACGTCGACGCCGTGAGTTGCAGCGCCAGATCCAGCTGAGCAACACCGTGGAAAACCGTCGCCGCCTTGCGGACGAATGCCTGCAATCCGGTGACTGCGCCAATGCGCTGGAGTTGTTTGATGGCTTACTTGCTGGCATGTACGCCACCGATCCCGACTTCATGCTGGGCAAAGCCCAGGCCCAGGCCGGACTGAATGATTTCGCCGGCGCGCGACAGACCCTTGATGCGTTGATCGCCGCCAATCCGAATTACCGCTCGACCGATGGCCACCTGCTGTATGCACGCAGCCTTGAAGCCCTCGGTGAAACGGACAAGGCGCTGGATGAATACCGCGTGCTGGCCGATAGCTATCCCGGCGAAGAGGGCCGGTTTCGTTACGCCGCCTTGCTCGCGCGCACGCAGCGGATCACCGAGGCGCGTGAGGTACTGAACGGATTGCTCGATCGGGCCAGGCTGATGCCCGGCTACTACCGCCGGAAGGAAAAGGAATGGCTGGCAGCCGCCCGGTCCGAGCTGGCCCGCCTGCCGTAGCACTGAGCACCGCGACAGGCCGGCCAACGCAGGCTCAGCCCACGGCAAAATGCCAGGCGACAAACGCGGCGAAAACGGCATAGAGCAAGCCCACGGGCACGAGCCAGCGCGCATCCACCCGACCGCGACGGAACAGCCACCACAGGTAGATGATCGCCACGCCGGTTACCAGGCCAGCCACCATCAGCGGGGCATCGAAGAGCCACGGCGTGGCGAACAGCGCGAGCGCACTGGGAATCGTGGCCTGGATCATCATGGCGCCGGAAATGTTGGCAAGCGCCAGCCGCTCTTTGCCCTGGCGCACCCAGATCAGCGCATTGACCGTTTCCGGCAGCTCCGTCGCGACCGGGCTCAACACCAGCGCCACCAGATGCGGGGACAGCTGCAGCGCCAGGCCAATGGCTTCGATCTGTTTGACAAACGTATGCGAGGCCAGGGCGATGACCACCAACGCCAGCACCGTCTGCAGAAACACGCGTGACATAGCAGGATTGTCGGCCTGCGGCTGGAACTTGAGGGGCTCCAGCTCCTCTTCCTCTGGCGCCGTGTCACCGTCCTTCAGCTCACGCCACACGTAAAGCGCATAGGCCACCAGGAACATCACGCCCAGCCAGGGCTTGATCGCAAAAGCGACCAGGCCCAGTCCACACTTCACGACGAAAATGCCCAGGAACCACGACTGGTCTCGTGCCAGTCGCCCGTGATCGACGCGAACCAGCATGTCGCCGCGCCGCAACCGCTTTCGATTCATCCACAGGGCCACACCGACCACCGCATAGGCGATCGTCGCCAGCACCAGCGGGCCACCCAGGGCGGCGCCCACGCCAATGTCCTTTTGTTCAGCCGACTTGCCAAAGACGACGGCGACAAAGGTCACCGCGCTTTCGGGCAACGCCGTACCGAAGGCCGCCAGCACGGTGCCCGTCGCGGTGGCGCCAAGGCTGAGCTTGCGACCGAACCACTCGACGCCATTGACGAAGTACTCGCAGGCGAAATAGATCGCACCCGCGGAAAGCAGGAACAGCAAAGCGGTAAGCATGGAATATCCGGGCCGGGCGAGCGAAAAACCGATGGCGCATGGACGCCGCTCGCCCGGCCAGGTGAGCACGTCATGGCCAAAGGTCTCGCCGGGCGAGCCATCGAATGCCTCGATAGCAGGCCATCCACGCCATGAAGCCGAAGCTTCAAGTCTGTTGACGTGGATTCCTCTGGTTTGAAGGCCGGAAGCCTTCGGGAGTGAGGATGGCTACTCCCCAACGGGGATGGCGGATGGTAGTGGGGTTGCGATGTTTCGGGAAGAGGTTCGGGAGAAGACAGAGGGTTTCTCAGCCCCGACTTGCCGGAGCAACCCTGAAAATCCACCGCGTCGGGTCGCGTGCGACCGTCGCCGCCACGTTCAGATCGACTTCTTCGATGCCACGCTCAAGCGTGGCCTCAAGCATTTGGTGAACCGCATTGACGGCCCGCTCCAGAGCGCGAGGCATGGAGAGCTGATCGAGCAAGACACCCGCCACGAGCATCGCCGTCAACACATCGCCGGTGCCAGCCACATCAATGGGAAGCTCCGGCGTGGTGATCTTCCACGCCTCCTCGCGACTCACGGCCATCGTCACGAGCTGGCCCGCGGCATCGCGAACGCTGTGCGTAACGACCCAGAAAGGACCCTGTGCGAGGAGGTGATGCGCCGCGGCCTCGCATTCGCGTTCCGTCTGGCACGGCATCTCGCTGAGGCGCTCGAGTTCGAAGGCGTTGGGCGTCACCATCCAGGCGTGCGGCAGCAGGCGCTCGCGGAAGATCGTCTCCAGCCCCGGCTCAACGTAAGGGCCGGTGTGTGTGTCGCCGATCACCGGGTCCAGGCAGTACTTGAGGCCAGGTGCGTCGACGAGGGTTTCGTCGACGAACTTCGCAAAGACGACGCCGTTATCGATGCTGCCGAGATAGCCGGAGATCAACGCGGTTGCCCGTCGATGGATGCCACGCTCGCGCGCACCCAGCAGCAGATCCGCTAACCAGTCAGCTGGCAGCACGCGGCCGCGCGTCGTGGCGTAGAACGGTGCGTTACTCAACAGCGTGGTTGGCACCTCCGCCACGCGTACTCCCAGCTGGCGCAACGGCGGCACCGCCGCGCTATTGCCGGCATGGCCATAAACCAACTGGGATTGCACAGAAATGATGTCGACCGGCGCAGGGCCGTCCGGCCGTTGGCGGCGCCCGTGGATCAGGTGGGCGGCCAGTTCGCTGCTCATGGCACTGCGCTCCTGCGAAGGAATCAGGCGATCAGCGTGCCGTGCGCTCGTTCAACATGGCGTCGAGATCGTAGGCGCCGGGCTCGTGACCAGCCAGCCAATGGGCCGCTTCAATGGCGCCGCGCGCAAAGATTGATCGATCGGTTGCGCGATGATTGAGCTCAATGCGCTCTCCCTGCCCCATCAGCAACGACTCATGCTCGCCAACAATATCGCCGCCGCGAATGACGGCAAACCCGATGGTGCCCGCCTGACGCGGCCCCGTGCGACCCTCGCGGGCGTAAACGGCCGACTCACCAAGCGTGGTGCCGCGCGCCGATGCGGCAGCCTCCCCCAGGGCGAGCGCCGTGCCTGAGGGCGCATCTTCCTTGCGACTGTGATGCGCCTCGACAATATCGAGGTCCCAGTCAGGCAGTGCAGCAGCCGCCTCACGGAGAAGGCGCTTGAGCACGGCAACGCCCAGGCTGAAATTGGCCGAGCGCAGCAAGGGGATAGTCGCAGACGCCGCAGCCAGCTTGTCCTGCAGCGCCTTGTCCAGGCCCGTCGTGCCCGTTACCAGAGCAACACCTTGCGCCTGACAATAGGCCAGCGCGTCGGCGAGACCGGACGGGCCACTGAAGTCGATCACAACATCAAGCTCGCCACTGGCCGGCCACGCATGACTGAAACGAAGGCCACTGTCTTCACCGACGTAGATCGGCGTGCCCAGCTGTGCGGCATCCGGCGCGGTCAATGCAGCCACCAGCTCGAAGCGTTCGTCGTTGCGAAGTAGGGCCAGCAGGGCCTGTCCCATGCGACCGGTAGCGCCCTGGATGGCCAGACGAACGGGACGACTCATGGGCTTACTCCGCAGACGGAATGACAAGGGGTTGCGATGCTAACGCCAGCGCGTCCTTGCGTACACGCCGGCGACTGATGGGGCATGTGGAAACGTACGATCAGGAGGTCACGCGCGACCAGAACTGCTTCACGCCGTCGACCCAGGTCTTGGCCTGCGGGGTGTGCTTCTCGGCTTCGCCGCCAGCGAACGTGGTTTCAAGCTGCTCCAGCAGATCGCGCTGTTGCTTGGTCAGGCGCACCGGGGTCTCCACCAGCACGCGGCAAATCAGATCACCGGCACGGCCGCTGCGAACCGACTTGACGCCCCGACCGCGCAACCGGAACTGCTGACCCGTCTGGGTTTCCGGCGGGATCTGCACGGGCACCTCGCCTTCCAGCGTCGGGACCTGCAGCTCCGCACCCAGGGCTGCCTGGGCGAATCGAATCGGCACTTCGCAATAGAGGTCGTTGCCGTCGCGCTGGAAGATATTGTGTTCGCGCACGCGCACTTCCACGTAAAGATCGCCCGCTTCCGTGCCCGCAGGGCCGGCTTCGCCCTGGCCCGTCAGGCGAATGCGATCGCCGTTGTCGACGCCCGCCGGAATGCGCACCGACAGCGTGCGGGTTTCTTCCAGGCGGCCGTCGCCATGGCACTTCTTGCACGGCTTTTCGATCGCCTGGCCACTGCCGCCGCAATGCGGACAGGCCTGCTGGATCGAAAAAATGCCGTTCTGCATGCGTACCCGGCCGTGGCCCTGGCAGGTCTGGCACTGGGCCACCTTGCCGTCTTCCGAGCCTGAGCCATTGCAATGCTGGCAATTGACCTGGGTCGGCACCTCGATCTTTTTTTCGATGCCGAACACGGCTTCTTCGAGATCGAGATCCATCAGATAACGCAGGTCGGCGCCACGACGCGGACGCCCGCGACCGCCACCGCCCATGCCAAAAATGTCGCCGAAAATATCCCCGAAGATATCGCCCATGTCGCCAAAACCGGCGCCACCGCGACCGCCGCCCATGCCGTTCTCGAAGGCGGCATGACCATGGCGGTCATACAACGCGCGCTTCTCGGCATCGGAAAGCACTTCGTAGGCTTCCTTGGCTTCCTTGAACTTTTCCTGCGCATGCGGATCGTCCGGACAGCGGTCCGGATGGAACTTCATCGCCAGCCGACGAAACGACTTCTTGAGTTCAACTTCGGTGACGGTGCGTTCGACACCGAGGATTTCGTAGTAGTCGCGCTTCGTCATGGCTGGTGGGGCCGGCCGTTGGCCTGTGAAGCCGGCGACTGCGTCGCCTGTGAACGGTAAAGGGTAAGAGCAGGACTGGTCATGACGTAATGCGTGCTTGTTGAACTTTGATGAGTGAGCTGAGGGACCATCGGAGTCTCCCGAGCTCTTCGATAATTGAGCTGGCGTCGTCCACGAAGCCGAGATTCTCGGCGATTCGGATCTGTGTATCCAGTTCGGACAACGAACCTCGGGCAATCAGGAGGAATCGGATGAAATCCCTCCTGCTACCTCTGCTCGCACCCTCCGATATATTGGAGGGAACACTAACGGTGGCCCTGCGAATCTGTGCGACGAGTCCGAATTGCTCACTTGCCGGAAACACCGAAGTAGCTTCGTACAAGCAAGTAACCAAGGCCATGGCATCCTGCCAAACCCGCAAGCCATGGTGCGGCCACGACATGCTATTCCCTGTTTACCGTTCTTCCGTTCACAGCAAGAGGGGCCGTCAGGCCCCTCTTGCGACTTCACCCAATTACTTCTTGTCGTCCTTTACTTCGGTGAACTCCGCGTCCACCACGTCGTCCTGACCGGCGGAACCGGCACCACCCTGCGGGCCCGGCTGCGGACCGGCGTCGCCGGCGCCACCACCCTGGGCCGCGGCGTACAGCGCCTGGGCAGCCTGTTCAAGCTTCTCGACCTTCGCCTCGATGGCGGACTTGTCGTCGCCGTCCTTGACCTTCTCCAGATCAGAGAGCGCACCTTCGATGCTGCTCAGCTGGTCGGCCGGGATCTTGCCGCCGTGTTCCTTGATGGCGCTGCGCGTGGCGTGCACCAGCTGGTCGGCCTTGTTACGGGCGCCGACGAGCTCATGGAACTTGCGGTCGTCTTCCTTGTTGGCCTCGGCGTCGGCCACCATGCGGTTGATCTCGTCCTCGGACAGGCCCGAGCCTGCCTTGATTTCGATCTTCTGTTCCTTGCCGGACTTCTTGTCCTTGGCCGACACGTGCAGGATGCCGTTGGCGTCGATGTCGAAGGTGACTTCGATCTGCGGCATGCCGCGCGGCGCCGGATCGATGCCGGAAAGGTCGAACTTGCCCAGCGACTTGTTGCCACTGGCACGCTCGCGCTCACCCTGCAGCACGTGCACGGTCACGGCGGATTGGTTGTCGTCGGCAGTGGAGAACACCTGCGAGGCCTTGGTCGGCACGGTGGTGTTCTTTTCGATGAGCTTGGTCATCACGCCGCCCATGGTTTCGATACCCAGCGACAGCGGGGTCACGTCCAGCAGCAGCACGTCCTTGACCGTACCGCCCAGCACGCCACCCTGGATGGCCGCGCCCACGGCGACGGCTTCGTCCGGATTGACGTCCTTGCGCGCTTCCTTGCCGAAGAAGTCCTTCACCGACTCCTGCACCTTCGGCATGCGGGTCTGGCCGCCGACGAGGATGACTTCGTCGATGTCGGACACGCGCAGGCCAGCATCATTGAGCGCGGTGCGGCACGGCTCGATAGTGCGCTTGACGAGATCTTCGACCAGGGCTTCGAGCTTGGCGCGGGTGAGCTTGATGTTGAGGTGCTTCGGACCGGAAGCGTCGGCCGTGATGTACGGCAGGTTCACTTCGGTCTGGTGGCTGGACGACAGCTCGATCTTGGCGCGCTCGGCGGCGTCCTTCAGGCGCTGCAGGGCCAGCGGATCCTTGCGCAGATCCATGCCCTGGTCCTTCTTGAACTCCTCGACGAGGTAATCGATGACGCGCATGTCGAAATCTTCGCCACCCAGGAAGGTGTCGCCATTGGTGGCCAGCACTTCGAACTGCTTCTCGCCGTCGACTTCGGCGATCTCGATGATCGACACGTCGAATGTACCGCCACCCAGGTCGTACACGGCGATCTTGCGGTCACCGCCCTTCTTGTCCAGGCCATAGGCCAGGGCAGCGGCGGTCGGTTCGTTGATGATGCGCTTGACGTCCAGACCGGCGATGCGGCCGGCGTCCTTGGTGGCTTGGCGCTGGCTGTCATTGAAGTACGCCGGCACCGTGATCACGGCTTCGGTGATGGTCTCGCCCAGGTAGTCCTCGGCGGTCTTCTTCATCTTCATGAGGACCTTGGCCGAGATCTCCTGCGGAGCCATCTTCGTGCCATCGTCCTTCGACACCCACGCGTCGCCATTTTCATGCGCCACGATGCCGTAGGGAACGATGTGCAGGTCTTTCTGCACTTCCGCGTCGGTGAACTTGCGGCCGATGAGGCGCTTCACCGCGTAGAAGGTGTTCTTCGGGTTGGTCACGCTCTGGCGCTTGGCCGGCGCGCCGACCAGCACTTCGCCATCCTTGCTGAAAGCAACGATGGACGGCGTGGTGCGATCGCCTTCCGAATTCTCGATGACCTTGACGCTGCTACCGTCCATCACGGCGACGCAGGAGTTGGTCGTACCCAGGTCAATGCCGATGATCTTGCCCATGTTTATGCTCCGAATGCTCTACTGCAGCCCCGCGGCCGCGCTGGTTTCCAGATGGGGTCCGACCCGGGCGATTCAACGCGCGGTATGAGACACCCTTTGTTTGGTGAAGCCGGTGGAGCGGTCGCCGTTCAGCGGCGCACTCCCTCGCACACTGCTTCGATCAATCCTTGGCGACCGCGACGAGCGCGGGGCGCAACAGACGGTCGTTCAACACATAGCCCTTCTGCAGGACGCTGACGACGGTGCCGGGTGCCTGGCCCGGTGCGTCGATCATGCTCACGGCATGATGGCGTTCCGGATCCAGCGGCTGCCCCACCGGGTCGACCTGCGTCAGGCCATTGTTCTCGGCGATCTTCAGCAGCGACTTCAGCGTCAGCGCAATGCCTTCGCGCACGCTGGCGACGTCACCGCCCTCAACCGCCAGGCCGCGTTCGAGGCCGTCATAAACCGGCAGCAGCTCGTTGAGCAGCTTCTCGTTGGCGAAGCGGCGGGCCTGCTCCAGGTCGCGGTGCAGCCGACGACGCTGGTTCTCGATTTCGGCCTTCTCGCGCAACACCACTTCACGAAGATCGGTGTTGGTCGCTTCGAGCTCGGCCACGCGGGCGCGCAAGGCCTCGAGGTCAGCGTTGGCTGCTTCCAATGCGGCATCTGGCGCCCCGTTCGGCACCTGCGGATCGTTGTTCTGCATGAAAAGGCTCCAAACATCATCCATGACCGGTGCCAGGCACCGGCCGTCAACACAATCTGCGGGTAAGAACCCCGCCTCCCGGGGCGGTTATGAGGCCGAGGCGGCGCGATTCAAGGCGTCGCTAAGTAATCCGGCCGTGGCCTGGACCACCGGGATCACCCGCTCGTAGGCCATGCGGGTAGGACCGATGACCCCGATGGCCCCCAGAACCCTGCCCTGGGCGCCATAACTGGCGGTCACCACGGAGCAGCCGTCCAGGGCAGCAAAGCCCGATTCCTCGCCAATGAACAGGCGCACGCCCGGCGCCTTGGCGCAGACTTCCATCAGCTGCAAGAGCTCGTTTTTCTTCTGGAAAGCCTCGAAAAGCTCACGCAGACGGTCCAGATTGGCCAGCTCGGAGTAGCCCATCAGGTTGGTCTGTCCGCTCACCAGCACGTCGTCGCTGCTGGACGCGGGAGCAAAGGAAGCGGCGGCCAATTCGACCGCACTGGATAGCAACTGATTGAGTTCGCTGCCGGTTTCGCGCAATTCGCGCAGCAGATGGGCCCGGATGTCATCCAGGCGCAGGCCGACGAAATGGGCATTGAGGTAATTGGCAGCCTGTTCGAGCTCGCGACCGTCCAGGGGATGGGTCAGCTGCACCACGCGGTTCTGCACCTGGTTATCGGAGAACACCAGGATGACCAGCACGCGGGCGTCGGGCAGCGGGACGAAATCGATGTGGCGCAACGGAAAGTCAGCCTGTCGGGGAACGGTGACGACGCCCGCAAAGTGGGTCATCGCCGACAACAGGGAGGACACGTTGCCCAGCAGGTCACGGGTGGTGGTCGGACCCGGCGGGAGCTCCCGCTGGAGACGCGCCATCTCGTCCTGCGGCAGGGGTTGCAGCTCGATCAGGCTGTCGACGAACAAGCGCAGGCCACGCGGCGTCGGGATGCGTCCGGCTGACGTATGCGGCGAGGCCACCAGGCCGGCTTCTTCCAGGTCCGCCATGATGTTGCGGATCGTCGCCGGACTGACGTCCAGCCCTGACGAGCGCGACAAGGTCCGCGAGCCGACGGGTTCGCCATCGACCAGATACTGGGCGATCAGCGTGCGCAGCAGGCGGCGCGCGCGAATATCGAGATCTTGGCCGAGAGGAAATGGCATGCGCTGTGGCAATCCGTGAGACGGTTAAGAAATAAGGTCTAGGCTGGTAGTTTGCAAGAATCGACCGTCAGGGGACCAGTCGGCTCGGACATGTGAGTAAGCGCACGCCGCATACCCTGTCCAGTCCACGGGCTTCTGCCCTTACAATCCGCCGACCTTTCTACCCGACCTCACATGCTTACCTCGCTCTACGTCCGCCATTTCGCAGTCGTTGAAGAAGCCGAGATCGCTTTCGGCCCGGGCCTCACTGTTGTCAGCGGCGAGACCGGCGCCGGCAAGTCCTTGTTGGTAGACGCATTGATGTTGCTCGCCGGCTCCCGCGCCGACAGTGGCATGGTGCGCACCGGCAGCGATCGCGCCGAGCTGGCCGCCGAGTTCGACCTGGCCGCCCTGCCCGATGCCGATGCCTGGCTGCGCCGGGAAGAACTGGACGAGGAGGACGGCAGCTGCCGCCTGCGCCGCGTCATCCGTGCCGAAGGCAGCTCCCGCGCCTGGATCAATGGCCGCCCCGCCAGCGCCACGCAGCTGGGCGACCTCGCCGCCATGCTGGTGGAGATCCATGGCCAGCACGAACACCAGGCCCTGCTCTCGCGCGGTCACCAGATGACGCTGCTGGATGCTTATGCCGGGCACGAAGACCTGGTCCAGCGGGTCCGCGAGCTCGCCCAGCAATGGCGCGAGGCGCAGGCCCGCATCCGCAAGCTCAGCGGTGGCGATGACCGCGAGCAGCGCCTGGAACTCCTGCGCCACGAAGCAGAGGAACTCGAGCACTGGGTTCTCGCCCCCGCCGAATTGGCCGAACTTGAAGCCAGCCACCGCATCCTCGCCAACGCGGGCCGACTGGCCGAGGGCGCGTCAGGTGTCGCGGAAATGATCGACGGTGACAGTGAACTGTCCCTGCGCCGCACCCTCGCCCGGGCCCACGTGGAACTGGGCAAGCTCAGCGCGCTGGACGACCGCCTCGCTCCGCTGCTCGAAATGCTCGACAACGCCGACATCCAGATCGGCGAGGCCTCCGATGGCCTCAACCGTTACGCCCAGGACGTCGACCTCGATCCCGAGCGCTACACGGAAGTCGACCAGCACCTTTCGCGCCTGCACGAGCTTTCCCGCAAGCATCGTCTGCCGGCCGCAGAGCTGCACGAGAAGGCAGCCTCATTGCGCACTGAATTGTCCGAGCTCGAAGGTGCGGGCGAAGCGCTCGAAAAACTCGACGCGCAGTCGAAGGCGCTCCTTCAGGACTACGCCGCGGCCGCCGCCACGCTGAGCAAGTCGCGCGCCGCATCCGGGGAAAAGCTCGGCCAGGAAGTCAGCCATTTGATGGGCGAACTGGGCATGTCCGGTGGCGTCCTGAAGATCGAACTCGAAGCGACCTCCGGAGACGAACCCGATCCGCAAGGACGCGAACGCTGCGAACTCCTCGTCAGCGCCAATCCGGGCCAGCCTCCGCGCGCATTGCGCAAGGTGGCGTCGGGCGGCGAACTGGCGCGCATCAGCCTCGCCATTGAGGTGGCCACGCTGGGCAAGGACACCGTCGGCACGATGATCTTCGATGAAGTGGACACCGGCATTGGTGGTGCCGTCGCCGAAGTCGTCGGCCAGAAACTCCGTGCGCTGGGCGGACAGCGTCAGGTGCTGTGCGTGACCCATCTTCCCCAGGTGGCGGCGCAGGGTCATGCCCATCTGCGCGTCAGCAAGCAGAGCGACGGCGAACACACCCGCACGCAGATCGAAAAACTGGATGCGAATGGGCGTCGGGACGAACTGGCCCGCATGCTCGGGGGCGTGGAAATCACGAAGGAAACAAAGGCCCACGCGAAACAGATGCTGGAGCGTGCGGCGGCGAGGTCCTGAAAAGGGCTTGCGTTGATGCTTCATGAGAAAGGGCCGCCAAGCGGCCCTTCTTTTTTCGGAACGCAACGCATGTCTTGGCGTCGGTACCGCCAAGCGGTCAGCTGCGCCTTAAACCTTGCCTTCCCGCCCTGGCAGCATTCCCCGCTCACTCGCCATGCGGTACAGGTCCAGTTCCGAACCCGCATTGAGCTTGCCCATCAGGCTCGCGCGATGGATGTATACGGTCTTCTGACCGATGCCCAGCTCGGCAGCAACCTGCTTCGGTGCGCGGCCCACCGCCAGCAACAGAAACACCTCCCGCTCGCGGGTGGTCAATCGATTGATGGGATCCAGCGCCTCGCTCGGCCGCTCCGCGCGGCGCTGGCGCAGGTCGGAACTGAGGAAGCACTCGCCCTGCATCACGGCGCGCAGCCCGGCGACCAGCTCTTCCGGTGCGACACCCTTGGTCACGTAACCGCTGGCGCCGCGCCGCAGTGCCTCCGACACATAGGGTTCCCCGTCATGCATGCTCAGCACGACGATGCGCGTCGCGTCGGCGACGCTGCGCAAGTGCTCGATCAGCGGCAAGCCACTGCCGTCCGGCAGGGACAGGTCCAGGGCGACCAGGTCGGGGCGGCGCAGGCTCACGGCCTCGACGGCGTCGTCGGCGCTGCGGCACTCGGCGACCACCTCGAGATCGGGTTCCATTTCGATCAGCCGCTTGAATCCTTCGCGGACAATGGCGTGGTCATCGACCAGGACGATGCTATACATGGGCTGAATGTATAGCAGGGGACTTTCATTTTGCCCATGGGGAAAGACGGCCTTCGCCGACCGGTTTGTAAGGGGTGCCCGATTCCCCGCCAGCTTCCACCCAGCATGCCCCCGGGAGATTCCTGATGAATGACGCCATGTACCATCCGCGCATGTCATCGCGATCCTCCTACACCCCCTGGAAAGGCCTGTGGCTCGGCCTGGGCTACTTCTTGCTCTGGCTGTTGCTCTGGCCGACTGAGCAGCCGTACTGGATGCTGCCCTACGGCCTGCGCTTTGGTGCCCTGCTGCTGGCACCTTTGCGCCTGTGGCCCTGGCTGATTGGCGCCGAGTTTGCCGCGACCGCGCTGATAACGGTCGCCCAGCACGCCCCGTTGGGCTGGATGGGCTTCGTCCTGGGAGAGCTGCCCGAACCCATCGTGGTCATGGGCTGTCTGTGGCTCATCCGCCGCGCGCAACTGCACGTGAGCATGCGCGATCCCGAAGACGTATCCCGGCTACTCCTGACCGCGGCCTTCACGGTTGCCGCCACGACGGTGACGGACGCCGCGCTGCTGACGGTCATCCATGCCACGCCATCGTCAGCCCTGCTGATGAAGGCGCTGGGCCAGGACCTGCTCGGAAACTACGTCGGCATCCTGCTGGTCGTGCCGCTGCTGATCATGCTGTTCCGTGCGCACATGAGCAGTCGCGCACTGGCCAACCTGTTGATGGACGGCCTGCTGGTCATGCTGCCATCGCTCGCCATTCTTTTGTTGCTCGCCTCCCACGCACCGCCGCAGCCCCAGTTCGCCCGCATTCTTTCACTCGCGCCGGTACTGTTCTTCGCCTTCCGCCACGGGTGGCGTGGCGCCGGTCTGGCGATGCTCGTGTCGAATCTCGGCATGACTCTGGTCGATCACTTCTCTGGTCGCCCTGCTCCCGACGCAACGGGACAACTCTTCCTCGCCGTCGCCGGCACAGGGGCACTGATGCTTGGCTCGGCCACCGATGCGCTTCGCCGCAGCAGCGAGCGCGTCGCCGAACAGAACGTCTACCTTGCCGCTGTCAACCGGCGCCTGGATCAACTTGCGCGCCAACTGCGCGACGCTGCGCGAGGCAATCTCCAGGCCGAAGAAAGCCAACGCCGACATATGGCGGCCGAACTCCACGATGAACTCGGCCAAAACCTCACAGCCATCCACACGCATCTGAAGCTTGCGCAGTCGCGGCTCGCACACGCGGGCATGGAGGACATTGGCACGTCGATCAGCACCATCCTTCAACACATGAGGAAAGCGCTGCATCGCCTGCTCGATGACTTGCGTCCTGCCGTGCTCGACGAATTCGGTTTGATGCGCGCGCTGGACGAAGGCCCGATTCGCGATCTGCTCACGACAGCAGGCATGGATTACCGCACCGAACTGCATGGCGATCCGCGCCTGCTCGACGAAGACACGCGCACCGCGATCTATCGACTGGTGCAGGAAAGCGCTACCAATGCGGTGAAGCACGCACAGGCCGCGCGATTCCATTTGCGCCTGCGAATCGGCGAACGCCAGGGCGGCGCACTGGCTTTGCTCGACATCCGCGACGATGGTGTTGGCTTGCCAACTCGCATGCCGCGCGGTGGACGCGGCTTGCAAGGCATGCGTGACCGTGTGACCTCACTGGGCGGACTCTTCCGCCTGCGCCCGGAAACACAGGGCGTGCATTTCCGCATTTTGCTGCGCAGCAGCAATGCGAGCCAATTCACACCCCGGATGTAGGAATGCGGGGGTAGGAAATTTTCCGATACCGCACGTGTGAAGGCTTCGTTAGCATCTTTCCATCGATGTGGGGGAGCCACCATCGCAAGATGGTGAGCCATGCCAACCGTGGGGACGGTGGGCATGAAAGACGGCAGGATGCTGTCTCGCCGATTCGGTGGCTAGACCTGGATATCCGCGAGCAACTCGCATATCCAGAGGCTCACCGAATCGGATCAGCCGCGAGGTGGACAGGAGTCCATCCGCGGCTTTTTTTATGCCTGTCTTTCAGCCGTGCAGCGTGGCTCGGGCCGCATATTCCCTGCCCACCCCCAGTCGCCACCACTGCCATAAGTCCCGGCGGTCGATCCCATCCGGGCGTGGGCGCACAAAAAAAGGCCGGCGGCAATGCCACCAGCCTTCCTCAGGGTCAAATCAACCCTTATTTGGTGCGGTTTTTCGGCCGAACGTACAGCACCAGGCTGTGATCCTCGATGACGTAGCCATGGCGGGCCGCAATTTCATGCTGGAGGCGCTCGATCTCCTCGCTGATGAACTCGATCACTTTTCCGCTGTCCACGTCGATCATGTGATCGTGGTGCTTGCCGCGGTCGAGCTCGTAGACGGCCTGGCCGCCTTCGAAATTGTGCTTGACCACGATGCCGGCCGCCTCGAACTGCGTGAGAACGCGATAGACCGTGGCCAGGCCGATGTCTTCCTGGTGGGCAAGCAGCTTCTTGTAGATGTCTTCGGCGGTGAGGTGGTGAGACTCCTCCTCCTCCAGGATCTGCAGGATGCGCATGCGGGGGTGCGTGACCTTCAGCCCGGCCTTACGTAGTTCTTTGGTTTCCTGTTCCATCGCTCGCTCCAGGCACGCGGCCCCAAAGGGCCGTTAGTGTATCATCCGTCACCTTTACGATCCGGACGCAAGACGCATGCAAAAGCTGATCCGCACGCTGGGCTTTGCCATGCTGGCCCTTTCCCTGGCCAGCTGTCGCCTGGTTTATGTCCCCGACGTGCAGCAGGGCAACCTGCTCGACAAGAAAAACGTGGAACAGCTCGAGCCGGGCATGACCAAGCGCCAGGTCCTGGTGCTGCTGGGTACGCCGTCCGTGACCACCCCGTTCGACGCCAGCCGCTGGGACTACGTGTCCACGCAGGCCCACCGCGGCGGCGCCATGAAAGTCCGCACGCTGAGCCTCACCTTCAATAACGACACCCTCGTCAAGAAAGAAGGCGATTTCTTCTCCGAAGACGCCAACAAGCTGATCGAACAGGGCAAGAAGCTCAATTCGGGCTACTCGGCCGACGATACGCGTGGCGACAAGGATACGTCCGGCGACAAGAAGGACGACGACGGCAGCAAGTTCTGAGGACTTAGCTGTCCTGGGCGCGCCTGCGGCGCGCCTCCTTCGGATCAAGGGTCAGCGGACGGTAGATCTCCAGTCGGTCACCGTCCCTGAGCACGTACTCCAGGCCCACCTTGCGCGAAAACACGCCAAGCTGGGCCGGATCGGCCACGAAACCGGGCACGGCCTCAGCCACGCCAGAAGCTTCCAGCGCCGCCGCCACGGTGGCACCTTTCGCCAGATTCAGCATTCGGCGGAACACCGTGCCATAGGCGGGCGCGTAAACGACCTCTATCGCGATTGAAGGCTCAGCCATAGGCCTTTTCGGCCTCGCGCACGAAATCCTCCACCATCCGGCTGGCCAGCCCCTGGAACCCCAGCTTCAGGGCCGTACCACCGAGCTTGCCGGCATATTCGAAGTCCAGTGCAAAGGTAATCTTGCAGCCCGAATCACCCAGGGCGATGAATTCCCACACGCCATCGAGGCTCTTGAACGGACCATCGACAAGGCTCATATGCAAGCGGTGTGGCGGATCGACGATGTTACGGGTGGTAAAGCTCTGCCGAAAACCGGCAAACTTGAGATCCAGCCTCGCCACCAGCATGTTCTCGCCCCGCTCCAGCACCTCGGCGCCGGCACACCACGGGAAACGCTTTGGGTATGCTTCGACCTCATTGACCAGGTCGAACATTTGCGCCGGCGAGTATTTCACCAGGGCGCTGCGACGAATCTCGATCACGGCAGCCTCATCAAGCATCACGAAACAGGGCAAGTAAGCCCGAAGTTTAGCGGACATGGCCAAGGCTAAGGACAAAGACAACAAAGGCAGCGGCACCATTGCGCTCAACAAGCGCGCCCGCCACGAGTACCACATCGACCAGCGCTTCGAGGCTGGCGTAGCCCTGCAGGGCTGGGAACTGAAGGCCCTGCGCGCCGGCCGCATTAATTTCGGCGACAGCTACGCGATGGTGCTCAAGGGTGAAATCTGGCTGATCGGCACCTCCATTCCGCCGCTTATCAGCGCGTCGACGCACGTCATTGCCGAGGATCGGCGCACCCGCAAGCTGCTTCTGCATCGCTCGGAAATCGACACGCTCATCGGCGCCGTCGAGCGCAAGGGCTACACCATGGTGCCCACCGCCATGTACTGGAAGGGCAACAAGGTGAAGGTCGAAATCGGCCTCGCGCGAGGCAAGCAGGCGCACGACAAGCGCGAAACCGAAAAGGAACGCGACTGGCAGCGCGAAAAGGCCCGCACCATGCGCGCGCACAATCGCGCCTGATCAGCCTGTCGCCAGCGCCATGGACATCGCGTCCATGGACGGACGAAAGCCGTAGCGCTCGTACATTTTCCAGGCCGGCTCGGTGGAATGCAGGGACAGCATATCAATGCCCTGCTCCCGCGCCGCCGAGCCTATGGCGGTCAAAAGGCTTCCTGCTACGCCTCCACGGCGGTGCGCAGGCTTCACATAGACATTAAGCAGGTACCAGCCCACGCCTGCGGGGTAGCCCGCTGACGGCAGGTGGGCGTAGGGATTAACCGCGGCGCAGCCCAAGATCTTTCCGTCTTGCTCGGCCATCCAACACAGCAGCCGCCCGTCGGCGAACGCCGCCTCGACCCAGGCGCGCAGGTGATCGGCAAAGCCGTCGGGCAGCGCCTGCCCCAGCTCCTCCAGAAATGCACAGCGCATCTGCGTCAGCGTGCCCGCATCGCCCTGCCCGGCCATTCGAACACGTGCCATGTGCCACCCCACGGGGAGTTGTCCGTTGCATTAACGATAGCCGCAGCCTTCGTGAAGATCGCGGCTTGATGTGTGGCCGGCCACCTCCATATACTCTCCCGTTCCAGCAATCTGTTTTCCCCGGGGGTGTCCTGGCTTCGACGGGGGTAGTGAGATGGCTTGGTGCATGCCGAGGGGGCGACTTTCCTCGTAAATCCAGTAGCAAAACTCATAGTTGCCAACGACGACAACTACGCTCCCGTTGCTCTCGCTGCCTAAGAAGTAGCCTGACAACGGTCGGCCCATATAGAGGCTGAGCCCCGGACCCACTTGTGCTTGTGCTCGTGGCAATCCGGGTCACTATCACAAGATCGCCCAAAGCTGCCGCCTGTCGGCCAGGGCTAAATCAAGCAGGCTGGTCCTTCGATGCGCTTTGCACATCGTGCTGTCGAGGGGCGAGATCCAACGGTGAGCTAAGCATGTAGTACCGGGCGTCAAGCGCCTTCGGACGCGGGTTCGACTCCCGCCACCTCCACCAATACGGGCCTGTAAGTGATTGATTCGCTTACAGGCCTTTTTCTTTGGTTGGTCTGGAATGGTCTGTTTTGGTCCCCGTTTGGTCAACTTTTGGGCAGCATTTCGAACGGTATTTTGGAGCCTGGGCCACTGGAACCCGCTGAGCTCCAAAAAGTCCGGTGACCTAGCGCAACGGCAACTTCCCCAAAAGCAGCGCCGGATGATCTATGGACACGAGCGCCGCAGCATGGGGTGATCCCGTGGACTTCACACGCCATCGTTCAACAGTGCATCCTCTGCAGCAGTTCACCCAGGGGGAGAAATCCATGCGCGACGGAATCTATGAGGTCACGTTCTACCAGAACTCGACGAAAGTGGACGACCACGGTAGCGGCATAGTTACGATCAAAGACGGTGCGATGAATGGCGGCGACGAAGGCTACATTTATCGCGCCACGCTGACGTATGACGCGGGCCACGTAACAGGACAGATTCAAGTGTCGAAATGGAGCGCAAAACTTGCGTCTGTGTTCCCCGGCATCGATAACTATCTCTTGGATTTTGCCGGGGATTTTCACGACGACGACGCACTTGATGGCGTGGCTACGATAGTTGGGCAGCCGCACATGAAGCTGTGGATTTCCGCCCATAGAATCGGGGACTGCGTGTAACTGTGCAGATGGTGGCTCGTAGCGTCCGCAAATGCTGGCGCGACGGGCCACCTCCGTTTGCCGAAGGAACTTCTATGAAGAAGATCACGGGCCGTCGCGTGTTCGAGGACGAGAATTATCTCGTCCTCTGGTCCAAATTCCTCGGGCTAGACATTCCGCTCCTGGGCTCGGTCTTCGTGCAACTGAAAGAGACTGGCGCGGTCACGAGGGCCACCTTCAGAGAGAAAAACTACGTTCTCGCCCTCATTGGCGAAATAACCCGCCTCGGACCTACAGATATGGGGGAACAACTTGAGTCCGTGTTTGAGGAATTTGCCGGGGCCGTGTTCGCCCGGGGATTTCTGCGCTGGCGACTTTTCTTCTCCGAAATGTCGCCGGCGGCGCACGCTCTTGAATTTGTCGCCGAAGATAGGACCCACTAGGGTCCGCCGACAACAGTTTTGAGGTTGGGTGCCCGGTTCGGCAGGGCGTCGCCCGCCGCCCACCAAGACCCTTGGTTACGCTGCGCCATGCGTTGTTCGACGCGCGCCGTGTACCCAGGCGAGAGGTTGTCCATCATCTGGTTGTAGACCATGTGGTTGAACGCGGCTTTCAGGTACCAGATGCGCATGAAAGGGGTCGAGTAATTTCGGACCATGCGAAGCCCTTGGGCCGCCAGGTGCTCGGGCTTGATTGGTTCGTTGCCCTTTTCGTATTCGACACCGGCAGCCCCAAGTCCTGCGTCCCGCGCATTGAACGCCAGCTGCAGGGCGTCTTCCAGCATCGTAGCGCCCGGTCCCAGTACCTTGGCCAGGGCGCCGTTCTGGTGATCGCCCTTGTCGCCGAACATGAAGTCGCCGTACATGCCCAGGCCGCCGGACGCGATGGCTATTTTGCCCAGCCCCTTGGGGGTAAACAGGTCTTCCGGATCTTGGCCGAGGACCAGGTTCTTCAAGGTCAGGCCGAGTGCGCCGAGTGCCGCCGAGCCCGCCATGAACTTCGCACGGTAGACCGCGGCCGAGCGCCAATCGTCCATGCCCTGCGGTACGTCGAACATGTGGGACTTGAAGATGCCCAGCGGCGTTTGCTTCAGGAACAACATCCACGAACAGAACTCGTGCCACCACGTGCCACGTGCTCCCGGATCGAGGCCCATCATCAGCTGGTCGGCGACCGTGGCTCCAGAGCCGCCGCGCGCGCCGATCTGCACTTCGTGAAGCGCGGTGCCTAGCAATTGCTGCGCCGCTTCCGATCGAAGGTTACGAGTCTCGCGCGCAACCTCGGCGTCAGTCGCCGTGCCGTCGCGCGCCTTGACGCGTTGCTCGGCCAGCGGCTGGAGCTTTTCGTCGGGGATGCTGTAGATGCTGTCGGGCGTCAACATGGTGCGCGTGCCGTCCTGACCCTTGTCCAGGTCGGCCAGCTGCCACGTTTGCCAGTGGTCGGCCGTCACGCCGCGCGAATCTAGGTACGCCTTGGTCTTGGGGTCCAGGGTGGCGTAGTCGCTCTTGCCGACGTGTTCGCCCAGCATGTCCATGATGCTGGCCGACACGCCGTGCGCCATGCCGCGGTCCCACATACGCAGGCCCGAGCCGACGTGCACGACATGGTTCATAAAGCGAATGGCGTGCGGCCCCAATTCTTCGGAGCCAAATCGGTTGGCCGCGCCTTCCAGGCCGTCGACCACGATGCCCAGACGGGAAATGTTCTTGCGATTTTCCGCTGTTGGCTTCATGCCTTCGGCCACGTTGCCGAGGATCTTGGACTTGGCGATGCCCAGCAGGTGGGTGTATCCCACGGCCATCTGTAGGTCCGGGATAGCCGACAGCGTGGACGTGCCGAGCAAGGACGCGCCCGCCAGGCCGCGAATGGCCTGTGACACTTTCACCCAGCCTGGCATCGAGCCCGGATGATCGGGCTGGCGCATCGCCTGCCACTCCTTCAGCGTGCGCTTCTTGAGGTCTTCCAGTTTCTCAAGGGCCTTGGCCCGCTTCTCCGGCGACTTGCCGGATACCGCCAGCGCATCGTTGGCGAAACCCTTTTCGACCAGCTGGGGGAAAAAGTTGTCGGCGTCTCGACCGAACACGCGCGCGGCAGCGACATCGCGGGCCACGCCATTGAGGTGGTGCACCAGCAGCGAGAACACATTGTCAGCCGAACCGTACTTGTCCATCATCGCCATGTAGGCGTTGGCGTCCTTGAAGTGCAGTTGTCGCGGCGCGTTGCGGCTGCCACCCACTGAACCAGAGAACCCGGAGCCCTCTTTCTCGCCGCGCTTGTTCGAACCGTTCGTGCCCAAGGTTTCGGCTGATTTCGAAATCAGCTTCTGCACTTCGTCCGGCTTCATGGGGCGGCCATCCGGCCAGATGTACCGGTCGAGGTCGACCGCATCCATGGCGTCCTTCACGAACTGGCCGCGGTCAGCGCCCACCTTCGTCCAGTCCCACGGCTGCGGCGTATGCCAGTCGTCCAGGCGGTTGATGTGGATGCCCACGTCGTTCATCTGCTGGAACGCTTCGTCCATGACCTTGCGCACCGTGGCGCCAGCGGCGTCAATTTCCGGTCGGCCGGTGGGTTCATCGCGAATCGCACGCATAAGATCGTTCTGCTCGCGCGCGTCCTGGACCAGGCCGAAGAACTTGCCCTCCCCGCCAATGTCGCCGAGACGGCGCACGAAGTCCTTGAACACCGCCTTGCGCTGAATCTCGACCGACAGGTCGCCCTTGGAACCGGCATGAAAAATGGCCCGTTGACGCAGCGCGGCCAGCTGACCCTGCCCTTTTCCCGTGCCAGCGGCATAGGATTCCAGCTTGCGCAGCTGCGACGCCTTCGTCTCCATGTCGCGAATCGTGTTGGCGTGAGCCCGGGTCACATCCTGGACCGTTTTCTGACGGGCGAGCTGGGCGCCTTCCTGCAGCCTTTGGTCGCGCGACAGGCCGCGCCAGCGCACCGGGTCCTTCGCCTGCAGTTCCTGCATCGACGCATAAATGCGCGATTCGATGCTGGTCAACTCGCCGGGCGTCGCCTTGCGGCCAAAGATCTTCTCGACGGCGGCAGCGCATTGCGGCTTCATGCGTGGCCCCCGATGGGGCTGAGCTGCGCAGTCTGGTGAGCCCGCGCGATCAACTGGCCGAGGACGCGGCCTTGCGCGTCCAGCCAGGCGACGCGTGCGCTATGGAGAGAGGCCAGCAGTGCGGCGGCGTTGGCTTCCGCCACGCGAAATGTATCTTCGGAATCGAAATTCACGCGTTGGACCTGCCGGTATACCTCCCGCATTTCGTCATCGATGCGGGAAAGCTCGTGATAGATGTCCGATGCGAGGTCGCGACAGTGGCCGAAGCCGGCGGCCTTGTGCGTCATGAATTCACCTGCCAATTGCGCGTACGGCGAATTGATCCATCTTCGTTGTAGGAAGTGCTGCGGAAAACGAAAATAGGAGGCTTCTCGAAAAGCTGGGAGCATAGGTCGCGCATGTCTTCTCTCGCCTCCTGAATAATTTCCGCGGACAACTCCAATTGATGAATTATCTTGGTGACATCCCATTGGATTTCCGAACGGATTTCGCGAATATCCTTGGAATGTGCCGCCTTCCTGGCCTTGTCGATTTCCTTCTCGATCCGTTTGCCGACCGCTTGGATACGATCGACCTGCGTGTCGAAATTGACGAATGGTTTATCGCGCGTCATGAAGTTGCCTTTAAGTGTTGGTGATTTCAGCCCCAGCCGGCACCGAATCCACCCCAGGAGGTGGATGTGCTGCCGTAACCTGTGTATGTGCCACTGCCGTCGAGCCCATTGAACGAGCCGGTCGCCGCCGATCCATCGCCGCCCCAGTGGGTGGATAGGCTGCCTGTGCCGGTGTACTCAGAGCCGGGCGTAAGCGAGTTGCCCCCGAACGCGTACGGCGCAGTCTTCTGGCCGTAACCGCCGGTGTTCATCTGGCCGCCCATGCCTGACACGGCGTTGGCCTGTGCGTTGAACCAGCCGGCGTTGATCGCGTTTTTGGCACCGATGCGGTACAGGCGGGCCTGCTCCAGCTGCTGCTGTTTCGCCACGGTGAAGTTGTATTGCGTCGAGAGTTTGTCGAGCGTTCCCTGCTTGATGGCGTCGGTGAGGACATTGAGCGGGGACCCCATCGTTGTGTCCACACCGGTGCCGCCGTAGGCCGCCGTCATTGAGCCGAAGACCTGCTGAAACTTGCGCTGTTGCGACTCGACTGCGGCGTCCCCTTGCTGCTGGATCGAGTCGGCATTGTCCTTGGCCACCTGCTCCTGATAGCGATAGTTATCGCGTTCGGCGCGCGCGGCTTCCATGGTGCCGGCGAACGACATGGCCGCGGCTGCGTAATTCGTCATCGCTCGTTACCCGTAATAACTGACATTCGCGATCGCGCCGGCCGTCTCGGCAATCAGGCGAATGGCGGCCAGGTTCCCGACGTATTCGATTTCCGTGCCGGCCGTGATTCGCTGTCCGGTCGTGGCCGTCGGTGCCGTTCCGTCATCACGCCAGCGCAGAACCTGCGCTTCCGCTCCAATGCGGGCGAGCCGGGCATTCGTCGGCGGGGTCAGGGTGAAGGCGGTGCCCGTGGCCGTGATCTGCTGATAGCCGAGGGGGACAAGGGCGGTCGGCATGGTCGCTGTGAGGGGGATGCCGACGCCGTAACGCTTATCGAAGTTGGACATGCTGTCGCCTATCGAAGGACGGGGGAGCGAAAAACAAGCTGCTGGTCAGGAGAAAGGGGATTGCCGGTGTAGGCAGATAGGGCAGAAAACTGGCGATTGGCCGGGACGGACGGCTTTGCGGGCGGCGGGGTCGTCTTGATCGGTGCGGGCGGAAGTGGGGCGACCATGGGAAATTCCCTTATAAAAATTTTTCAGAGTTCGCCCGGGACATGGCCCCGGGTGGAACGTGCGCGGCCATTTCCGGGGGTACCCCCACCTCCACCCCCTCCCACCTGGCGAAAATGGGACCCACGACTTTCCGATTCCGAATCACAGGTTGAGGTCCAATTCTGGCCAACCGGCATGGGCAATTGATTTGTTATCAATGGGTCCATTGGCAGTGGGGCCAGTCAGCGCAAGAGGCATCACATCGATGATGTCGTCTGGGTCGCGCATAGGTCGCACTCGGGCCTTGGCTTCAGCCATGGCTCCAGCAAGATCAATTCGCTCGACGGTCACGTCCACCTTTTCGCGGATCAGGTTGAACATGCGCATCTTCAGCTCGCGGAACTTCGCCACGGCGCTGTACTGGTTAGCCGTTTGGGCGGCTGCGATGTCGCCGTCCAGATCCAGGGCGGCCTGGTGCTTGTAGTAGCGACACTTCTCGCTGAATTCCTGGTCGATACGTTCAAGCTCAGCCATCACGAGCTTGTTGTCGTGCGTCAGCTGATAAGCGGCATGCTTGGCCGATTGCTCGGCGTAGCCAGCCTCAATAGCCGCCTGCACACCAGTGAGACCTCGCTTCATGCCGGCAATGAACTTCCATTGCCTGGAACTAATCTTCCGTTGCCGCTCCACGCTGTCAGCCTATGCCCAGCTTGCGTTTCGCGGCACGGTCCAGGCCCTGTTGAGCCAGGCGGCGCACGATCAACGGGTGATTGCCCAATCCAGAGACCTCAAGCAATTCGGGAAGCTTGGGGTAGGACTGAGTCAGCAGCGCAAGCTCGCTCTTGGCCAGGGCATTCATGGTGTCGGTGTTCTCGCCCCACTCGGCGCGGAAGTAATCGACCGTCGCCGCCAAGGCAGCAGATTTGGTTGCTTCGTCAGGCGGGTTCGCCAGGGCCTTACGGAACATTTCGCCGAAAAATCCGGCCGTGGACTCGTCAATGCCATGGCTGACGAGCGTCCCCCGAAGCTCCAGCGAGTCACGCTGCGCGCTGAAGGCCGGCGCAAGCGTGCCGCCTTCCTCGGGTTCGGCATCAATGCCCGCCAACGCCGTGGCGGCCTGTTCCTGCGTCCAGACGCCTCGATCGACGAGGGCTGCCGCCATGGTGTCGGCTCCGTCCTGGCGGGGAGCCTGAGCCGCCGTAGCGGGCTCTGGCGCCATCAGGGACGAAGAACTCACGCTCTCGGGCGCGTCGCTCATGCCTGCGCCCCCAGGGCTGCGTCGCGGCGGCCTCGTATCCAGGCAGCGGCCTCGGTGAAGACGTCAACAATGGGCTTGAGGTTGTAGCCCGCGGGGTTCGTGATGGTGGCCGTGATGTGCTGGCGGCACAGTTCTTCAAATACCGCGCGGTTGAAGCGTTCGCCACGGACGGCAGCCTGGTCCTCGTTGGGCGTTGCCGGGATAAGACCCGCCTGCGCCATTTCTTCAGTGGTGGCGGCCAGGGCATCGCGCTTGGCGGCCAGGTCGGCCGCAGCCTTGGCGAAGGCTTCAGCCTCTTTCACTCGGCGCTCGCTGATCTGCAGGTACTGACGCCACCGACCTACCAGGTGCTCACGTTCTTCGGCCGCCTTGACCTGTTCATGCTTGGCGGCAGCAGCAGCCACGATGTCAGACGCGGCGGCGGCCTTCTGTGATGCCTCGGTCAGCCTGGCCTTTGCCTTCAGCACGTCCGAGAAGTCGGCCTCACCGTCCCGCGCTTGCTGCACTACGGCCTGGTAGCGGTCACGCGCGGCGGCTTCGGCAGATGCAGCCGCGTCGCTCTCGGTTTGCAGCTCGTTGACCCGCGCCTCGGTGCTCACGGAAGTGATGAGGGAGAGGATTGCTTTGGTGATCGACATCGGCGATTCCTTGTGCGAATGGATGACTTTGGAACCCTTTTGGACGCCTATATCTGCAAATAGACGAGTAGGTAAAAGTCGGTACACAAGTGAATTTTATCCGATGCCGAAAAGTTGAACTTCGACCAGCTCTGTTGGCCAGGGGGCGTAGCGGCAACAAAAAAAAAGCCTCGCGCGTGCGTGCGCGCGAGGCGGTCGGTATTTAGCTGGCAGATCAGCGTCAGCGACGAGGCTTCTTCGTTACAACCAGATTCCTCGATACGTAGTCCTTCAACGCTTCCTCGGAGTACAGGACCCGCGAACCGAACTTGATGAAATCCGGACCCTGCCGCTTGTTGCGCAAATTCTCCAGGGTCCTGGGGGACAGCTTGAGGATCCCGGCCGCTTCCTTGGTCGAGTAGTACAGGAGGTCACTCATGCGGCCGCTTCCTTCGGCCAGGGGTGAACCTCGGGCACGCTGTCGAACGTGTAGGTCATCACTCCCTGCAACGGATACTTTTCGAACGGCGCAACCGCAGCGTCGAAGATGACCTGGAGGTCATCCCCATCCTTCGGCATCCGTTCGCAACACCGAGCGTTGCGCAAGCTCAGAACAGACTCGTGCCAATCATCAATCTCAGTGAAATGGAAGGTTAGATACATCGTGCTCGAAAATGGGCACTCGATTCGGTACGTCATGGCATTCCCCATCTTTACGGCGAACCTCGCCGCAAAACCGAAGCTACACCCGTCGCAAACACCTGAAAAGATGGGATATTTCAGCAACATCGCGACCGAAATTGATGCGCATCTGACGACGTTTTGACGGTCCAGCATCACGCATGTCGCCGAGGAATCCGCGCGCGCCAAGGCCTCGGAGGTGTTGAGGTGACGTTGCGTCAACGGGGCTCAGTCGCCAGGGGCAAGGTTTCCAGTGGTACAAGTTGGTGCAGCGCCAAAACTTGACCTGTACCGCTGGGAACCCTTGCAGCACAAGGCTTGGTACAGGTGGTACAGGTGGTACAACCCAATTGGATTAAAAATAAAAATATCTCACCGCTGAAAACCACAACCGAACATTTCGACCTTCCATGCCTCGCCCGCTGGCAATTTGTCAAAAAAGCCTGTTCCGCTTGTTCCGCCTGTACCAGCCCTTGCGCCACAAGGCTTTGCGGACTTCGCTTACCCGTACCGGCGATTGTTCCCCTTGTACCGGTTGCGACCCAGGACGCGCCCGCATTTCGCCACATCAAGATTTGTCGCGCGGGGGCACGTCAAAGCCCATTGATTTTCCCGTGGGCGACCGGCTGCATTTCGCTCGGCGCATCCGCTTGTCGCGGCGTTCGGCTATAATGGTGCCGTAGCAACGTCACGGCAGCCTCAAACGGCAATACCCGCGGCGCGTTACTGAAGGCCCCGTCCTCTCTACCAAACCGGTAGGGCAGCCGTGACAACGGACGACAAGGCCAAGCAGTAATCGCCTCGACATGATCGACCTCAGGTCGATCGGATCCGCCAAAGATCCATTTCGCAGAACCATTTGCGAAAAATGTCGAGGCCAGGCGCGTAGCCGCTCCGAACCTCGATGTGTGCCCTTCTCGACACATCAGCGCAGGAGCCGCCATGGCCGACAAAACCACCACCCCACCCGTTAGCGAAGTCACTGGTCCTTGTTTGGTAGACGAGGATTGGATGCGCGCGCGCGGCATTCTTTTCAGCAACGATTACAAGCGAAAGCTTGAAGCGAAGGGGAAGTTTCCAGCGCGCGTTCACCTGGGACACACTTCCGTTGCATGGGTTAAGTCCGAGGTCGAGTCGTATATCGCTGACCGGATCGCATCGCGCAGTGTCGAGGTGCCGGCATGAACCCTTCGCCCGATCTGTACGAAATCGTGCCCGGCGTGCACCTACGCAAGGACAAGCGCCCTAACCCCATCGATAGTCCTGAGGGGCTGACGCACGTCGTGGGGCTACTCTCGGATGTCCTGGACGGCTTTTGCGAACGCAAATCTGTAACCGTCCATCTGCTGCCCAGGAAGTACACCGATTCCGACGGTGCCGAAGCAGTCCTTCCCCCTGGCTACCGGATCTTCGCGCTATATGAGCGGCGCGAACAAAAGATCCTTGAATACCGAATCGATTGCATCGAACCACATTGCGCCGCGCACAAACCTCAGCTCGCTTTGCTTCAAGAGGCATGCACAAGCAAAGGGATCGACATCACGTCCATCAGTCGCAATCGGGACGGGCTTTGCGATGCGCTGATCAGTCGCCGTTGGTCGCGCAACCTCCTCGCTTCACTCAAGCAAAGTCCACCTCGGCGTCGCGACATTCAAAGCGACTGGCCTGATGGAAAGTGCGGTGTCACCCACGCCGACGGCGTGCGCGGGATCGAACTGCACGACTTGATTGTCGTGGACGTCCGAGAAGTGGCCGGTGATTTGGAGACGGTGACGGGATGAGCAAGATCGCCGACAGCCAAATCGAGAAGCAGCGACGGCGCTTCCAGGACGCAACGGCCGACCAATCCTCCGCCCTGCTCGAAGCCAGCCTTCGTGCCGCCACGCACGTGATTCAGACTGAAGCGGGCATCGTGTCCGAACAGTCTGTCCGTGCCCAAATCAAGCAGGAGGCGACCACGCGCCGCATCCTGGACCACTCGGGGCACCTGATGTCTTCAATTCTCCGTTCCGCCCTGCCCGACCCGTGGTTGCCCGAGGCATTCGACGCTGCGGTCTACAGCATCAGCAAGTTGCTTTGCACGTCCTGGCTCGCGGGGGTGAAGGCATGACGGCCCTCCAGTCGGCGTTGTCCCTGGCGCGCCAGGGCTTTCACATCTTTCCGCTGCAGGCCGGGACCAAGCTCCCGGTCCACAAGGGCTGGCAGCTGAAAGCCACGCGAGACCCGGCGCAGATCGAGCGCTGGTTCCGCGACAAGGATTCGAACATCGGCATCTTCACCGGCAAGTTCGGGCAGGACGCCGCGCTGCTGGTGATCGATGTCGATCGCAAAGGGGAGAAGGATGGGAACCGTGCACTACTTCGGCATGAACTGGACGGCGACGACGTGCCGCCGACTTTCGAAAGTGCCACGCCCACCGGCGGGCGTCATCTTGTGTATCGTGTTGGCGCTGCTGTGCGCCAAGGCGTGGATGTCCTCGGCGCTGGCCTAGACGTTCGTAGCCACGGGGGCTATATCGTAGCGCCCGGTAGCAAAGTGGAGGCCGGTGAATACTTCATCGACCGTCCGGGCAAGCCGGTCGACGCGCCGCAATGGTTGATTGATGCATGCGGCATGCCGCGTGGCAAAGCCGTCGACCGCACTCCCCTTGCCGGCGTGGACCCCGAGCGCGCTGTCAAACGCGCGACGTTCTATCTGGAGAACGAGGCCCCCGAAGCCATCGAAGGCGCTGGCGGCGACAACACCACGTTCCAGGTCGCGGCCAAGCTGAAGGATCTGGGCGTCTCGCCGGATACCGCCGTCGAGCTGATGCTCGAACACTGGTTCGATGGCTGCGGCTGGACACCGGACGAACTGGCAACCAAGGTCCGCAACGCATACCGGTACGGTGAGAACCCGCCGGGCGCCGATGCGCCGGAAGCCCTATTCGACGCCGTCGAGGAACCGGTCACGGCCGTGCGCAATCCACTCAAGGCACTCAATGACGAGTACGCGTTGGTGCTTAACGGTGGCGAAGCTTCTGTGTACCACGAACGGCGGCTCGAAAACGGGCAACGAAAGATCGACTCGATGAAGGGCGGTAGTTTTGAACTGGTCCTCAAGGATCGAAAGTTCGACGGCAAACCGCTTTCGGCGAAGTGGCTGTCCTGGCCAGGTCGTCGCTTCTATCGCGGCGGCGTCAATTTTTGCCCCATGCAGGACCCAGGGCCGGACGTGTTGAATCTCTGGGGAGGTTTTGCCGTGGAACCAGTTAAGGGCGACTGGTCGCTATTCCGCGCGCACATCCGCGACGTGATATGCAGCGGTGACGCGAAGCTGGACGCCTACGTTATGGGATGGCTCGCGCACATGGTGCAAAGGCCCCATGAGCCGGCCGGTGTTGCGCTTGTTCTCCGTGGCGGCCAAGGGACCGGCAAGAGCACGTTTGGTGAAATCGTGGGCGCCATGCTCGGGGAGCACTACGTCCACATCTATTCGCGCCAACAGTTGACCGGGAATTTCAACAGCCACCTCGCATGCAAGGTGATGATTCTGGCCGACGAAGCGTACTTTGCGGGCAACCTCGCGGACGGCCCGGTCTTGAAGGCGCTATTGACCGAATCCACGATGCTCAAGGAGAACAAGGGCAAGGACATTGTCCGCGTCCGAAACTGCGCGCACGTGGTCATGGCGAGCAATGATGACTGGGTAGTTCCGGCGGATCACGATCAGCGCCGCTTCTGTGTGCTCGATGTCGCGGGGTTGCGGCGCAACGACCGCAGCTATTTCGAACAGATGCGGGCGCAGATGAAGCGCGGCGGCACGGCAGCCATGCTGCATGACCTGAGTGCCCTCGATATCGCGGGTTTCGACATCGGAAATTTCCCAGCCACGGATGCCGGCACAGATCAGAAGGTGGCCAGTTTGCGTGGCCCCATGTACTGGCTTCATGACGCCCTGTGCCAAGGGCGAATCATCGACCTTCCATGGGAAGCCTCGGGCGTCCAGGTCAGCAAACGACAAGCGTACGCCGACTATGTGCGCCGTGCCCAAAGCGAATGCCGGGACCACCGGCCCGTGGGGCGACCCGCATTCTGGTCGCGAATCAAAGCGGTATTTTCCTCTCCACTTACCGAATCGAATCTCCGCCTGGCCGGCGAGGTCGAGCGCGACCGCGCAGTGACCTTCCCACCGCTTGCCGAAGCCCGGGAGGCTTTTGGGATGCACCTGGATGGCCGCCACTTGCTATGGGAGGACGGTTGATGCGATATCTGACCATCGGCAAGTTCGCAGCGGATTCGGGGTATACCGAAGATGCTGTCCGGGCCAAGATCAAGACAGGGGTGTGGCTCGAAGGAATCGTCTGGACGAAAGCGCCTGACGGGCGGGTCTTGATCGACACGGAGGGCTATGGGCTATGGGTGGAAGGCAGGCAGGTGTTCGAGCTGCAACGAAAGGCAGCATCACGCTCGATTTCTATTACCGCGGTGTCCGCTGCCGCGAACGGCTGAAGCTCGCCCCAACGTCGGCAAATCAGAAGTTCGCGGCCAACTTGCGGGCCCAGATCCAGGCCGAAATTGCCCGCGGGACTTTTGAGTACGCGAAGTTCTTCCCGGATAGCAAGCGCGCGCTCACCCTCAGCAAGGTACCCGGCGCGGCCATCACCTTGGGCCCCGCCCTTGAGACTTGGCTGAAGGGAATGAAGGGCCAGATCGAACATTCCACTTTCAGGGACTACGACCTGGCCATCCAGCGAGTGTGGGTGCCCGCCTTTGGAACTCGACGCTTGACCGAGCTGACTCGCGCAGACCTGAAGGCGTGGGTTGCTGAACGATCCTGCGGCATCAAGCGCATTCGAAACCTACTGCTTCCATTGCGGGGCTTGTACGCCCAGGCATTGGACGATCAGCAAATCAATGTGAATCCTTTCGTCGGGTGGACGCCCCGCAAGATCGAACCACCCAAAGAAACGGACGATGTCGATCCGTTTGGCCCATCCGAGGTCGCGGCTATTCTGGAGTCATGTGACGGCCAGGTTCGAAACCTGTTCCAGTTTGGATTCTGGACGGGCCTTCGCACCAGTGAGCTTATTGCGCTCCGATGGGAAGACGTGGACCTGGACGGCGGCACGATCACCGTGAGGCGCGCGAAGGTCCGGAAACAAGTGAAGGCCCCCAAGACCAAAGCCGGCCGACGCACTATGCAACTGCTGCAGCCTGCCCTGGACGCCATCCGGGCCCAGCGCCAGCACACTCAATTGGCCGGCGAAGAAGTTTTTACAAATCCGCGAACGGGCGGACCGTGGCTTCACGACGGGCCAATACGCAAGACTGCGTGGCAGCCCACCCTCAAGCGTGCGGGCGTGCGGTACAGGTACCCATATCAAATGCGCCACACCTTCGCATCGACGCTGCTCAGCGCCGGCGAGAACCCCGTGTGGGTGGCATCTATGATGGGTCACAAGGATTGGACCATGATCGTCCGCACGTATGGCCGATGGATACCCTCCGTTGCCCCGGACGCTGGTCAGAAGGTGGCAGCTGTCTGGCTAACTGGACAGAACCACCACAACCAAGGAGAGACGTGAAATGAGTTTTGCAACTCGCACGACCGATGAGCTTCGCCAGATCGCAGCGGCAGGAGGTGGATTCCGTCTCGCAGCTGGAACCAGATCGACGGCCGAGCTTCGTCAGATCGCAGCGGCGGCTGTAGGTGGCGATGCAAGATTGATATTCACAGGGATGGCGACTAGACCGACGCTCGACCTGCGCCAGATTGGAGCTGCGGGTCAGGGCCGCGTCATCTTCGAAGACTGACGGTCAACTTTCGGTCAAGCGACTGGCTTCAGCCTTTGCTGTAGCTCAAACAACGCGGGTTCGACTCCCGCCACCTCCACCAATATGGCCGCCTGGGTAGTCACTTACCCAGGCGGTTTTTTTATGCCTTGACCGGTGACGAATTGCTCCGGATGGCATGATCGACGGGAACTGGACGGCTCCGCGAGGGAACCGACCTGGCCGGAAGCCGCGATCTGGCGCAGAGGCGAGTCCTTCGATAGCAATGAAAGCCACTTCCATCCCGGCCTTTAGATCTGCGCGTGAAGGATCGCGCTCATATTGTCCATCCCGCAGCCGATGCCGCCTGCACGCATCCCGGCACGCCGGGGAAAAGGTGGATGTACGAACAGAACGCAAGCATGGGCCGATCCGTTCACTGAACAGAAATCGCTGGCTGATTGCCCGCCCCCCGGTCGACCTTCAACGACAACCTTCGCTCGCGAATGATCTGCGGACAACTGGCGCCGGATCTTCTGACGTTAAGGTCACACGGCCCTCACGGCCGCAAGCCATTGGCCCCTGAACCCATACACATGCTCGTGATGCCATTGATTGCCTTTCGGCGATCGAAACAGGTTGCGTCGGCATCAACCCGCCCTTGTACGAACTTTCCGAGAATGAAGCGGCGATCGATCAAATAGGAAAAAACCTATTTTGAGCCCGCTCGACTAGGTCGAATCCTAAAAATACCTGCGCCCGCCATGCCGGGCCCCTGCGCTTTCACACCATGCGCGAAAGGGCGACGCCACCAGGCCGGCAGAGATACCGCTAACGCATTGCCATGAAGCGCTGGCCGACCTACCGCGAGCGATGTTCGCCCGAAATTTGAGAAAGAGTGAATGAATTCTGTTTATCGCATTGTCTGGAACGCCGCCAAAGGCCAATGGGTGGCGGCATCGGAGCTTGCCAAAGGCCGTAAGAAATCGTCGAAACTGAAGCCATCGGCCATTGCACTCGCATGGGCACTCTCCGCGCCGGCCGCCGTATGTGCCACCGCCACCGACCTCGTCGCAAACGTCAACACGATCGAATGGAATCATGCTGACGAACGCAGCGTCATCCCTCATCAACGCATCGACACCGGCCTGGTTGATCGCTTCGACAAGCCCATTTTCGAAACAACGGAAAGCAACGGCTCCGGCGGAACCCTTGTCTCGCCGGGCACTGCAAAGGACCTTGAGATCAAGCGTCCGCTTCCCTTGGCATCGCGTCATACCGATGTGGATCGCTCCGACGAGGCCTACGCCGAATCAGACCAAGACGGCAGAACCGACGGCAGTCCGCGCGCGATTCCATCGCAGCGCATCAGCACGCAAGCTCTTTCAGACTTTGCGGTAGTCAATGGTGCCAATGACGGCTCGGAATCCGCGGTCGCCGGTGGCGCGCGCTCGATAGCCATCGGAGCGTTGGCTGTCACGGAAGGGAACGAAAGCATCGCCATCGGAAGTGAGTCGAAGGCGACAAATTACGACCGCGCCATTGCCTTGGGAACGCAAGCCCAGTCCAACAGTAGTGACGCCATTGCCATCGGTACTCAATCAATGTCTGAAGGCACGGGGGCCATTGCGATTGGCCATCTGGCCCATGTGGCGGCATCCGCCTCAAAGGCCATCGTGCTGGGCACGGAAGCCACGGCGATGATGGAAAGATCAATCGCGGTGGGCAACCTGAGCAAGACGTATTCAAAAGGTGACATCGCGATCGGTACGACGGCCCTTGCCCACGGCGAAACCACAGGCACCGCCATTCACCCGGCCATTTCCATCGGTGCTGACAGCACGGCCGAGGGCGGAAATTCGATCGCCCTCGGCACCGTGGCCAAGGCGACTGGCAACCGGAGCATTGCGCTGGGTGCGGGCGCCACCGTAGCTGCAGCCTATTCCATGGCCATTGGCCGACTGACTTCAGTGGACGAGAGCGCGACCTCGTCTGTTGCATTGGGCAACTTCTCAGTGGCCACCCGAAGCAACACGATCTCCGTCGGCGCCACCGGCCAAGAGCGTCAGATCACCAATGTCAAGGGTGGCGAAGTAGATACCGACGCGGTCAACGTCGGGCAGCTCAAGGCATCCGCGAACAGCATGGCAACGGCCCTGGGTGGCGGCGCAATGACGGATGGCAACGGGCTCCTGAGCATGCCGATCTACACAGTGGGTGGCGCATTGGTTGCGGGGGTCGAGGCGGCTATTACTGCGCTTGACAGTCATATCGAAAGCAACACGTCCAACCTTGCCGCACTGAGCGACATGGCTGTTACCTACACCGACAGCACCAAGACCGCCATCGATGTCGGCAACGCCCAGATCACCAACGTGGGCGATGCCACGGGCGACAAGGATGCCGTCAATCTCAGCCAGTTGAAGGCCACTGGTCTGTTTGACACTGACGGCGTCGCGCTCAATGCCGTGACCTATACCAACATCGACAAGAACGAGATCAAACTCGCGGGCGCGGAAGGCACGCGCATCTCGAATCTGGCCGATGGTATCGAGGACGATGACGCCGTCAATCTTCGTCAGCTGAAGTCCATTGGTTTGCTTGATGCTGACGGCAACGCGCTCAATGCCGTGACCTATACCGACAGCACCAGGACCGCCATCGATGTTGGCTACGCCCAGATCACCAACGTAGGCGATGCGAAGGACGACAAGGATGCCGTCAATCTCAGCCAGTTGAAGGCCACTGGTCTCTTTGACACTGACGGCGTCGCGCTCAACGCCGTCACCTATACCAACATCGACAAGAACGAGATCAAACTGGCGGGCGCGGAAGGTACCCGCATCTCCAATCTGGCCGATGGTGTCGAGGACGATGACGCCGTCAACCTCCGCCAGCTGAAGTCTGTCGGTCTGATCAGTGATGATGGCGAGGCACTCCGTGCCGTCACCTACCGTGACTCCGATAAGAGTGAGGTTGTGTTCGGTGGCGCGTCGGGTACGCGCCTGTCCAATGTGACGGCGGGTCTGATTGCGCCAAACAGCATGGAAGCCATCAATGGTGGTCAGCTGTACGACGTGAAGGTCCTGATCGATGGTTTGGACGAACGCGTGACGATCGTGGAGGACAAACTGGAGGCGTTGCCGCCCATGCCCCCCGTCAGTGAGGTGTCGCTGCCGGCGGTGGCTGGACCGATCACCGACAACGGCGGCATGGTCATTGGAAATGTGGGTGATGGAAAGGCGCCGTCGGACGCCGCCACGGTGGGTCAGATGACCGAGCAGATGGAAGATGCGATCGCGACTGCCAGGTCCTATACGGACACGGAGATCAAGGGCGTTGAGTTCAAGCTGGATCAGTTCCAGGAGAGGATCGACTCCCGACTGCGCCAGCAGGACAAGCGCATCAGCAGCGTGGGTGCCATGAGTGCGGCCTATGCCCAAATGGCGCTGAGCACCCAGGGCACCAACACGCCCAACCGCGTGGGCGTGGGCGTCGGCACGCAGGGTGGGCGCAAAGCCATCGCGGTGGGTTACTCACGGAGCGTCGCGCCTAACATCAACCTGACCTTTGGCGGGTCTGCGTCAGCGAATGAGGCCTCCGCCGGCGCTGGCCTGGGCGTCGGCTGGTAAAGCCGTCGCCGAGCGGCACGGTGAACCGGGCTCAGCCATGGGCCCGGTTTCTTGCATCAGGATGGCCTCTTATTATATTATTTTCAGTAGGTTATGTAGCTTTTGTGACATCCGGACCATGAAGAGAATCTCTCCTTTTTGGCGATTTCTCTCAAATTCCTTCTTATCCCTTTGCATTCCCCTCAAAGTCCGGGTATCTTGTAAGAGCTGAGTTTCAAGGGTCACACATGGATAGTGGCCCGATGCTGTAGATAGCAGTTCCACTACACCGTTGTACCCGTTTCCTCCTTGTGACCAGCTCCCCGCCGCTCCGCGGCTTTCTTTGTTTTTTGGAGTAATACACATGTCTCAGGCAGAAACCGGTACCGTCAAGTGGTTCAACGACGCCAAGGGCTTTGGCTTCATCAGCCGTGACCAGGGCGGCGACGACGTGTTCGTGCATTTCCGCGCGATCCAGTCGAATGGCTTCAAGAGCCTCGTCGAAGGTCAGAAGGTCTCGTTCGTCGTGACCCAGGGCCAGAAGGGCCTCCAGGCTGATCAGGTCAAGGCCATCTAAGGCTTTCGTCCGTTAGTCTAAAAAAGCCCGGCCATGTGCCGGGCTTTTTTTTCGCGTTGCCACCGGCCCCGCGGTAACACCAGCGATGGCCCTGGCCACGCAGCGCCCGTCTCACGTCTCCGCTTCGCCCGCCATGAATCCTCGGCGTTTGAGCAGGAGCAGGCAATCGGTCGTCATGGCCGTCAGCACCCGCGCCATCAGCAGCGAATCGCGCCACTCCTCGATCCCCATCGTCTGTCCACGCGTGCACTGCGCGTGCAGCCGATCGGCCAGCTTCACGGTTCGCGTGCCCCATTCATCCGCATCCCTGAGCAACGTATCCGCGCTCCCTCCCGGATTGGCGAGAAAATCTGCTTCGCCGCCATGGTCGTAATCGCTCACCCTCATGTGCGTCGCCTCCCTTTGCGTCTTTGTTTCACCGTAGCAAAGGATTTCGACGACTGTCTCTAAGCAGAAGTCGCGACGCTCACCGGCGAATTCGCGCGAGTTAGGACGTTTCTCAAGGATGCCGACAGCGAGCGAAACTAACGCTCGCCGGTGACAAAGCTCAGCGTCTGCAGAAAGTGGAAATCAGGCCGACGCAGGGCGAACTTCGGATGCGCGGGATCGGAAAGTTGTGACAGCGCTTCGTAATCCTCCGGCGACAAGTAGGGCTTCAGCCGCTCACCCCAGGATTGACGAAATATCGTTTCCGCGAGGTAAACCTCATCGTCACGGTGCAAGGGCGATACGCGCTCAATCAGGTAACTGTGGGCCCTCACATTTCGCCACCCCGTTTGACGCATCAGGCCCACGATGGCGCGCACGGAAGTGAGCTCGCGCTCGCTCACCTCGTAACGATCCCTGTAGTACTGGCGCACCGCCTCATTGGTGGCGCGCTCCAGGCGCGCGTCCCAGGCGAAGTACATGTCGGCGAGGAACGAGCTTTGCCCCATGGCCATGCGCCCTCCAGGGCGCAACAGATCCTTGAACACCTGCATGGCGTCGACGGCGTTGCTTAAGTGGTGAACAACATTGACCGACCAGATGAGGTCGAAGCTTTCGCGCCTGAATGGCATGGACAGCAAGTCGGCCTGGATCACCGAAGTTGGATCGCCAACAGTCTCACGCGCCGCCTCCACATGGGCTAGCGACAGGTCGACACCCATCGCAACACCTCCGGGCTGGATCCTGGCTCCAAGCCACGCCAGCGCGTCGCCCGTTCCGCAACCGGCGTCGAGCACACGCATTCCCGCCTGCAGCCCGAGGTCATCCATCGCGCGGCAAAGCTCCGGGCGCGCGAAGGCGTTGAACTGTTTGAGCTTTTGCGAGTAGTCGCGGGCTGGCGTATCGCCCAGAACCCCGCGCATAGCGTCTGCCCGGATCATGCGGCCTCCCGGAATCATCCGTGAAAGACGGTTTTCCCTGTGAGTGCCTCGCCTGGCGCCTTTCGTTGCAAGGCAAAGGCGGCCCGCCGCGCAGAACAAACGAAAGCGACTCGTGGATGCACGGCCGCACTCGCAAACGCTAGACACCCCATTCACCACGCACCTGCCATAGCTACGAGAAATCACGGTGGTATTGAGCTTGCGCTCGATGTCCATCCAACGCGGTAGCCACACCTCCGTAGCGCCGCAACCTACCGACAATGGCAAGCAAGCCATGGCGCTTCGAGAATACACACGAAAACGTCAGTTCGACCGCACACCGGAGCCGCGGCCGGAGCAATCCGTCGAACCCGATAGACGCGAGATTTTTGTCGTCCAGCTCCATCACGCCAGCCGGCGTCACTACGACTTTCGCCTTCAGGTGGGTGATGTGCTCAAAAGCTGGGCCTGCCCCAAAGGGCCCAGCTACGACCCCAAGGTGAAGCGGCTGGCGGTGGAGGTGGAGGACCACCCGGTGTCCTACGCATCATTTGAAGGCGATATTCCCGATGGCTACGGGGCTGGCCATGTCGATCTGTTCGATACGGGCGTCTGGGCGACGGATGAAGATCCACAGGCGCAGTTGCGCAAGGGACACCTGCGCTTCGAACTGTATGGCAAGCGACTTAAAGGCACTTGGCATCTCGTGCGCAGCCATCGCAAGGAACGTCAGCCGGCGTGGTTTCTGATCAAGGGCGAGGATGCATTCGCGTCGGACGTCGAGGCGGACGACCTGCTTGATGCGACGATGATCCAAAGCACGAAGCGCGCATCGGGACGCAGCGGCGGGGCCAGGGACGTGGCGGCAAAGCTCGAAGGAAAGCAAAGCAAGGCCACGCCCAAACCGGGCCGCAAGCGAAGGATGGATCCCGCGAAAATCGCGGCGTCCCTACCGGGCACCCTTAAGAAAAACCGGCACCCGGGTTTCTTCAAGCCGGAGCTGGCCCGCCTCCGCGAAACACCGCCAACGGGCGACGACTGGCTTAGCGAAGTGAAGTGGGACGGGTACCGCATCCTCACCTCCATAGCCAAAGGCAAGGTGGATCTTTGGTCTCGCAATGGACTGTCATGGACAGCGAAACTCCCGGAAGTCGTCCAGGCCATCGAAGCACTCGGCCTGGATTCGGCGCAGCTCGACGGTGAGCTCATCGCCGTCACCGATGGCCAGCCGGATTTCAATGCGCTGCAGCAGACCTTGTCAGGCGAACAAGCCGCCCGGTTGATCTACATGCTGTTCGACGTGCCTTACCTCGAAGGCTATGACCTGACGCGCTGCAAGCTGATCGATCGCAAGGAAGCCTTGCGGCAACTGCTTGATGTTGCGCCTGCACAGCTCGGCTACAGCGCACATGTCGTCGGTCACGCTGACCAGGCCTTTGCGCAAGCCAGCGAACGCAAACTCGAAGGCATCCTGTGCAAGCGCGCCCATTCACCTTACCGCGGCGGCCGGGGGGACGACTGGATCAAGGTCAAGCGCCTGGAGGCGGATGAGTTCGCCGTCGTGGGCTTCACTGCCCCCAAAGGGTCGCGCAAGGGCCTGGGTTCCCTGCTGCTGGCCAGGCCTGCGCCCAAGGGCGAATGGGCCTATGTCGGCCGGGTGGGCAGCGGCTTCACCGACGACATGCTTCGCGACCTGGCCAGGACGTTCTCGGCCTCTGCCTCGCGCACTCCCACCATCAAGCATACGGGCGAAGCACCGCGCGATGCGCAGTGGATCGCGCCCGCCTTGGTTGCCGAAGTCTACTACCGCGGCATCGGCAATCAGGGTCTGCTGAGGCAGCCAAGCCTCAAGGCGATGCGTCCGGACAAGTCGCCGGCGTCTTTGCGCGACCGTGATCGCAGCACATCCATCACTACGCGCAAGCGTCCGGCCAGCGGTGCGAAAACACGGACATCAAAGCGTGACGGCGACGCCATGATCGTGATCACTCATCCCGATCGCGCGGTGTATCCGAAGGATGGCTATACCAAGCAGGACGTCGCCGACTATTACCGCGCCGTCATGGACTGGTTCCTGCCGGGCATTCTGCATCGCCCGCTGTCCGTGATCCGTTGGCCTGACGGCATCGCCGGGCAAAGCTTCTTTCAGAAACACGTCCCGGCCGGTGGCTTGAAGTACGTTGGCGTCGCCCGCCTCACCGAGGAAACAGGCGCATCGGCGATGTACCTTTTCCCCGAAAGCGCCGACTCGGTGATGGAGCTCGTGCAGTACAACGCGATCGAATTCCATCCCTGGGGAGCACACGTGGAGCAGCCGGACTGCGCCGACCGCGTTGTGTTCGACCTGGATCCCGGGCCCGATGTCGCCTGGAACAACGTCAAGGCCGCCGCGCGACTGATGCGAAAGCGACTCGGCCAGCTGAAGCTCGAATCATTCCTGCGAACGACCGGCGGCAAGGGCCTCCATATCGTCGTGCCCCTGAACCCACCTTCTCCATGGGACGAGGTCAAAACGTTTGCACGCGGTTTCGCGGAAACGATGGAAGCGATGCATCCGCTTGACTTCATTTCCACGAGCAGCAAGGCGCGAAGGACGAGCAAGATCTACATCGACTATCTGCGCAATGGCCGCGGCGCGACCGCCGTGGCCTCCTACTCACTTCGGGGCCGACCGGGCGCACCGGTGGCCATGCCGGTGCGCTGGGAAGAACTGGGAAGGCTCAGAGGCGCGAACCAGTTCGACCTGAAGAACGCCGTGACCAGGCTGAAGCGACAGCGTAAAGATCCCTGGGAAGGTATCGAAGAGGTGAAGCAGAGCTTGACGCGCGTCCTGAAGGCATTGGCGAAAAAGTAGCCTGCCCGGCATCACGCCCGGTCAGCACGCAAACAACAACGCACCACGGTGACGATCAGAGCACCAACCCACACCCCCAGCCATCGTTACGCCCACCCAGGGGCTCCGCCTCCGCGGCCAGCATCGCCTCGAATGCCGTGATATCCCCGTGCCGGGGCACCATCACCGGATGCACGGTGACTTCCCACGACAGTTCGGGATTTTCCTCGTACTCGCTGAAGGACACTTTCGCGCCACCGCGAAGCAAGGTGATGGCGAATGCGAGGGCCTGGTCCTCGCTGGGGAAGATGACCGAGAAGTCGATCTCGCGGGGCTGGTCGAGACGATCCCCGCGTTCGGCCATCGTCGCCAGAACCTGGCCATTCTCGTCGTCGGGAAAGGGAGGATGCGCGTTCATCGTGAGTCCGGACTATCGGGTGGCCGATGAGTCTGGCGTCGAAGTCGGAAGGGGGTCAAGTGCTCACGCATGCCTTGTTGCACCGCTATGATCAGCGCCCGACAACACGCCCGACGACACGGGGAATCGCATGTTCTTCGGCAAGCCACATCGGACGCGAAGCGAATGACACGCTCGGTGACCGCACTGGGCACCTTCACGGAGGCATGCGCCACCATGGCCGCGGCCGTGGCCAGCATGGCCTGCGCATGGGCCGCCGCTCCGGGCAGCGGTGCTCCGGTGATGGCCGTTGTGCTGGCCATTTCCCTTTCGCGCAGCCAGCTGGACAAGGACATGCGTGGGCGACTGGAGGCCGCCATCGTGCTGCCTCTGGTGGGCCTCGTGGCCCTCGCCGTCGGCATGTTGCTGCACCGCTGGCCGTGGATCGGCGCCATCGTATTTACCGCCGGCATGGCGCTGGCCATCTGGCTGCGGCGATTCGGTCCCATGGCACGACGCGCAGGCAGCCTGATAGCCCTGCCCTTCGTGACCTTGCTGACGGTACCGCATGTCCATGCGATCGGGACGCACGGCATGCCGGGGTTTCTCATACCCATCCTCGTCGCCCTGATCGCCCTGTTCTGGGTGACCGCCACCCACATGCTCGTCCTTCGGCTGCACGGCAAGCGGCCGGACGACGACGAGTACCCGCCTGTCACGCCGACGCAATCGCCAGGCTCGCCCGGCCTGCCGGCCAGCACGCGCATGGCCATTCAGATGGCCGTGGCGCTGGCCGCCGCCTTTGTTGTCGGGTTTGTCTTCTTTCCCGAACGCTGGAGCTGGGTGGTACTCACGGCATTCATTGTCAACATCGGCAATCGCGGCCGGATCGATGTCGTGCACAAGAGCGGCATGCGCGTGCTCGGCGCAACGATGGGCACATTATTCGCGCTGGTGCTGAGTCACCAGGCGATGCCGTCCCCGCCGATGACCACCGCCATCATTCTCGCCTCGCTTTTCATGGGCATCTGGTTGCGGCCATTCGGGTACGCCTGGTGGGCGCTTTTCATCACCATCGCCCTGGCCTTGCTGCAAGGCTTCCAGGGTGGCGCACCCATCGCGCTACTGCTACTGCGACTCGAGGAAATCGCCATCGGCGCCATCATTGGCGTTATGGCCGCCTGGTTCGTGCTGCCGGTGCGTTCCACCGACGTCGTGCGACGTCGGATCGCCAACGCGCTGGCTGCACTGGCCGAGGCGCTCGATCCGGCAACGGAGCATCGTCAGGCGCGGGCCTTCGACGACGCGATGGATGAGCTGGCATTGGTCGCACCGCCCTTCCGGCTGGCGCGCGCGTTGACGCGTCACCGTCGGGCGAAGCGCCCGGCGGACTGGGCCGACACGCTGCTCGATGGCCGCGACCTCGCCGATACGTTGATCGCCCGTCAGCTGACACCCGCGAAGGTGCGCCAGGCCGTTGGCGTGGCGCGCAAGTCGCTGCGTGAGCCGGATGGCCTGCAAGAAGCCCTGCTGCATTTGCGGCAGACGCTTGAGGCGGAACTAAGTGCCGCCCCGCCTTCCGACATCATCGATCGCGCGTGAGGTCGGCTGTTTCCGACGACCGGGACGCACGCAGCGCCTCGGCGAGGAATGCGCCCACGCGCTTGCGATAGGCATCGACGTCGTAGCGATACAGATCCACGTGCCGTGCACCGGGCACCACCCACAGCGACTTGGGCCCGCCAGCCGCGGCGTACATCGCCAGCGATTCGTCGAGTCTCGTGTGCTCGTCATCGCTGCCGGCGATCAGGAGTGTCGGTGACGCGAGGCGTCCGATGCCGTCGATGGGACGCAGCTGCGTCGGATCGATTCCGGTCTTCCAATGCAACACGTTCAGAAGCATCGGCGTCATCCATGCGCCGTACGATCCCACGTGACGTTCGAGCCGATCTCGCACGGCCAGACGAACATCCGGATAGACCTGCTCAAGCACCATCGCGTCCACGCGCAAAGGCGGCTGCGCAAGGAGTACTGCGGCCCCGCCCATGGACGTACCAATGATGCCGATCCTTTCCCCGGGCGCACGGTCGCGAAGCCACGCCAGCGCCGACGTCGCATCCTGCGATTCGCGCAGGCCGATCGTGACGATGTCGCCGGTGCTTTCCCCGGCCGCCTGGAAATCGATCAGCAAGACCGCGTAACCGAGCGAATGCAACCACAGCGCGCGCGGCAACATGGCCCTGCGATCAGCGTGTACGCCATGCAACAGCAGCACCGCGCCCTGCCCCGTCATTCCCGGGGCATACCATCCGCGCAGCGTCGCGCCGGACCTGCTTGCCAGCGTCACCTCTTCGGCACGCAGCTCAGTCGGCGGCGCGCCGATCACGTCGTGGTGACCACCGAGCAACCGACCCACCATCCACCACGCCGAAGCAAGCCATGTCAGCGTGATGATTGCCGTCCCTAGCCACCATCTCCGTTGGCGCATGGTCACACGATCCGCACGCCGCGCCGGTTGAGTTCCGGATTACGCCAGAACGAGTCGCCATCGAATCGGCGTACGAGATCCGGCGGGAGAATCGTGTCGCGTGGTTCGTTACTGACTTTCTTGCGTACGTGATGCAAACCGGGCGTGCCGGATCGCATGTCGAATTCGGAGGCGTCGAAGACAATATTGTCGAAGTCGTGCTTGAACGCGGGCTCGCCGATGAACTGGTAAATGGCCGCGAGGACCCGCTCGGGATCCTGGGTCAGCGAGTCGTACTGCACCAGCATCATGCGATTGGCGTGTTCACCATAGAAAGCTTCCTTCAAGGCGTCGAAGGCATAACCGATCATGCCGTCCTGCCCCACCAGGCCATTGGCGCGACCGTAGACGGTGCTGTTGGCGGCGTAGTTGAAGATCGAGGATGGTTGCAGCGCATTGTTGCGGACCAGGCGCTCGATGCTGTCGACGATCCAGGCAATGTCGCGCACACACGCAATCACCCGGCTGTCGGGAAAGAGCTTGCCGATCGCCGGCAAGCGGGCGCACCAGCTGCGATTGGTATCGAAGATCACCTCGCCCGGGGTTTCGGGGCCGTAGAAGTTGTCGACCATTCCGCCCAGCACGCGGGCGCGCTGCTCGTCACTGATGAAGACCGAGAACTCGTTCCGGTTGCTCATTTCAGTCAGTAACGAAGTGAACAACCCCGCCACCGGGCCACTCATGCCGGCATGAAAGCGCGGGTTCTGTCGCAGGAGGGCCGACAAGAGCGTGGAGCCGGAGCGTGGCAGGCCGGAGATGAAATGCAGTCGTCGTTGCATGGGTCGATTCACGAATGAGGAAACAGCGTGGCGCCGATCATGCCACGCGGGATACAGCAAGGGCTGCGACGTCACCGCCGCAGCCCTCGCCACGCAACACGACTCAGAAGTGCTTGGTAAAGCCCACCGAGAACGCGTTGTCCTTCAAATCGCCCGAGAACTGCCCTTGGTAATCCAGGTACAGGTTCCACGAGGCGCCTGCCGTGGCGGTGATGCGACCGCCCACGGTGGCTGTGCCCTTGCCCAGGCGGTTGGCCGGCAGCGCGAAGATCGTGCCGTCCTCTGCCACCACCGTCACCGACGGCGCGCCACTGCGGGTGTTGTAGCGATAGCCCACTTCGAACTGCGGCACGTAGGTGACGTTGCCCGACGTGAAGGCGTGACCGAACGACACGGCCGCATACGGCTGCAAGGTGTTGGCCGTGCTGCTCCTGGCCGACACGCCATAGGCCGATGCCAGTTCGCTGCTGCTGTTCACCGATTCGTGGAAGCTGTCCAGCGACTGGTGCTGATACAACGCACCGAGCTTCGGAGTGATGTTCCACTGGTCAAACTGCATCGGCCACGCCGCCTGGATGGCGGCGGAGTAAGCCTTGCCATTCGGATCCGACGCCGCTTCGCCCACGCCGGTGGCGCGGTTGAAGTGGTAGTCACCCCACGAGGCATCCGCCACGCCGGAGAGCACGACGGGGCCCAGGTTCGCAAAGCCATAGACACCCGCATGCAGGTTGTCGACGCGACCACGGCCGTGTTCGCGGTCGTTGGCGTTGATGCGACCCACGCCCGCTTCCACACCGATGTGAGCGGCATCGCCCACGGCGGCATCGAAACCGGTATTGAGCGCAAAACCCGTGGACTTCAGGCGATTACTGCCGTCGAGCTGGTAGTTCGAACCGCTCGCCTGCATCCACAGGCCCGGCTTGCAACCCGAGCGGGTGACGCCCTTGGCCGAGGTGTTATCGACGCCGCAATCGGTGGTCGGTGCCAGCAAGGAAGCATCAAGCACCGTCGACAGATTGTGCTGACCCTGCAGGGCAACGGCGCGCTGCAGATTGGCGAAGAGCGCGCCATCCGTCGGCGCCACCGTCACCGGATCGGTCGGATCGGTCGGATCGACCGGATCGGTGCCGCCATTGCCCGTGCCGCTACCGGTGATACCCAGCGTGACGTTGGTCGCGCCGTAGTTCACCGTCGAGGAAATGCCGCTCGGCGCGCCTGTGGATTCGACCGTGGCAAACGTGCCGGTCACCTGGTTGGCCGTGAGGATGGTGTACGTCTTCGCGGTGTAGGTACCCGGTGCATAGATCAGGCTGAGCGTGCCGGCCAGCGTTGCGTTGCCAAGTATCTTCAACTGCGATGCTGTGGTCGGCGTGACATCGATCGCCAGCCTGCCGCCCGCCGTCTGCTTGTAGTTGCCGTTGACCGTCAACACGCCCACCGAACCGCCCGGACGCACCGTGCCGTCGTTGAACAGGTTGCCGTAGATGGTGCCGTGACCGCGCAGCGTGCCGCCTTCGTACACATCAGCGTCGCCGCCCCAGGTGGCGCCTTCGTGCGTCGCATCGCCGATTTCCAGCGTGCCGCTTTCCACCGATGCCACGCCGGTGCCGTTGTTGGCACCGTTGAGGATCACCATGCCGGTGCCCGACTGCGTGATGCCGCCGGTGCCACCGATGATCTGGCTGAAGATCACGTTGTCGCTGTGGTCGAACACCAGCGTGCCGGTGGAGCTCACCGCCGAAAGCAGACTGCCGCCGTTGGCCAGCACGAGCGTGCCGCCATCGATGATGGTTGCACCGGTGTAGGTGTTGGCACCGGTCAGTACCTGCGTGCCGCCACTGACCGTCAGACCACCGTTGCCCGAAATCACGCCCGAGAACGTGTCGTCGGCATCGGTGATGTCGAGGTTGTTGGCACCCAGTACGACGTGACCGCCGCCGGCCAGACTGGTGATGCTGGTCGAGCCGCCAGTGACACCGGAGGCGTCCAGCGTACCGTCCACCGTCACGCGATCGGCGGTGGCAAGACTGCCGTCACCGCTCAGGACCAGCGTGCCCTGGGCGATGTTCCACTCGCCGGTCGACGCCGTGGCGCCGGTCAGCGTCCACGTGCTGGTGCCCGTCTTCTCGTACTGATGGAAGCCGACAAACTGCGTGCCGGTGCCTGCGCCGGCGACATCGACGATCTGCGAGAGATCGAACGTCGCATCGGTGCTGCCGTCGAGCGCCAGCGTGTCGCCACCATAAGTGGCACCGCTGGTGCTGAGGACGTTGCCGAGGAAGCTGTAACCGGCACCCAGCGCGAGTGTGTTGCCGCCGCTGGAGAGTTCCACGGCGTTAGCAAGTGTGGTGCCGTCAGCCGACATCCCGCCGCCAATCACGCCATCGTTGAAGATGCGGCTGGTGCCCATGGCCAGGATGCCGACGCCACCGGCGCCACCGGCGCCCTGGGTGCCATCGGCACCCAGCGTGCCATTCCCGCCTGGAGCACCCGTGCTTCCCCACGGGTAGTTGATGGGGGTGTGCGTAATGGGATCCATCGATATGCCACCCATCCCACCTGTACCACCTGGACCGCCCGTGCCTGCCGCGCCACCTGCCGCCACGCCACCGGTACCGCCATCGCCGCCCATGATGGAGCCGTGGTTAGTAATGGTGAAATCGAAGCCGGCCACGGCCGCGCCGCCGCGCCCACCCTGACCGCCGACACCGCCGTTGCCACCCGTGCCTCCGTTGCCACCGGCGCCACCGTTATTGCCAGGCCCGGACGGATTCGTGGCTCCCTCGGTGCCGGGCATGCCCCTGCCACCGCTGCCGCCATTGGCGCTGCCGCCATTGCCGCCATGGCCACCCCAGATGTCGCCGTTGTTCTCGAGCGTGAAACCCGAGCCTGCGACGGCGTTGCCGCCGATGCCGCCGACGCCACCGGTGCCACCGTTGTTGCCCGTCGCGCCGGCAGACCCGGGGATTCCGCTGGAGATACCCGCAGCGCCATTGGACGAACCGCCATTGCCGCCACCGCCGCCCACCAACGTGCCGTCATTGACGATGGAACCGCCATGGGACGTCACGGCGGCCAGGCCGGTTGAGCCAGCATTGCTGGGGAGCGGCGGAGTGATGGACGCACCGGTCGCGCCCTTCTGGCCTTCCACCCACGCACCCGTGAGCACATGCAGCGACGTGCCTGCCGCCATATCGATGCGCGTGATGTTGTTGGCCGACGCGTCGATATTCAGTCCGCCTTCCTGCAGCGACCACTGAAGGTTGAACAGGCTCAACGGATTGCTATTGGTCAGCGTCCAGGTGCTGCTGCCGGTCTTCTGGTACTGCGCAAAGCCAAAGAAGGTGGTGCCCACCTGGGCCATGTCGAAGGTGCCGTTCTGCGTGCCGCCCAGGGCCAGCGTGTCGCCACCGGCGGTGCTTCCGCTGGTGCTCTGAACGCGACCCACGAAGACGTAGTTCGAACCCAGCGTCAGCGTGTTGCCACCGTCGAAGAGTTCGACAGCGTTCGCGCGATACGCCCCATCGCCCGAAAGGCCGCCGGCAATCGTGCCATCGTTGAAGATGGAGCTGCCGCCAGCGCCGACCACGCCGGCACCACCAAGTCCCCGGAATCCCACCGCGCCAGGGCTGCCCTGAGCGCCGGCATTGCCTTGCGCACCGTTGTAGTAACCCATGCCGCCGGTGCCGCCCGGTCCGCCCTGGCCGCCAGCGCCACCCACCGCGACGCCGCCAAGTCCGCCGTCGCCACCCTTGATGGTGCCGGTGTTGTAGACCGTCATGTTCGTTCCGAACACGCCGTAGCCACCGTTTCCGCCGGTACCCGCGGAACCGCCCGCGCCACCGGCACCGCCGACGCCGCCATTCGTGCCATCGACGGGCGAGTAAGCGCCGGGGCCACCCAAACCACCATTGCCGCCGTTTGCATTACCGCCACGACCACCGGCACCGCCGACGATCGTGCCGCTATTGTTGAGCTGGAACGCATCGCCGTAGACGCCCGCGCCGCCGCTGCCGCCGCTGCCGCCCCGTCCGCCGGCCGAACCGGCGCCGCCAGCGATACCGGTCTGCGGGTAGCTGACGTTGGTGTTCGTATAGCTGGTGCCGTTGGCACCGTTGGCGTCGCCGCCCGCGCCGCCCGCACCGCCGGCAATCAGGCCGGCATTGTCGAGCGTGAAATCGTGACCGACGACGGCCGAGTCACCGCCATTACCCTGGCCGGCCATGCCGCCGGACATCGACGGATTCGGAGCCGATGCATCGGAACCCGCATAGCCGTCGTCACCAACGATCTGGGCGCCCTGTGCCGTCGACAAGGCACCGCCGTCCATCGCTACCGCGCCGCGAATGCCAGCGTGACTGGCCAGCGCCAGTTCGCCTTCACTCACCTGCCAGTAAGTCACCTGACTCGACTGGCCCGTCAGCGTCCAGGTGCTGCTGCCCGATTTCTCGAAGAACGTGAATCCATTGAAGCTGTTGCCGAGCTGTGCAAGGTCGAAGCTTCCATCTCCCGCACCGCCGTCGGCGATCGCGTCACCGCCCAGTGCCAGCGTGCTGTCGCCGAAGCTGTTGACGTCACCGTCGAAGTGGTAGCCGTTCCACAACTCAAGCCGGTTGTTGTTGCCCCACAACTGAACGGCATCGGCGCGACTGCCGTCGCCATTGAGGCCGCCACTGATGGTGCCGCCATTGATGATGGTCTGGTATTGGTTCGCCACCACGCCTGCGCCGCCGTAACTGCCACCGCCCGCAGGTGCACCTGCGTTGCCCGCACCACCAGCACCCGCGTTGCCGCCTCGGATCGTGCCGGTGTTGACCAGCGTGCCGCCGTAACCGGCGAAGCCGACGCCGCCGTAGCCGCCCCAGCCACCCTGCGAATAGCCGCCGGCGCCTGCGCCACCGTTACCGCCGGCACCACCGGCGATCGTGCCGCTGTTGTGGACGGTCGCGCCATTGAGTGCGTAGACACCGGCGCCGCCGTTACCACCCGAACCCGCATTGGCATTCGCGGCGCCTGCGCCGCCAACGCCGCCCGCACCACCGATGATCGTGCCGCGGTTGTCGATGACACCCTGCGACATGCTGACGATGACAGCGCCGAAGCCACCTTCACCACCCGTGCCGCCGCTGCCATTGCTAAGGGCATAGACGTGTGCGGCATCGCCACCCTGGCCGCCCGCACCACCGGCGATCTGGCTTTCGTTGAGTAGGGTGCCGTCCATCGCCACGACGCCTTCACCGCCGTGACCGCCCAGGCCACCGCCGCCACCAACATCAGCGCCCGCGCCACCATCGCCGCCCGTCCCGCCCGCGCCGCCGACGATCGCGCCGGTGTTATGGGTCTGCGACATATAGGCCTGCATGCCGGCGCCGCCATTACCGCCATCACCACCCTGTCTGCCCTGGCTCTGGAAGCCGGGAATCATGGGGGTGGTGTTGAAAGCGCCAGCGCCGCCGTTACCGCCAGTGCCGCCCGTGATGTTGCCGCTGTTGTCGACTTTCACGTACCCGACATAGGCACCCGCGCCACCGCTACCACCGTCGCCGGCCCAGTCCGGCGTCACATTGCCGAAGCCGATACCACCGGCGCCGCCTGCCCCGCCAAAGCCGCCACTGATGTTGCCCGCGTTGCTGAGCGAAACCGTCGGATGGCCATCGCTGTCGAGCGCGCCATACATGCCCATGCCTGCGCCGCCGCTGCCACCATCACCGCCCGCGCCAGCCGACCCGGCGGCGACCAGGGCAACGGTATAGACCACGCCACCCATACCACCCATACCACCCGCGCCACCGCGAACCTGGCCAGATGCCGCCACGTTGACGTAGCCCATCGAGGCGATGCCGATACCGCCATCACCGCCGTTACCACCTTGCATGCCACTCGGTACCGGGTTGGTACCGACGGTGGCCCATGTCTCACCGCCACCACCACCCGCGCCACCGTCACCACCCACCACCGTACCGGCAACGTCGATCGCATCGGCTGCATCGTCGTTGATGACGCCCGTACCGCCCGCGCCACCACCGCCACCACCGCCACCGGTGCCGCCCATGGGAGCGCTGCTATCGTAAGAAGCGCCCTGGCCACCACGACCGCCCTGGCCGCCGGCCACGGTCTGGCCGGCGCTGATCGTCTGCGCGCCATTCCAAAGACCATAGAAACCCGCGCCGCCGCCACCACCGCCGCTGCCAACGCCAAATCCGGCATGCGCGATGCCGCGCGCACCGTCCTGGCCATTGCCGCCTTGCTTCTGGGCATCCGTACCGGCGAGACCGCCGACGCCACCGTCGACGTCACCCCAGAGACCCAGGTGCGAACCGGCCTTACCGTTCTCGCCGTTCAGTGCAATGCCGTCCTGCACGGAACCGCCCGTGCCACCCGCACCGCCGATCCAGGCCGCGGCGTAGAAAGCCATACCGCCCTGCCCACCCGAGGTATTTACCGACCAGGCCGGACCGATCGGCGATGCAAACGCCGGCGCGGACGCCAGGCCAAGCAACATCAAGCAGGCGAGCGCCAGCGGCTTGCGCACGGGCGATACCGCAACGCCCGCGTTGCTGCCGGCACCACCGTGCGAGGCGTTGGCATGTTCGGAGGCGACCTGCACGGTGCCGACGGCACGGTTCCAGACCAGGCGGTAAATTCGATTCATTGAGCTTCCCTTCGACGGGTGATGTGGGTTCCATGCCCCATCAGCCTGGGAAGTCATTCAATCGCGCACACGCTCACACCACCGCGCGTCGACGTCGGTAACGAGGTAAGTGATGCGCCCCTGGATTCCCCAATCTGACGAGCGATTTTGTGATCTACAACACAATCTTTCGGCAAGCATACGATTTTTCTTGAGCCCCCCGCACGACATTTCGTCCCGGTGGGGTCGGCCGCTGGCGCGGCCTGTGGGGTCGCTCGCTTACGCTCGCTGTGAAGCCGGCCGCTGGCGCGGCCTGTGAAGTCGGCGCTGCGCGCCTGTGAACGGTGAACAGTAAGAGCCAGAGCGGGTGCCGCTTTTCTCCGTTTACTGTTCACCGTTTACAGGCCGCGCCAGCGGCCGGCTTCACAGCGAGCGCAGCGAGCGACCTACGGTGACGGTGAACGGTAAGAGCCGGAGCGAAAGCCGCTCTTCTCCGTTTACTGTTTACTGTTCACCGTTTTCAGGCCGCGCCAGCGGCCGTCCTCACACCACCGAGGTTTTGCCGCCGTCCATCGGAATCACCGCACCGGTGACATAACTGGCGAGCGGCGATGCGAGAAACAAAGCCACATTCGCGATTTCTTCGGGCTCCGCAATGCGGCCCATCGGAATGTCGGCCAGCTGCATCGCCATGACTTCTTCAGGGGATCGGCCGCTGGCGCGTGCCGAGGCCTGCAAACCTTCCTGCACGCGCCCGGTGCGGGTCATGCCGGGATTGATGGCGTTGATGCGTACGCCGCGATGGGCGTAGGCGCTGGCGTAGCCGACGGAGGCGAGCATGAGGGCGGCGTTCGCGGCGCCGCCGCCGATGTGCATGGGGTTGGCCTGGCGGCCGCCCTGGCCGATCACGTTGACGATGGCGCCTTCGCCACGTGCGGCCATGCGACGGATCACCGGCTCGATGGCATGCATGTAGGTGAAGTACTTCGATTGCATGGCGGCGTGGATCGCGTGCGCGTCCAGTTCGGCCGGCGGCGTGCGACGGGCGGCGCCGGCGCAGTTGACGAGGATGTCGATGGGGCCGTGATCGTCTTCGATGCGCTCCATGACGAGCTGCGCGGCGACGCTGTCCTGCAGGTCGGCGGGCTCCACATGGATACGCAGGCCCTTGTCTTCGAGTTGCGACTGCGCCGTTTCAAGGTTTTCGTAGTTGCGGGAAATGCCAATGACGATGGCGCCTTCGTGAGCGAAGGCTTCAGCGCAGGCCAGGCCAATACCTTTGCTGGCACCGGTGACCACCACCACTTTCCCGGCAAGTCCGAAATCCATGCGTGCGTTCCTTGTGCGCGAGTGACTGGCTATTGAAGCAGATTGCCTGGCTTACCGTCGTGATGGCCCGGGACGCACGCGCACATGTTGAGTGTCACATCCGATGACTGATGCCCGCCCCTGCCCCGGCCTAAACGCCAGGGCCATCCTTTGCATCCAAGGGCAGGTCCGCTGATCGTTCCAGCGGGCGTAACCCCCAGCACCCCGTATAGGCCATCAGTCATGTTGCGAATTTCAAGGTCGCCTATTGACGGGTTCAAATGTGGTGTTATAGTTCACTACAACACCGGTCCACAAGGTCACTAAAGGAGACCCGCCATGAAAGCGCCGAACCTGATCGCACTGACCGCTTCCGTCCTGCTGACCACCGCAAGCCTGGCAGCGATCAACCACAACGTCTCACCCGTCCCGCCCAGCGAAATCAATGGTGTGAAGATCACCAACCTGGCCCCGGTCGACGTCCGCCCCTCCGCCGAAGACATGCGCGCCGCCGCCCTGCTGGCCAATGCCAGCGTCGCCACCGCCACCGTCTCGCCGGTCGTGAGCCGCGCCGCCGAAGCGAGCGCAAGCTTGCTCGGAGCCCAGCTGGCCATGCCCTACTATTCGTTTGGCAATTCGTTTGGCCGAGTCAGCAAGGAATAAACCGTATGTCCATTACCTGGAACGACAGCGTCCCGATCTACCGCCAGCTGCGTGAGCGCGTCGTGGCGATGATCCTGGACGGCGCCTTGAACGAGGGCGACCCGCTGCCGTCAGTACGCCAGGTTGCGGCGGATTTCCAAATCAATCCGCTCACCGTTTCAAAGGCGTACCAGGAACTGGTCGACGATCAACTGGTGGAAAAAAGGAGGGGGTTGGGCATGTTCGTAATCGATGGAGCCCGCGAGGCACTGCTCAAATCCGAGAGGGAGCGGTTTCTCAAGGAAGAATGGCCGGCACTGTTTGCACGTCTGCAGCGCCTTGGGCTGGATCTGAAGGCCCTCATGCGAGAGACGGAGAACCAGTCATGAATGCCGTCGTCACTGCCAGCGGTTTGAGTAAGCGATACAAGGACGCCGTTGCGCTGGACAACGTCAGCTTTCAGATCGAATCCGGCCGCATCGTGGGCCTGATCGGTCCGAACGGCGCCGGCAAGACCACCGCCCTGAAGGCGATCCTGGGCCTGACCGATTACGACGGCCAGCTCAACGTCCTGGGCCTGGACCCACACAGCCAGCGCAATGCGCTGATGGAACAGGTCTGCTTCATCGCCGACGTGGCGGTACTGCCGCGCTGGATCAAGGTTCGCCAGGCGGTGGACTTCGTCGCCAACGTGCACCCGCGCTTCAACCGCGCCAAGTGCGAAGCCTTCCTGGCCCGCACCAAGCTGCAGCCGGAACAGCGCGTCAAGCAAATGTCCAAGGGCATGATCGTGCAGTTGCACCTGGCCCTGGTGATGGCGATCGACGCCCGCCTGCTGGTGCTGGACGAGCCGACGCTGGGCCTGGACATCCTTTACCGCAAGCAGTTCTACCAGAGCTTGCTGGAAGAATACTTCGACGAGAACAAGACGATCATCGTCACCACCCACCAGGTCGAGGAGATCGAACACATCCTCACCGACCTGATGTTCATCCGGGATGGCAAAGTGGTGCTGGATACGGACATGGATGCCGTCGGTGAGCGATTCACCGAGGTGCTGGTCAACGCCGACAAGGTGCCAGCCGCCCGCCAGCTCAAGCCGCTCGATGAGCGCCAGGTGTTTGGCAAGAGCATCTTCCTGTTCGACGGCGCGGACCGCGCCACGCTCGAAGCGATGGGTGAGGTGCGACGCCCGTCCATCAGCGATCTGTTTGTCGCCACCATGAAGGGGACCTACGCATGAATTCCTTCTACTGGCTCATGAAGCGTGAGTTCTGGGAAAACCGGGGTGGTTTTCTGTGGGCCCCGATCATCACCGGCGGCGTGTTCATCCTGCTGAACCTGATGGCGATCATCGCGGTGGAAGTCACCGGCCCGATGCACGGCATCAACATCGGCGACAGCAACCTGCGCGATGCGATTGCCCACGCTGATGCCGGCGACCTGCGCCAGATCGGGCAGATCCTGGACGTGGCGATGCTCTCTTCGATGGGACCGATCAGCATCTGCCAGGGCTTCGTGGTGTTCTTCTACTGCCTCTCGGCCCTGTATGACGACCGTCGCGACCGCAGCGTGTTGTTCTGGAAGTCGCTGCCGATCTCCGACACCAACACGGTGCTGTCCAAGGTGGCGAGTGCGGTGGTGGTGGCTCCGGTCATCGCAGTGGCCACCGGCATCGTGACGGGGCTGATCCAGCTGATTGCCTATGCGATCACCCTCTCCTTCCATGGCGTCAACATCTGGCAGCTGCTTGGCCTGGCGCATCCGATCAAGGCACTGGCTTCGCTGATCGCCTCGGTCCCCGCATATGCACTGTGGGCACTGCCGGCAGTGGGTTGGTTGATGCTCTGCTCGGCCTGGGCACGCTCCAAGCCCTTCCTGTGGGCCGTCGCTACCCCGGCCATTGCGGGACTGCTGGTGGGTTGGTTCGGGATCATGGGACTGTTCAATCTCAACACCGGCTGGTTCTGGACGAACATCGTCGGTCGCATGCTGGTCAGCGTCTTCCCGGTCTCGAGCATCGCCTTTGACAAGCACAGCCTGGCATCGGTCGGTGACAACGAAACCCTCGACGACCTGCTCTTCTCCAACAGCTTCCACATCCTGTCCTCGCACAACTTGTGGATCGGTGTCCTGGCGGGTGTGCTGATGCTGGCCGCCGCAGTGTGGTTCCGCCGGGTTCGCGACGACAGCTGATGGTTTACGCCCAGCGACGCCTTCCGCACGGATGCGGAGCGTCGCCCGGGCACCCTCTCTCTTCAACGCAACACGCATCAGGAGTCAGCGACATGCTCACGCTCCACCGCTCAGGGATGGCACTGGTGTTGGCAGCATGTTCCTTGATGGCTCACGCCGGTACGCCGGCTGACGACACGCTTCGCGGCAAGGCCCTGGACCAGCGTGTCGGGCAACTGATGCAAGCCGCGCATGTGCCAGGGATGGCGCTGGGCATCATCGAGAACGGCAAGGTCACCTACCTTCGCGCCTACGGATATCGGGACGTCGAAAAGCGGTTGCCGCTCACCACGGATACGGTGATGTACGCGGCATCGACGACCAAGGCGGCCTTTGCTTACTCGGTGATGACGTTGGTAGACGGTGGCAAGCTGGATATGGATGCGTCGATTGCCACCCTTTTACCGAAGCCCTTGCCCGACTACGAAAAGTACGCCGATCTCAAGGACGAGCCGCGCTGGCAGAAGATCACGCCGCGCATCCTGCTCACGCATAGCGCCGGCTTCGCCAACTTCCGCTTCTGGCCTCGCGAGGGTGGCTACGATCCGAACGGCAAGCTGATGATGTACTTCGATCCGGGAACACGCTTCGCGTATTCGGGTGAAGGCATCAATCTGCTGCAATTCGTGCTGGAAAATGGCGAACACACCGACGTCGCTACGCTTATGCAGAAGCAGTTGTTCGACCGCTTCGACATGAAGCGCACAAGCATGACCTGGCGTGACGACTTCGCCGGCAACCTCGCCATCGGATTCGACGAAAAAGGCAAGGCCCTCGACCACAAGCAACGCAGCAGCGTCCGCGCCGCGGGCTCGATGGATACGACGCCGCACGATTTCGCCCACCTTATCGCTGGCATGGTGCGCGGCGATGGCCTGAGTGCCCAAGCGCATGCTCTGTGGCTGAAGCCTGCGCTGGCAGTGCATTCCGTGCAGTCGTTCCCGACCCTCGATGAAGCGACCACGCAGGACAACGACGGCATCGCCCTGTCCGCCGCCCTTGGCGTGATGGTCTACCAGTCGCCGCAGGGGCCAGCCTGGTTCAAAACCGGTCACGACGACGGCACCAACAATCTGGCGCTATGCCTGCAGGCGTCGCGCCGCTGCATCGTCATCATGAGCAACAGCTCGAACTCCGAAGGCATCTATCGCTATCTGATCGACGCCGTGCTTGGACCAACCTGTTACCCGTGGTACTGGGAGAACGACATTCCCTATGACCACCCGGAATGGCGCACGCCGGACGCGCGCAAACAACCGCACCCGCCCTGCGCCCCGCTGACCGCACCCACTTTTCAATGAGCATGTGAAGGAACTGCCATGAATCTCGCCCGCCCCATGTTTATTGCAGCGATGATGATCACCGCGCCCCTGGCCGGTCTCTCCCTCGCTCACGCCGACAGCGCAACCCTTGCCACGACATCGCTGGCGGGTAGCTGGCACATGGAGGGCGTTGCGGCGACGCCTGACGGCAGCTACGTCATTTCACCGGCCGGAACGCAGCTGCGCATTACGCTGCCGGCGGACCTGAAGCTCCCGCAGGGACGCGACATCTTGCTTAGCAAGGTCAGTGACAATCACTATCGCTCCTCGACCGATACCGATCCGGTCGTCGAACTGACGGCCGAAGCCTCCAACAAGGCCGAGCTTTCGATCAAGGGGCGCACGGCCTACCTCGTCGTTCCTCTTTCGCGTTAAGACCCAGGGGAAATTTCATGTTCATGCGTTGCCTGCTTGTTGCCAGTCTCGTTGCCGCCACTTGTGCGTGCAGCTCCGGCAAATCCGACTACGACACTTCCGGCATGACGTCCATCGCCAACGGCGGCATCACCATGCAGCCGAACCAGGTGAAGCTGCATGCCGACACGGCACCGATGGCGGTAATCAGCCCGACCGGCGACTTCACCGTCGGCGGCAAGCCGGTGACCGTGACGGACGCGCAGCGTGCGCAGCTGGTTGCCTATTACAACGCCGCCCGCGCGGTGCACGACCACGGCATCGAAACCGGCATGGCCGGTGCGGCGATGGGTGGTGCGGCGTTGAAAGGTCTCGCCGAAGCCGCCGTCAAAGGTGACAGTAGCAAGATCGACAGCGCGGTGAATTCGCAGACGGCGCGCATCAATGAGGCGGCGGCGAAGATCTGCAAGGATCTTACGCAAATGCAGAGTGCGCAGGATGCGCTGAAGGCGAGCCTCGCCGAGTTCAAGCCGTATGGCGAGATTCTTGAGAGCGAGACGGATGGGGATTGCTCGAAGGATGCCTCGGACAAGAAGGCTGCCGATTAAGTCAGCTCCACATACTCTCGTCATTCCGGCGAAAGCCGGAATGACGGGTATCGGGTTTTCGCGGGAATGACGGGTATGTGGTGCGAGAGGTTACCCACCCCCACCACCACCCTCATGAATCCCACCTTCCGTCAACGTCATCGGATCGAGCAACTTCTTTAGCTCTTCCTTCGATAACCCCGTCGTCTCCAGCGCCACATCCAGAATCGGCCGCTTCTCCTTGTAAGCCTGCTTGGCCGTTGCCGCACCCTTCTCATACCCGATCACCGGATTGAGCGCGGTTACGAGAATCGGATTCTTGTCCAACGCCTCTTTCACGCGCGCCGAATTCACCTTGAATCCGGCGATGGACTTGTCGGCGAGCAGCACCGTCACATTTGACAGCAAGTTCAGCGACTCCAGCAGGTTGTGCGCCACCACCGGCAGCATTACGTTCAGCTGGAAATTGCCGGACTGACCGGCGATGGTGATCGTCGCGTCGTTGCCGATCACTTGCGCTGCGACCATGGCCGTCGCTTCCGGAATGACCGGATTCACCTTGCCCGGCATGATCGAACTACCCGGCTGCAGCGCCGGCAGCTCAATCTCGCCAAGGCCTGCCAGCGGACCCGAATTCATCCAGCGCAGGTCGTTGGCGATCTTCATCAGCGCCACGGCAAGCGTCTTCAGCTGGCCGGAAAGTTCTACGGCCGCATCCTGCGATGCCATGCCCTCGAAATAATTGTCGGCGGTTTCAAAGCGCACGCCCGTCAGTTTCTTAAGCTCGCGCGCCACGGCTGCGCCAAATTTCGGGTCAGCGTTGATGCCCGTGCCCACCGCCGTACCGCCCTGGGGCAGGCGACGCATGCGACGCAGGCTGTCGTCGATGCGCTCGATCGAGGAGCCGATCTGCGCGGCCCAACCCGACAACTCCTGTCCGAAGGTCACCGGCATCGCATCCATCAAGTGCGTACGTCCCGTCTTGGGTACGCGACGCAGTTCGCGGGCGCGGCGCTGGATGGTGCGACGAAGATGATTGAGTGCCGGCACCAGCTTTTCGGTCGCCACCAGCGTGGCGCTGACATGGATGGCCGTGGGGATCACGTCGTTGGAGCTCTGCCCGTAATTGACGTGATCATTCGGATGCACCTTCACGCCAGCCTTGGTTGCCACATGGGCGATGACCTCGTTGGCGTTCATGTTGGAACTGGTGCCGGAGCCCGTCTGGAAAACGTCGATCGGGAACTCCGCGTCGTAGTGACCCTCGGCGACGGCGAGCGACGCTTTGCGGATGGCCGCGGCCTTGTTCTTGGGCAGATGGCCCAGGCCGGCATTCGCGTCGGCGGCCGCCGCCTTGATCAGGCCCAGCGCCCGAATGAAATCCCGCGGCATCCTCAGACCCGAAATGGGGAAGTTATCCACCGCGCGCTGCGTCTGGGCGCCGTACAGCGCCTTCGCCGGGACTTTCAGCTCGCCCATGCTGTCGTGTTCGATGCGGAAGGACATGAGGGGCCGGGCTCCTTTGATCAGGGGGGATCGTTGGACTATAGGGTGAGGGTTGTTCAGGGCTTGGCAAGGGGGTGGCCGGCCCGTGAGGCCGCCCGCTGCGCGGGCTGTGAGGCCGCTCGCTGGCGCTCGCTGTAAACGGTAAACGGTAAGCGCAGTGACTTGCGGCCTTTTCTGTTCACCGTTTACAGGCGGCGCAGCCGCCGCCCCTCCCCGTTCACCATTCACAGGCGGCACAGCCGCCGGCCCCACCACCCCGTAGTAAACTTCACCATTTCCCGCCTCCCGGAACACCCCCATGTCCCACGCCCTGACCGCCTTGTCGCCCCTGGACGGCCGCTACGCCAGCAAGGCCGAAGCCCTGCGCCCCATCTTCAGCGAGTTCGGCCTGATGCATCGCCGGGTTCACGTGGAGATCGAGTGGCTGCTGGCGCTGGCCGCAGATTCGGGCATCGCGGAGCTCCCGCCGTTCTCGGGTGAGCAGATCGCCCGCCTGCGCGCCATCGCTTCGGACTTCAATGTCGACGACGGTGCACGCATCAAGGCGATTGAGGCGACCACCAATCACGACGTGAAGGCCGTCGAGTACTTCATCAAGGAACGCATTGGCAACGATCCGGCGCTGGCACAGGCCAAGGAATTCGTGCATTTCGCCTGCACCAGCGAAGACATCAACAACCTGTCCTACGCGCTGATGTTGCGCGATGCGCGCGAAACCGTGCTGTTGCCTGCGCTCGACCGCGTGATCCTGACCCTGCGCAACATGGCGCATACCTACGCCGACCTGTCGATGCTGTCGCGCACGCACGGCCAGACCGCGTCGCCCAGCACGCTCGGCAAGGAACTGGCCAACGTGGTGGCGCGTCTGGAGCGTCAGCGCAAGCAGTTCACCCACGTTGAAGTGCCGGGCAAGATCAATGGCGCCGTGGGCAATTACAACGCGCACGCGATCACCTATCCCGAACTCGACTGGCAGGATTTCTCGCAGCGTTTCGTGGTGGGCCTGGGCCTGGATTACAACGCCTACACGACGCAGATCGAGCCGCACGATGGCGTGGCCGAATACTGCGATGTCATGCGCCGCGCCAACATCATCCTGATCGACCTGGCGCGCGACATCTGGGGCTACATCTCGCTGGGTTATTTCAAGCAGGCGTTGAAGGCCGGTGAAGTCGGCTCGTCGACCATGCCGCACAAGGTCAACCCGATCGACTTCGAAAATGCCGAAGGCAACTTCGGACTGGCTAACGCCCTGCTCGGCCACTTTGCCGAAAAGCTCCCGATCAGCCGCTGGCAGCGCGACCTCACCGACTCCACCGTCCTGCGCGCGCTGGGCACAGCGTTCGGCCACGCGCTGGTCGCGCTGGAATCGCTGCAGAAGGGCCTGGGCAAGCTCACCGTCAACCCCGATCGTCTCGCCGCCGACCTCGACGCCAGCTGGGAAGTCCTCGCCGAAGCCGTCCAGACCGTCATGCGTCGCTACGGCCTGCCGGAACCGTACGAGCAGCTCAAGGCGTTGACCCGCGGCCAGGGCATCACGAAAGATTCGATGCGCACGTTCATCACCGGCCTCGACCTGCCGGAAGACGCCAAGAACCGCCTGCTCGCATTGACCCCGGGCAGCTACATCGGCCTCGCCACGGAGCTTGCCAAAAGCGTGTGAGGGCGGCTTTGCCGCCTGAGAACGGTAAACGGCGAACGGTAAGAGCCAAGGCAAGGCCCCTGCTCTTACCGTTTACTGTTCACCGTTGACAGCTCGCGCCAGCGAGCGTGTGAGGGCGGCTTCGCCGCCTGCGAACGGTAAACGGTAAGAGCCAAGGCGAAGACCATGCTCTTACCGTTTACTGTTCCCCGTTAACAGCTCGCGCCAGCGAGCGAACTCACTCCACCTCGTCGCTTCCCTCGTTCACACCTTCGAACAGGAACGTCGAGAGGTAGCGCTCGCCGGTATCCGGCAGCATCGCCAGCAGGACCGAACCCTTCTCGGCCTGCTTCGCGACTTCCAGCGCCGCTGCCAACGTGGCGCCGGACGAAATGCCGACAAAGATGCCCTCCTTCTGCGCCAGTTCGCGAGCGGTATCGCGCGCCACCACGTCGTCCACCGGAAGAATGCGGCTGGCGACGTCGCGATTAAGGACGGCAGGCACGAAGTCCGGCGTCCAGCCCTGGATCTTGTGCGGCTGCCACTCCTTGCCACCCAGCAACGAGGCGCCGGCCGGTTCGCTGGCGATCACTTTTACCTCCGGACGCGCTACCCGCAGCACTTCGCCCACGCCGGTCAGCGTGCCACCTGTGCCCCAGCCCGTGACGAAGTAGTCGAGGCGACGACCCGCAAAGTCGCGCAGGATTTCGGCAGCCGTGGTGCTCCGGTGATAGGCCGGGTTGGCCGGATTTTCGAACTGGCTCGCGAGAAACCAGCCATGCTTCTTCGCCAGTTCCGCCGCTTTGCGCACCATGCCCGAACCGCGTTCGGCCGCTGCCGTGAGCAGCACCTTGCCGCCGTAAGCGCGAATCAGCTTGCGCCGCTCGATCGAGAAGGTTTCGGTCATCACGGCCACAAAGGGATAGCCGCGGGCCGCGCACACCGCCGCGAGCGCTACACCGGTATTGCCGGAAGTAGCCTCGATAACGGTCTGGCCGGGCTTGAGCGTGCCCTTCTGTTCGGCGTCGAGGATGATCGCCAGGGCCAGGCGATCCTTCACCGAACCGGCGGGATTGAACGCCTCCACCTTCACGTACAGATCGACATGGCTGGGGGCCAGGCGATGCAGTTTGACGACGGGGGTGTTGCCGATGGTGTCGACGATGCTGTTGTAGATCATGGACGGCTCCGATGCGAAGGATGGCTGGGCGGCACCGGCGATGGTGCACCATGTCGGGTAGAAAATTGTGTCAAGCGAAGTGCATACGCTTTGGGACCGGCTCAGCCCTGTCACAGGTCGCCTGATCGGCCAGCGGCAACGCGCCATACCAAGCCAGCTCCCGTGCCAGCGCCGCCACCTCCCCCAGGATCAGCAAGGCCGGCGAGGTCACCCGATGGGCCTCGGCCAGAAGCGGTAGCTGAGACAGTGGCCCGGCAACGACGCGTTGCGATGACCGCCCGCCGTTCTCAATCAAGGCGAAGGGCGTCTCAGGCGCACGGCCATGGATCAGCAACTGCTGAGTCAGCACAGGGAGTTCGGCGACGCCCATATAGACGGCCAGGGTCTCTCGCTCGCGGGCCAGCGAAGCCCAGTCGAGCTCGTTCGCCGATTCGCGGCAATGCGCGGTGATCAGGCGTACCGAGCGGGCGTGTTCGCGATGGGTCAGTGGAATGCCCGCATAGGCCGCGCAGGCCAGCGCAGCCGTGATGCCCGGAACCACTTCGTAGGGAATGCCATGGGAGCGCAGGAATTGCAGCTCCTCGCCGCCTCGCCCAAAGATGAAGGGGTCACCGCCCTTCAGCCGCACGACGCGTCGACCTGCCTGCGCATGCGCAAGCATCAGGGCATGAATGTAGGCCTGGGTGGCATGGTGATGTCCCGCCTGTTTACCGACGTCGATGCGCTCGGCATCGCGTCGCGCCAGGGCAAGCACCTCGCTGCTGACGAGGCGATCATGCAGGATCACATCGGCCTCGTTGAGCGCGCGAAGGCCGCGAAGGGTCAGCAGATCCGCATCGCCCGCACCGGCGCCCACCAGGACGACGCTGCCCCTGCGCAAATCGTCGGCCCCCTCCAGCAGTCGCTCGGCTTCCGCATGGGCCAGCGCAGGCTGGCCGCGGCGCAAGAGTCGCCATACCGGGCCATCCAACAATCGGTCGAACCAGGTCCGACGCGCCGAAAGATCGGGGAGCTGCGCGCGAATGCGATCCCGCATGTCGCCGATGAGCTGGCCAAGGGCGCCTAGCTGAGGTTCCAACAGCGCTTCCAGCCGCTCCCGCACGCGACGGGACACCATGGGGGCAACACCCCCGCTGGAAATGGCCACCTGCACGGGCGAGCGATCGACGATCGCCGGCACCTGGAAGCTCGAAAGCTCTGCGTCATCCACCACATTGACGAACAACTGGCGCGATGCCGCCCCGTCGGCGATTCGCTGGTTGAGTTTGCGATTGTCGGTGGCCGCAATAACCAGCCACGGCTCATCAAGCCAGTATTCGGCGTAGTCACCTTCCAACCATGTGAGCCGGCCCTCCGCATGGAGCCTTTGCAGGCCGGGCGCTATGACGGGCGCCCCTACCGTCACAGCCGCGTTGGACTCAAGCAAGAGGCGCACCTTGCGCTCGGCTACGGGACCGCCGCCGATCACCAGGACCTGACGCCCTTCCAGCCGGGCAAAAAGGGGGAACAACCTGCCTGCCATCGCGAATGCTTCGCCTCGACTCGCGCCCGGCCATGAGCGGCCGGGCTTGTGTCCGCAAGCTAGGACGCCAATCCACGGCATCGCAAATGAAATGTAGACGCTGTGATATGCGAAGGGGTTATATGCAGCCCCCTGACAACACCGACCCTTTGACATGAATCGTTGACGCAGTCATTAAATGGATGTATAGACGTCTAAATGAGCATTGCATCTGCCACGCCAGCCCACCCCTCGACCGGCCTTCCGGTGACGGGTGCGTGTCCCGCGCGATGTCGAATCCCGCCAGCCGTTCCGACCGACGACTGAGCCTGCCGTAGCTTCCGAAGGGAACCGTGCAGGCGTGCCGAAGCCGCCTAGGAGTTCCGTTCGATGACGCTCACGCAGTTGCGTTACCTGGTTGCCATTGCCGATGCCGGCCTCAATATCACCCTGGCCGCCGAGCGCGTGCATGCCACTCAACCCGGCCTGAGCAAACTGCTCAAGCAGCTAGAGGACGAGCTTGGCTTCCAGCTTTTCCATCGCAAGGGCCGCAGCCTGGACTCCATCACGCATGCTGGCACCCACGTGCTCGAACGTGCGCGCAGCATCCTGGCCGAAGCCACCAATATCCGATCCATCGCCGCCAACCTGCGCAATGAGTCGCGCGGCACCTTGCGCATCGCCACGACTCACACGCAGGCCCGCTTCGCGTTGCCCCCGGCCGTGGCCTCGCTCAGCCGGCAATACCCGGAGGTGAGCGTGCACCTTCAACCGGCGGCGGATGCGGAGGTGATGAACTTGCTGGAGGGCGGCCATGTTGATCTGGCCATCGTCAGTGCAACCGGTACGACGCCGCCGGGCCACGGCATAGCCCTGCCCGCCTATCGCTGGCAGCGCGTGGTGCTGGTCCCGAACGAGCATCCGCTGGCGGCGCTTGGCCGTCCGCCCACGCTCGACGAGCTGGCGGCGCATCCGCTGATCAGTTACGAATCCTCGCTCAAGCCCACCTCGTCACTGACCCACGCCTTCCATGCCGCCAATCTGCAGCCGCATATCGCGCTGACCGCCAGCGATGCCGATCTCATCAAGACCTACGTGCGCACCGGGCTGGGCGTGGGCATCCTCGCCGAGATGGCCTGCCAGCAGGCGGATGAGCCCGAGCTTCGCCGCCTTCCGGCCGATCATCTCTTCGCGCCATGCACTACCTGGATCGTGCTGCGCAAGGAAAGCGTGCTGCGGGAGTTCACGCTGGAATTCATCGCCACGTTTGCGCCGCACCTGGAACGCCGCGCCGTCAGCCGCCTGCTCGGCGGCAACGGCCAGGCACCGACCACGTGGCCTGCGGTGCCCCATTGGCGTGAACGCCTGAGCGCGTAGTTCTTCGGGAGGCAGGCAACGCGCCCTGCCTCCCTTTTGCCGTTATTCCAGCAAGCCGCGCCGCTTCAGATAGTCGAGGATGTGACCGGCCAGCACACCAGGTTCGGCGCCGTTGCCGTCCACCCGGAGCTCCGGGCGTTCGGGCACTTCGTACGGGTCGCTGATCCCCGTGAAATGACCGATCTTGCCGGCGCGCGCCTGGGCATACAGCCCTTTGCGATCGCGTGACTCGCAAACCTCAAGCGCTGTCGACACGTGGATCTCCACGAAGTCGCCGTGGGCTTCGACCAGGGCACGCGCTTCGGCACGCGCGTCGGCATACGGCGCGATCGGCGCGCAGATGGCCACGCCGCCGTGACGCACGATTTCGCTGGCGACAAAGCCGATCCGCGTGACATTGGCGGCGCGATCCTCGCGCGAAAAACCGAGGCCTTTGGACAGGTGCTTTCGCACTTCGTCGCCGTCAAGGACGGTCACAGCCCGGCTCGTGTGTTCAAGCAAGCGGGCCACCAGCGCCTGCGCTATGGTCGACTTACCTGCCCCCGACAGGCCAGTGAACAACACGGCGAAACCACGAGGCGCCTGCGCGGGATGGCGCTCGCGCAAGATGCGCACCACTTCCGGGAAGCTGAACCACTCCGGTATGTCACTGCCCTCATGGAGATGCTGGCGCAGCTGCGTACCGGAAATATCGCGAACATCGTCGTCGGCCGCGACCTCCGTGGCGGGCACATAAGTGTCGCGATTGGCGGCGTACACCATGACTGGGAACGGCACGACTTCAATGCCCAACTCATGCTGGTAACGCTCAAGCAGGTGTTGCGCGTCGAACGGGCCATAGAACGGCTGGCCACGGGCGTCCTTGCCGGGGCCGGCGTGATCGCGGCCGACGATGAAATGCGTCGCACCGTAGTTCTTGCGGATGATGGCATGCCATACCGCCTCACGCGGGCCGCCCATGCGCATGGCCAGCGGCAGCAGTGAAAGGTGCGCACTGCCGTTCGGATACTGTGGCAACAGGGCGCGATAGCAGCGCACGCGGGTGTAGTGATCGACATCGCCCGGCCGCGTACGCCCCACCGAGGGCTGGATCAGCAGGTTTGCACCCACTTTCTGTGCCGCGCGCAGCGTGAGTTCGCGGTGTGCGCGATGCATGGGATTACGCGTCTGGAAGGCCACGATGCGACGCCAGCCGCGTTCGACAAACCATTCGCGCAAGCTACGCGGCGAATCGCGTAGTTCGGCGAAGTCGTAGTGCACCGGCGCCTGGATGCCACGCACGCGTCCGCCCACATAGACCGGTCGCGTCCGCAACAAAAGCTCGGCAACGCCGGGATGCGTGGTGTCCAGCGTGCCGAAGACCTGTTGGGCCTCTTGCTCGAGATCCGGCCGCCAGATGTCTTCGACATCAAGGATCGCAAGCGGCACGCCCTGCGAATCGCGCAGCGCGACCTCGTCGCCCGGCTTGACGCGTGCTGCCAGGTCCTCGCTCACGTCCAGCGTGATCGGGACCGGCCAGAGCGTGCCGTCAGCCAGACGCAGTTCGGAAACGACGCGGTCGTAATCCCGCTGCACGAGAAACCCTTCGAGCGGCGAGAAGGCGCCGTTGAGGATGAGTTCGAGATCACACAGCTGACGCGTACCAAGGTCGATGGCAAGCAGGTTGGCACTATGGTGCCGCAGTCGCTCCGCCTCATCGGCGGCGACGTATCGCTCTTTCAACACGCCGCCGTGCGGAGCGATCAAGGTGGGAAACGGTGACTCGATATCCGGATCAAGTGAAGCAAGCGCATTCTGGCTCATGGGGGCTTTCTTGTGGTCGATCGGGGTGGCAGTGGCAGCTTCAAACGCGATCGTGCAGCCCGCATTCGCGTTTGAGGCCGAAGAAGCGTGTTTCCTGCGGGTCCATGCCGGGCTCCCAGCGCCGCGTCGTGTGCGTGTCGCCGATGGAGAGATAGCCCTGGTGCCACAGGGGGTGATACGGAAGGCGATGCCGCTGCAGATAGAGGCCGACATCGCGGTCGGTCCAGTCAGCAATCGGATGGAACTTCCAGCGCGCGCCGCGTCGTTCGATGAAGTCGATGCGGGCACGGGAATCGGACTGTCCGCGCCGCAGGCCGGCGAACCAGGTCTGGATACCCAACTCGCCCAGCGCACGGCGCATGGGCTCGACCTTGCGCAGTTGGTTGTAGCGATCGATGCCTTCCACGCCTTCTTCCCAAAGCGCGCCGTGGCGGGCCTCCATCCAGGCCGGACTGACCGTCTCGCTGAAGACGCGCAAGTTCAGGTCGAGCCGGCCCGACAGCTCATCGATAAAGCGATACGTCTCGGGAAACAGGTACCCCGTATCGATCAGGATGACGGGAACATGGGGTCTTAGTTGATTCAACAGATGGAGGGAGACCGCCGCCTGCGCCCCGAAGCTGGACGTGAGCGCGTGGCCACCGGGCGCATGCTCCAGCGCCCAGCCCACGCGCTCTTCGGCGGTTCGCGCACCCAACCACGCATTGAGCGCCATCAGGGCCCGTTCATCGTGCAGCGCTTTATCCAGCGTTGCGCGGTTCATGCGCCCACCTCCGCCGGGTGCGCAACGTCAAACACACGCGAGCGCAGCAGGAAGTCGCCGAAGTGCTCGCCCGCGCCACGCTCACTGGCATATCGCGCCAGCAGCGGATCCAGCGCGGCAAGGATGGCCTCTTCGTCGATGTTTTCGCGATAGATGCGATTGAGGCGCTGCCCGCTGAAGTCGGCGGCCAGTCGAAGGTCGTAGCGACCTGGCCCGCGCCCTACCAGGGCGATTTCACCCAGGTAGGGACGCGAACAGCCATTGGGGCAACCGGAGAGCCTAAGCAGGATGGGCGCGTCGGTTAGCCCGTGCGCACCAAGCAAGCCCTCGACGCGACCAAGGAACGTCGGCAGATAACGCTCGGCCTCGGCCATCGCCAGCCCGCACGTCGGAAGGGCAACGCAGGCGACGGCATGACGGCGGATGGCGGAACCACGGAGGTACGCGTCGAGGCGGTACTCGTGCACTAATGCATCGATGCGCTGTCGATCATCGGCACGCACGTTGGCAACAATAACGTTCTGGTTGCAGGTCAGGCGAAAGTCGCCCGTGTGCACCCTGGCAATCTCGCGCAAGCCCGTGAGCCAGCGGTGCGGGCCGTTGTCGGCCAGGCGACCGGCTTCGATCTGCAGCGTCAAATGCCACAGACCATCAGAGCCTTCGATCCAGCCATAGCGATCGCCGTTGTGATCGAAATGTGCGCCGCGAGCCGGCGCGAGCGCGAAGCCAAGGCGCGCCTCGATCTCATCGACGAAAGCATCGACGCCACGATGATCCAGGGTGTATTTCAGGCGCGCGTGCTTGCGCTCCTTGCGATTGCCCCAGTCGCGCTGCACGGACACGATGGCTTCTGCCGTCGCAAGCAACTGATCCGGTGTCACGAAGCCGACGACGCTGGCCAATCGGGGATACGTGGTCGCGTCGCCATGCGTTGCTCCCATGCCACCACCGACGGCGACGTCGAAGCCCTCCAGACGCCCCTGGTCGACGATGGCAATCAAGCCGAGATCCTGGGCGAACACGTCGATGTCGTTGAGTGGCGGAATCGCCAGGCCGATCTTGAACTTGCGCGGCAGGTAGGTCTGTCCGTACAGCGGCTCGACCTCCGGCTCCTCGATCAGGGGCTCGCCGTCCAGCCATATCTCGTGATACGCCCGCGTGGTTGGCGCCAGATCATCGGAAAGACGGGCCGCCCAGGCATAGGCCTCGGCGTGCGCTTCCGACTGCACCGGATTGGGCGTGCTCACGACGTTGCGTACCACGTCGCCGCAGGCGGCAATGGTGGATGCCAGCGCGTCATGGATGGCGGAGATCGTGGGCTTCAGGCGTTCCTTGATGATGCCGTGCCACTGGAATGTCTGGCGCGTCGTGATGCGCAAGCTGCCGCTGGCATATTCACGTGCAAGGCGATCGAACTCCAGCCATTGCGCCGGCGATACCACGCCGCCTGGCAGCCGCGCGCGCAGCATGAAACTGTAGGCTGGCTCCAGCTTCTGCCTGCGCCGCTCCTCGCGCAGGTCGCGATCGTCCTGCTGATAGCTGCCATGGAACTTGAGCAGCTTTCCATCGTCGTCACTGATCGATCCCGTCAACAGATCGCGCAAGCCTTCGGCAATGGTGCCGCGAAGGTGACGGCTTTTCGCCTTGATCTGTTCGATATCCGGATGGCTGCTCATCAGTACACGTCCCGGGCGTAGCGCCCTTCCTTCATCAACTGGGAAAGCCAAGCCGCGGCCGACTCCGCGTCCAGCCCTCCGTGTGTCACGGCCATGTCGATCAGCGCGCCATGGACATCGGGCGCCATGTGCGTGGCATCACCACAGACGTACAGATGCGCGCCGTCGCGCAGCCATGCATAGAGATCGGCACCGTGATCGCGCATGCGGTGTTGCACGTAAACCTTGCTGGCGGTGTCGCGCGAGAACGCCACATCGAGTCGCGTGAGCGTGCCGTTGCGTAGGGCGTCGAGCCATTCCGACTGGTAAAGGAAGTCCTGCGCACGGTGCCTGTTGCCGAAGATCAGCCACTGCCGACCTCGCGCGGCACGCACCCGGCGCTCCTGCACGAAACCGCGATACGGCGCGACACCTGTGCCCGCGCCGATCATGATGATGTCGCGCGATTCGTCGCGCGGCAGGTGGAAGCGCTCGTTGGGCTCCACGTAGACGGGTACGCGCGCGTCGCCGTCGTGCGCGGCGAGATACGCGCTGGCAGCGCCCACGCGTCGTTCCTGCTCGAACAGGTAATCGACCACGCCAACCGTCAGATGCACTTCTTCGCCCACCTCGCTGGCCGACGAAGCAATGGAGTAGAGGCGGGGCGTCAGGGGGCGCAATGCACCGACCAGTGATTCGGCGTCCCACGCACCGGGGTAGCGCCGCAGCAGATCGAGCGGTTGCCAGGTGGAGAGGACGTTGGCCAGATCCGCCTTGCGGGACGGGCTCAGCCACGCCACCAGTTCTTCGCTGTGGCTCGCCGTGGCATGCGAAGCGATGAAGCCGCGCGACAGGCGCGTGATTTCCTTCTCATGGGTCAGCGCTTCGATCAGGGGGATCGAGCGATGGTTCACGGTGACCGGTTCGTCGCCATGCAGATGGAGCGCATCCAGCCATGCCCGCACCACGGCAGGCGGATTGACGGGGCGGATCCCCAACGCATCGCCCGGCTCGTAGCGCAACCCCGACCCTTCAAGCGACAGCTCGATATGCCGCACGTCGCGGTCGCTGTCCCGCGAGACGATGCGCTGGTTGTCGAGCACGGCCGCCGCATAAGGGCGCTCGGGTGTCCAGGCGACTTCGGCGACAGCCGGCGCAACGAGTGCGATGCGTGGCGATGTCGCGCCAAGGGCGTCGCGTGCGCGCTGGACGCCACGCTCCAGCCAGGGAGCGGCGACGGCGGCCACGTCGACATCCGCCTCCCCGCGATTGAGCAACCGGTGGGCGCCCAAAGCTGCGAGTCGGTCATCGACCTGCTGGCCCACGGCGCAGAAGTGCGGATAGCTGGAGTCCCCCAGGCCCAGCACACCGAACTTCAGCGACGTCAGGCGCGGCGCCCGCCGTCCCAGCAGGAACTCGATGAAGGCACGGGCGTCGTCCGGTGGCTCGCCTTCGCCCTGGGTGCTGATGACGACATAGAGCACGCGCTCCTGGGCGAGCTCACGGGTGGCGTAGCTGTCGGTGCGCACCAGCCGGACAGCCAGGCCCGAGCGTTCCAGCTCCGCCCGAAGTTGCTCGGCGACGCGACGGGCATTGCCGGTCTGGCTGCCGTAAAGCACCGTGACGCGCTCGTGCGTCGCCACGGGACTCGTGCGCAGGCCAGGCCCCTGCACCGCCAGCTCGGCACTGCGTGCCGCCACCCAGTACAACTGATGGGGCTCAAGCCCCCGCAGCAGCGCATCCAGGGCAGAGAGCGTCTCGCCCGGCAGGGGCGAAGCGACAGCGGGAGCGACCACTACGGCATTCACGCGACGTCCTTTTGGCCATCTATACGGCTAGAAGGCCACACCCTAGGACGACCACGCCGCCGGATGGAAAGGACGAGTCGCCATGAACACATGCCTCCCCATTATTTCCGTGTTAAGCAGATGGCCTGAGCCAGGCCCGTGAACCCCCTGCTGCGCTTACAATGGAGGAATGACCAAGACCCCCAGCCTCCCTATCGAAGTCCGCGGCTCGGCCCGCCAGCCCCTCGGCATGACCCCGGCCGCCTTCCTGCGCGACTACTGGCAAAAGCGTCCTCTGCTGGTACGCAACGCCTTCCCCGGCTTCGTCACGCCGATCGAGCCCAATGACCTGGCCGGCCTGGCCTGCGAGGAATCGGCGCTCTCCCGCCTCATCAAGCACGACGAGCGCCGCGACCGCTGGGTCGTGAAGACCGGCCCGCTGACCGAAGACGACTTCGCCCACACCGGGGACGCCAACTGGACCCTGCTGGTCCAGGACGTCGACAAGTGGGACGCCGACGTGGCCGCCCTGCTGGAGTCATTCCAGTTCCTGCCGAGCTGGCGCCTGGACGACATCATGATTTCGTACGCGGAGCCGGGCGGCGGCGTAGGCGCCCATGTCGACCAGTACGACGTGTTCCTGATCCAGGGCCTGGGCCAGCGCCACTGGGGCATCAGCGACGACCCGAAGGCGCCGACTGACTTCCGCGACGACGTGGAACTGAAGCAACTCAAGCACTTCGAGCCCACTCATGAGTGGCTGCTTGAACCGGGCGACATGCTTTACCTGCCCCCGGGCGTCCCGCATGACGGCGTGGCGTTTGGTGGCCCCTGCATGACCTTCTCGGTGGGCATGCGCGCGCCCTCGCGGGCCGAACTCACTGGTGACCTGGCCGATTATCTGGCTGAGCGACTCCCCGATGAGTTGCGCTACGCCGACCCGGACCTCAAGCCCGTCAAGCACACCGGCGAAATCGACAAGGCCTCCCTGGGCCGCCTGCGCTCGGCCCTGCCCTTTGCTGCCGGGCTGGACGACGCGACCCTGCAAGACTGGTTCGGACGTTTCATTACACGCTATCGCACGGCTCAGATCCCGGCCCTGCCCGACAAGCCCCTGACCGAAGCAGGCCTGGCAAAGCTGATCGACGGCGGTGCCATCTGGCTCCGCCACCCCTGGGCCCGTATGGCCTGGGCGGCGAACGGCAAGGACAAGGCCGTGCTCTACGTCAGCGGTCACGCCTACCCGACCACCGCGGCGCTGGCTCTGCGCCTCTGCGAACAGCGCGAATTCGGTTTGGGCAAGAAGCCCACGGCGGCCGAGCGCAGCCTGATCCTGGCGCTTGCCAACGACGGCCACCTGATTGCGCAAAAGCCGGGCCGCCGTCGATGAAACTGCAGGACTTCCATCTGGCACCTGCCTCCTGGTCGCGTGAAGGCGACCAGGAAGCGCTGCGCGATATCCGCATGGAAGTCTTCGTGGTTGAGCAAAGCGTGCCCGAATCTCTGGAATGGGATGAACTGGACGCCGACTCGGTCCATGTCCTGGCCCGGGACGACGCCGGGCGCCCCATCGCCTGCGGCCGGCTGACGCCTCTCAAGAAAATCGGCCGCATGGCCGTGCGCCAGGACTGGCGAGGCAGCGGAGTCGGCCGGGCCATCCTGCGGGAACTCGTGGCCCGCGCGAGGTCGCAAGGCCTGGACGAGGTGCGCCTGGACGCGCAGGTCGCCGCCATCGGTTTCTATGAGCGCGAAGGGTTCGAGGCTTACGGCGGCGTCTTCGACGATGCGGGCATTCCCCATCGGGGGATGCGGCTGGCATTGGCCGGAGCGGTCGATAGTGTCCCTCCTGCCATGACGCCTTCGTCCGCCTTCGGCACGCGCGCGGAACTGACCGACGCACGCGTTGCCAACCTGCAGGGCGCGCGACACACCCTATGTATGTATCAGCCGTTGCTCGATGGCGAAGCTTTTGCGACCCCGGCCGAGATCGATGCCCTGCGCCAGCTCGCCACATCCGGTCGCGGCGCATCAATCCGTCTGCTGATCCATGGCCCGGATGCCGCCTTGCGCGACGGGCACCGCCTGATCGGTCTCGCTCAGCGCCTGCCCAGCGTGATCCAGGTGCGCACGCCCGTGGAGGAGCTGGACCTCGCCTATGGCTCGGCCTATCTGCTCAATGACCAGGGCGGTTTCGTGTTCCAGCCGGAGGCCAACCGTCCCATCGGACGCACGGCCGCTGGCGATCGCGCGGGTCAGGCACCCCTGCTTCGCCACTTCGAACAGGTTTGGGAGCGGGCCGCCCGGGCCACGGTTTTGCAGCCGCTGGATCTTTGACGCCGCGCCACGGACACGTCACATCGCTGCCCGACTCGACTGCCAACTGAACGACTGCTCACGCGTCGTTTACATCGCAGATTGATCAAAAATTCGACAAACCCCTGATCTACGACGATGGTCGGTACCCGGCTGGTCGAATTTTCCTACTTTGACCCCATCTAAAAGCGGCGCCCCGGGTTGCCGCGTCGCAGCACCCCGGGGCTATAATTAACGAGATTTTTTCCAGCCATCCTCCCTGGTCGTCGGGTGGCTGCAAGCCTCCCTTCCTCACCGGTGGTGACGTGAGCACTAATCTGATTCGCGAGTTCTTCGATTCTTCCCAACTCGCCGGCGGCAACGCCGATTATGTCGAGCAGCAGTACGAGTCCTGGCTGGCCGACCCTTCGTCGGTTCCTGCCGAATGGAATCAATACTTCGAGACCTTCAAGGGCCGCGAGGCGGGCGATGTCCCCCATTCCGCGGCCATTGCGCGTATCGAGGCCGCACAAAAGCAGCGATTCGCCGCTGCCACCGCTGCCGGCCCCGTCGATGACGCGCACGCCCGCAAACAGGCTGGCGTCCTGCGTATCCTCACCGCGTACCGTTCGCGCGGCCACCTGGCTGCCGACCTCGATCCGCTGGGTCTGAGCGAAAAGCTCCCCGCGCCGGATCTGGGCCTGGCCTTCCACGGCCTCAGCGACGCCGACCTCGACACTGAGTTCGACTGCGGCAACTACGCCGGTGGCGGTCAGCGCCTGAAGCTGCGCGAGCTCCTGGCCCGCCTCAAGAAGGTGTATGCGAACACGCTCGGCGTGGAGTTCATGCACATCTCCAACCACGAGCAGCGCAACTGGATCTACACGCGCCTCGAGCAGGCCAACGGCAGCGCGGGCCTGGACAAGGCCGGCAAGCAGCGCGTGCTGGCCGAACTCACGGCCGCGGAAGGCCTTGAGCGCTACCTGCATACCAAGTACGTCGGCCAGAAGCGTTTCTCGCTGGAAGGCGGCGACAGCCTGATTCCGATGGTCGACGACGTGGTCCGCGCCGCGGGCGACAACGGCGTCAAGGAACTGGTCATCGGCATGGCCCACCGTGGCCGCCTCAACATGCTCGTGAACATCCTCGGCAAGCCGCCGAAGACCCTGTTCAACGAGTTTGAGGGCAAGTTCGACCATCCGGATGACCCGGCCCACTCGGGCGACGTGAAGTACCACATGGGCTTCTCCGCCGACGTCAAGACGCCCAACGGCGGCGTGCACGTGGCGCTGGCCTTCAACCCGTCGCACCTGGAAATCGTCAACCCGGTGGTGGCCGGGTCGGTGCATTCGCGCCAGACCCGTCGCCGCGACACGGAACGCAAGCAGTCCATGGCCGTGCTGGTGCACGGTGACGCCGCCCTCGCGGGCCAGGGCGTCAACATGGAGTTGTTCAACATGTCGCAGGCGCGCGGTTTCAAGACCGGCGGCAGCCTGCACATCGTGGTGAACAACCAGGTGGGCTTCACCACCTCCAATCCGCAGGACGCCCGTTCCACGCTGTACTGCACCGACCTGGCCAAGATGGTCAACGCGCCGGTCTTCCACGTGAATGGCGACGATCCGGAAGCCGTCATCCAGGCCACGCGCCTGGCGTACGACTTCCGCAAGCAGTTCCGCAAGGACGTCGTGCTGGACCTGGTGTGCTATCGCCGCCACGGCCATAACGAAGCCGACGAACCGTCGGCGACGCAGCCGGTGATGTACCAGATCATCCGCGCCCGCCCGACCACGCGCGACCTGTACGCGCAGCAGATGGTCAAGGAAGGCGTGATCGCCGACGGCGACGGCCAGAAGATGCTCGACGAGTACCGTTCGCGCCTGGAAGCTGGCGCGTCGATGACCGAGCTGACCACCGCGCTGGTCAAGGACATCGAGGTCGACTGGAACCGTTTCATGGGCGGCAAGCTGTCCATGGCCACGGACACCGGCGTGCCGAAGGCCAAGCTGGTCGAGCTGGCCAACAAGATCCTTGATCTGCCCAAGGACATTACGCTGCAGTCGCGCGTGTCCAAGATCTACGACGATCGCCGCAAGATGGCCGCAGGCGAACAGCCGGGTGACTGGGGTTTCGCCGAAAACCTCGCCTACGCCACGCTGATCGACGAGAACTACAACCTGCGCCTGGTCGGCCAGGACGTCGGTCGCGGCACGTTCTTCCATCGTCATGCCGTGCTGCATGACCAGAAGGACGGCCACACCTTCATGCCGCTCACCAGCGTGCGCGCCTCGGCCGACGTGGAAGTGATCGACTCGCTGCTAAGCGAAGAAGCCGTCATGGCCTTCGAATACGGCAGCTCGACCACCGATCCGTTCACCCTGCACATCTGGGAAGGCCAGTTCGGCGACTTCGCCAACGGTGCCCAGGTGGTGATCGATCAGTTCATCAGCTCCGGCGAAGCGAAGTGGAACCGCTTGTGCGGCCTGGCGCTGTTCCTGCCGCACGGCTACGAAGGCCAGGGCCCGGAGCATTCCTCCGCCCGCCTAGAACGCTTCCTGCAGCTGTGCGCGCTGGACAACATGCAGGTCTGCGTGCCCACCACGCCGGCCCAGGCGTATCACATGATCCGCCGCCAAATGGTGCGCCCGGTGCGCAAGCCGCTGATCGTGATGACGCCCAAGTCGCTGCTGCGCCACAAGCTGGCGGTGTCGACGCTGGACGAGCTGGCCACGGGCAGCTTCCAGCTGGTGATCGGCGAGCATCGCGACCTGCCGGCCAAGAAGGTCAAGCGCGTCGTGCTGTGCTCGGGCAAGGTCTATTACGACCTGCTGGAAGAGTCGGAGAAGCGTGGCATCAACGACGTCGCCATCGTGCGCGTCGAGCAGCTGTATCCGTTCCCGCGTCCGCAGGTCACGGCCGAACTGGAAAAGTATCCTTCCGCCAAGGAAGTGATCTGGTGCCAGGAAGAGCCGATGAACCAGGGCGCGTGGTTCCAGATCCGTCATCACCTGCAGGCGTGCATCAACGCCAAGCAGAGCCTGTCGTACGCTGGTCGCGCGCGCTCGCCCGCCCCGGCTGCCGGCCATCTCAATACTCATGTCGCTGAACAGGCGGCGCTCGTCGAGCAGGCGCTGGTCGCGCCGATCGGCACCGACCACGCTGCGGAATAAGGTCCGAAGGAAACCACATGTCCATCGAAGTCAAAGTCCCCGTCCTGCCCGAGTCGGTTTCCGACGCCACCATCGCCACCTGGCACAAAAAGGCTGGCGAGGCCGTCAAGCGTGATGAAAACCTGGTCGACCTCGAAACCGACAAGGTCGTGCTCGAAGTGCCGGCTCCGGTCGATGGCGTCCTGAAGGAAATCAAGTTCCAGTCGGGCGACACCGTGACCAGCCAGCAGGTCATCGCCGTGATCGAGGAAGGCGCCGTGGCTGCTGCACCGGCTCCGGCCGCTGCTGCGCCGGCCGCTGCCCCGGCTGCTGCCGCCGAAGCCCCGAAGGCTGCCGGCAAGGGCACCGAAGACCTCTCGCCGGCCGGCCTGCGCGTGGCCACCGAGCAGAACATCGACCCGTCCAAGGTGGCCGGTACCGGTCGCGACGGCCGCGTCACCAAGGAAGACCTGGTCAATTACGGCAAGGGTGGCGCCCCGGCCGCGGCTCCTGCTGCCGCAGCTCCGGCGGTCAAGCCGACCCCGGGCTCGCGTCCGGAAGAGCGCGTGCCGATGACCCGCATCCGCGCCCGCATCGCCGAACGCCTGATGCAGTCGAAGAACTCCATCGCCATGCTCACCTCGTTCAACGAAGTGAACCTGGCCGAAGTGGTCAAGATGCGTAAGGCCCTGGGCGAGTCGTTCGAGAAGGCCAATGGCGTCAAGCTGGGCTTCATGAGCTTCTTCGTGAAGGCGGCTGCCGAGGCGCTGAAGCGCCACCCGGTCGTCAACGCCTCGGTCGACGGCAACGACATCGTCTATCACGGCTACCAGGACATCTCGATTGCGGTCTCGACCGACAAGGGCCTGGTGACCCCCGTCCTGCGCAGCGTGCAGGACATGTCCTTCGCCGACGTCGAGCGCGGCATCGTCGATTACGCCAAGAAGGCGCGTGACGGCAAGCTGGGCCTGGACGATCTGCAGGGCGGCACCTTCACCATCACCAACGGCGGCACCTTCGGTTCGCTGCTGTCGACCCCGATCGTGAACCCGCCGCAGAGCGCCATCCTTGGCATGCATGCCATCAAGGAACGCGCCATCGTCGAGAACGGCCAGGTCATCGCCGCGCCCATGATGTATCTGGCGTTGAGCTACGACCACCGCATCATCGACGGCAAGGACGCGGTGCTCTTCCTGGTCGATATCAAGAACCAGCTCGAGAACCCGCAGCGCATGCTGCTCGGCATCTAATGGCCGAAGGGGTGCGTCACGCGCGCGCCCCGGTCGACGGGAAGTGGCTTGCAATGGCCCTTCCCGCCCACCATCTAGCATTCGTATCCGATTTTTCTCACGTTTTCCGATTTCCTGGGAATGCACATGTCTGACAACTTCGACGTCATCGTCATCGGCGCCGGCCCTGCCGGTTACGTGGCCGCGATCCGCGCCGCGCAGCTGGGCCTGAAGACCGCCTGTATCGACGCCTTCACCGGCAAGGACGGCAAGCAGGCGCTTGGCGGTACCTGCCTCAACGTGGGCTGCATTCCGTCCAAGGCGCTGCTGGATTCGTCCAAGCAGTTCCACAACCTGACCCACAACTTCGCGGTCCACGGCATCAGCGCCGACAACCCGAAGATCGACGTTGCGACGTTCATTGGCCGCAAGGACAAGATCGTCAAGCAGTTCACCGGCGGCATCGGTCAGCTGTTCAAGGCCAACAAGGTCACCGCCTACTACGGCACCGGCAAGCTGCTCGGCGGCAAGGCCGGCGAAGCCAAGTCGGTGGAAATCACCGGCAATGACGGCAACAAGCAGACCATCACCGCAACCAATGTCATCCTCGCTTCGGGCTCCGTGCCGATCGAGCTGCCGTTCGCCAAGTTCGACGGCAAGTTCATCGTCGACAACGCTGGCGCGCTCGATTTCGCCGACGTGCCGAAGCGCCTGGGCGTGATCGGTGCCGGCGTGATCGGCCTGGAGCTGGGCAGCGTGTGGAACCGCCTGGGTGCGGATGTCACCATTCTCGAAGCGCTGCCGGACTTCCTGTCCGTGGCCGACGCCGACGTCGCCAAGATCGCCTTCAAGGAATTCGGCAAGCAGGGCCTGGCCATCAAGCTCGGCGCCAAGCTGACCAAGGCCGAGGTGAAGAAGAACGAAGTCGCCCTGACGTACGAAGACAAGGACGGCAGCCACGAGCTCACCGTCGACAAGCTGCTGGTCGCTGTGGGCCGTCGCGCCTTCACCGCCGGTCTGCTGGCCGACGACTCGGGCGTGAAGCTCGACGAGCGCGGTCGCATCGTTGTCGACGCGCACAACCACACCGGCGTCGACGGTGTGTGGGCCATCGGTGACGCCGTGCGCGGCCCGATGCTCGCGCACAAGGGTTCCGAAGAAGGCGTGGCCGTGGCCGAGTGGATCGCCGGCAAGGCCGGTCACATCAACTACGACACCATTCCGTGGGTGATCTATACCGAACCGGAAATCGCCTGGGCCGGCAAGACCGAGAAGGAACTGAAGGACGCCGGTATCCCGTACAAGGTCGGCACCTTCCCGTTCGCCGCCATCGGCCGCGCCGTGGCCATGAACGAGGCCATTGGCCAGGTGAAGATGCTTGCCCATGCCGACACCGATCGCCTGCTTGGCGTGCACATGGTGGGCCCGGGCGTGTCCGAGCTGATCGCCGAAGCCGTCGTCACGATGGAGTTCAAGGGCTCCGCCGAAGACCTCGCCCGCATCGTCCATGCGCACCCGACGCTGTCGGAAGCCGTGCACGAAGCCGCGCTGTCGGTCGACAAGCGCGCGATCCACAAGGGCAACTAAGCCCTTGTAGATCCACTCAGCGGTCCGCTCGTGGCGACATGGGCGGACCGTTTTGTTTTGGGCCACACCGATGCAAAACCTTGCGGGCGCCAAGCCCGCGCCATCACGACTTCGTCAGCTGCCCGCCAACGCTCCCTTCCTCTCATTCCATTCAAACTCTCATGCCCCAAGTCACTGCACTTTGCGTCTACTGCGGCTCAAGCTCCGGCCGCCATCCCGAATACGTCGAACAAGCGCGCGCCTTCGGTACTGAAATGGCGCGACGTGGCATCACCCTGGTCTATGGCGGCGGCAAAGTCGGCTTGATGGGAACGGTGGCTGATGCCGTGCTCGAGGCCGGCGGCAAGGTTGTCGGGGTGATCCCGCGCCAGCTGGTGGAGCGCGAAGTAGCTCATCCGGGCCTCACGGAAATGCATGTGGTGGAAACCATGCATCAGCGCAAGACGCGCATGTTCGAACTATCGGACGCCTTCGTCGCCCTGCCCGGTGGCTTTGGCACCATGGACGAAATGTTCGAAATGCTGACGTGGGCGCAGTTGGGCCTGCACCAGTACCCCTGCGCCTTCTTCGATTCGCGCGGCTACTACCGCCAACTGCGTACGATGATGGATCACATGGTGCAGGAGAGCTTCGTGCGCGCCGAACAGCGCGATGCCATCTGGTTCGGCGATGACATGGCGGCCCTGTTCGACTGGATGTCTACGTACACGAGCACGTACATACCGAAGTGGATCGACAGCAGCGTCGTGGACGCCTGAGTCGCCCTGCGTTTGCCTTTCGCTTTCAGGACATCTCCATGAGTACGAATTTCCGCGCCTTCCGCATCCACAACGACGACGCCGGCTATCGCGGCCAGATCGAGTCGATGTCTGCCGATGCACTGAGTGCCGGCGAAATCCTGGTGAAGGTCGCTTACTCGTCGATCAACTACAAAGACGCCCTTGCCGGCACCGGCAAAGGCAAGATCCTTCGCCAGTACCCCCTGAATGGCGGTATTGATGCCGCCGGCATCGTGGCTGCTTCGACGGATCCCTCGTTCAAGGAGGGCGACCCGGTGCTGTGCACCGGTAGCGGTCTGTCGGAGACTCGTGATGGTGGCCTGGCCGAGTACGCGCGATTCGATGCGAAGTGGACCATTCCGCTGCCGAAAGGTCTCAACCTGCGCGAGAGCATGATCATCGGCACGGCGGGCTTCACGGCAGGCCTCGCATTGTTGCGCATGGAAGACAATCGCCAGACGCCTTCCATGGGTCCGCTGGCCGTCACAGGAGCCACGGGCGGCGTCGGCATGCTGGCGATCGACATCTTCAGTCGCGCCGGCTACGACGTGCACGCAATCAGCGGCAAGCAAGCGCATTTCGATTTCCTGCGCGACCTCGGCGCAGTCGAATGCATCGATCGCCATCAGCTTGTCTTCAGCGGCAAGCCCATGGACTCGGCGCGCTTCGCCGGTGCCCTGGACAACGTCGGCGGTGCCACTCTGGCAGGCCTGCTTCCGCTGATCGTGCCCTATGGCAATGTCGCCATCTGCGGCAATGCCGGTGGCATCGGCTTCGAAAGCACCGTCATGCCCTTCATCATCCGTGGCGTCAGCCTGCTGGGCGTCGCCTCGGCCGGTACGGCCCGTGACGTCCGTGATCGCGTCTGGGAGCGCCTGTCGTCCGACTGGAAGCCGCGCCATCTCGACCGGATCGCCACCCGTGAAGTCACGCTCGACCAGTTGCCCGACATCTTCGGGCGCATGCTGGCCGGCGAGTCCTTTGGCCGAACGGTCGTGCGCCTGGGCGACGAGAAATAATCACCAAAATGCGGGCCACGCCCGGCTTGTGAACGAAAGTCGCGCACATCGCGCGAGAAAACGCTATAACCTGAACCGACTTGGAAGCGCCGCCCCCGCGGCATAGAATCCAGCACGAAACTACAAGGGGACTTCCACCTTATGGCACGCATCCTGATTGTCGACGATTCGCCGTCGCAGTTGCTTGGCATCAAGCGCATCGTCGAGAAACTGGGGCACGAAGCCCTGACTGCCGAGGATGGCGCCGCTGGTGTCGAAGCAGCAAGAAAGGAACTTCCCGACCTCATCCTGATGGACGTGGTCATGCCGAACCTCAACGGCTTCCAGGCCACCCGCACGATCAGCAAGGATGCCGCCACGGCGCATATTCCGGTCGTGCTGGTCACCACCAAGGACCAGGAAACCGACAAGGTCTGGGGCTTGCGCCAGGGCGCGAAAGCTTACGTGACCAAGCCGATCAAGGAAGAGGAACTGGTGGAAACGCTCAAGGGATTGTTGCCGGCCTGAGCCCTCGCCTTCATGCATGCAAGAAAAAAGCGCCCCCGGGGCGCTTTTTTCTTGTCCGCAAGCCGCTTAACGATCGATCTTCACACTCTGCGGGAAGGGTTATCACCTCCCGGCCTTACGGTTTGCGTGGATCGAACCCGTCAAACGCCTTCGCGAGCGCGTCGTAGGCCGCCTTCTGTGCGTCGCTGTCGGCCGTCGGCGTTCGAATCGACAGCTCGACCAGCTGATCCCCCGGATGGGCGCCCGGCATGCCGCGCCCTTTCAGGCGCAACTTGCGGCCGGACTGCGAGCCGGCGGGAATTCGCAGGTCAACCGTGCCTGCCAGGGTCGGGACGGGAACGCTGGCCCCCAGGGCCGCCTCCCAGGGCGTGATCGGCAAGACATGGATGACGTTGCGACCGTCAAGACGAAAACGGGCGTCGTCGTGGATACCGATCTCGAGCAACAGGTCGCCATTCGGTCCGCCATGGCGCCCGGGATGTCCCTGCCCGGCGAGGCGAATCACCTGGCCAGGCTGGATGCCGGCGGGGATCTTCACCTCCAGTACGCGTTCGTTCCCATTGCCATCGTGCAGGGCAAGTCGAGTCTTGCCGCCGTCGAAGGCCGTCTGCAGATCAATCTGGACGTGGGCCTGGACGTCTCCGCCGCGATGGGCGCGAGGCGCGCCACGGGCGCCACCACCGGCGCGACCAAAGAGGCTCTCGAAAAAGTCGCTGAAATCGCCGCCGCCTTCGCCGAAGTCAAAGTTGTGTGATTGTCCCCAGCCCGGAGGCGGTCGGAACTGTTCGCCACCGCGGTAGCCACCGGCGCGAAGTTCGTCATAGGCGCGTCGCTTTTCGGTATCGCGCAGGACTTCATTGGCCTCGTTGATGGCCTTGAATTTGTCTTCGGCGCCCGCGTCCTTGTTTTTGTCAGGATGGTACTTGCGGGCCAGCTTTCGGTACGCCGCCTTGATCTCGGCTTCCGTCGCTTCGGGCTTCACGCCCAGTATTTCGTAATAGTCTTTGAATTCCACCGCCACTCCCCGGCACTTTTTTCATGCAACGCCGACGGCCCACCCGGATCGTGATCCGCGGCGGGCCGCCTCGCAACACCAGACGCTGGCGCTTAATGCGTGGTGTTGATGGTAATGCGCCGCGGGGCGCTTTCCGCACGCTTGGGAATCGCAACCTCCAGCACGCCATGCTTGCCGCTGGCGCTGATGCCCTCGGCATCCACGCTGTCCGGCAGCGCGAACCGGCGCAGGAACGGGCCGTGCGCTCGCTCCTTGCGGGTGAAGCGACCAGCCTGCTCGTCCGCCACAACGGCGCGTTCACCCTTGATGGTGAGCACGCCCTTGTCCATGCTGATCTCAATCTGCGCCGGATCGATACCCGGAATATCGGCCACGATCAGGAAACGCTGGTCGTCCTCGCGGATGTCAACGCGCGGCGACCACTGGCTGGCCTGGGCGGCAGCATCGTCAGCGGCCAGGAATCGGTCGAACACCTGGCGTACGTCGCCAAGCGGAGTGTTGATCCAGGAATAGCGTCCCAGGGTCATACGGATTGCCTCGTCAATAGGGTGCGGTGCCATCACCGCCTGATCCCTAGATAGGTACGGGGCCTTGCGATTCAAGGCGACACCAAGCGGCCTCCGGGTTTAGCATCCGTCCGCTTACCTTCCTTTTAGAGTTGTGATCATGAGCCTTCAGACCGGCCAGTCCCTTCCCGACGTCGAAATCAAAGTGATTGCCGACGGCGCCATCGAGACCCGTCATTCGGGCGAGCTGTTCGCCGGCCGCAAGGTCGTGCTGTTTGCCGTGCCCGGCGCATTCACCCCTACATGCTCAAACAAACACCTTCCCGGGTACGTCAATCATTTCGCCGAGTTCCAGAAGCGCGGCATCGATGTGATGTGCCTGGCCGTCAACGATGCCTTCGTGATGCAGGCCTGGGCACAGAACCAGCATGTACCGCCGGCCATGATGATGCTCGCCGATGGCAACGCGAGTTTCACCAGCGCGCTTGGACTGGAATTGGATGGCACGGCCTATGGCATGGGCATTCGTTCGCGCCGTTTCGCGATGTATGTTGTGAACGGCGTGGTCGAGCAATTGCATGTCGAAGCCCCCGGCGAGTTCCGTGCATCGAGTGCGGAATCCATGCTCGATGCCGTGGCCTGATCCATTCGTCGACGCGATACGCGGGTCGCCCGCCATGCATCGTTGCGTGGCGCTCAATCCATTTTCACTTGCGTTGGAGCGTCATCGTGGTGGTGACGCCACGCGATCATCGAGGTCAAAAAAAAGCCCGGCAATGCCGGGCTTTTTCTCACGCGTTGAACACGATCATTCTTCGGACGGTGCGTCCGTGGCGTCACTCGCCACGCTGCCTTCGCCCTCGGCGGCCGGTGCTTCCGACGTCGAACCCTCAGGCGACACGACCTCGCCACCCTCGCCCTCTTCACCGCTGTCTTCCTCGGCATCAAGGCGAACCACGCCCACCAGCGCTTCATCCGCCGGCAGCTTGATCAGGGTGACACCCTGGGTGTTGCGGCTCAGCTGAGAGATTTCCGCAACACGGGTACGCACCAGCGTGCCCTGGTTGGAGATCAGCATCAGTTCGTGGGCTTCAGTGACCTGCACGGCCGACACTAGCGGGCCATTGCGCTCGGAGCACTGGATGCCGATCACGCCTTGGGTGCCACGACCCTTCTTCGGGAACTCGTCGAGTGCCGTGCGCTTGCCGTAGCCACGCTCGGTCGCCGTGAGGATGTCGCCTTCGCGAGCCACGATCAGCGACACGACTTCGGCCTCCTCGCCCAGCTTCATGCCACGCACGCCGGTGGCGGTGCGACCCATGGAGCGGACTTCACCTTCGTCGAAGCGGACGGTCTTGCCGTTGGAAGCAAACATCAGCACATCGCTGTTACCGTCGGTGAGTTCGACGCCGATGAGCGCGTCGCCTTCATCCAGGGAGATGGCAATCTTGCCGCGCTGCAGCTGGAACGCGAACTCCGTCAGCGGCGTCTTCTTCACCGTGCCGTGCCTGGTGGCGAAGAACACGAAGCGATCTTCCGAGTACTCCCGAATCGGCAGCACCGCCTGGACCTTCTCGCCCTCGCTTAGCGGCAACAGATTGACCATCGGCTTGCCGCGGGCGTTCGGGCCCGCTTCCGGCATCTGGTAGACCTTGATCCAGTACACGCGACCGGTGCTGGTGAAGGTCAGCAGCGTGTCATGAGTGTTGACCACCCACAGCTGCTCGACGAAATCCTCGTCCTTCAGCGCCGACGCCGAACGACCCTTGCCGCCACGACGCTGCGCACGATAGGTGCTGGCCGGCTGGCGCTTGACGTAACCGGTGTGCGACAGCGTGACCACGACGTCTTCCGGCGCGATCAGATCGAGGACGTTGAGGTCTTCCTGCGAATGCTGGATCTCGGTACGACGCGCATCACCGAACTCGGTACGCACGGCTTCGAGCTCCTCGCGGATCACGGCCAGCAAGCGCTCCGGATCTTCCAGAATCTCGATGAGGCCACGAATGACCTCAAGGATTTCGCGGTACTCGTCGGACAGCTTTTCCTGCTCCAGACCGGTGAGGCGGTGCAGGCGCATCGCCAGGATTTCCTGGGCCTGGCTTTCGGACAGCTGGTAACCGTCGGCCTTGAGGCCGGCGCGCGGGTCCATGTCTTCCGGACGCGTCGATTCGGCACCGGCGGCGGCAAGCAGCGCCGACACCGAACCCGGGCTCCACTTGCGGGCCAGCATGCGCTCGCGCGCTTCGGCCGGCGAGGCCGAGGTGCGGATCAGCTCGATCATCTCATCGATGTTCGCCAGCGCGACCGTGAGGCCTTCGAGGATATGCGCGCGATTGCGAGCCTTGCGCAGTTCGAAGATGGTGCGGCGGGTAACGACTTCGCGACGATGGCGAATGAAGGCCTCGAGGATTTCCTTGAGGTTCAGCAGACGCGGCTGGCCGTCAAGCAGCGCGACCATGTTGATGCCGAACGTCACCTGCATCTGGGTCTGCTGGAACAAGTTATTGAGCACCACGTCGCCCATCGCATCGCGACGGATTTCGATGACGATGCGCATGCCGTCCTTGTCGGACTCATCACGCAGTTCGCTGATGCCCTCGAGCTTCTTCTCCTTCACCAGCTCGGCGATCTTCTCGATCAGGCGAGCCTTGTTCACCTGATACGGGATCTCGGTGACGATGATGGTTTCGCGGCCGTTGGATTCGGTTTCCACCTCGGCCTTGGCGCGCACGAGGATGCGGCCGCGACCGGTGCGGTATGCCTCGACGATGCCCGACGAGCCGTTGATGATGCCGTAGGTCGGGAAATCCGGACCCGGAATGTGCTGCATCAGGTCATCGATGCTGAGCGACGGATCGTCGATCAGGGCGATGGTGGCGGCGATGACTTCGTTGAGGTTGTGCGGCGGCACGTTGGTGGCCATGCCCACGGCAATGCCGGCCGAGCCGTTCACCAGGAGGCTGGGCACGCGGGTGGGCAGCACCAGCGGCTCGTGCTCGCTTTCGTCGTAGTTGGGACCGAAGTCGACGGTTTCCTTGTCGATGTCAGCCAGCAACTCGTGCGTGAGGCGCGACATGCGCACTTCGGTGTATCGCATGGCAGCGGCGTTGTCGCCGTCGACCGAACCGAAGTTACCCTGGCCATCCACCAGCATGTAACGCAGCGAGAACGGCTGGGCCATGCGGACGATCGCGTCGTAAACCGATGCGTCACCGTGCGGGTGGTATTTACCGATGACGTCACCGACCACGCGGGCCGACTTCTTGTATGGCTTGTTCCAGGCATTGCCCAGTTCATTCATCGCGAACAACACGCGACGATGCACCGGCTTCAAGCCATCGCGCACATCGGGGAGGGCGCGACCCACGATCACGCTCATGGCGTAATCGAGGTAGCTCTGACGCATCTCGTCTTCGATGTTGACGCGAATGACTTCTTTGGCGAGTTCTGCCATCAATCGGCTTCCCTGATGAAGATAAAAGACCCCTCGGCGCGCATGATTTCCCCCGCGCGCAGACAGCCCGGACACAATGCGATAAGTGTACCAGAATCGCCGTCAAAACGACAGTATTTTTACCAGTAAAATCAGTGCGTTACGCACTGGATTTGGAACGCCTGAAAAGCACGCCGCGGGCTGTCGAAAAATTGACCAGTGCCGCCACGACGGAACCCGCGGTGACCGCGATGGCCGGCCACCGGTACAACCAGGGAAAGCCGGCCAACAGGCCCGCGTAAACGGCGTAGTTGACGAGTGCACCGGCGGTCATGAGACCCATCCAGTGACCCCATTCCGACAGCACTGAACGGCCACTCCTGCGTGCAGCGAACGTTACCCGACGGTTCCACACCCATGTCGCCGTCGCCGCGAGCAGGAACGAAACGACGCGCGCGCCGTAGGCGTTCCAGCCGGCAAAGGTCACCAGCAACTGGACGACGCCGGCATCGACCACCAGGCCGATGACGCCCCCAACCGCAAACATGGCCGCTTCGCGACGCAGCATCAGTGACCGAACATCGCTTGCATGGCCTTGGCATTCGGCCGCTCGATCACCCCGCGCTCAGTGACGATAGCGTCGATCAGTTCGGCTGGCGTCACATCAAACACCGGGTTCCAGGCATCGGCACCGTCAACCACGGTGCGCTGGCCGGCTACGGAGAGCAGCTCGGCTGCGTCACGCAGTTCGATTTCGATGTCGTCGCCGTTTGCCGTCGCCATGTCGACCGTGGACGAAGGCGCCACCACCATGAACTTCACGCCGTGATGGCGCGCGGCAATGGCCAGCTGATAGGTACCAATCTTGTTGGCGGTATCGCCGTTGGCTGCAATGCGATCGGCGCCGACGATCACCCACTGGACGACACCCGAACGCATCAGGTGCGAGGCCGCCGAATCGGCGATCAACCTGGCGGGAATGCCGTCACGCACCAGTTCCCACATGGTCAGGCGTGCACCCTGCTGCCACGGACGCGTTTCACCGGCAAAGACCTGCTCGATCCGTCCGGCGCTGACGCCAGCGCGAATCACGCCAAGGGCGGTGCCATAGCCGGCCGTGGCGAGCGACCCGGTGTTGCAATGGGTCATCACGCCCGAGCCCGGGACAATCAGCGCGGCGCCCAGCTCACCCATGTGGCGATTGGCGGCCAGATCCTCATCCTGGATCGCCTGCGCCTCACGCTCCAGCGCCACAACATCGGCGCCGGCCGCGATACGGCCCTTCATGCGATCCAGGGCCCACATCAGATTCACGGCCGTCGGACGCGCGGCACGGAGCTGGGCCAGCGCCTGATCCAGCTCGGCACCCTGCTGGGCCGCCAGGACGACGCCCCAGGCTGCGGCGATACCGATGGCTGGCGCACCACGAACGGCGAGGTCACGGATGGCCTGGGTCACCTCACCCGCGTTGCGGCAGTCGATCCAGCGCTCCTCGCGCGGCAACAGGCGCTGGTCGAGAAGGCGCAGATGGTCGCCCTGCCACTGAACGGCGCGGATGGTGTCGTGGGAGGTCGCGGGGGATGCAGTCATGTGGTGCTTGAAACGTCGATCGGGAAGGTTGAAAGCCTAGCATGCGGTACGGCACATACGCTGACTGGACTGCCTCCTTAGGATGGGCCCGTCCATGGCCCGAAGCCGGAGCTCAGAATGCCTGCCGCCCATAAAATGGTGTTCGCGCTTGCCTTGTCAGTCGCTGCGTCGCCCAACTGGGCCGCCGACAAGATCCCTGCGGCAGCCACCTGGGCACCATCCGCGATCAGCTCGCCGATGTTCGAATCACACGGCGCCTTCGATCCGGTGGATCACGCGTTCTACTTTGTTCGCAGCACACCACAGTTCAAAGGCTGGCGCATCATGGTCAGCCATTGCCAGGATGATGGCTGGTCGACCCCACTCGATGCGTCCTTTGCTGGCGACGGCGTCGAAGCCGATCCGTTCATCACGCCCGATGGCAAACACCTGTACTTCATTTCCACTCGCTCGACCGATGGCGTGCATCGCAAGGATCTCGATATCTGGCGCGTTGACCGGGGTGCCGATGGCACGTGGGGCGAACCGCAGCGTCTGCCTGAGCCCGTCAATTCGAGCGGCCAGGAATGGTTTCCGCGACCGGGCTCCGATGGCTGGCTCTACTTCGGATCGGATCGCCCTGGCGGCCATGGCAAAACCGATATCTGGCGCGCACGCCAGGATGCCCAGGGCATCTGGCGCGTCGAAAATCTCGGCCCCAACATCAACACGAGCGATGACGAGTACGAACCCCTGCCCTCGCCCGACGGCAGCCGCCTGGTCGTGATGGCTGGCGACGGGCTTTACGAAAGCCGGCTCAAGGACGGCGTTTGGACGTCCAAACATAAGCTTGGACCACCGGTGGGAGTCAACGGCACGGAGATTGGCTCGACGTTCTCACCGAGCGGCCGCACATTGATGTTTGCGCGCGATACGAAAGGCCCGAAGTCGGGCGAGTTCTTCGTTTGGCACCGGGAGGGCAACGAAGCGTGGCCACCCACATGCCCGCTCAGATCAACCCCACTGACCGAAGAAGCGCGACGCTGACCGATACCAGAAACAACAAGGCCCGACGCGCGTCGGGCCCTGTTGGCCATCCACGATCAGGCTGACTCAGTTATCGCGTTCAGTCAGCCATTGGTGAATGGCTGGCGGCACTTCGCGCTGCGCACGACCCGACACGTAGATGCCAATATGTCCGCCCTTGAAGGCCAGCTGCGTGTAGTCGGTCGTTCCCACGAGACGGCCCAGCGCACGCGACGCATCCGGCGGCACAAGATGATCCTGCTCCGCGAACACGTTGAGCACGGGCTGCGTGATCATGCCAAGGTCAACGGGCTGGTTGCCGATCGTCAGGTCACCCTTCACAAGCTTGTTTCCCTGGTAGAAATCCTTGATGAACTCGCGGAACGCCTCGCCCGCCTGATCCGGCGAATCGAAGATCCAGCGCTCCATGCGCAGGAAATTCTCCAGCTCCTTGCGATTATCGAGGATGTCGACCAGGCCCACATACTTCTGCTGGTTGAGGCGAACGGGCTTGAGCGTCAGGTAAACGTAGTTCATCAGCTCGGCGGGAATGTTGCCCAGCGTGTCGACGAACAGGTCCACGTCCATGTCCTGCACCCAGTGCGAGAGCATGTTGTCCGGCGTCTGGAAATCCACCGGCGTGACCATGGTGATCAGGTTTTTCACTTTCTCTGCGTGCAGCGCGGTATAGCACAGCGAGAATGCGCCGCCCTGGCAGATGCCGAGCAGATTGATCGACGGGAGACCGTGGCGCTTGCGCACGACATCGACACAGCGATCGAGATAGCCATTGATGTAGTCGTCCAGCGTGAGCCAGCGATCGGCGCCGTCGGGATAGCCCCAGTCGATCAGGTAGACGTCTTCGCCCTGCTCCAGCAGGTTGCGCACGAGGGAGCGATCATCTTGCAGATCGGTCATCCACACGGTATTGACCAGTGCATAGACGATCAGCAAGGGGGTCTTGGCCGTTGGCTTGCCGCTCCCCTTCATGTGCCAGACCGTGAGCTTGTCTTCGCGATACACCGCTTCGCGCGGCGTGTTCGCGTATTCCGGCTCATGCAGGCCGTGCAGGCTTTCCATGCCAGCCGTCAGCTTGCGCTGGAAGGCGGCGATTTCGCCAAGGACCTTGGCGGGATCGATGCGTAGCGGCGTCATCGTGATGGACTCTTACTTGCGCTTGCGCGGCGTGCCACGCGCTGCGCTGGTGGTAGTGGTGCGACGTGCCGCGGCGGTCTTGCGCGTACGCTTTGCATCGCTGTCGAGCGCGACGTCCTCGCGGCGGGTCGTCGTCTTTTTCGCCGGTGCCGTTTCGGTGCGCGGACTGGACTGACGCTTGAGTGCAGCCAGTTCGGCACGCAGTGCAGCGATGTCCTTGTCTCGAACGGCATCAGCCATCGCCTGGGATTGATTGGCGCGCAGTTCACGGCGCAGTTCCTGCACCCGTTTGCCCAACGAGGAGACTTCGCTCCGCGTGGGCATGCCCAGCTCGCGGCAAAGCGCCTCAAGCTGTTCCTGCTGGAGTTTGCGCACATGCATCTGCGCATTGACCATTGCGCCATACGCCTGCCGGAATTCATCCGACAGTGCGATCTCGCCGTAGGCATCCTCAACGGCGTCGACCCATTGGTCATAAAGCGCCTTCAGCGATTCAACCGGGCGCGCGGCGCCGTCCTGCTGGGCGAGCTTCTGCTGCAGAAGTTCGAAGCCTTCGGCGTTGGCCCGGGCGAGCAAAGACTGGTAACGGGAGTAAGTCTCAAGGTACTCGCGCATGGCGTTCAGGAGTGCCTGATGCTGCATCTGGCGCTCGCGCGTGTACCCGAAGGCCGGCATGTCGCCAAGCTGGCTCATGTCCGGGATGTTTGGCGCCTGCATGGCCTGCAGCCAGTTTTGCCATTGCTGGGCAAAGCCTTGCGCAGCCGAGCTGTCGATGCCGCCAAAGGCCTGGGCAAAGGGCGGGTTGGTGCCTGTGAACAACTGGCGCAAGGACGCCTGCCAGTCATCGGGAGACGTCCCCACAACGCCGCTGGTCGCTGCTGACTGCAGCCAGTCGCTGTAACCCTTGAGGCCATGCATCATGCGCTCGAGCAGGTCGTCACCCTGGGCGTGGGTCGCGTGAGGCATGGCGCCGCGCATACCCGGCTGCATGGTCTGCATCCAGTGGTCCCAGGATTGCTGCACCATGGACTGGTACTGCTTCAGGAAGTCGCCGGCCTGGTCTGTCATCGCTGTGCATCCTCAACACGTTGCCGGGTCATCCTAGCAAATGCCGACTGCACGGGAGCGCATTCCCGAGGCAAAAAAAGGCCCGGCAATGCCGGGCCTTTTCCTAACGCGTTGTGCTGATGACTCAGGCGCTTGCGCCCTCGTCCTCGGCCACGGCCTTCATCGACAGGCGGATGCGACCCTGCTTGTCCACTTCCAGCACCTTGACCTTGACGATATCGCCTTCCTTGAGCTTGTCCGAGACCTTCTCGACGCGCTCGTTGGAGATCTGCGACACGTGCACCAGACCGTCCTTGCCCGGCAGGATCGTCACGAAGGCGCCGAAATCCATCAGCTTGGCAACCTTGCCTTCGTAGATGCGACCCGGCTCGACGTCGGACACAATCTGCTCGATGCGCTTCTTCGCTTCGTCAGCCGCCTGGCGGTTGACCGAAGCGATCACGACCGTGCCATCGTCGCTGATGTCGATGGTGGTGCCGGTTTCTTCGGTGATCGAACGGATGGTCGCGCCACCCTTGCCGATGACTTCGCGGATCTTGTCCGGATGGATCTTGATGGTGAGCAGGCGCGGGGCGTACTCGCTCATCTCCGAACGCGGCGTGCTGATGACCTTGGCCATCTCACCGAGGATATGCAGACGACCACGCTTGGCCTGCTCCAGCGCCACCTTCATGATCTCTTCGGTGATGCCGTCGATCTTGATGTCCATCTGCAGCGCGGAGATACCGTCGGCGCTACCGGCCACCTTGAAGTCCATGTCGCCGAGGTGATCTTCATCACCCAGGATGTCGGACAGCACGACGAAGTCGCTGCCCTCCTTGACCAGGCCCATGGCGATACCGGCCACCGGAGCCTTCAGCGGCACGCCGGCGTCCATCATGGCCAGCGAGGAACCGCAGACCGAGGCCATCGACGAGGAACCGTTGGATTCGGTGATTTCCGAGACCACGCGCAGCACGTACGGGAACTCTTCGATGCTCGGCTTCACAGCCTGCACGCCGCGCTTGGCGAGGCGGCCGTGGCCGATTTCGCGACGCTTCGGCGCGCCGAAGCGGCCCGCTTCACCGACCGAGAAGGGCGGGAAGTTGTAATGGAACAGGAAGGGATCCTTCGACTCGCCTTCCGGCGCATCGATGATCTGCGAGTCACGCGTGGTGCCCAGCGTGGCAACGACCAGCGCCTGGGTTTCGCCACGGGTGAACAGCGCCGAACCGTGGGTACGCGGCAGAACGCCGACGCGCACGGTGATCGGACGGACGTCGTCCAGGTTGCGGCCGTCGATGCGGACCTTGGTCTTCAGCACGGAGTCGCGCATGGTGCGGTACTCGAGCTCGGCGAATTCCTTCGCGAGATCGGCAACCACCCAGCCCTTCTCTTCAGCCTGCGGCTTCAGCACGTCCAGGACGTCGGACTTGATCGCGGCGATCGCATCGCGGCGCTGGATCTTGTCGCGGATCTGGAAAGCCTCGTCGAGCTTGCTGCCGACTTCACCCTTCAGCGCGGCGATCAGCGACTCGTTGCGCTCCGGGGCAACCCAGCCGGACGACGGCTTGGCGGCTTCGGTGGCAAGTTCGGCGATGGCGCGAATGGCAGCCTGCAGCTGCTGGTGACCAAACACCACGGCACCCAGCATCACTTCTTCGCTGAGCAGCTTGGCTTCGGATTCCACCATCAGCACGGCGTTGGCGGTACCGGCGACGACCAGGTCCAGGTCCGAGGTCTTGAGCTCGGTCGCGGACGGGTTCAGCAGGTACTGGCCATTGACGTAGCCAATGCGCGCGGCGCCGATCGGACCCTTGAACGGGATGCCGGCGAGCGACAGCGCAGCGGAAGCACCGAGCATCGCGGGGATGTCGCCATCAACCTCGGGGTTGAGCGACAGCACCTGGGCGATGATCTGGACTTCGTTCTTGTACTCCTCCGGGAACAGCGGACGCACCGGACGGTCGATCAGGCGCGAGGTCAGCGTTTCCTTTTCGGTCGGACGGCCTTCGCGCTTGAAGAAACCACCGGGAATGCGACCGGCGGAGTAGAACTTTTCCTGGTAGTCGACGGTGAGGGGGAAGAAATCCTGACCCTCGCGCGCCTTGGCCGCAGCCACGGCCGTCACCAGGACGACCGTGCCGCCCATCGAGACGACAACGGCACCGGAAGCCTGGCGGGCGATTTCGCCCGTCTCCAGTGTGACTTCGTGATTACCGTACTGGAATGACTTGGTTACTTTCGCCACTGTGGTGTCCTTGTCCGATTAACGGCGCAGGCCGAGGCGTTCGATGAGGGCCTGGTAGCGGGCCAGATCGTTCTTCTTGAGGTAGGCCAGCAGGCTCTTGCGCTGATTGACCAGCTTAAGCAGACCACGACGCGAGTGATGATCCTGCTTGTGGGCCTTGAAATGGTCGGTCAGGTGCTCGATGCGGGCGGACAGCAGGGCAACCTGCACTTCCGGCGAACCGGTATCGTTCGGGACGCGGCCGAAGTCAGCAATGATCTTGCCGGTCTGTTCTGCGGTGAGGGACATGGGTATCTCTTCCTTAAAAACGGGTGCGAAGCTTGCGCAACGTCACCAATGGATGACGTTGCGCAAGCTTCGCCTGGATGAATGATTACTTTGGATCAAGCGCCCTATTGTACCGAGGCATGGCGCGCTACAACAAGACCATGACAATCACGCCATTAGGGCGCTGACCTCACGGTTTTCATGGGTCCTGCGACCCTGTGGAACGGCTTTTCACTCCACCGCCCCCGTCTCTGCCGGAGAAACCTTCGGCAAATTGAAGCCGCGCTGGATGAGGAGCTTTCCGTCGGAATTGACTTCACACAGTGCCAGCGGACGACCGTCATCGGCATAGGCGACGCAGGGGCCTTCCGCTGCGCCTTCCGGGAAAATCTGGCGCCCCTGTGAGACGCCGTGACTCTGTTCCGCATCCAGGTGCAAGGCTGGCCAGTCGACCAGGCCTGCCGCCAGCGGCAACAGGAGCGGCAAAAGTGCGGCATCACCCTGCTCCCTGGCCGCCGCAAGCTGATCAAGGGTCACCATGGCAACGGGCTCGCGGAACGGTTCTACCCAGAGCCGGCGCAGGCCCGTCAGGTGGGCGCCACAGCCAAGGTTGTCGCCGAAATCCACCGCCAGACTGCGCACATAGGTACCGGATCCGCATTCGACGTGAAGGCGGACGCTGTCGGCTGTACGGGACATGACCTCAAGCCTGAACACTTCCACCTCACGCGGCGGTACATCGACCACCTCGCCGCGCCGTGCCTTCACATACAACGGCTCCCCGCCCTGCTTGAGCGCAGAGTAAACCGGAGGCACCTGCAGGATGCGCCCCCGTAACGGAGCCAGCGCACGCTCGATCTCCCCGTCGCTGAACGAAGGTACGGGCCGCGTCTCGACGACATCCCCCTCCAGGTCGGCCGTCGTGGTCGTCACGCCGAGTCGGCAATCCGCTACGTACGCCTTCCGGGAACCGAGCAGGCTGCCCGCGATTTTGGTGGCTTCGCCAAGACACAGCGGCAACAACCCCGTTGCCAGGGGATCGAGCGCGCCAGTGTGACCGCCCTTTTCCGCACGGAACATACGCCGCGCCGCCTGCAAGGCCTGGTTGGAGCTCATGCCCAGGGGCTTGTCGAGCAGGACGATGCCGTGGAGGGCGCGGAAATGTTTCATGCGTGAAGCGAACAGCCGTTGGAAGATAAGGACGAGCGGGAGCCGGGATGACGCACCGGTGGGCTATGGCGGAAGCGTCCATGCGCCGCCAGCGCACGAACGCCTCTGCGCAGTGGCGCCATGGCATTCAGCTACGTTACTCGTTTTCAGGCTCGGCCGAGGTCGGGTTCTCGCGAAGCAATTGCTCGATTCGCTCGCCCTTGTCGACCGAGTCGTCGTACTTGAAGCGCAGTTCGGGGACGCGACGCAGCCGCATGGAGCGGGACAGTTCGCGGCGGAACTCCACGGCGAGGCCCTTGAGCTCCTTCACCAGTTCGGCGGATTTTTCCGGCATGAGGGCCGTGACCCAAACCGTAGCGACGTCGAGATCGCGAGTCACTTCGACGTCCGAAACGCTTGACGATGGCAAGCCGTGATCGCGCACGGCGGCGTGTACCAGCAAGCCGATTTCGCGGCGCAGCTCGGCGCCCACGCGGTCGGTTCGCTTGAAATCACGTGATGGCATGGGAGAACTCCTTTCGCGCCCCGTCATGCCCGGGACGATGAGCGGCCGGCCCGATGCCGGCGGCGATGTATTTCAAGCAAAAAGGCCCGGACAAGGTTGCTGTCCGGGCCCCTGCAAGTCCAGACGAAGGATGTTCGCGGCAACGCCACTCATCCCTCGCCTCGTGTCATTACAGCGTACGGGCCACTTCGATACGCTCGAAGCACTCGATCTGGTCGCCGACCTTGACGTCGTTGTACTGCTTCACGGCGATACCGCATTCCATGCCGTTGCGGACTTCGTCGACGAGGTCCTTGAAGCGGCGCAGCGACTCCAGTTCGCCCTGGAAGATCACCGTGTTGTCACGCAGCACGCGGATCGGCTTGCTGCGCTTGACCGTACCTTCGACGACCATGCAACCGGCCACGGCGCCGAACTTGGAGCTGCGGAAGACCTCGCGGACCTGCGCCACGCCAATGATCTCTTCGCGCACTTCCTTGCCCAGAAGACCCGAAGCGGCCTGCTTCACCTGGTCGATCACGTCATAGATGATCGAGAAGTAACGAACGTCGAGACCGGCCGTGTCGATGACCTTGCGGGCCGAGGCGTCGGCACGGACGTTGAAGCCGATGACCAGCGCCTTGGAGGCGGCAGCCAGCGTGGCGTCCGATTCGGTGATGCCGCCCACGCCCGAAGCGATGACGTTCACCTTGACGTTCTCGTTGCCGATCTGGCTCAGCGACTCGCGCAGTGCCTGCACCGAACCCTGCACGTCGGCCTTGACCAGGATGTTGAGCGTCTGCTGCTCAGCACCCTGGCTCATCAGGGCCATGATGTCTTCAAGGCGGTTCGCCTTGCTGACCATGCGGGTTTCACGACGCTTCAGCTGACGCTCGGCAGCCACTTCGCGCGCCAGGCGCTCGTCGGCCACGACGACGAAGTCGTCACCCGATTCCGGCACGCCGGACAAGCCGAGCACCTGCACCGGGATCGACGGACCAGCGGACTGCACGGTCTTGCCACTCTCGTCGACCAGCGCACGCATGCGACCGTATTCGATGCCGCACACGACGAAGTCGCCGCGCTTGAGCGTGCCCTGCTGGACCAGCACGGTCGCCACCGGACCACGACCGCGGTCGAGGCTCGATTCGATGACCACACCGGAGGCCGGACCGTCTTCGACGGCCTTCAGCTCCATCACTTCAGCCTGCACCGAGATGGCATCGAGCAGATCGTCGATACCCATGCCGGTCTTGGCCGACACCGGGACGAACGGCGTGTCACCACCCCACTCTTCCGGAATCACTTCCAGGTTGCCGAGGCCCTGCTTGACGTGGTCGGGATTGGCGTCCGACTTGTCCATCTTGTTGAGCGCGACGATGAGCGGCACCTTCGCGGCACGGGCATGCTGCACGGCTTCGGCCGTCTGCGGCATGACGCCGTCGTCAGCGGCCACCACCAGCACCACGATATCCGTCGACTGCGCACCGCGGGCACGCATCGAGGTAAACGCGGCATGGCCGGGGGTATCCAGGAACGTAATCACGCCCTTGGGCGTGTCCACGTGGTAGGCACCGATGTGCTGCGTGATGCCACCGGCTTCACCCGACGCCACCTTGGTGCGACGGATGTAGTCGAGCAGCGAGGTCTTGCCGTGGTCGACGTGACCCATGATGGTCACGACCGGCGGACGCGACTTCTTCTCGCCCTCGAGCTCGGCGTTCTGCGTGTGGGCAGCCAGCGCGGCTTCGGCGTTGTCGTTGCTTGCGGCAACGGCGGTATGGCCGAGTTCTTCAATCACCAGCACCGCAGTGTCATGGTCGATCGTCTGGTTGATGGTGGCCATCACGCCCATCTTGAAGAGGGCCTTGACCACTTCCGAACCCTTGACCGCCATCTTCTGCGCGAGATCGGCGACGACGTTGGCATCACCCACCACCACTTCACGCACCACCGGTGCGGTAGGACGGGAGAAGCCATGCGGGCCGGAGGACGCCGCACTGCTCGAACTGCGACCAGTGTCGCGCACGTTGCCACGGCCACTCTTGCCACCGCGCTTGTTGCGACGGGCACGGTCGGCATCGGACAGATGCAGTTCGCCGGCAGCGAAACGCTTACCGCCAGCGACTTCCTCGCGATCACGGCCAAACTTCGGCTTGTTGCGATCGCCAGCGGCGGCGGCAGCAGCCGCCGGGGCGGGTGCCGGAGCGGGCGCGGGCGCCGGGGCGGGCGCAGCGACGGGCTTTTCACGACGACGCGGCTCATGAATGCGCGGCAGAATCATGCCCAGCGCATTCGGATCAATCTTCTGTACGGTCGGCTGCACGGGTGCGGCCTTCTCCTTCGGTGCTTCAACTTCGGTTGCCGGCGCCGGGGTAGCGGCGACCTGCTCGACCACGCGCGTGGCGGCTTCTTCGGCCGCTGCGCGCTGCGCCGCTTCGGCCGCTGCCTGCGCAGCTTGTTCTTCAGCCTGGCGCTGACGCTCGTCAGCCTCGTCCTGCTTGCGCTGCTCGGCCTCGGCGTGCAGGCGTGCTTCTTCCTGGCGACGCTCTTCGGCTTCGACGCGCTGGGTTTCTTCATTGTCGCGCTGCTGCTGCGACTCCTGCAGCTTGCGCACGGCGTCTTCGCGCTCGTGATCGGCACCGGCCTCTTCGGCGATGACGCTGCGCTTGACGTAGGTGCGCTTGGCGCGGACCTCGACATTGACGGTCTTGGCGCCCGCAGCACCGCGGCCGCCCGGCGTGGCGACCTTCAGTTCGCTGACCTTGCGGCGCTTGAGGGTGATCTGGCGCGGCGAGCTGTCATCAGCATCCGTCGCTTCTTCGGCCTTGCCATGCGTACGACGCAGGAAGCCGAGCAGCTTCACCTTTTCGGTGCTGCTGATGACCTGCTCCGGGTCCGAGAAACTCATACCTGCATTGGCAAGCTGACCGAGCAGCTTGTCCACCGGCATGCCAAGGACCTTGGCGAGTTGTGAAATGGTTACGTCCGACATCGTGTTCTTTCTCCGCCGTTCCCGCGCTTATCGTGCGTACGGGGCCACCCCGTACGACTACCCCCGTCCCTGGTGGGAAACCGGTGAAGGTTTCCCTCGGCGCGCCCATCCAGGGCGCCGCCGCCCGCGGTTAGCCGCCCTTCTCCAGACGCGCAATCATCGGCGCGCGTGCAGCCATGATCAGCGCCGCAGCGCGTTCTTCGTCCATGCCTTCAATATCGATCAGATCGTCGACCGCCAAATCCGCCAGGTCGTCCGCCGTGGTGACGCCACGGGAAGCCAGCGCGTAAGCGGTGGACTCATCCATGCCGTCAAGACCGAGCAGCTCGTCCGACGGCTGATGCTCGTCAATGCCCTCTTCCACGGCCAGCGCCTCGGTAAGCAGCGCATCGCGGGCGCGGGCGCGCAGTTCCTCGACGATGTCTTCGTCGAAGCCTTCGACGGCGAGCAGTTCGGCGCTCGGCACGTAGGCGATTTCTTCGACGCTGGAGAAGCCTTCCTGCACCAGGATGTTGGCGATTTCCTGGTCCACTTCCAGCTTGTCCATGAACAGCTGGCGGGCCGCTTCCTGCTCGGCTTCGCTCTTGGCGGTGACCTGGTCCTGCGTCATCACGTTGAGCTGCCAGCCGGTGAGCTTGCTGGCCAGACGCACGTTCTGGCCGCCGCGGCCAATGGCCTGCGAGAGCTTGTCTTCTGCGACCGCGATGTCCATCGAGTGCTTTTCTTCGTCCATGATGATGGACTGCACTTCGGCGGGCGCCATGGCGTTGATGACGTACTGGGCCTGGTTTTCGTGCCACAGGATGATGTCCACGCGCTCGCCATTGAGCTCGTTGGACACGGCCTGGACGCGCGAACCACGCATGCCGATACAGGCGCCGATGGGATCGGTGCGGCTGTCATGGGCCACCACGGCAATCTTGGCGCGGTCGCCCGGGTCGCGGGCACAGCCCTTGATCTCGACCAGGCCCTGGCCGACTTCCGGCACTTCGAGCTTGAACAGCTCGATCATGAATTCCGGTGCCGCGCGCGACACGAACAGCTGCGGGCCACGCACTTCCGAGCGCACTTCGTAGAGATAGCCGCGAACGCGGTCGCCCACGCGGGCCGACTCACGCGGAATCGTCTTGTCGCGCGGAATGAACGCCTCGGCGTTGCCGCCCAGGTCCAGATAGACGTTGCCACGCTCGACGCGCTTCACGATGCCGGTGATCAGCTCACCCACGCGATCCTGGAAGGCATCCACGACCTGCTGGCGCTCGGCTTCGCGCACGCGCTGCACGATCACCTGCTTGGCGGCCTGCGCTGCAATACGGCCGAATTCGGCGTTTTCGATCTGGGCCTCGATGTAGTCGCCCACGACCGAGCCTTCACGCTCGTCGATGGCATCCATGAGACGCAGCTGGTGGAACGGCGACTCCATCTCGCCGTCGTCAGCGATGACTTCCCAACGACGATAGGTCTCGTACTCGCCGCTCTGGCGATCGATGGTCACGCGGATATCCGGATCTTCGTCCGGGTAGCGCTTCTTGGCAGCCGAAGCCAGGGCGGCTTCCATCGCCTGGAAGATCACTTCGCGCGACACGCCCTTTTCGTTGGCAACTGCGTCGACGACCAGCAACAGTTCTTTGCTCATTGCAGAAACTCCGTAGACACCATCCGGCGTCCGAATCGGTCTGATGAATTACTTGGCGGCTTTCTTGCCGGCCGGCTTCTTGCCCGGCTTGGGCTGCGGCTGATAACCCAGCGCTGCCCAGTCCGGCACGATGCGCGCGGTTTCCACGGCGTCGTGATCGAAATCGAATGTCTTGCCTTCGGCTTCCAGCGAAATACGCTCGCCTTCCACTGCCAGCACCTTGCCCTTGAGACGACGGCGACCTTCGATCGGCGCCTTCAATAGCACTTTCACTTCCTGGCCCGTGACCCTGCCGAACTGCTCAGCCGTGAAAAGTGGACGATCCATGCCGGGCGACGACACTTCAAGCAGGTAATGCCCCGGAATCGGGTCTTCCACGTCCAGCATGGCGGACAGTTCGCGGCTCGCGGCCTCGCAATCGTCGAGGGTGACTTCGCGGCCTTCCACGTCCAGGTAGATGCGCAGGGTACTCTGGCCCTGCGATGGGGAGAACTCCACGCCGAGGCATGACAGGCCCAGATCGGCCAGTACGTCGGTGAAGCGTTGTGCGAGTGCCTGCGTATCCATAAGAGCCTGTGTACCGTCTGCAGAAACAAAAAATGGGCTCAAGCGGCCCATTCCCTGCTCTCTTAACGAGAGCTGCCTCGCCGATGTCCCGACCCTTCCAGGCTCTTTCCGGGCACGTTCGGCAACTTTGAAGCTGTAGCAGCCAAAGCGTGACGAATGTGCGACGCATCCTTGCGCCCAACAAAAAAGCCTCACGAGGAGGCTTTCTTGTTCTAAGAAAGATCTGGTAGCGGGGGTAGGATTCGAACCTACGACCTTCGGGTTATGAGCCCGACGAGCTGCCAGACTGCTCCACCCCGCATCAGAGTTTGAAAAGTTTAACGAGGTGGCCGATTTCTTGCAAGCACCTTGTAGCAATTAATTTCACAGTACTTGAGAAAAAAGCCAAAAATCCCTGCGAAATCACAGGAATCGCAGGCATGGGCTCGTCATCCATGCCTGCGTAAATCGATCAGCCGCCGGGGAATACGCTCTTGCACCAGCCCAGCAGCGGGCCCCATGCGAAGCCCAGCACCAGCAGGGACAATGCATTGAGCGACAGCACCAGGCGCACCGACGGATCGGAGGTCAGCCTGGGCTCGACGCCCTCGCCCGGCTTGTCGAAATACATGACCTTGACCACGCGCAGGTAGTAGTAGATGCCGATGATGGCGAACACGGCACCCACAATGGCCAGCCACAGCATGCCCGCGTGAATGGCCGACTGCAGCACCAGGAACTTGGCGAAGAAGCCGAACAGCGGCGGGACGCCAGCCAGCGAGAACATCACCAGCAGCATGAGGAAGGCCATCCACGGCGAACGCTGGTTCAGGCCCTTGAGATCGTCGATCTCTTCGCACTCGAAACCGGCACGAGCCAGAGCCAGGATCACGCCGAACGCGGCGGTACCCATGAGCGCGTAGCTGATCGCGTAGAACAGGGCCGAGGCGTAGCCTTCCGGACCGGCGTTGACCAGACCCAGCAGCAGGTAACCCATGTGGGAGATGGTCGAGTACGCCAGCAGGCGCTTGAGGTTCGTCTGGACGATGGCGACCAGGTTACCGATGGCCAGCGACAGCACCGCCAGCACGGCCAGCATTTGCTGCCAGTGCGCCGACAGGTCGCCCAGGCCAGTTTCCAGCAGGCGATACGCCATGCCGAAAGCAGCCAGCTTCGGGGCCGAACCGATGAAGATGGTCACGGCCGTCGGCGAGCCCTGGTACACGTCCGGGATCCACATGTGGAACGGAGCCGCACCGATCTTGAAGCCGATGCCGACGATCATGAAGATCAGGCCGAAAATCAGCAGGTTCGGCATGCTGGTGCGCGCGGCAGCACCGTGCAGCATGGCCAGGTCCAGCGTGCTGGTGGCGCCATAGACCATCGACATGCCGTACAGCAGCATGCCCGAAGCCAGTGCACCCAGCACGAAGTACTTGATGGCGGCTTCGGACGAGAGCTTCGAATCGCGGTTCAGCGCCACCAGGGCGTACGAGGACAAGGTCAGCAGTTCGAGGCCAAGGTACACGGTGACCAGGCTACCGGCCGAAACCAACAACATGATGCCGATGACGGCGAAGATCATCAGCGTGTAGAACTCGCCGACGAACAAGCCGCGATCGGTCAGGTACGGACGACCGTAGACAAACACCAGGGCGGTGCTGAGCAGCGCGAAGACCTTGAGGATCTCGGCCACGCCGTCACGGACAAACATGCCACCGAAGGCGGTGACCGGCTGGCTGGGCTGCCCTGCCACGACCAGGTAGATGGCGATCAGCAGCACGGCGATCGAGAGCCAGTGCAGCATGCCGCGCTGTTCGGGCTTCATGAAGGCGTCGAGCAGCAACAGGAAGCATGCCGCCACTACCAGATACAGCTCCGGCAGCATGATCAGAATGTCATTGATATTCGGCATGGTCATTCTCAGATCTTGTGGTTGCCAAGCTGCTGCACGAGCTGCGTCACCGAGCTGTCCATCAGATGGATCAGCGGTTGCGGCCACACGCCCAGGATCAGCACGGCGGCAGCGAAGGCACCGAGCACGAACCACTCGCGGCCGTTGATGTCCTTCATTTCGGCCACGTGCGGGTTGGTGATGTCACCCCACAGCACGCGCTTGACCATCCACAGCGTGTAGGCGGCGCCGATGATCAGCGTGAAGGCGGCGAACAGCGCAATCCACGGATTGGCACTGAAGCTGGCCAGGATCACGAAGAACTCACCCACGAAACCGCTGGTGCCCGGCAGGCCGCTGTTGGCCATGGCGAACAGCACGTAGAAGAAACCGAACCAGGGCATGACGTTGATCACGCCGCCGTAGTCCTTGATCTGGCGCGAATGCAGGCGGTCGTACAGCACGCCGATGCACGAGAACATCGCGCCCGACACGAAGCCATGCGAAATCATCTGCACCATGGCGCCCTGCATGCCCAGCTTGGCTGCATCGGCGTTGTTGGCATCACGCACGAGCATGAAGGCGATGAAGATACCCAGGGTGACGAAGCCCATATGCGCGACCGAGGAGTACGCGACCAGCTTCTTCATGTCTTCCTGTACCAGCGCCACGTAGCCGATGTAGACCACAGCCACCAGGCTCAGGCCAATCACCAGCCAGGCATAGGCTTCGGACGCGTCCGGCACGATGGGCAGCGAGAAACGGAGGAAACCGTAGCCACCGATCTTCAGCATCACGGCCGCCAGCACCACCGAACCACCCGTAGGCGCTTCCACGTGGGCATCCGGCAACCAGGTGTGGACCGGCACCATCGGAACCTTCACCGCAAACGCGATGAGGAAGGCGAAGAACAACCAGGTCTGCTCCTGCAGCGTCAGCGGCAGCGCCGCCAGCGTGTTCAGGTCGAACGAACCGGCCTTCAGGTACAGGTAGATCAGGCCCACCAGCATGAAGATGGAGCCGAAGAACGTATAGATGAAGAACTTGAGGGTGGCGTAGACACGACGCGGACCGCCCCACATACCGATGAGGATGAACATCGGGATGAGCATGGCTTCGAAGAACACGTAGAACAGCAACGCGTCCGTAGCGCAGAACACGCCGATCATCAGGCCTTCGAGCACCAGCATGGCGGCCATGTACTGGTGCGGCTTGTCCTGGATGACTTCCCAGGCACCCACGATGACCAGGATGCCGACGAAGGTCGTCAGCAGGATCAGTGCGACCGAGATGCCGTCGACAGCAAGACCGTAGTGGACGCCGAGCGACGAGATCCACAGGTAGCTTTCGGTCAGCTGCTTCGCCGGGTCAACCGGGTTGTACTGCGTAAGCAGGAACAGGCTGAGGACGAAGGTGAGCACGGCCACCGCCAGCGCAAGCCAGCGCGCGGTGTTCGGACGACCGGACCCGGCCATCAGCACCGGGATGGCGCCAACGACAGGTAGCCAGATCAGCAGGCTGAGCAAGTGATTGAACATGGATCTGGGTTCCCTTATTGCCCGACCAGCCAGTACCCGCCAAGTAGCAGGATCAGGCCGAGAATCATCGCGAAGGCATAGTGATAGAGGTAGCCGGACTGCAGCGCGCGGAACATGCTCGCAATGCGCTTAACCAGCGACGCCGAGCCATTGACCATGGCACCGTCGATCACCGCGGCATCACCGCCCTTCCAGAACGCGCGGCCAAGCTTCACACCACCCTTGGCAAACACTGCGAAATAAACGTCGTCCACCCAGTACTTGCGGTCGAGGATCGTCCAGAGCGGCTTGAGGGCCGACTTGATGCGATCGGCCAGCGCCGGGTTGAACAGATAGATGTAGGTCTGGATGGCGAAGGCCGCCAGGACCAGGAAGAACGGCCACTGCGTAAAGCCGTGCAGCGCCATGGCAACGGCACCGTGGAACTCATGGGCCAGCTCACCGAGCACATTGTTCGACTCATGCACGGTAATCGCACTGCCGAACCAGCCGCCAAACAGCATCGGCTCGATCGCCAGGAAACCGATGATGACCGACGGAATCGCCAGCAGCACCAGCGGCAGCGTCACCACCCACGGCGATTCCTTCGGCGCGTGATGCAGCACGCCGGACTCATGGTGACCATGATCGTCGTGGTGATCGTCATGATGGTCATCGTGATGACCATGGCCGTGGCCGTGATCCGACACCACCGTGAAGCGCTCCTTGCCGTGGAACGTCAGGTACATCTGGCGGAAGGTGTACAGCGCGGTGACAAAGGCACCGGCCAGCACGCAGAAGTAAGCGTAGTTCGCACCCCAGCGATGGGACTCGCCCACGGCCTCGATGATGGCGTCCTTCGAGTAGAAGCCGGCGAAGAACGGCACGCCGCACAGGGCCAGCGAACCGATCCACATGGTGATCCAGGTCACCGGCATGTACTTGCGCAGGCCACCCATGTAGCGCATGTCCTGCTCATGGTGCATGGCGATGATGACCGAGCCGGCACCCAGGAACAGCAGGGCCTTGAAGAACGCATGGGTCATCAGGTGGAACACGGCACCGGCATAGGCGGACACGCCCAGGGCGACCGTCATGTAGCCGAGCTGCGACAGCGTCGAATAGGCGACCACGCGCTTGATGTCGTTCTGCACGATGCCGATCAGGCCGGTGAACAGGGCGCCGGTGGCACCGATGATCATCACGAAGCTCAGCGCGGACTCGGACAGTTCGAAGATCGGCGACATGCGCGCGACCATGAAGATGCCCGCGGTCACCATCGTCGCGGCGTGGATCAGTGCGGAGATCGGCGTCGGGCCTTCCATCGAGTCCGGCAGCCACACATGCAGCGGCACCTGCGCCGACTTACCCATGGCGCCGATGAACAGCAGGATGCTGATCACGGTCGCGGCATCCCAATGGGTGTTCGCGGTGATCTGCAGCGTGCGGCCGATCAGGCTGTCGGAATTGGAGAACGCCGTGGCGTAGTCCAGCGTGCCCAGGAAGTACAGGATCGCCGCAATACCCAGCAGGAAGCCAAAGTCGCCGACGCGGTTGACCAGGAATGCCTTGAGGTTGGCGAAGATCGCCGTCGGACGCTTGTACCAGAAGCCGATCAGCAGGTACGACACCAGGCCCACCGCCTCCCAGCCGAAGAACAGCTGCATGAAGTTGTTGCTCATGACGAGCATCAACATCGAGAAGGTGAAGAGCGAGATGTAGCTGAAGAAGCGCTGGTAGCCGTCGTCTTCGGCCATGTAGCCGATGGTGTAGATGTGCACCAGCAGCGACACGAAGGTGACCACCACCATCATCATGGCGGTGAGCTTGTCGACCAGGAAGCCGACGCTGGCGCTGAACTTGCCGATTTCGAACCAGGTGTAGATGTTCTGGTTATAGACCGGCACCGCGCCTGTGCAGAGCTGGTAAAGCACGTAGATCGACAGGGCGCAGGCGACGCCAACACCAAGGATGGTAGCGGTGTGTGCCCCTGCCCGGCCGATGAAGCGACCGAGGAAGCCGGCCAGCAAGCAGCCGACGAGTGGCGCCAGCGCGATGGTCAGCAGAATGGAAGTGGACATACCCATCGGCTCAACCCTTCATGCTGTCGATTTGGGCGATGTTGATCGTGCTGCGATTACGGAACAGCAACACGAGGATCGCCAGGCCGATAGCGGTTTCCGCCGCGGCCACAGTGAGAATGAAGAACACGAACACCTGGCCGGCCACGTCGCCGAGGAAGCGCGAGAAGGCCACGAAGTTGATGTTCACGGCCAGCAGCATCAGCTCGATCGACATCAGGAGGACGATGACGTTCTTGCGGTTGATGAACAAGCTGGCCACTGCGATGCAGAACAGCACCGCGCCAAGCACGATGAAGTGCGAAAGCGTGATCATGGCGTGGTCTCCTGATTCGGGGCCTGGCCGGCGACGTCAGCCGGTTGCTCGCTCGCCATCTTGACGAGGCGGACGCGATCGCTGGCCTGGACGCGGACCTGCTGGCTGGCGGCCTGATGACGCGCACCCTTGCGCTGACGCAGGGTCAGGGCGACGGCGGCGACGACACCGACCGTGAGGATCAGTGCGGCGATTTCGAACGGCAGCAGGAACTGGGTGTAAAGCGCATGACCCAGCCACTCGGTGTTGGAACCGGCCGACACGAGGGCCGGATCGGCGCCCATGACTTGGGAATGCATGGCACGCACGCCGATCATGGCAAGCATTTCGCCCAGCATGACCAGGGCGACGATGATGCCGACCGGCAGGTACTTGATGAACCCTTCGCGGACCTGCTCCTGCTTGATGTCGAGCATCATCACGACGAACAGGAACAGCACCATCACCGCACCGACGTACACGACGATCAGCGCAATGGCGAGGAACTCCGCTTCGGCCAGCATCCAGATGCAAGCAGTACTGAAGAAGGTCAGCACCAGCGAAAGCACGGCATGCACGGTGTTGCGCAGCGAAATCACGCCCAGCGCAGCGACCACCGTCACCGCGGCGAAGGCGTAGAAGCAAACGAGTTGGAACACAGACGGATCAATCACAGTTGTGTCCTCAGCGATACGCGGCGTCTTGAGTGCGGGCGGCAGCGATGTCCTGCTCGAAACGGTCGCCGATGGCGAGCAGCTGCGACTTGGTCACCACGTTTTCACCACGCTGTTCAAAGTGGTATTCGTGCACGTGCGTCTCGACGATGGAATCCACCGGGCAGCTTTCTTCGCAGAAGCCGCAGAAGATGCACTTGAACAGATCGATGTCGTAGCGCGTGGTACGGCGCTGGCCATCGCTCTCACGCGGGGCGGAGTCGATGGTGATCGCCAGTGCCGGGCACACGGCCTCGCACAGCTTGCATGCGATGCAACGTTCTTCGCCGTTGGCGTAGCGGCGCAGCGCATGCAGACCGCGGAAGCGGTTGGACTTGGGGATGTGCTCCATCGGGTAGCGCATCGTGTACTTCGGGCTGAACATGTAGCGCATGGTCAGACCCATGCCCTTCAGCAGCTCGATCAGGAGCAGGCTTTTGAAATAGTGCGTAACGCGTGACATGGTTTGCTCAGCCTCCCGTGCCGATGCTGACCCAGCCGAAATACTTCATGCAGCCGGCGACGAGGACCCAGACGATGGTGATGGGAATGAAGACCTTCCAGCCCAGACGCATGATCTGGTCATAGCGGTAACGCGGGAAGCTGGCGCGGAACCACAGGAACATGAAGGCGAAGGCGAAGGCCTTGACGAACAGCCACCAGAAGCTGCCCTGCCCCAGGAAACCCCAGGACGCCGGGAACGGCGAGAGCCAGCCACCGAGGAACAGGATCGCGGCCAGGAAGCTGACCAGGATCATGTTGGCGTATTCGGCCAGGAAGAAGATCGCGAAGGCCGAGCCCGAATACTCCACGTGGAAACCAGCGACGATTTCCGATTCGCCTTCGGCCACGTCGAACGGTGCGCGGTTGGTTTCGGCAACGCCCGAGATGAAGTAGATGACGAAGACCGGCAGCAGCGGCAGCCAGAACCAGTCGAAGATACCCTTGGCACCGGCCTGGGCATGCACGATCTCGGACAGGTTCAGCGAACCGGCGAGCACCAGCACGCAAACCAGGCACAGGCCCATGGCCAGCTCATACGAAATGACCTGCGCGGCCGAGCGCATCGCACCCAGCAGCGCGTAGCGCGAGTTCGATGCCCAGCCGGCGAGGATGATGCCGTACACGCCCAGCGAGGTCATCGCCAGCAGGTACAGCACGCCGGCGTTGACGTTCGCCAGCACCATCTTGTCGTTGAACGGGATCACGGCCCACGCGGCGAACGCCGGCACCAGGGCCAGCATCGGTGCCAGGTAATACAGGAACTTGTTCGCGTTGGTCGGAAGGATGACTTCCTTGATGAGCAGCTTCACCACGTCGGCGAAGGCCTGCAGCAAGCCCAGGGGACCGACCTTGTTCGGTCCCATGCGCACGTGCATCCAGCCGATGACCTTGCGCTCCCAGTACACGAACATCGCCACCGCGAGGATCACCGGAACGGCGATACACAGGATGTAGATGATCGGCCAGACGAGCTGGTTGAGGATCTGTTCGCCCATGTGCTTACGCCTTGCTCAGGGTGATGGCTGCGCCGTAAGGCGGCAGCGTGGCAGTGAGGTCGTGCGCGGCCTCGATCCACACCGCGCCATCGGGCACGGATGCATCGATGACCAGCGGCAGCGAGACGTTGGCAACACGCACCGAGGCGCCTTCGGCCAGACCCTGGCGCCCTGCCTCGTCCGCGTTCAGGCGCACGGCCGGAGCACGGTTGAGCGGGTGCGAGCTGAGTGCCGTGGCACGACGCAGCACGGCATCGGTACGGTAGATCGGCCACGTGGCGACGCGGGTCAGGCTAGCGACGTCGCCGCGGGCGGCCAGGCCGTCACGCACCGGTGCGTTGCGATCGGCGATGCCTTCGCGCAGACCGGACAGGTCATCGAACTCGAAACCGCCGAGCTTGAGCGCGCCGCCGAGGGCACGCAGGACCTTCCAACCCGGGCGCGCGTCGCCTGGTGCCTTCGAACCGGCCGCAACGCTCTGCGCCAGGCCATCGACGTTCACCAGGGTGCCGTCCATTTCCGGCAGCAGCGCGATCGGCAGGATCACGTCGGCCACTTCGCGCAGCGCAGCGCTGGCGAACGCGGTGAAAGCCACCACGCGCTCGGCAGCGTGCAGCGCCTTGATGGCGGCAGCACCGTCGGCGACGTCGTGCGGAATTTCCACGCCGTAAAGCAGGTAACCCTTGCGCGGCTGGGCCAGCATGGCCTGCGCGTCGAGGCCGCCATTGCCAGGGACTACGCCAACGCGAGCCAGGCCCAGCGCATTCGCGCCCACCGGAATCTCGTTGAAGCCAGCACCAGTCGCCTGCGCGATGAAGCGGGCGATGGCGCGCAGCCACGAAGCCTGCGGATGGGTGGCCGCCGCTTCGCCGAAGATCACGACCGCCTTGCCGTCCTTCAGCGTGGCAATGGCCTCTGCGTCACCCGCGTCAGCCGAAGCCGAACCGATGGCGTCAGCCAGCGCGCCCGGGGCCGAGGCACCGGCATCGACAGCGGCCTTGGCCAGGGCCAGCAGCGCGCCGACCATCGCCTGCGGTGCGACGACTTCTTGGCCGGCAAGCGCGTAGTTGAACGCGAAACGTGCCGGATTGACCGCGTAGACCTTGGCGCCCTTCTTGGTCGCCTGGTGCACGCGATGGTTGAGCAGCGGCATTTCGTGGCGCAGGTCGGAACCGACCAGCAATGCCGACTTGACCTTGTCGACGTCCGCAACCGGCAGACCAAAGGTCTGGGCGACGGCGCCGTCGGCGAAATCAAGCTGACGCAGGCGATGATCGATGTGTGCGCTGCCAAGGCCACGGGCAAGACGAACCAGCAGGTCGCCCTCTTCCGTGGTCGTGGCCGGATGCACCAGCACGCCGAGCTCATTACCCGGCGTGCGGGTCAGCGCTTCGCCGGCAACCGTCAACGCGTCTTCCCACGTCGTGGTCTGCCACTGGCCGTTGCGCTTGACCTGCGGGGCCGACACGCGATCAGCGGCGTACAAACCCTGGTGGCTGTAGCGATCACGATCCGACAGCCAGCACTCGTTGATCGACTCGTTGTCGCGCGGCACGGTACGCAGCACTTCGCCGCGGCGCGTATGCAGCCACAGGTTCGAGCCCAGCGCATCGTGGTAGGCGACGGACGGCTTGGCCACCAGCTCCCAGGCGCGCGCCTGGAACTGGAACGGCTTGTTGGTCAGGGCACCCACCGGGCAGACGTCGATGATGTTGCCCGACAGTTCCGTCTCGATGGTCTTGCCGATGTAGGTACCGATCTGCAGATTGTCGCCACGGCTCATGCCGCCGAGTTCGTACGTACCGGCGATTTCGCTGGTGAAACGGACGCAGCGCGTGCACTGGATGCAACGCGTCATCTCGGTGGCAACCAGCGGGCCGAGGTTCTCGTCGGCGATGGTGCGCTTGCGCTCGGTGTAACGCGACACGCTGCGGCCGTAGCCCAGGGCCACGTCCTGCAGTTCGCATTCGCCGCCCTGATCGCAGATCGGGCAGTCGAGCGGGTGGTTGATCAGCAGGAATTCCATCACGTCGCGCTGGAACTTCAGCGCGGTGTTGGTACGCGTCTGCACCTTCATGCCATCGGCCACCGGAGTGGCGCAGGCCGGCTGCGGCTTGGGCATGGGCTTGCCGCCCATTTCCACTTCCACCAGGCACATGCGGCAGTTGGCAGCGATCGGGAGCTTGCGGTGATAGCAGAAACGCGGGATGGCGACGCCGATGGCGTCAGCCGCCTCGATGATCATCGCACCCTTGCGGATCTGCGTCGGCTTGCCGTCGATCTCGATGTTGATCAGATCGGGGGCCGTGTGGTTGGCGGGCTGCGCACTCATGCGGCGGCTCCAAGCTTGTCGTCGACAATGGAGCGACCATTGACGATGTAGTACTCGAATTCATCCCAGAACTGGCGCAGGAAGCCCTGCACCGGCCACGCCGCGGCTTCACCGAAGGCGCAGATGGTGTGGCCTTCGATCTGGCCGGCAATGGCCTTCAGGCGATGGAGATCGTCCATGGTGCCCTGACCGTCCACGATGCGCGTCAGCACGCGGTGCATCCAGCCGGTGCCTTCACGGCACGGCGTGCACTGGCCGCAGGATTCCTTGTGGAAGAACTGCGAGATGCGACGGGTGAAGCGCACGGTGCAGACGGTGTCATCCAGCACCACGATGGCGCCCGAACCCAGACCTGTCTTGAGATCGCGCAGGGTGTCGTAATCAAACGGCAGCCCCTTGAGCTGTTCGGCGCGCAACACCGGCATGGACACGCCACCGGGAATCGCGCCCTTCAGCGTACGACCCGGACGCAGGCCACCGGCCATTTCCAGCAGTTCGTCGAAAGTGGTGCCGAGCGGCACTTCGAAGTTGCCGCCCTTCTGCACGCAGCCGGAGACCGAGAAGATCTTCGGGCCACCGTTCTTGGTCTTGCTCTGTGCCAGGAACCAGTCCGCACCCTTGCGCAGGATGGCCGGCACCGAGGCGTAGGTTTCGGTGTTGTTGATGGTCGACGGCTTGCCGTACAGGCCGAAATTGGCCGGGAACGGCGGCTTGAAGCGCGGCTGGCCCTTCTTGCCTTCCAGCGATTCCATGAGCGCGGTTTCTTCGCCACAGATGTAGGCACCGGCGCCCAGGGCGCCATAGATGTCGACATCAAGGCCGGTGCCCTGAATGTTCTTGCCCAGCAGGCCGGCGGCATAGGCTTCCTTGAGCGCTTCTTCGAAATGTTCGAAGGGCTCATGGTGGAACTCGCCACGCAGGTAGTTGTAGGCGACGGTCGAGCCGGTGCAGTAGCACGCGATGGCCATGCCTTCAATCACCGCATGGGGATTGAAGCGCAGGATGTCGCGGTCCTTGCAGGTACCGGGCTCCGATTCATCGGAGTTGCAGAGGATGTACTTCTGCATGTTGCCCTTGGGCATGAAGGACCACTTCAGACCCGTCGGGAAGCCCGCGCCGCCACGGCCGCGCAGGTTGCTCTTCTTGAGCTCTTCGATAAGCGTGTTCGGATCGGGCTTCTCGGCGAGGATTTTCTTCCACGCTTCGTAGCCACCGACCTGGGTGTAGCTGTCCATCGCCCACGGCTTGTCGAAATGCAGCGTGGTGTAGACGACCTGATGTTCCTGGGGTGCCGGACCGTATGCCATGACGCCCTGCCCTTACTTGAGACCGTCGAGGATCTCGTCGACCTTTTCGGTCGTGAGACGCTCGTGGTAATGACCATTCACCGTCATCGCCGGCGCGCAGGCGCAGGCAGCGATGCATTCTTCTTCGCGCTTGAGATAGACGCGGCCATCGGCGGTGCTTTCGCCCAGCTTGATGCCCAGCTTCTTCTCGCAGTGCTTGACCAGATCTTCCGCACCGTTCAGCCAGCACGAGATGTTCGTGCAGATGGCGACGTTGTTGCGGCCGACCGGCTTGGTTTCGAGCATCGAATAGAAGCTCGCCACCTCGTAGGCCCACACGGCCGGGATGTCCAGGTACTTGGCGACGGCGGTGATCAGCTCGTCGGTCAGGAAGCCCTGGTTCTGTTCCTGCGCGGCGAACAGGCCCTGGATGACGGCCGAGCGCTTGCGGTCAGGCGGAAAACGCGCAACCCACTCATCGATGTGATGGCGGGTGTGCTCGTTGAGGACGGCGAGCGGGTCGACGTTCTTGACCTGCTCGTAATTTCCGGTGGCTTTCATTGCGTATGCTCCCGTCGGCTCAGCGATCGACTTCGCCGAACACGAGGTCATAGGTGCCGATCATCGCCACCACGTCAGCCAGCATGTGGCCGCGCACGATGGGATCGATCGACGACAGGTGGGCGAAGCCCGGCGCGCGAAGGTGCACGCGGAACGGCTTGTTGGCGCCATCGGAAACCAGATAGCAACCGAACTCGCCCTTGGGTGCCTCGACGGCGCAGTACGTCTCGCCGGCCGGCACACCGTAGCCTTCGGTGAACAGCTTGAAGTGATGGATCAGGGCTTCCATGTCCTCCTTCATGGCCTCGCGCTTGGGCGGCGCGACCTTGAAGTTTTCCACCATCACCGGACCCGGGTTGGCCCGCAGCCACTTCACGCACTGCTGGATGATGCGGTTGGACTGGCGCATCTCTTCGACGCGCACCAGGTAACGGTCGTAGCAGTCGCCGTTGACGCCCACCGGGATGTCGAAATCCATCTCGGCGTACTTGGCGTATGGCTGCTTCTTGCGCAAATCCCAGGCCAGGCCCGAACCGCGCAGCATCGCGCCGGTCATGCCCCACTGCTGCGCCAGCTCCGGCGAGATCACGCCAATGCCGACCGTACGCTGCTTCCAGATGCGGTTATTGGTGAGCAGCTCCTCGTACTCATCCACCTTCGACGGGAAGTCGGCGGTGAAGGCTTCGAGGTAATCGAGCATGGAACCCTCACGCCACGCATTGAGGCGCTTGAGGTCGTTGCCCTTGTGCCAGGGCGACTCACGGTACTGGGACATCTTGCCCGGCAGGTCGCGGTACACGCCGCCCGGACGGTAGTAGGTGGCGTGCATGCGCGCGCCCGACACCGCCTCGTAGACGTCCATGAGCTCTTCGCGCTCACGGAAGGCGTACAGGAACACCGCCATGGCACCGAGATCGAGCGCGTTGGAACCGATCCACATGAGGTGGTTCAGGATGCGGGTGATCTCGTCGAACATGGTGCGGATGTACTGCGCACGCTCCGGCGCCTCGATCCCCATCAGGGTTTCGATCGCGCGCACGTAAGCGTGCTCGTTGCACATCATGGATACGTAATCCAGGCGATCCATGTAGCCGATCGACTGGTTGAACGGCTTGGCTTCGGCCAGCTTCTCGGTACCACGGTGCAGCAGGCCCACGTGCGGATCGGCACGGACGATGGTCTCGCCGTCCATTTCCAGCACCAGGCGCAGCACGCCGTGCGCAGCCGGATGCTGCGGGCCGAAGTTCATCGTGTAATTGCGGATCTCTTGCATGATCAGTTGTTCCGCCAGTTATCGGCCGCTTCGGCCTTCGCCTGCAGCAGGTCGGCGTCGTCACGGATGACGCGCGGCACCAGCACGCGCGGCTCGATCGACACGGGTTCGTACACCACGCGCTTCTGCTCGGGGTCGTAGCGCACTTCGACGTTGCCGATCAGCGGGAAGTCCTTGCGGAACGGATGGCCGACGAAACCGTAATCGGTCAGCAGGCGGCGCAGGTCCGGATGGCCCTCGTAGATGATGCCGTACAGGTCGAACGCTTCACGCTCGAACCAGTTGGCGCCAGCCCACACGCCCGTCAGCGAGGGCACCACCGGCAGCGAGTCGTCTTCGCAGAACACGCGCAGGCGAATGCGCTGGTTGTTCTCGAGCGACAGCAGGTGGACCACGGAAGCAAAGCGGCGCGGCTGGTCGACGTCACGCGGGCGATTGGCCCAGGTGAAACGCCCCATGGCCTCGCCTTCCACACCGCGTGAGAAGCCGGTACCGGATACGGACTCGGTATCCCATTCGGTCTGGCCGTAGCCGAGGTAGTCGACGCCGCAGATGTCGATGAAGACGCCAAAACGGAACGGCGCCTCGTCACGCAGCGCGGTAGCGACAGCGATCAGATCGGCAGCCGCCAGCTCGGCGGTGATTTCATTGCGAACAATGGAGAGCTTGAGCGTGTCGCCGAATCGCGCGGTGAGGCGCCCGGCCAGCGAGTTCGATTGCGTATCGGTCATGAGCGACGCCTTCAGGAACGCGCAATGGTGCTGGTGCGGCGGATCTTCTTCTGCAACTGCAGGATGCCGTGGATCAACGCTTCAGCCGTCGGCGGGCAGCCCGGCACGTAGATATCCACCGGCACGATGCGGTCGCAGCCGCGCACCACGGAGTACGAGTAGTGGTAATAGCCGCCGCCATTGGCGCAGCTACCCATGGAGATGACCCACTTCGGATCCGGCATCTGGTCGTAGACCTTGCGCAGCGCCGGGGCCATCTTGTTGACCAGGGTGCCGGCCACGATCATCACGTCAGACTGACGCGGGCTCGGGCGGAAGATCACGCCATAACGGTCAAGATCCAGACGCGCGGCGCCAGCGTGCATCATTTCCACGGCGCAGCAAGCGAGACCGAAGGTCATCGGCCACATCGAACCAGTACGCGCCCAGTTCATCAGGGCGTCGACGCTGGTGGTCACGAAACC